>JBPOHW010000001.1:0-175546 GCA_052035095.1 Candidatus Moraniibacteriota bacterium
CAATACCAGAAGGCCCTGTTTCAAATCGGGGACGACGGTAGGGTTGGTAATAAGGGTGAAGTCGTAACAAGGCATCCGTAGCGGAAGCTGTGGATGAATCACCTCCTTTCTAGGGAGTAATGGTGAATACGTTATTTGTCGCAAGACAGGTAATGACACACATATGGTCGTTTTCTTTCAAGCAATTGAGAGAAACACAAAACATCTTGAGACGTTGGATTGACCGCAGAGGATTGCAAACTTTCAAAAACAGCCGCCTTTTTGGTGGCTGTTTTTGGTGATGAGTATTGACGTTTAGAAAAAAATACTTTAGATTTGCAGTGTTCCCTGAATAGGGAGCTTTTAATAAGTTAAGTTCATTTCGATGAACCACCTATTGACTGCTCCCCGCGCTCAAAAAGGATTGTAGACAATCCAACCTTTCTCATCTCAAAAAAGATTTGAAAGAGGCTTGTCTATAAAATTTTGGTGCCAGCTGTGGGGGGCAAGTGTAGTTTTCCTTATCAATGCTAAGGAAAGTGGCATCCAGCTTGAAAAACCGAATGTGAAAGATTTGGCTGATTATCCTGTCGCGGTCGCACCGCGTTAAAAAAGCGATAGCAGAAATCTGTAGAGCTGTTGGGTAATATGAGCATTGGAAGAGCTCGATAGGCTTTCACCCTATCGAGTTTTTAGTTTTCAATGCTTTGTTATCTTGAAAGTTTTACTATGTGTTGATTTTTGACATGAGGTAAACTTTATGCAAGGATGTAAAGTCCCATAGTGGATATGCTACAGTTATTTCCCAAATTGAAAAGGAGTGAGTCATGAAGGCGCCCTATATCGGTGTGACGGGGTTTATGTCTCGAGAGGAAGTTGAGCGCGTGTTGGAAGTCTTTCCGGAAGATTCCAAGAGGAAACTCATGGTTGGTATTTTGGCGAGCGACAAAACGCTTCGGGGAATTCCAAATAAACAGCCAGGCCGTTATCCAAAGCCCGAGGATATCGCCGGGATATTTCCGAAACACCCAAGCGTGCTCAACCTCGTTCACCTCCATGTGCAAGAACAGGAACTGGTCGGATTGTTTGATTGGTTGCTGGAAGTGACAGAATTGGGCGGAAAAAATCTTCATGGTTTTCAGCTCAATGTGAAATGGCCGGATACGCGAGTTCTGAAGAAGTACAAGGACTTGCATTCTTCAAGTGTATTTGTTCTTCAGTGCGGTTCGGGAGCGCTTGAATCTGCAGGGAATGATCCCAAAATGCTCGCTCGTTTCGTGCGAGATTATGTGGGTTTGTGTGACTACGTGCTTCTAGATCCGAGTGGCGGACAAGGGAAGGCATTTGTTCCCGAAATCACGTTGGCATTTCTGGACTACCTTTACGATGTTTTGGATGGAGTAATGAACATTGGCGTTGCCGGCGGGCTGGGAGCGCCTGGCGAGACGACACGTTTGTTACAGACAATTTTCGATACTTTTCCTGACGTATCGGTTGATGCTGAAGGCAAGTTGAGAGAAATGCCGAGCGATGTCCTCAATGTGGAGAGGGCGCGGAGTTTCATTTGTGAAGTTGCTCAACTTTGTTCGTTGGTATGAATAGAAATAGTCACATATCGAGTGAATAACACCGAATTCAAGACGTTCACTTGATGCACTGGTCGCTGGCAATTTTTGTCAGCGACTTTTTTCTTACTCAAAATGGCATTTGCGGTTGTCTTGACTTCCTCCTCTGCGAAGCCCTTGTGTCGGAGCTTTGGAAGAAGCATGTCTTGATGTGTGAACTGGACGAGGTATCCTTCTATTTTTTCGGTGAATGATTAGGTGTGACGGGTTGGCTGAGTGTGTGCCGATCGAGAGACGTAAAATAGTGGATGGTTGACGTATCTTCTATAATCTCATATAATCTTATATAGATAAAACATAAGATGCGTATATGACGAAAAACAGTCAATTTGAGGCAAGGTTAAGCAATATTCCATCTGAAATTTGGTCGAAAATAGCCAAGATAGACGAAATAAAGGGGCGATGGGTCGGCGGGGCGCATTTCAGTCCGCAGGTTTTGGGTCGTCTCAAAAAATCCGTTTTGATCACATCTGCCGGGGCATCCACCCGTATCGAGGGCGCGAAGCTTTCCGATGAAGAAGTGGAAAAGTTGATCCAGGGTGTGAAGCCGGGAAAATGGGAGAACCGGGATGAACAAGAGGTGGGGGGATACTATGAATTGTTGAAAAACGTTTTTGATTCTTGGAAAACAGTGTCTTTTGGTGAAAGCTCCATAAAACATTTTCACAAAGAGCTCTTGAAATATGTGGAAAAAGACACTCGGCATCGCGGCGAATACAAGAAGGGCGAAAACACCGTCAATATGCTCGATGAGAAGGGAAATGTTCTTGGCGTGGTTTTCAAGACCGTGCCGGCGTATTTGACTCCCAAGAAGATGGAGGAGCTGGTCGGTTGGACAAAAAAAGAGCTACGGGAAAGCAGGGCGCATCCGCTCTTGGTTATCGGAAATTTCATTGTGGAATTTCTCACTATTCATCCCTTCCAGGATGGAAACGGGAGACTCTCTCGTATCCTTACCAATCTCTTGCTTCTCCAAGAAGGGTATGCGTATATGCCCTACGTGTCTCATGAGAAATTCATCGAAGACAACAAGAATGAGTATTATATCGCTCTTCGAAGAAGTCAGAGAAGTTTCGAGACTGAGAGTGAAAATATTGTGGCGTGGCTGGATTTCTTTTTGACGATTCTTCTCAAGCAATCCGAAATGGCGATCGAACTCTTGGAGAGCGAGCAGGTGGAGAAATTACTTTCCAAGAAACAGCTGAACGTGTGGAATTATCTGCTCGGAGTCGCGGAAGCTACTCCTTCGGAAATCGCCGAAATGACCAGTGTCGCGAGACCGACCGTCAACCAGGCTCTTGTCAAACTGCTCACATTGAAGAAAATTGAGAAAATCGGTTCAGGTCGGGGAACAAGGTATAGAAAGCTCTGATTTCTCACTTTCAAAAACAGCCGCCTTTTGGGTGGCTGTTTTTTGCTTGCGGATTCATCGGGTGTTGGAGAGGGTGGAGTGTGCTATACTACAAGCCGATAATTCATTTTTGTTTTTATATGGCGGACACGATGCAATTTACGTGGACGGAGGATATTTCCGTCGGTGACGAGACGATTGATGAGCAACATCGGGGCATTATCGCGGCGACCAATCAACTACTCGGTGTCGTGACGGGTGAACGCCGACTCGAAGACACCTATAGCGTCATTGTCGCGATTGAGCGCTACATTCGCGATCATTTCTCATACGAGGAAACGTATATGGCGCAGAACGGATATCCGGAGCTTGAACAGCATCGGCGTATTCACGAGGGATTTATCAATAACTTTTTGCAACGAAAGAAAGAGTTGCTCGACAGCGGACTTTCGGAGACGGTCATTCTCAACCTCGAGAATTATCTCGGCACATGGATATTGCGGCATGTCGGCGAGGAAGATAAAAAATACGCGCGGTATATTCTCGGGAAATCAGGGAAACACGCCGTATCATGAACTATGCGTTTTGATTTTCTCACCATCTTTCCGAGTATGTTCGATTCGTATGTGAACGAATCGATTTTGAAGCGCGCGTTGGAGAAAAAACTCCTGTCGTTTCATACGCATGATATTCGCGCATTCGCGACCGATAAGCATAGAAAGACCGATGACACGCCCTATGGAGGCGGCGCCGGCATGGTGATGAAGGTGGAGCCGATTTGGAATGCGGTAGAGTCGCTTCGAGCGGAGGATGTGAATGCCTTTTCAAATACGCGCATTATTGTGCTCTCCGCAAAGGGCAAGCCATTTGAGCAGGAAGATGCGCGTCGACTCTCGCGATATGAGCGGCTTGTTTTCATATGTGGGCGCTACGAGGGTGTGGATGAGCGCGTTGCCGAACATATCGCGGACGAGGAGCTTTCGATTGGCAACTACGTCTTGACCGGCGGGGAATTGCCGGCCATGGTGATTGCCGACGCGGTAGCACGGCTTCTCCCTGGCGTCCTCGGAAATGAGACGAGCGCGTCGACCGAATCGCATACGGAGTCGGGGTATCTCGAGTATCCGCAGTATACGAAACCGGAAGTGTTTCGTGACTGGCGCGTGCCGGCCGTACTCTTGAGTGGTAATCATGCCGATATCGAATCATGGCGCCAAGAAAAATCAGCCGCTTATACCAAATTATCCTAATCTCTGTTACTTTGTGAGTTGCCTCGACTGCAAAAAATATTTTTTCTCACAATCTCCTCTCTATCGGAGCAAACTTTCGAAAAATTATTTTTTGCAGTCTCGGCGCGCATGTATAGAAGCCCTTGGAGTAATTTGGTATTGTCCCAGAGTCTCATGAAATCGTTTCCCACTTCTCTTCAAACAAGAAGTCTCTTCGTTGCCGTGCTTGCCGTGGTCGTCATTGGATTGGTAACGATTGCGAGCGCCGGCGTTTTCTACGGGGAGACGCGTTTTAATGATGACTACTTCTTTTTGAAACGCCAACTGATCGGCGTCGGCGTCGGATTGGTCGCGCTCCTCGTGTTTCAGTATGTCGATTATCGGATATGGAGGAAGCTGGCATTGCCATTTTTCTTGGTTACCCTCGTGGCGCTCGTCGCGGTTCTCTTGCCGGGTGTCGGGGAGCGGGTCTATGGAGCGAGCCGGTGGCTTTCCTTCGGACCGTTTTCATTTCAGCCGTCGGAAATGGCGAAGCTTTCCTTCATCCTCTATCTCGCGGCATGGTTCTCGCGTCGGGATCGGACGCGCACGGGGGATTTCTTGGAAGATCTCGTTCCTTTTTTGGTCGTTCTCGGGATTCTCGGTTTTCTCATTTTGAAACAACCGGATACCGGTACGTTCGGTGTTATTTTCTTGGTGGCGATTTCCATGTATTTTATCGCGGGCGGGAAGATTCACCATCTCTTCGGATTGTTTCTCGCGGGGTTGGGGATGCTTGCGATTCTCATCAAAATGGCACCGTATCGACTGGAGAGATTTATGGTATTTCTGAATCCGGAGCTTGATCCGAATGGTGCGGGCTATCAGATAAACCAGGCGCTCATCGCGATCGGAAGCGGAGGACTCTTTGGTTTGGGACTCGGTTATAGCCGGCAGAAGTTCAACTATCTTCCCGAGCCGGTGACGGATTCGATCTTCGCCATCTTCTCCGAAGAATGGGGCTTTTTGGTTTCCGTGCTCCTCATTGCCGCTTTTTTCTTTATCGCGTGGCAAGGGCTTCGTATCGCGCGATACGCGTCGGATGATTTCGGGCGTTTCGCGGCAGTTGGTATCGTGTCGTGGGTCGCGTTTCAAGTGTTTATCAATATCGCGGCGGTGACGGCGCTCATTCCTCTTACCGGTATTCCGCTTCCGTTTGTAAGTTACGGCGGTACTTCGATCGTCTTCCTTATGGCGGCGATGGGCATCTTGATACGGATCGGGAAAGACTCTACACTGGAGGCATAAAGAGCGTTTTTATGAACAAACACTATCGAATCGTGCTCACAGGCGGAGGGACGGGAGGGCATCTCTTTCCGCTTCTTCCGGTTGCCAAGGAGCTTCGCGACCGACTTGGCGATCAGACGGAGATCCTCTATTTCGGTCCTGCGGGAGATATGGAACAAAAAATTATCGGAGAGGCGGGCATTGCTTCCATTCGCATCTTGAGCGGCAAGTGGCGGCGATACTTCGATCTCAGGAACATAAGTGATGCCTTCAAAAACATCATCGGATTTTTTCAGTCGCTCTACCATCTCTATCATCATATGCCGGACGCGGTGTTTTCGAAGGGAGCGTACGCTGCCGTGCCGGTGGTGCTTGCCGCGTGGGTGTACCGTATCCCGATTCTCACGCAGGACTCGGACGCGACGCCCGGGGTTGCCAACAAGATTATGGGGAAATTTGCGGATCGAATCGCGGTCGCCTATCCGTCTGCCGTACGATATTTCGAGGCAAGTCGCGTCGCGATTACGGGGAATCCCGTTCGCGACGGTATCACGCTCGGAAACGCGGAGCGCGCGCGCGGACGTTTCGGATGTCCGCCCGAAAAACCTGCTCTCCTCATTCTCGGCGGGAGCTTGGGGTCGAGAGCGATGAATCTCGCCATACTCAAAATTCTTCCGCGGCTTCTTGCTCGATTTTTCGTCATTCACCAGACGGGATCGGGAAATCATGAAGAGGTGCTCAGGCGAATTGAAGAACTTTCGCTTGGCGACCTTACGGGAAAAATGCATACTGTTCCGTTTCTCGATATCGGAGAACTCTCGGATGCCTTGGCGCTTGCCGATCTTGTCGTCTCTCGCGCGGGGGCGAATGCCATTTCGGAAATCGCGGCGGTGGGGAAACCGGCCATTCTCATTCCTCTCCCGTCGGCGGCAAACGATGAGCAACGTATGAACGCCTATGAAATCGCGCGGGTGGGCGGAGCGCTTGTTCTCGAAGAGGGAAATCTCGGCGAACATATGCTGTCGGGAAAAATAGAGGAATTGATGAATGACGCGCCACTTCGCGCGAAAATGGCAAACGTGCTTCGAGCCTTTCACCATCCGGATGCCGCGAAGCGACTCGCCGAAGGAGTCATAGCGCTCATTCGTTTCCGCGAGGAGCATCAAACCGTGCTTGATCGGGTTTTCCTTTGGATACGAACTCATATTTTGAAGAAACAGGCATGAAAAGTCTCTCCGACGCGCGTCATATTCATATGATCGGGATCAAAGGCGCCGGTATGGCGGCGCTCGCCGAGATTTTGGCGGGGCGCGGATTGCGCGTAGGCGGCTCCGATACGTCGGAATATTTTTTTACGGAAGAGACATTGCGCCGGCGGGGGATTCGATATACCGAAGGATTTTCTCCGGAAAATATTCCGAAAGAGAGCGATACGATTATCTATTCGACGGCGTATACACCGGAAACAAACGCGGAATTGGCGAGCGCGTTTGAGCTATCCGAGAAAACGGGAGTTCGACTTATACGCTATCCAGAGGCGGTTGGCGATTTGACGAGGGAACGTCTCTCGATACTGGTATCCGGAACACACGGGAAGACGACGACGAGCGCGCTCCTCTCGGAAACGTTGAAATTTTTGGGTGAAGATCCCCTTGCGCTTGTCGGGAGCGCGATCGCGACATGGGGCGGAAACGCGCTTCTCGGATCCGGAAAATATTTCGTACTTGAGGCGGATGAGTATCAGAATAAGTTTCAGTACTACGAGCCTTGGAGTGTTCTCTTGACGAGTCTTGACTGGGATCATCCGGACTTTTTTCCGAACGTGGAAGTCTATCAACAGACGTTTCGGGAGCTCGTGAAGCGAATTCCCGCGCACGGCTTCCTTGTTTCGTGGGGCGATAGCGCGGCGGTCGCCGCCGTTGCCATGGATTCACGCGCGCAGAAACGTTCTTACGGGTTTCTGTCGCACAATGATGTTTGCATTGCCGACTACGAACCGATCCGTGAGGGACTGTTTCGCCAGACGTTTCGCCTCTTCGAGGGTGAGTGCGACTTGGGAATGTTTCGGCTTCGTCTCGCGGGAAAACACAATGCTTTGAACGCGGCGGGGGTTGTCACGCTTCTCCTCGCTCTCAAATTCGATATCGAAAAAATACGGCAGGGAATGGAGCATTTCTTTGGGACGGCGCGACGATTCGAATACATCGGTGAGCGGGATGGCGCGCTTGTCTATGATGACTACGCGCATCACCCGGAGGAAATAAAGGCGACGCTTGCCGCCTTTCGCGAGCTCTTTCCGGAACGGAATATCATCGCTGTTTTTCATCCGCACACGTTTTCGCGAACGAAAGCGCTCCTTGGCGAATTCGCGCAGAGCTTTGACGCGGCGGATCGGGTGATTGTCCTCGATATTTATGGGAGTGCGCGTGAGGTGGCGGGTGGTGTTTCGTCGGCGGAACTTGTTTCCCTCATCAATCGCTATCAGCATGATAAGGCAATGCATATTCCGACGTCCGAAGACGCGACCGAATATCTCAAAGAGAAACTCGGCGGAAGCGATCTCCTCGTCACGCTCGGCGCGGGCGATGTGTGGAAGGTCGGGCGGGGGATACTAGAAGAAATGAAAAATGAAAAATGAAAAATTTGAACAAGCTTTTATCAGGAAATTCCTATGCTTTCGGTTCAAGAAAATGTTGATCTTCATCCATTGACGACGTTTCGCGTGGGCGGGAAGGCGCGGTATTTCGTCGAAGCAAAGTCGGAAAGCGATCTTGTAGAGGCGCTTACGTATGCGCGAGAAAAGAAACTCTCGGTTTTCGTGCTGGGTGGGGGGAGTAATGTGCTTTTTTCGGATCGCGGGTTTGACGGGATGGTGATAAAAATGGAAAATGTCGACCGGAGAGATGATCACGAGGGAAAGCTTTCCGTCGGAGCGGGCGCGACGCTCTATAGTGTCATTGAGTATGCCAAGGAACGAGGGTATGGCGGCATGGAGAAACTCGCGGGCATTCCCGGGACGGTGGGTGGCGCCGTACGCGGGAACGCGGGCGCCTTCGGAACGGAGACATCGTCGGTCGTTGTTTCTGTCCGTGCGCTCAATCGCGATACGTTCGATATTCGGGAATATCCGAAAGCGGCGTGCGAATTCGGATATCGAATGAGTCTCTTTAAAAAAAATCCGTCGCTTGTTATTCTCTCGGTTGAACTCTCGCTTGTTCCCAATCAACGTTCCGAAGCATTGGAAAAAAGTATGCGAGAGACGATTGAGACGCGCGAGCGGAAACATCCGCAACGAATACTGTGCGCCGGATCGTTTTTTATGAATCCGGTGGTCGCCAACGAAAAGCTCCGTAGGGAATTTGAGCTCGATACGGGAGAAGTCGTCAAGGGTGATACGCTTCCCGCCGGGTGGTTGATTGATCATACGGGACTGCGCGGCAAAGAAGTGGGTGGCGCCAAGGTGAGCGATATTCATCCCAACTACCTTATCAATACCGGCACGGCAACCGCCGAGAGCATTCTTATCCTGGCAAGTCTCATCAAGCAGCGCGTTCGCACGGAACTTGGCGTTCGACTCCGCGAAGAAGTGCAGATGGTGGGGTTCTAGGGAAATGAAAAATGCAAAATGATGAGAGAGCGTAAAAAAGAGCGTGGAGGGAGAATATGGTATACTGAAGCGCAACCAAATAATCCGGTAACGATACGCGTATGAAAACACGATTTCTGTTTCAGGGGGTGGAGCTTGAGGGGAAGGAAATGGCGTATGTGACGAAGCGGCTTCGCCGTATCGAGAAATTGCTCGATCCGGTATCGAAGCTCGAGGTGGAAGTGGATCGCGACAAGAAGGGGAAATTTCGCGTTGAGATTATGGTGAATCAGCCGAAGAAGCGGATTTTTCGGGCGGAAGAAACGAGCGACAGCATTGAGGGGTCAACCGATATGGCGGTCGACGATATCGAACGGCAGATCACCGAGGAGAAAGATCGAGCCGGGTCGCTCGCGCGTCGCGGCGCGCGGAGTATCAAGAAAAAGCTGACCCTCGACGAAAAGGCGAGGTTTTGAAACTCTTATACCAGCTTACTTTAAGCTCTGCTATCTTGTGAGTTGCCGAGACTGCAAAAAATAATTTTTCTTATACACTCCTCCCGGGCTCGGAGCGAAGTTTCGTCCCGCCAAGGCGGGATTGCAGTCTCGGCGTGCATGGCAGAAGTCTTCAGAATAATTTGGTACTATGCAGAGGCGATGGAATATTCGGGGCTCGCTCCGAGAAGGAGTGGGGAGTGTTTTGGTTTCGTCGGATCCGATCGAAACTGTTTTGTCGTTTCGCGGAGTTGAAAGTGAAGATGATCGGAAGAAATTTCTTGCTCCAAACTATGATACGGATCTCGCCGACCCGTTTCTGTTTGCCGATATGCAAAAACTCGTCGATCGAGTGGGGAAAGCGCGGGAGGAGAAAGAAAAAGTGGGAATTTTCGGCGACTACGACGCTGATGGTATCACCTCATCCGTGGTTCTTCGGAAGGTTTTGGAGCGGCTTGGTCTTGCCGTTATTCCCTACATTCCTGACAAACTGACCGAAGGGCACGGACTTCACCAAAACGCGCTTGATGCGTTTGAACGGGAAGGTGTGAAGCTTGTTTTTACGGTCGACTGCGGAATGATGAATCATTCAGAGATCAAGGATGCCGTTTCTCGAGGGATGGAGGTAATCGTTATAGACCACCATCACGTGCCGAAGGATCTCCCCGACGCATTCGCCATTATCAATCCCAAGCTCCCCGACTCGAAGTATCCCTTCCAAGAACTCTGCGGCGCCGGGACGGCGTTTACGGTGGCGCGAGCGCTCTACCAAACGTTTCTTCCCGATGCAACGGATGAGCTGAAGTGGCTTCTTGATGTAGTGGCAATCGGGACGGTGGCGGATTGTATGCCGCTCGTTGGCGAGAATCGCGTCATGGTGAAGTACGGTCTTATCGTGCTCTCGAAGACGCGCTCGGTGGGGCTCCGGGAAATGTTTTCGGTCGGGAAGATCGCGATCGACGAGGATAGACTTCCAACGGCGCAGATGATCGCGTTTCAGATCGGTCCCAGGATCAACGCGGCGAGTCGGATGGCGCACGCGAGGATGGCGCATGACCTCCTGATGACGACCAAGCAGGATGAGGCGCGGCTCTTGGCGCTCGAGCTTGAGGCGCAAAATCAATCGCGGCAAAAGGTGAGCGAGGCGCTCGCCCGGGAAGTGCGCGTTGTGGCGGAGCAACTCTATCGCGATAAAAAGCTCATTTTTGCCGTGGGCGAACACTATCCTCTCGGCGTCGCGGGGCTGGTCGCGGGGAAAATCGCGCATGAGCTTGGCAAGCCGACCGCCGTCTTTGCCAAGGGCGATGTCGAAAGTACGGGTTCGTTTCGGAGCATTCCGGCGCTCAATATGATTGAGGCGATCGGTGAATGCGCGGAACTCCTGGAACGATTCGGGGGACACAGTCAGGCGGCGGGCGCGACGATACTTAACGCGAATTTGGAGGCGTTCTATGAGAAACTCGAGAAAATCGTGAATCGAAAACTCGCTGAGACAGATATGACCCTCACGCTCGATATTGACCTGGAGATCTCGCCTGTTCACATCACGCCGGGCTTTGTCTCGCGCTTGAAGCGACTCGAACCTTTCGGTATCGGAAATCCGGAGCCGACGTTTCTGATTCGCGATGTGGCAATCAAAGAAACGCGCTTGGTGGGGAACGGTGAGAAACACCTCAAACTCTCCTTCAAAACCGAGCAGGGGATATTTGGCGGGATCGGATTTGGAATGGGGGAGGAATGGGGGACCCTTCACAAGGATGAACGGGTGGATGTCGTGTTTCACCTCGAAGAGAATCGCTGGAATGGCTCAAAAAGGCTTGAATGGCGGGTACTTGACATACAACGAAAAAAAGAGTAACCTGGGGGCGATGTGAGGAATGAGGTTTCCCGAGTTCCTTCACAACTTACGGTACCACCATTAGAGAGAGACACGAGCTTCGCGCCATGCCCCCCTTGCGGTGGTTTTTTTGTTTGTCTTCTTGACTTTAAGAAAAGCCAAGAAAAAGTTTGAGGAGACGAAAGATGAGACATCCAGATTTGGCTTTGATGAATTCTTTGGAGAGGGAATCCCCAAGACTTCTAAAGTATGATTGGGTCGTGGCGAATATTCTCAGCGATGCCCAGTTGGTTTTTATTCTGTTCCGTTTTTTCTTTTTGGAGAATATCGCTATAGGGAATTTTACGAGAAAAAGGAGTCGCTCGGATGGAGGGCTCATTGAGAATGCTTTTCTCTGGCTTTTAAGCTCTGATGGGGCAGTACTGTTTATTTCTCGTCACAACGCTCGTCTTACTCAACTTGTTCGTCAGAAATTTTCTGAAGATGATTTTATGCGAGTAAGGCAGGAGGCTCAAATTCCACTTTTTTTTGAAAGGAGACATTGCGAACTCGTCCGTTCCGGATGCGATCACGATCCGACTGATGAAGAATTGGCTGGTGATGAGCTTCTCCAGTTCTGCTATTCTCTGAGACTCTTCTTGATATTCCTTGGTCCCAAGGAATATTTCGGGAGAGTGTTGCTTGAATACAGGAAACTCTCAGAAGGGGCGAAAGAAAAATTGAATGGGATTTTGGAGAAAGTTGGCGTGAAGTCTCTTGAAGAGGGGAATTAAAATGTTACCTGTGGCTTGTCCTAGGAACGCTATCGCCAATACATGTTGCCACGCACCTGTTTTTACACAGAGGTGCGTGGCGTTTTTCTTTTTTTGGAGGAAAAGTGGTATACTTTGCAAGGAATGAGGAGGATCATTTTTTTGAATACTCTGATGATGGAACGAATCGTAATGTATTCGGATGGGGGGTCGCGGGGGAATCCGGGGCCGTCGGCGTTGGGGGTGTTTCTGGAGACACTGGGTATTCGCTACGGGGAATTTTTGGGGCGCGGTACCAATAATGAGGCGGAATACGCGGCAATCCTTTCGGGAATGAGGCGAGCGCTTGCGGAAATCGGAGCGGAACGAGCAAAAAAGACGCACCTCGAGTGTCGGATGGACAGTGAACTCGCGATGAAACAACTTACGGGACGTTACCGAGTGAAACATCCGCGGATGAAACACTGGTTTGATTTGATACAGAACGAGAAGGCGAATTTTGCCGAAGTGAGTTTCCATCACGTCCCGCGCGAGAAAAACAAAGAAGCCGATAAGATGGTGAATGAGGCGCTGGATCTGGCAGGGAGGAGAGAGTAGCGAGGAGAGAGTAGCGAGTAGGGGGTAACGAGAGGATTTTTATGAAGAAAAAATGGTTTTTTATTGCGGGGGCAGTACTTCTTTTGGGAGTGGGATTTTGGTATTGGAAGCGGTCGACGGCGCTTCCCTCGTATGAGACGGTCGCGGTGGTTCGGGGCGATATGATGGAGACGGTATCGTCGAGTGTCGAGCTTGTCGCGTCCGAAGAGATTAATCTTAATTTCGAAATGACGGGACGTATCAAGAGTATCTCGGTTCGGGAGGGGCAAAAGGTGGAGGCGGGCGAAACGCTCGCGACGCTTGCGTCGGTTTCGCTCGAGGAAGAAATCGCCAAGGCGAAAGCGTCGCTTGATCGAGCGAAAGCTGATGCTGCGACAAATGACAACACGCTTCGCGAGGCGCGGGAAAGTGAAGGGGACGCGAAAGCGTACTATGAAACCGTTTCCGATCTTGAGGATCAGAAAGTGGACGCCGCGGATCAGGCGTATGAAAATGCCGAGGACTACGAAGATGACGCCGAGTCATACTACAACCAGATCGTAGCGGATGAGGGTGAGGGGAGTCTTGAAGCAAAGACGGCAAAACTCACCTTGACGACGGCGGTCAATAGTCGAAAGGCGGCAAATGAAGCCAAGGACACCGCGCGCAAGAATCGCGAGAGCGCTGTCCGGTACGCCAAAAACACCTGGAATGCCGCGCGAGAGAAAACCGAGTCACTCGAATCCTCGGCGGAAAAGACGATTGAGACGAGCGCTATCGCGATCGCGGAAGCCAACTATGCGATTGCGCTTGACAGTGCCGAAAAAGCAAGGGTGAAGGCGCCGGTCAATGGTCAGGTGACGAAGGTGGAATACCGAGTGGGGGAAGTGGTGGGATCTTCCGCGAGCGCGGCCTTTGGGAGACTGCTCTCGTTTGACTTTCTCCTTGAGGCTCGAGTGCCCGAGTCGGATATCGCCCATGTTGTCGTGGGGCAAAAGGCGCGCGTTTCTTTTGACGCGCTCGATCCGGACGAACTTTTCCCGGCGGAGGTGATTGAAGTTGAGCCGGACGCGACAGTGATTCAGGATGTGGTCTACTATATCGTTCGTCTGCGTCTCTCGGATATCGATCGTCGACTCAAGCCGGGTATGGGCGGTGATGCCGATATTACGATTGAAGAAAAACAGAATGTCCTCCAACTCCCCTCGCGACTTCTCCGCGAAGAGAATGGGAAGCAAATCGCGAAGGTGCTTCTTCCGAGCGGGCAGGTCGAAGAGCGCGAAGTGGTCACAGGTCTTCGCGGCGATGAAGGCCTCGTCGAGATTCGCTCTGGACTTTCCGAGGGAGACCAAGTGATTTCGGAAACGAAAAAATGATATGTCATCGCTCATTGTATGTCGTGATCTCGGAAAAACGTATATTTCCGATGAAAAAGTGGAGACCGTCGCGCTTCGAAGCGCGACCTTTTCGATTGATCGGGGCGAATTTGTGGCACTCATGGGGCCGTCGGGTTCGGGGAAGTCAACACTGATGCATCTCCTGGGACTCTTGGATCGACCGACGTCCGGCGCGTACTTTCTCTCCGGAGACGATACAAGCAACCTCTTATCTGACCGGCTAGCGGAAATACGGAATAAAAGCCTTGGATTTGTGTTTCAATCATTCAATCTCTTGCCGCGCACAAGTGTGTTTGAGAATGTCGAACTCCCGCTCCTCTATGATATCTACGGGTTTCATCGGCGAACATTTCGCGGTTTCTGGCGCCGCGGAGGATGGAAGGAGTTGCTGTCGCTCGTCGGATTTGCGTGGAAAGGAATGGGAAAAGAACAGCATCGGGCGCGGGTGATGCAGGCGCTCGCTTCGGTCGGTATGGAGCATCGCGCGAGCTATTTTACCAATCAGCTTTCGGGCGGAGAGATGCAGAGAGTGGCAATTGCTCGCGCCCTCGTGAATGATCCCGATATCATCTTTGCCGATGAGCCGACGGGAAATCTCGATTCCAAATCCGGACTCGCGGTGATGGCGATTCTGCAACGACTGAACGATGAAGGAAAAACGATTATTCTCGTGACACACGAAGCGACAACCGCACGCCACGCGAAACGTATGCTTTCTCTCTTGGATGGCGCGCTGGTTGGCGATACGCCGATACACAATCGTGTTTTTGCCGCGAGCGAGCGAGAATTGGTGAAGTAATACTGAGCACACTTTAATCTCTGCTATCTCGTGAGTCGCCTCGACCGCGAGAAATAATTTTTCTCGCGGTCTCGGCGTACGTGAATAGGGGACTTAAAGGTACATTGGTATAAAGTTGCGGTATTAGCACTCTATCATTCTGATTGCTAATTTTTTTGTTTTGTCGTACACTGTCGGTACTGAATATTTCCCGTATGGCGAAGGATTATTATACAATGCTTGGCGTTGATCGGAACGCGTCCGAGGACGATATCAAAAAGGCTTATCGAAAGCTCGCGCACGAGTGGCACCCGGACAAGAAAGGCGGCGACGAGGCGAAATTCAAAGAGATCAATGAGGCATACCAGGTGCTCTCCAACAAGGAGAAACGCGCGCGATATGACCAGTTCGGCGACGCGTCTTCGGAGGGTGGCGGGGGCGCGGGATTTGGCGGTTTTGATTTTCGGCGCGGGTTTGAGGGGTTTTCAAATGGAGACTTCCACTTTGAGGGCGGCTTCAATGATATTTTTTCCGATATTTTCGGCGCGCATCGGGGCGCGCGCGGACGCGGAACGGAAAGCGGCGTCGATATTCAGATCGATGTCGAGATTTCCTTTGAAGAAATGGCGCATGGCGTCAAGAAGGATGTCTCTTTGAGACGTCGAATGCTTTGTACGGTATGTGCCGGGACGGGCGGAAAGTCGGGGACGAAGGAGATACCTTGCTCGAAATGCGGCGGCGCGGGACAAGTGCGGCGCACGGTTCGGAGTTTCTTGGGTATGTTTCAGCAGGTCGAGGTATGCGACGCGTGTCGGGGAAGAGGAAAAGTGTATCGCGAATCGTGCTCGGAGTGCCGGGGGTCGGGCAGAGTTCTTCGCTCCGAAACGATCATCCTCGAAATACCCGCCGGTATAGAGGATGGGCAGATGCTTTCTCTGTCCGGAGAGGGGGAAGCCGGAGAGCGAGGGGGTCGGCCGGGCGACCTTTTGGTTGCTGTCCATGTGCGTCCGCATCCGACTCTCGGGCGGCGAGGAAACGATATTCTTTCAACGGTCACGATTTCGTGCGCGCGCGCGGCTTTGGGCGAAACGGTTCCGATTGAGACGATTGAAGGAACGGTTTCCATGAAAATTCCCCCCGGAACGGCGCCGGGCGAGGTCTTTCGTATTCGCGGCAAAGGAATTGTCTCGATCGGGAACGCGCGAGGACGAGGAGATCATTTGGTGACGGTTCTTGTCCGTATTCCCAACCGACTCTCTCGCGAAGAACGAAAGCTTTTTGAATCTCTCCGGGAAATCGAGGAGTAGTCTTGAAAAGTAATCTTTTGCTCTCTCGATGTTTTTTGCTATACTCTTGAAGGGTTCGCCTTTTGATATAATTGAGATTTTTTGTATGAGTCAAAACATAAAGATGCTCCTTGTGGATGACGATGAAGATACGAGGAGTCTGTACGCGGAGGTGTTTCGGAGCGCCGGTTTTGAGGTTCGGGAAGCAAAGGATGGACTCGAGGGACTTGATATGGCGACGACGGATCGTCCGGATATCGTCTTTACCGGTATCATTATGCCGCGGATGGATGGTTTCGCGCTCACGGAAGCGCTCCGCGCGAATGTAACCACCGCCTCGATACCGATTGCGTTTTCTTCACACCTCGGGAGACAGGAGGATCAGCAGCGCGCGCGAGCGATCGGCGTGAACGATTTTATCGTGCGCGACGTGGTGACGCCCAATGAAGTGGTGCTCCGACTGAGGTCGCTCGTCTCAAAGAGCGAATATATGGTTCTGCTTGATATTCGCGCTCTCGACGCGCAGAAACTCGCCGCCGACTTCCATATCAATTCGAATTTTTCGTGTTCGGAAAATGGCGGGCGGCAATTTGCGCTTCGACTCACCACCAAGAATGCCGCCACCAGAGAGTTTGCGGCCGAGCTCGTGTGCATTCCGTGAGTTGAGCCTTTTTAAAGGACGTTTTTAACAGGCTCTCTATTTCTTCATGGAACACACGCTTCTTTTTTCTCTGTTTCTCGGTATTGTTCAGGGACTTTCGGAATTCTTACCGATTTCAAGTTCGGGCCATCTGGTTGTTTTTCCGTGGATATTTGATTTCCCTGATCCAGGACTTACGTTTGACGTGGCGCTTCATGCGGGGACGCTCCTTGCGGTCTTTTCGTATTTTTGGCGAGACTGGCTCAACCTTTTTCGATTTCGGACGGATATGCCGGAGTATTCCGGTAACTCAAAACTGCTTCTTTTTCTGATTATCGCCACGATTCCGGGAGTGTGTGCCGGTATACTTCTTGAGAGATGGGCGGAAACAATATTTCGTCACCCGCTTCTTGTCGCGGTCACGCTATTTGTTTTTGGACTGTTTCTGTTTCTTTCGGATGCGCTTGGAAAAAAGACGCGGGCTCTCGGGAGTAGTACGCTTCGAGACGCTCTCGTAATCGGATCCGCGCAGGCGCTTTCGCTTGTCCCGGGCGTCTCTCGATCCGGCGTGACGATCACTGCGGCGCTCTCGCTCGGATTTGATCGGGTTTCCGCCGCGCGCTTTTCCTTTCTTCTCTCGGCGCCGATTATTGCCGGAGCGGTCGCGTCTCACGCAAAGGATTTGATCCTCGTTGGAACGAGCCCTCTTTTTTTGGTGGGCGCTTTCTCGTCGGCGGTATCGGGATATTTCGCTATTAGTTTCCTCATGCGATTTGTGGAGCGAGTGAGTTACCGGGTGTTTTTTTGGTATCGAACGGCGCTTGCGAGCGCGATTCTTCTTTTATTTTTTCTTCGAGTATGAATATTCTTGACGGAAAGGCAGTCGCGGAAGCGATGCATACCGAAACGAAGCGAGCGCTTCGGTCGCTTGGAATGCGCCCGGGGCTTGGCGTGGTTTTGGTCGGGGATGATGCCGCGTCGCATCTCTACGTGAGTCTCAAAGAGCATATGGCCGAGCAACTCGGCATTCGGGTTGAAAAACGATTTCTTTTCGAAAGCGTCTCGCAGCAGGACGTGGAACATGTGATCCGTGGCTTCAACGCGGATGAAAATATTCATGGCATACTTGTCCAGCTCCCGCTTCCGCTCCATATCGATGTTGATGATGTTATCCAGATGATCGATCCTGCGAAGGACGTTGACGGATTTCATCCGGAAAATGAGCGTCGATTTCTTGCGGGCGAAGCGGCTTTTTTCCCGGTGTTTCCGCGTGCCATACTTTCGCTCATCCGCGCTTCCGGGGAAACACTTGCTGGGAAAAACGCAGTCGTAGTGGGGAATTCGTGGCGCTTTGGCAATATGATGTCGCTTATTCTGAAACGCGAAGGCGTATTGGCGAAACATATTCCGTGCGTCGAATGCGCGTCCGAGCAGGGTCTTTCGGAATTGAAGCGCGCGGATATCATAATTTCCGCTTGCGGAAAAGAACGGACATTGACCGGGTCTATGCTGAAAATTGGTGCGATTGTGATTGACGGCGGCATCGTCAAGGATGGCGCTCGTATCGTTGGCGACGTGGATCGCGCGAGCGTCCAAGAACTCGATGGATATCTCTCCCCGGTGCCTGGTGGCGTCGGCCCCGTCACCATCGCTTGCCTTCTTTCCAATGTCGTCGAAGCCGCCAAACGACGGAAAATGGTGATCAAGGAACAATGAACAAGAAGCAGGGAGTGACAAAAATAGAGTACGGTGGATGAGGGTTGGGAAAAACAAAAACAAGGGTGTCACGAGGACAACCTTGTTTTTCTGTGAGTGCCGATGGTGGGAGTTGAACCCACACGGGCTTGCGCCCACACGATTTTGAGTCGTGCGTGTCTGCCAGTTCCACCACATCGGCATATTGACCGGGGGATCATTGAGACTTTGCCTCGAATGGAGTATACTGAAGAAGTCTGAAAATTTCAAATTTTTGAGGACGGTTTTGGCGTTATGCCAAATTACTTTTATCCCTGCTTCTTTGTGAGTTGCCTCGACTGCAAAAAATAATTTTTTTCACATGCTCCTCTCTATCGGAGCAAACTTGAAAAAAATTATTTTTTGCAGTCTCGGCGCGCATAGTGGGAGTCTTCAAAGTAATTTTGGTATTATTTGATCTTTATTGTATGGCAAAAGTAGTGACGTTCGTCAATCAAAAGGGCGGGGTGGGGAAGACAACCTCGACGATCAATATCGCGCGGTATCTCGCGGATTCGGGAAAGCGCGTGCTTTTGATTGACCTTGATCCGCAAGCAAACGCCTCGTCCGGTATCGGTGTGGATTCGCGGACCCTTGAGCGGACGCTCTACCACGCGCTCCTCTTGGGGGAGCGGCTCGAGAATGTTGTCCTTGCGACGCCGATCGAGAGGCAACATCTTTTGCCGTCGTCGCAGGATTTGGCGGGCGCGGAAGTCGAGATGATGAATCTCGAAGGTCGCGAATACCTCCTCTCGAAACTCGTCGCGCGGCTCCGCCCGTATTATGACTATATCCTGATCGACAGCCCGCCCTCTCTGGGGCTTCTTACGGTGAATGGCCTCACGGCGAGCGACGAGGTTATTATTCCCGTGCAGACCGAATACTACGCGCTCGAGGGATTGAGCCAACTTCTCTCGACGATTGAGCTCGTCCGCGAACGACTCCGTCCCGAACTCAAAATTATGGGCGCGCTCCTCACGCTCTTCGATCGGAGGAATCGCCTCGCGCGTCAGGTGGTGCAAGAAGTAACGGATCATTTTCCCGGTCCGGTCTTTAAGAGTGTCATCCCTCGATCGATTCGTCTCGCCGAGGCGCCCTCCTACGGCAAGTCCATTCTCGACTTCGACGCCTTCTCCAAAGGCGCTCGTTCCTATCGCGCCGTCGTCCGCGAAATCCTCGACCGCGAAAGGACATCTTCATAGCAGCCGTTTCCAATGGAAGCTTTTCGAAAAAGAAGAGGCGAGGTAGAATAGGGGAAGCTTCGATGCGAGCGTCCCTTTTTTGATTGTTTCGTATGTTTCTCAAGCGAATCGAAATCGTCGGCTTTAAATCGTTTGCGCGGAAGACTGTGCTCGAATTTTCGGGTGAGAGCGGGTGTTTTCCGGTGACCGCGATCGTGGGACCAAATGGCTCCGGCAAATCCAATGTCGCTGACGCGATCCGGTGGGCGATCGGAGAGCAGTCGTCGAAACATTTGCGAGGCAAAAAGGGAGAAGACGTTATCTTTGCGGGTACCGACAAAAAATCCCGGCTTGGGAGCGCGTCGGTATCGCTTTTTTTTGAGAATCACGATGAGCGGATTCCGATTGAATATCCGGAAGTGACGGTGACGCGAAGGCTCTACCGAAACGGCGAGAGCGAATATCTGGTAAACGGCGCCGCGGTGCGACTTCTCGACGTGATAGATCTCCTCGCCAAAGCCTCAGTCGGGCGTGATAGTTTTTCGGTGATTACGCAGGGAATGTCGGACGCCGCGCTCTCGGCGTCTCCCATTGAGCGGCGCTCTATGCTCGAAGAAGCGGCCGGCGTGAAACAGTATCGCATCGAAAAGGACCGGGCGCTCCGAAAGCTCCTTAATACGCGGCAGAACCTCGATCGCGTTGACGCTCTGACGCGCGAGATTGAACCGCATCTCAAAAACCTGCGGCGAGAAGCCGAAAAGGCATCTCGCGGAGCGGAGGTATCCGAGAAACTTCGCGAGAAGCAGGTGAAACGGTTCGCATTTTTGTGGCATACGTTTCAATCGGAGCGCGAGAAGTCGCTTGAGACGCGTGATCGGGAATCGAGTCGCCTTCGGGAACTGGAGCGTGCTTCGGAACAATACAATCGGGAACTTCTTGAAGCGTCAAAACAAGTCGAAAACGGAGATGATGAAAAAAAACGCGAGGGAATAGTGCGGACGCTTCGCGAGAAACTCTACCGAACGGAGAGGGAACTTTCTGTCGTGCTGGGGAAAATGGATCTTGAGGCGGAACGACGAAAACCCCGAGAGGTGGTGGAGAGCGTCGCGGTTGATCGGGAGTTTGTTCGGAAGCGCCTTGAAGAAATTCGATCCCATCAGGAAAAACTCATCGAACGTCTTTCAAAAGTCGAATCACTCGACGAATTTCAGGAACTTCGCGAACTGGCTCGCGTGGTGCAGACGCGGCTTTCCGAACTGCACGAACAGGCCGGACAAGGAACCCTTGTCACCAAGCACGTGGTCGAAGTGTCGGAGGAAGAGCGTGTGAAGAGCGACGAACGCCTCGCCGCGTTTCGGAATGAAGAAACGCGTCTCTTGAAAGAGAAGGAATCGCTTTCCAAGAATATCGCGGAAGAGGAAAGGAAACGGGAGGAGAAGCAGAGGAAAATGGAAGATGGGCGGAAGCGGTTTTTCGAACTCGAGCGCGCCGCGCGGGAAACGCAGATTGAACTCAATCGCGTCAAAGATTCCGTGAATGAGGCGAAAGTGCGACTTGCTCGCGTTGAAGTGCGCGAAGAAGACTTGACGAATGAAATTTTCGAGGAGCTTCGCTTGAAACCTCAAGAATTAGCATGGGACGGCGAGCATATCGATGCCGAGAAATATGAACGGGATATTATTCGTCTCAAGGTTGAATTGGAACATATCGGCGGTATCGACCCTTTGGTTATCGAGGAATGTTCGGAAACGGAAAAGCGATTTTTGTTTTTAACGACCGAATCCGAGGATTTGAAAAAGGCGATTCAATCGCTCGAACAGGTGATTCGCGAAATGGAAACAAAAATTCACGCGGAATTTGAAGCTGCATGGAAAGAAGTGAATCGGGAATTTAATCGTTACTTCGGGATTATTTTTGGCGGAGGATCGGCGAAATTGGTGAAAGTTTCCGCGGAGCATCGGGGACACAATCTCGCTTCGGGAGAGGATGCGATCGGAGCGGAAAGTGGAGAAGGGGATGACGCAGGTGCGGTGAATAAAAAAAATGAAACCGAAATCGGCATCGACATCGTCACGTCTCCTCCGGGAAAGAAAATTTCGAACCTCGCGATGCTTTCGGGCGGCGAACGATCGCTCACGTCGCTTGCGCTTCTTTTTGCGATTATCGCCCACAACCCGCCGCCTTTTTGCGTGCTCGACGAAGTGGAAGCGGCGCTCGATGAGGCGAATTCTCGGCGATTCGGTACGCTCCTGTCGGAACTTTCCGAACGAACGCAATTTATCGCGATTACTCACAATCGCGAAACGATGAAAAATGCCTCTATCCTCTATGGCGTGACTATGGGGGAAGATGGCGTCTCCAAGATTCTCTCTGTCCGCCTGGATCAGGTAGGGTCTCACGGGAATATCCGCGAAGTTGAATCGGGGCATTGACAGCGCCTTGTTTCCGCGCTAGAGTGGGAGAAACCTCTTGAAAGAGACCAATGCTATGTTAATGATTCGATTCAATAGAACCGGCAGGAAAAACCGTCCGAATTACCGGGTGGTAGTGCAGGAACATACGACGGCGCCCGGTGGGCGTCATATTGAGGTTTTGGGAAGCTATGATCCGTATTCCAAGAAGGCGGTTTTGGAGGGGGGTCGAGCGCGGTACTGGATTGGGAAGGGCGCTCAGCTTTCGGATACGGCGTACAATCTCTTTGTTCGCGAAGGGATTCTCGCCGGGAAGAAGCGAGGCGTGAAAATGCCGAAACCGGTTGCGAAAGAGGTAGTGGCACCAGTTGTTTCCGAGAAGTCTTCAAAAGATTCGGGTGTTGTTTCGGTTGCCACTCCCTCGGAGAAACAGAAAGAGAATTCTGAACCGGCAAAGGCGGAGTAAGCGAGAGTGCTTCACAATTCGAAAAAGTTTCCAAAGACATGAGGTGCTTCTTCTGAAGCGGAAATCCTCACGAGGAAAGAGCGTGGGAAATGTTTTTTCCGACACTGTTTACTTGAATGTCCGCGGAAAGCGGATTTTTTTATTATCTGTATTCGGTTCGGGAAACAGGGTCGAGTTTCTCAGTGGAAGATAAGGGTAAAGAAAGAATTTTTATTTATGCAAACCAAGAAACAGAAAGAAGAAATCGTGGCGCAGGTGACGGAACGAGCACGCGAGTCCAAGTCAATCGTCTTCGCCGAGTACGCGGGGCTCACCGTGAAGGAGTCTATGGAGCTTCAGCGCGAAATGCGCAAGAGCGGGGGATCGCTTCGCGTGATGAAGAAGACGCTTCTCTCGATCGCGCTCAAGTCCGCCGGAATTCCGGTTGATGCGACGGTATTGCCGGGGCAGATCGTGACGGCATTTTCTCCCGACGAAGTTTCAGCGGCGAAAATTTTCTCCGAGTTTTCGAAGAAACATAAGGCGCTGGTTATCGCGGCGGGATCGCTTGGAGAAAAGGCGCTTTCGAAGGATGAGGTGTTGGCGCTTTCGAAACTCCCGTCTCTTCTTGAACTTCGAGCGATGCTTGTCGGGACACTTCAGGCGCCGATTTCCGGATTTGTCCGGACGCTCTCGGGGAATATGTCGGGTTTGGTTCGAGTGCTTGGGAGAATAGCCGAGCAAAAAGCTTGAGTAGCAAGTAGCTTGTGGCTTTTATTGTGTAACTTTTTTATTTTAATCGTATGACCGAAGAGAAAAAGGAAGCGGCCGCGGTGCCGGCGAAGTTTGCGAAGTTGGTTGAGGAAATCGAGAAGATGAGCGTGCTTGACCTCTCGGAATTGGTGAAGGTACTCGAGGAGAAATTCGGCGTGTCGGCGGCGGCTCCTATGATGATGGGTCCCGCGATGGCGGGAGGTGCGGCGGCGGCAGAAGCGCCGGCGGAGAAAACCGAATTTGATGTCGAACTCACGGCGGCGGGCGGACAGAAAATCAATGTGATCAAGGCGGTGCGAGAAATCACGGGTCTCGGACTCAAGGAGTCAAAGGACGTAGTAGATGGCGCGCCCAAGATAGTGAAAGAAAAAGTCGCTAAGGCGGATGCTGAAACGATGAAGAAAAAGCTCGAAGAAGCCGGCGCCACAGTGACGCTCAAGTAATTCAGCTATTTTTTGGAGCAAGAATAAAACAGCCCTCGAGAAATCGGGGGGCTGTTTTTTTGTGATATAATAATCCCGTCGGGT
The DNA here is from genome assembly GCA_052035095.1 of Candidatus Moraniibacteriota bacterium. GTDB lineage: Bacteria > Patescibacteriota > Minisyncoccia > Moranbacterales > UBA1568. The sequence goes on from JBPOHW010000001.1 coordinate 23,869, forward strand.
GTAATCCTTTTCCGTTACTTATGACTGAGTCAACATCGTTTGGATCGGAAGCGCTTCAGGATATCCAGACGCTTAAAGAGGCGGTGGTGAAGCTTTCTCGTCGAGTTGAGGCGCTTGAGAAATCGGGAGACGTTCGATCGGAGAGTTCTTCGGCACCAGCTTTCGCAGCTCCATTGCCTTCTGTCGCGCCGCCACCCCCGCCGCCTTCGTATGCACCGTCTTCGACTCCGGCAAAACCGCCTGCTTTTTCGTCGTGGTTGACCGAGGATTGGCCGATGAAAGTGGGGGCGTTTTTGTTTCTTCTTGGTATGGTGTGGTTCGTGACGTACGCGTTCATGAATAATTGGGTGGGACCCATGGGGCGGATCGCGATTGGTGTTTTGGTGGGCGTCGGAATACTCGCCTTTGGCTTTTTCCGGATGCGTGCGGTGGTTAATCAAGGAGGCGTGCTCTTGGGACTTGGGACGACGATTATTCTTCTCACTATTTTTGCCGCGCGTACGGCGTATGACTTTTTTACACCTCTCTCAGCGCTCGGTATGATGACGCTTACCGTCTTCTTTACCGCTTACGCGAGCGTGGTATATCGTTCTCAATCGGTCGCGCTGATGAGTCTCGTTTCGGGCGCGATCGCGCCGTTTTTGGTTGGAAGTCCCGATGCGAATTTTGTCGGACTTTTTTCGTATCTCTTCTTTCTTTGTTTGGGGACACTCTGGATTGTTCGGTTGACGGGCTGGCGCATGCTGACGGTGGTTGCGCTCTTTCTCAATATATTTTACAGTCTCCCGTTTATTCTTGAAATGAGTTCGGTCGCTCGGTCGGAAGCGCTCTCGTTTGCCTTTCTTTTTGCCGCGCTTTTCTTTGTTTCGGGGCTTCTTGGCGTATTGAAAGACCGACTAATGAAGCAGGAAGACGTGGCGGTGGTGGCGATGAACGGGCTTCTTCTCCTTGGATGGATATATACCTTTGTGCCGGACTCCTTGCAAAGCTTCGTCACGCTCGTAGTTGCTGTCATTTTCTCGGGCGCTTCATATGTCCTCTTTCGCGTGACGGGTATCGCGCTTCCCGCGTATCTCTATTCGGGAAATGCCGTCCTCTTTTTCTTTGCCGCGACCGCCTTTGAACTTTCCGGAGCGACGCTGACGATGACGCTTGCGTTGGAAACGGGATTGCTGGTTTCGGGAACGCTCCTCCTGATGCGCTCGTGGGAAGCGGCCAAGAGGCTTTCATGGCTTATGATAATCCCAATTGCGCTTTCCTTGGAGAATCTTGATCGGTATGCTTCAGTCTTTCGATACATCGGATATGGATCAGACACTTCCGTCATCCCCGTTTTTACCAAGGATTTTTTCGCAATTCTCACGCTCGCGGTCGTTTCCTTTGGAATTGGGATATTGTTTCACATCGCTGAATCGAAGAAAAGCGAAAAAGAACGATTTTCGTACGGGGTGTTCTTGCTTCTTACGACGCTCTATGTATTGTTTCTCGTGTGGTACGGACTTCATCGAGCGATTGACGATGGCGATACGGCGACTCTCTTGACGCTTATCCTCTATACGCTTTCCGGGATCGCACTCTATGTTCGGGGCGGTACGGTTGGTCATTCGGAATCCCGTGTTCTTGGCGGTGGAATTATGATGCTTGTTACGGTACGGCTTCTTTTTGTGGATGTCTGGAATATGGGTATTGTCGGGAGGATTATTACGTTTCTTACGATCGGCATTCTCTTTCTCGTAACGGCGTTTTTGGGGCGAGCAAAAAAGACTTCATTAGCTGTCCCTTCCGCGAAAATAGCTACTCTTTTTCTTGGCGCTTCAGTCTGTTTCATATTTCCGTCAGCTTTGAGCGCGGCTGAAAATGAAAGCGTCTCCGATACTCTTTCAGCATTTGAATCGGTACGAAAAATCGGGAGTATTCCTCTTTCGGTACCGACGGTTGTAGAGGTTCCTCTCTCCGATTTTGATCAAATTTTAGGAGCGCGTGCGCTTGTATTTGAAGAGACTAATCATTCGTTTCAGCCCTCTTTGTTTAGGACTGAAATGAGCGATATCCGACCGGTAAGCATTCGAGCAATATTCGCAGGGGAAGAAAGTAGGGATGCTTCTTTTCTTTTGGATCAGAATTTTAAGACGAGCACGGATTTCCTTGTTCGGGATTCCGGAGAGAATACGGCGGAAATTCGCTTCATCTTTGACCGTCCCGAAACGCTCTCGGGGTTCATGCTTGATCTTGACCGATACGTGGCGCTTCCGACGCGCGCGGAAATTCGTCGGGTGCAAAATGGAAATGAGAAAATCGTTTTAGCATCTTCGAGGGTTTCCGATCAAACGCTACGATTTCCCCGGGAGACGGGGACCGAGTGGACACTACGACTTTCCTATGTCCAGCCGCTTCGTATCGCGGAGATACTTCCGATTCGAGACGGTATTTCGACTGCGGGGAGTTCGATTCGATTTTTGGCGCGACCGGGCGAGGTATACGCGATTTATTCCAATCCGGATCGAATGGTTTCCTACGCGGTAGGAGAACCTTCAAATCTTTCCATTGATAAAGATGTACTTCGAATTGCTGAGTCTCCTACTCTTTCAAACACGCTCTATAAAATGGCCGATGTGGATGAGGATGGTGCGCCTGATCGCTATGACAACTGTGTTCGTATGAAAAACTCGGATCAAAAAGACGAGAACGCGAATGGGCTGGGAGACGTCTGCGATGACTATGACAAAGATAGTGTTGCGAATAGCGTGGACAATTGTCAGAATTATCCGAATCGCGATCAGCTTGATGCAGATGGGGATGGGAGTGGCGATGCGTGCGATCGGGAAGAAAGTCGCTTTACGGAGCGGTATACTTTTATTCCTTGGGTAGCGCTTATTATTTCCGCTGTGGTTGTCGGAGGACTCCTGGTTTCAACTTTGAGGAGGCAACAAAAATAAAAAACATCGCACTTATGAGCACGAATATGGAAAATAAGACCCAGTTTTTCTCGGAAGAGAGCGTCGCTTCATTTCAGGAAAGAGAAAAGGAGAGGAGCGCATCAGTCCCTATGGGAGGGAAGAATGATGGGAATCGACTTTTTCTGTTTGCCCGAGCGGAAGTTTTTATGCTTGCCGCGGTATCGTTGAGTGTTCTCTTCTATGGAGTATTCATCGAAGAAAAGCCGATGGTTGCTCCCGATGTTCCGGCAATACCGCAAAGAGGATATGTTCCTTCGACGATTGTAGACACGCCGCTTGATGCCAATAAACAGAAGGGGGGAGTGCGGGGCGCTGATTCTTCCGGCGCGCCTTCGGTATCGCCTCCCGCCCAGCCGAACACATCGACACCGGAAATGTCCCCGACAGCCAACGGTACGAATCCAAGTGTTCCGGCTACAGCGAATACCAATTCTCGCACACCGCAATCTATCCTTCTCTCAATCCGGGAACGACTTCTCGTTTGGCATCAACAAACGGGAAGATTTTCCGGCTACGCGACAACAAGTGATCCTACCTGGCGGTTTCCTTCGCCCACCTCTCCGAATTGTGTCGTGACGCCTTTTATCAGCGTGAGTCCGACGGGACAAGAATTCGAGGTGAATATACGACCGGATTGCGGAGAGGTTTCATTTGTCTACTGTATTGACACGACTCTCGATGAGCCAATTATTATCCCATTTTCCGAAGTGAATTCCGCGATGACGCAGTATCGATGCCGGGCAACCCCATAGCTTCTTGGGATCATCTCATATCCACCATAACGACGGTATCGTTTGCCGCGACGAAGGCGGTTCTGGTTGCGGAGTTGACCGTGAAACGGGTTGCTCCGACGAGGGATTGATGGGTGTATTGTGTGAGGATAATTCCGCTTTCGGTTTGATACTCGATAATTCGGCCGTTGTTGCCGTCAAGGACGAAGAGGGTCGGGGTATTGATGTCGGCAAAGAGAGCGGTTGAGACTATCGGTGTTGCTGAAACTTCAAAGGAAATGTCTTTTTGAAGTCCGCGAAAATAAGCGCGAATACCGGAACGGTCGGCGGTATAGATTGAATCGCTTATCGCAAAAACAGTGTCTGGTTCAAGTGAAACGGATTCTTTGAGCCAGCGTGTTCCCGCGCCAAACCCGCCGGGGGCTCTCGGATAGCGGAGGATTGCGTTTTCAGAAATGTTTAAGGTATAGAGATAGGTTGAGGATGCGCCGATCGAGGTGATGGAAGAATCATTTGAATCGGAGATGCTTTCCTCGGTGAATGTTCCGGTTGTCGGAGTAAAGAAAGAAAGCTTCCCGTCTTCTCCAAGGATAAGGATTGCATTGAGATCGGACATAACGGTGGCGTCCCTCGCGATCGCGGCGTTGGGATATGAGACGCGTATCGCTTCGCCGCCGTTTTGATTGATGCTGGAGAGGGCATCCTTCTGAATGGGGAAGACGGTATTTCCCAATTGGAGCACGGCGATGATTCCGTTACCGCGAAAAATAACCGGCGGATCTGCCACGAAGCGAATGTTTTTGTCACTCGAGAGTGGGGAGGTGGGAGGAGCGATCGGCTCTTGGGGAATATTTTGTAGAGACTCCTCTTTCAAGGCGGAGGGTTCTTTGCTTGGAGAGAGCCAGAGGAAGAGAAAAAGCGCGCCAATCGCGATGGCCAAGGCGGAAAAGAGCTTTTGCTTTTTTGAAAGTGTTTGTATGAAAGCGGTTATTTTCCGGAAGGCGATGATGAGAAAGTGAAGAGATTTCTGGACATATTTCTGGAAACTCTTTTCGCTCGGCTCATTTTGAGGAGAAGGAGTTGTATCATTTTCCTCTGAAGCTGGAGCGGGTGTGAATACGCGGAGGGTTCGAATTGTTTTCTTGGAAAACGAAGAGAGTGATGTTGACCAACGACGGACGGTCGCCGTGCGCACCTCGATTTCTTCCGGAAGGGGAGTGGACTCTTTTTGCGTATCCGGAGACACTTCTTGAAATGAGAGCGCGGACACCTCTTGATCCTCCACCCTACGTTCTTTCCGTTTTTGGAGGATGTGCGCGATGAATTGGAACGGGATATCTCGAAGTCTTTTCGCGAGAGAAAGCGCGGCCGGAACGACTCGGCTTCCAATGAAATGCCCTATTCTTTGCAAGAGTCGCCGCGCATCTTCAAGAAAAAGGTGGAGGCGTTCCCGGAATTCGTTTTCCTCATATTTTGACGTCTCGCCGGTGACGTAGATATGACCGGTCTTGTTGTCTACGCGTTCTTTCTTTTCTTCTTGTTTTTCTTTGAGACCGTCCTCGATGCTGTTTCCGTGTTTTTTCGAAGCCTCGAAAATAGCCCGGCTCCAGGCGTTTGGTATGGAAACCGGTGTCGCGAGTGAGCGTTTCGGCGCGAGCGGACGCTCGTATTCCGTGACGGTTCCGATATCAATCAGAACGGTTGCCGAGAGATCGAGTTTGTTGACAAGGGCGGTTCGAAGGAATCGCTCGAACTGTTCGCCCGGGAGTCGGGAGGCGGATCGTTCCAATTCGGATTCGGAGAGGGTGGAAAAAATTTCGGGTGTGGTGATGATAATGCGGTCGTCGGGAGAAACTTTGCCACTCGCCACATCGGTGAAGGTTTTCATGGGGTGGTCGGGGTCTTCATCCGCGAGGCCGGCGCTTACGTCGGACAATCGCCCATCGCGAAAGAGGAGTACTTTTGCTTTTCCGGCTACCGAGAAGTGGAGGTTGTTTCGCTCGATGGAGCAGAGGGCGGCGTCGAGCGTGCCGATCCACTCGGTATTTCCTTCCTTGGCGAGCTCGGCGAGTCCGAGGTTGATTTTGTTGAGGGAAGCTTCGAAGCTTTCAATGGCGTCTCGGCGCGGATTGCCGTAGTATTCCTTCTTGGCGAGCGAGGAGAGAAAGTTGACGATATAGGCGGAGTTTTCGCTTCGGTCGCGGATAACCAAAACACCCGCGAGAAGTCCGAGCGGTTCCCGCGCGATATTGTCGGGCAAATGCTGAAAACAGGTTGCGTACGGCTTCAAAAAGCCGCTTCGCGCAACGGATATCTCGGTAGCTGATGGCGCGATTTTTTCAAACACCTGCCTGCCGCCTCGTGGAGTTTTCGGCGGATCAATCCTTTTTGTCATAGATGCCTCCTATTATAGCACAGAATATTTTTCACGGCTTTGACTTTCCGCGAGGCGGTTCGTATAATCGGAGAAAGGGGGAAGATTATCTTTTCTTGCACACCGTTATGTCGGATATGTTTGAGACGCTCTTCGGATCGAAGACACGGGCGCGATTATTGCGCCTTTTTATCTTGAATCCCGAAAAAAGTTACACCACGGAAGAAATATCCGAAAAGGCGATTTTGCTTCGGAGTCCTTTGTTGCGAGAGGCGCGCCAATTGGTGCGCATCAACTTTTTGATCGAAAAAACCAAGTCCGGAAAACCGTTCTTCTCGGTCAATCCGAATTTTCCGTTCTTTGCGGAATTGCGGACATTGTTTGTTCGTCCCGATTCGAGTGTCTACGAGAGTATGTTCAAGAAAATTCAGGCGGTCGGCGATGTACGACTTCTCCTGGTTTCGGGGATTTTTTTGAATTATCAAAAGAGCAAGGCGGATATGATTCTCGTCGTGAACAATCCGAGTCGCTCAAAGCTCAAGGCGGCGATCGGGTATGTCGAGGCGGAAGTCGGTCGCGAGATTCGCTTCGTATTGATGAACAGCGAGGAATTGCAGTATCGCCTCAATATGATGGATCGCTTCCTTATGGAGTTCCTCGAAAATCCGATGCGCGAAATCGTCAATAAAGTCCCCGAACTCAAACGCTTCGTCGCCGGACTAAGGCGGTAGGACGTTAGGGTCTCAAATTTTAAAACTCGAAATCCGAATTTTTTATGGATGTTTTTTTCTTTCTTATAGCTTTTCTCCTTGTCGGGGTCATGGCGTTTCTTGTGTATGACAAGTTTCGCGGGGCGAAGAATTCCGGGAAGGCGGAGGCGGATATGCTCCGGGAGGAGTTGATTCGTCGGATGGGGGATATGCATCGAAATATGGCGGAAGAGATGCATCATTTTTCGTCGTCGTTCCTGCAACAGATCGGAAACTTTCAGGCGAATATGAATCATCGCCTCGAAGATAATACGCGCACACTCAATGATCGCCTCGATAAGGCGGCGCATTCTTTCGGTGAAGTCGGGAAGGAGATGGGCAAGGTGCGCACCGAGGTGGGGGTCGCGCTCGAAGAAGTGAAACATTCGAGCAGTCGCATTCTTGAGGTCGGGAAGGACGTGCGATCGCTTCAGGATATTTTGCGCTCGCCCAAACTTCGCGGCGGCTTCGGCGAACTGATGCTCGGCGATATGCTCTCTCAGATGCTTCCGCGCGAGCACTACACGATGCAGTATATGTTCAAGAGCGGCGAGGCGGTGGACGCGGCGATACATTTGAAGGGTGGTATCATCAGCGTTGACTCCAAATTTCCGCTCGAAAATTTCAAGAAGTTGGTCGAAGCGAATTCTGATGAAGATCGAAAACAGTATCGGAAACTTTTTTCGAATGATGTTCGGAAACACGTGGACGCGATCGCGCGGAAATATATCGTGCCCGAAGAGGGGACGCTCGATTTCGCATTGATGTATATTCCGGCGGAAAACGTCTACTACGAAATCGTCGTCAAGGACAATGAAGGGGATGGGCTCGCGGAATATCTCTTCAAGAAAAAGATTGTGCCGGTGTCGCCCAACTCCTTCTATGCCTATATGCGGACACTCCTCCTCGGACTTCAGGGGATGCAAATAGAGAAACGCGCCAAAGAAATTATGGGGAATCTCGACCGGCTCGGACGGGAGTATGACCGTTTCTCGAAGGAATTTGAAACGCTCGGCGGACATATTTCCAATGCGGCGAAGAAGTATGAAGAAGCCGACAAGCGTCTCGGGAAGGTGGAAGATCAAATTTCTCGGACGCGAGGCGACGGCACGGCCGCACAGCTCGAAGAGTCGGGAACAGCCGAGAAACTTCTGTAGAACCTGTATGCGAATATTGCGACGGACTGTTGTTTCCGGAGATGTGAGGGGCGGTTCCGTTTTTCGGGTACCGCTTCTTTTTCGGAGTGGTCTCGTGTCTTTTTTCTTTTTCATTTCACTGCTCCTCGACGCGGCATTGTGGGGGATTGTTTTTTTTGCGATCGGTCTCGATGAACGAATGATTGTGCTTCGGTACAACACGTATTTCGGCATCGACCTGACCGGTTCGCCATGGCAGGCATTCCTTGTCCCGTGTATGACGACGATTTTTTTTGCCATAAACACGCTTTTGATCGCGTTTTGTCTGCGGAGGGGTGATGCTTTTCTCTCTCTGCTCCTCTCGGTTGGATCGTTTTTTCTTCATATTTCCGCTCTTATCGCGGTTTTTTCGCTCGTTATGGTTAATTAGTCTATGGAATGGTTCTTTTATGTTCAACCTTTTCTTTCCGGTTTTACCGTTGCTGTTTGCATTTTATTTTTGCTTCAAGCAATAGTCGCGCGATGCAAGAATATGGGATCGGCGTTTTTTCCACGTACGAGGCGTTTTGGCGGAGTCGCCGTTCTTCTCGGGTTTCTCTTTTCGGTACTTTCGAATGATCGCCTCGTTATCACTCCGGCGCTTTTCGGAATGATACTGGGTTCGATTGCCATACTCTCTTTCGGACTGTGGGACGATGTCAAAAAACTCGGGTGGAAAATTCAACTCGTTTTTCAGATAGCGCTCGGAAGTATGCTCTTTGCGAGCGGTTTCCGCATACTCTCGCTTCCCATGCCGTTTATGGGACACGTGTCTCTGGAAACGATTCCGATGGGAGTGGCGATTGGATTCTTCGCACTCCTCTTCTGGATCGTATTGGTGATGAACGTGCTCAATTGGGCGGACGGGATTGATGGGCTTTTGCCGAGTATTTCGCTTGTTTCTTGTTCGGTGATTTTTTTGCTCGCCCTCTCTCCCGAAGTGAGTCAGCCGCCGATCGGTATTCTTTCCGCCGCGCTCTTTGGTTCCATACTCGCGCTTTTTTTCTGGAATATTCCGCCCGCGCGGATATTGGCGGGAACCAGCGGATCGTTTTTTATCGGTTTTGCGATCTCTTCGCTCGCCGTTCTCTCCGGCACCAAGATTGCGACGGCGCTCTTGGTGCTCCTCCTTCCCGTTCTCGACGCGCTCTGGGTATTTGTCGAGCGCCTGCGATCGGGAACGTCTCCCTTTCACGGCGATTTCAGACATCTTCACTACCGTCTTCGCGATATCGGATGGTCGGATCGACGTATTGTGGCGTGGTATACTATTTTCACAACCGGCGTCGGCATATTGGCGCTTTCGACGCGCGCGTTCGGGAAGACACTTTCTTTTGTATTGGTATGCGGGCTGGTGATTTCTTTTCTCGCGTGGGTGCGAAAAACTGTTAATACGGGGCAAAAAACGCAAACGGTATGAAGCGATATAGTGCGTATTTCATAGGATTGATTCTTCTCCTGGGAGCTGGATATTTTCTTCTCCCGCAAGAGAAAAAATTCGTTTTAGGCGGTCCGCGGGTGATGATTGGAAACGCTTCATTTTCGGTTGAAGTCGCCAAGACACAAGAGGAACAGTCCCGCGGTCTCGGCTATCGGGACAGTCTCTGTGAGACGTGCGGTATGCTGTTCATTTTTCCGCGACCCGATCGGTACGGATTTTGGATGAAGGGAATGCGATTTCCGCTTGATATCCTCTGGATCCGTGACGGAAAAATCATTCATATTGAACGCGATGTGGATTTTCGCGATCAACAGAGAGTCTATTCTCCACGCGAACCCGCCGACCGCGTGCTTGAACTCAATGCTGATACATGTAGGAGAAAGGGAATACACGAAGGAGATATCGTTTTGTTTGAGAACATCGTTGGTTTATAAAAACCGCTGATGTTTTCGGCGGTTGGGCTTGTTTCTTGTCAAATCCGGCAGCAGAGAATAAGGTTTTTCGCAATGCCGACATATTTCGCATTCAGGGGTCGGTCAAAATGATGGACAAAGCGCGCTTCTTGTGATATAGAGGATAGGCTGGTGTGGTACCTTCTTTTGGTCTGTGTTCTTGGGAGAAATGAAATGAAGTTTTTTGTTCCTTTCTTTTGGGTTTTTGTATTTGCAGGAATTTCAGGTTCTACTTCGTGCGCCCCGCCTCCTGAGGGTTACTATAGGAGTGCGCCGCCCCCGTGTTATAGACTCCATGGTGCCGAGAAGCGAGAGTGCAGATGCCGGGTACTTGGCGATTGCCCTGATGTGAGGCCATATCGTCCTCGCCATCGGGATTCCGTGCCGCCACCGCGTCGTTATTATCGTTATTGATAACGAAAGCAAAAAAACACCGATCCCCGTTTCTAAAAAGAACGGGGATTTTTCGTTCAAAGCACCTTGGCGAAGGGGAGATTTTGGCGTATGCTAGAGGGTATGAAATCGTGTTTCCAAAAGGTATGTGCCGGATTGCGGCGGGGGAGTGATCGGTTTTTGGCACTTGGAATGCTCGCCTTGGGAGGGGTGGGAATGATATACGCGACTGTGGGAATATTCGCGTCGGGGGGTGTTTCGGTTGACACGGAGGCGCTTGCTGCGGAACGAGAAATGAAGCGGGAAGCGCCCTATCGGGCGACGCCGCTTCGGGCGGCTCCCTTTGCGATGCCGGAGATTGCCGAACCGATCTTTCCCGATCGGGAGTGTGTCATCACCAATTTTGGCGCCGTTCCCGGCGGGAAAATTTCCAATACCGAGAGCTTCAAAAAGGCGATCGAATCCTGCGCCTCGTCGGGCGGCGGGCGGGTCACGGTACCCAAGGGACTCTGGCTTTCCGGCGCCATTCATTTGAAGAGTAACATCGACTTCCATCTCGAGAAGGGCGCGCGCGTCATATTTAGCAACGACGTGAAGGAATATCTGCCGGCGGTCTTTTCACGGTTTGAAGGAATAGAGCTCTCCAACTACTCGCCGTTTGTGTATGCGAGAGATTGTACAAATATCGCGATAACCGGTGAAGGCGAGCTCGATGGAAACGGGAAAATGTGGCAGGATTGGAACGCAATACAGGAACCGTCGCTTCAGAAGCTCGAAAAAATGGCGGACGAGGGCGCGCCGGTTTCGAAGCGAAATTTCGCGGTGCCGGAAGACGCGCTTCAACCGTCATTCATTCAATTTGTCGGGTGTCGCGGGATTTTGATTGAGGGCGTGAAAATCTTGGCGAGCCCGAGCTGGACGATTCATCCCGTTTATAGCGAAAACATCATCGTGCGCGACGTCGAAGTCTATACCGACGCGCGCAATACCGACGGTATCGCGATCGATTCATCGCGCAACGTGATCGTGCAGGACTCGCTCTTTCGCGCCGGGGACGACGCGATCGTGATCAAGTCGGGGAAAGATCGCGACGGGCTTCGTGTCGGGAAACCGTCGGAAAATATCGTGATTCACGATTGCGCGGTCGAGGACGGACATGGCGGTATCGCCCTGGGAAGCGAAATGTCGGGCGGCATTCGCAATGTGTTCGCCTACGATATGGATATCGTTCGTTCCGATTTCGCCCTCCGGATGAAGAGTATGCGGGGGCGAGGCGGCGCGATAGAAAATATTTTTTTCGAGGATATAGAGGTGGAGAAGTCCGTCTTTGACGCGATCCAGATTGATATGCGCTACGGGACGCCGCTTCGAAAGGATGATACCAGTCGATCGCCCGTCTTTCGCGATATTTCATTCAAAAACATCACGGTCGAGTGGGCGAAATCGCCGTATTTTCTCCAGGGACTTCCCGAGAGTCCGATTCGAAATCTTACCTTTGAAAATGTGAAGGTTTCTTCTATTCGCAATGGGAAAGCGATAGACGTTGAGGGGGAATCCTACAAAAATGTCACGGTGAGGATATTTGGGGAGTGAAGGGGGGGGATGAAAAATTAAAAATGAAAAATTAAAAATGAAGAATGAAGGATGCAGGAATAAGAATGAAGAATAGGCATTATGCGTGTTTTCTTTGCTCGGAAATTTTTGACGGGGGTGATGCTTCTCGCGATTGTGGCGCTCGGGTTTGGGCTTCGCGCCGTCAATTTTGACGAGTGGCTCTACTTCAAGCTCGATCAGGCGCGCGACGCGATGCTTATTTCGGACGCGGTCGAAAAGGGACCCGCGTATCTCCCGCTCTTGGGACAACGCGTTGGCGCGATTGATCTTGAAAAGGGACTCCTCCGCGTCGGTCCCGCTTCTTACTCTTTTCAGTATCTCTCCGGCGCGATGTTTGACTCGACGCATCCGGCGGTTTTCTCCTACCCCGATCTTCTTTTCGGTACGCTCGCGATCGTGATGCTGTTCCTCTTGGCTCGGCTCGCTCTTTCGGTTCCGACATCGCTCCTCGTCTCAGCACTTCTTTCCGTTTCTTTTATCGGCGTCCAGTATTCGCGCTTCGCGTGGAATCCGAATCCGCTCCCGTTTTTTCTCCTTCTTTCGCTGTATGGAATGCTTCGATGTGTGAATGAATCAAACGCGAAGAAAAAATATTTTTTCCTCGCGCTCTGGATACTCGGGTTTGGCATCGGGGCGCAACTTCATTTTTTTGGGATGATGAGTTTACTCGGCATAACCGGATTTTTTTTGTTGTGGCGTTTCGGACTGTGGAAGAGAGAAGCGATACGGAAGGTGTTCTCGAGAAAAGTATATGTCCCGATTCTCAAATACGCGGGAGTTGCCATGGCGATACTTCTGTTTCTTTCGGCGCCGATTATCGCGAATGATATTCTTCGAAACGGTGAGAACACGCGAAATTTCTTTGAGGCGATGATGAAGAAACAAGACGCGAAGCCGATTTCCGAAAGCCTCGAAAAAGCATGGTCGGAGAATACGCGATACTGGTGTCTCCTTACGACGGCAGAGTGCGTAACCGACAGCAAAAAGAAGAATCGTCTCCCGATTGCCGCGACACTCGCGCTTCTCGCGATCGGATTTTGTGTCGCAATACTTCGTCTTCGTGCGCTCCCGGAGGGAAAGGAAAAAGATTTTTTTCGACTCCTCTTCGTTTGGGCGGGTGTGTTTTTCGTCCTTTCCATTCCGGTTGCTTTTCAGCTTCGACCGAGATTTTTCTTGGTCGTACTCCCGATCCCGTTTCTCCTCTGGGGTGTTCTCTTTGAATACGCGCGAGAAAAATGGAAACGCGCCGGAATGCTCGCGGGACTCGCGGTATTTGTCGCTCTCTTTGGTTTGAATGTGCGGGGAATATATCTCTGGTTCCATGAACAGGGAGCGTCACAAAAGGGTGATGTGCCGGTTTCGCGGACGCTCATTTTGAAAAACAAAGACGGCGTTACCTTGGGACAGCTCGAGCGGGCGGCGGATCTCATCTTTGGCAAACTGAAAAAAGGCGATCGACTGTACTTTTACGTGAAACCTGAACATACCGCACCCATGACCTATCTTTTCGAACAGAAGCAAAAGAGCGATCCCAATTTTGTTTTTGAAAGTATGAAGGTGAATGCCGACCCGCAAGCGCGGTTTTTTGCCATTGTGCCGGAGGAGCAGACCGAAGTGCAGGCGGTCATTGATAAGTTTGACATCTCATTTTCCATCCTTTCCTTTGAGAGCGTCGGGCAAATCGCGGTCGCGGAAATTTCTTTCGCCAACCGATCGATTGATTCGAATTTCACATTTGACAAGAAATCAACGGGAAACAAACCGGCGCCGTGGTTGGACAAGCATCGAACGACGGACCGTTTGTTTTGGGGGGATGTTTTCTTCGGTGGCGCCGGCAATGCTCCACCAGAGCAAGAAGAGGAAAGCGCGAGCGAGGATGAAGAATAACACTATGAAATATTCATATTTTTTTGAGAAATTGCGTGACGGGAAATTAGTGGTGTTTTTGGTCCTTATCGCGGGGGCGATATTTTTGCGCGTCGCGCACTACGAGGATTGGATGATTATCAAGGCCGATCAGGTGAGGGACGCGATGGTGTCGCTCAATGTCCTCGAAGGAGGGATAGGTGCGCTTCCGCTTTTGGGGCCGCGCGCCGGTGAAACCGAGCTTCGCTTGGGTCCGGCATTTTACTATTTCCAGTCAGCTTCCGCTCTGCTGTTCCAATCGGTTTCTCCGGGGATACTGTCGATCCCGACGCTGCTCTTTTCGCTCCTTTGCATTCCGCTCTTTTTTCTTCTCGCGCGACGGCTCTTTGATCGGGATTGGTCGATGGCGCTCACGGTGGTGTTTTCGCATGGATTTTTGGCAATCGAGTATTCGCGATTTTCATGGAATCCGAATTCGACCACGTTTTTCTGCCTCCTCTTTTTGTACGCTTTCCTTCGAATTCTCTCGGAAGACAATTTGAAACGCGGGCGTTGGTACGCGCTTCTCGGTCTTTCCTATGGGATTGTTTCGCAATTGCACTTCACGGTTTTGGCGGCGCTTCCGATATTTGTCGTGCTCTTCTCTTTTTTTCGATGGCGTCGTGTTCGCGCCGCGTGGTCGTGGCGCGGCTTTGGTATTTTTTGCGCGATTGTTTTTCTCGTATATACGCCGATTATCGCGAGCGAACTTTTGAGCGGCGGTCGAAATTTAGGACACTTGTTTGAGGCGGTGGGAGTCAAGGAGTCCGGGAAAACGCTTGTGGAAAATATCCGGTACGTGGCAAAGAATTTCGGCGAATACTTCTTCCGTATCGCGACCGGATATTTCGGTGGACCGAAACCGTTTCAGTACGCAGGTATCTTACTCTGTGGAGGAGGATGTTTTTTGCTCGGATGGTTTTTCTGGAAAGAACGAGACGAATCGAGACGGGATATATTGCTCGCGCTCTTGCTGTGGATACTGACGTTTTTTCTCCTTTTCATTCCTATTTCGACATCCGTTGATAAGCCGCGTTTTTTCCTCCCGATGCTCTTTGTGCCGGTTCTCATACTTGGGATGATCGCGCTCGTGCCGTGTAACGGAAAAAAGAAGCCGATTTTCTTGTTCGTCTCTATCGTACTTCTGATGGCGAGTCTCGGTTCGAATATGTTCTATACCTATCACTGGCTTTCGGAAATTCGGATGTCGACGCATCAATATGTTTCACCCAAAAAAGACACCGTGGTCTTGAAGATGAAAAAAGACGATATGTGGTGGACCTGGGGGCAAATAAAGCGGGCGACCGAGTATATGATCAAAGACTGTCCGCACGAAAATATCATGATTGAATACAAAGGACAGGCGAATGATTTTATGCATACTTTTCTGTACGCCTTTCGATTTGCGGGAGACGAGCGGATTCGCCGCTCGCGCACCTATGACGGACCGAGTTTTTGCAAGTATACCCTCACCAAAGCAAAGCCGGGCGGCAACGCCGAGGATGATCAGTGGGATATCGGCGACCTCCGCGTCGTTGTTCTCGACAAACGCGGCGGGAGTTTTGACATAAGCACTCGAGGAAAAGGGGATGACGCGGAGGATGAATCGAACGGATACGAACACTGGAGTGATGTGATGCGAGCCGTTTCAAGATGAAAACGATTATTCTATGAGGAGAAGAAAGACAATCGTTCTTCTTTTGGGCGTGTTTACGCTTTCTTTGATTGCGATTTTTTTCGTTTTCCGCGCGAATTTTTCATCGCCGAAACAAAAAGAGACGCTCACGCTCCACGTGACGACCGATATGCACGCGGGCGGAAAAAAGAAGCGCGATTATTCAAGCGAGCGACCGGGCAATATCGTCTATCCGAGAGAGTGGACGGAATATTATGGAAAAATGCTTGAGACAAAGGGCGACGTATACCTCACGCTCGGAGACAATATCAGTGATTCCGGACACGAGACAAGGATGTACAAGGAAATAGCGATGGCAAATGCGGAGAAACGAAAAAAAGAACGTGATGCCGTTATTCTTCACACGATCGGGAATCATGACAATCGGGAAAAGTTCGTCCAAATATGGGGCGAGGAGAATCCGCTTCCGGAAAGAGGATATTATCGCTCGTATGATTTTGAAAAATGGCGGATCATCATTCTCGATACGGAAGAGCTTCCGGGCGGCGCGATTTCGCCGGCGCAGTTTGATTGGCTGAAAGGAGAACTCAATATGGACAAAAAAGTGCTTATCACCATGCATCGCCCGGTTTTGGACTACGATCTTAAGACGCCGCTCGGGGGATGGGGAAATACCTTTTTGGAAATTGTCGGGGCACATCCCAATATCAAGTACGTGCTGATGGGGCACTATCACATTGTCCTCAACAAAACGAGTGTGCTCGACGCGTATCCCGAAACGAAGTTTGTGTTTGTGCAGGCGCTGACCCTCAAGGATCACAAAGGTGAATTTATGACGCTGAAGCTGGAATAAAATTTTCCGATTTTTGGGAATGTTACGAATGAAAAAACTCTATCTTTTTCTAAAAAAATACAACGTGGCGATGACGCTGGTTGTTATTTTTTCGATCGGCGTTTTCTTACGTGCGTATAATTTTCACGACTGGCTTCTTTTCGAGCTTGATCAGGTACGCGACGCTTCTCTGGTTGATCGAGTGCTTCAGGGTGCTGAAGAGTGGCCGCTTTTGGGTCCGACCATGCGCGGTTCCGGTGAAACAGAGGAAACGCTCTTTCGCGTGGGACCGATATACCCGTACTTTCAGATAGTTTCGGCAAAAATATTCGGTTCCAATCCCGATGCCTTGGCATATCCCGATTTTTTCTTTTCCGTGTTTTCCATTCCGCTTTTGTATCTTTTCTTGAAAAGATATTTTGTCTCGATCATCTCTCTTGAGTTGACGGGTTTGTATGCGATTTCTTTTTTTTCAATCCAATACTCTCGTTTTGCGTGGAATCCGAATTCGATTCCATTTTTTGTTCTTTTGTTCCTGATTTCGCTTCATGAATTTTTTGTGAAGCGTGAAAAGGTTAGTACCGGTTATGGAATAATGCTTGGTCTTGCGCTTGGCATTGGCGTGCAGTTACACGCGATTTCCCTTGTTGTTTTTTCGGTCACCGCGACCGTTTCATCGGTTTTCTTGTTGAAGCGGGATTGGCGCGTTGCCAAAAAGTGGTTCGTGGTATTTTCGGTGGCGGTGTGCATGAATATTCCACAGATATTCGGTGAAATGCATACCGGGTTTGCAAATACGAGGACATTTTTCAATTCCCCGATGAAAGAAGAGAGGGGGGCTGTTTTGAGTTGGTCGAACATAATGGATACCGCCATGTGCCATGTCGAAGCAAATACTTTTGTGATCTCTTCTCTCGGAGAGGACTCATGTGATTTTTCCGCGAGAAAATTATTGAAATCAAAATCGAATGCGGACTATTTTCTGCAACCGTCTTTTCTTTTCGGATTTTTTCTTTCGCTCTTCGGTCTTGCTCTTTTTGTCCGTCGGTGGCGCTTGGAATCGGATTGTGGAAGGAAATCGTTTCTAACGGTAATATTTTTATTTTTATTCGTTTCATTTTTGTTAATGTTATCGGTTATATCGTCCGGTTTCAGAGAATTTCGATATTTTTCCATCGTGTTCTTTTTTCCATATGTGCTTCTCGGATGTATTTTTGAGTTTTTTCTGAAAATGAGATCGATATATATTTCGAAATTTTTTTTGTTGATGATGGGTATTTTTCTCGTTTTCACCAATTTTTTTACCATTCAAGCCGCGGCTTCGAGACTTCTCGCCGGGAAAGGAAATGACGGACACTCGGTATATCTCGGGGAGGTGGAGAAGCTTTTCGAATATGTTGTAAGGGAGAGTGATGGAAGAAGTGAGGCGAATCTTTCGGGGAAACCCGATCTTCTCAAGAATATATTTCGTTCGATGGAATACGTCGCTTCGCACCGCGGATTTGTTTTGAACGATGTCAAAAAGGAAAGTTTTTCGTCGACAAGCACCCCGTCCTTTTATATTTCGAGAATTTCAAAAAACGACCAAGAAAGAATCGCTTCTGTTGAGTGCATCGAAAATTCCGGTGGCTTCCCGGTTGAACACTGTGAAGCATTTGGCAAGATGCTTCTCTGTAAAATTCGATCGTATTGATACCAAAACGCGAAAATTACGAATGTGATGAATATTTTTCTTGATACGCAAGACCTTTGGTGATACCATTTTCTTATGCGAATTAGTCGTCTTTTTGAATTTTTGAAAGTTTATTTTTTCCGCTTCGGACGGATCTTTCGCGTTTCGAAGTTTTTGAAGTTCGGAAAGTCTTGGAAGTTTTGGAAGTCTTGGAAAAAACAACCGAGACTCCTTGTGATTGTGGCGATTTTTTTTGGGATAGTTTTGGTTGTTTCGTGGTCATTTTCAGTCGCTTCTTTCGGTAAAAAAACGGTTCGAGACGCGGAAACGTCGCTTCGGTTCGGAGCGATCGGGGACTTCGAATACGGCACGCGGAAAAAGGTAGGGAATAAACTGGTGAGTCTCGCGCCGTCGGAACTCGAAAAGGTGGTGAACTATTACAATGCCGAGTGGCATCCGGTGTTTGTGGTCGAGATGGGGGATATGGTGGAGAGTTCCGGCGTGAAGCAGGCAAAGGCGCTCGATCAATTTCGTTTTATCGATTCCGTGTTCCGGAAGGTGAACGCGCGTACCGAATACGTGCTCGGCAATCACGACCTCCGCTCGCTTTCGAAGGAAGAGGTGCGAGGAGTTCTCGGGCTTTCCGATAATCACCGGTTTTTCGATGAAGGGGAATGGCGCTTCGTGATTATGGACACGAACTTCGATCGAAAGAGTGATGGGGCGGCGAGAGGACCACATCACTATGTTTCCGGTTTTGTTCCCGAGAGCGAATTTGTGTGGCTCGAACAAGCGCTTGATACCGATCGTCCGGTTATACTCATTTCGCATCATCCGCTCTATGCCGGCGGGAAGCTTACGGATAATTACAAGGAGGTGATCGAGTTTCTTGATCGCTACCCGAATATCGTCCTCGCTATTTCGGGACATGATCCCAGTTTTCGTTTCGTCGAGAAAGATGGTATCGCGCATCTCACGGTTGACAATCTCGCGAATATCGACTCCGTTGGAAGTTTCGCGACACTCGACGCTCGGTACAATCGGCTTACGAAAAAGGCACGCGTTCTCATCGAGCATTACGGACCGACACGGGAAACCAAGGAGGCGGTGCGAGTGATTTCGGGAAAGCGCGCGTGGTGGGTGAATACGCTTGAGAGGCTTTCTCTTCTATAAATATACAAAGACCGTCTATGGAAATACTGGAAATACTCAAAAAAATACAAACGAAAATTCCTCCCTGTGTCATACGGGCTTCTCGCAATACGACTTATATACTCATCGCCATCGTGCTCCTCGGGGCGTTTCTCAGGACGTATGAGTTTCACGATTGGCTTCGGTTCAGTCCCGATCAGGCGCGCGATGCCGCGATCACGTTTGATATGACGAAGGGTGAGATTCCGCTTCTGGGGCCCGGGGCGGGCGGGACAGAGTTTCGATTGGGTCCCGTTACGCACTATTTTTCGTATATCTCCGGGAGTCTTTTCGGATTTTCGCCGTCGGCGCTCGCGTATCCCGATCTCCTGTTTTCCATTTTGGCGATTCCGCTCATCTATTTTCTGCTTGCGCGAATGTTTGGACGAAAGCTCGGTCTCTCGGTCGCGCTCCTCGTCGCGGTTTCGGGGTTTATGATTCGTTATGGCCGCTTTCAGTGGAATCCGAATACGATGCCGTTTTTTACGACGCTTTTCCTTCTCTCGGCGCTCGCGTTTTTTGATCGCGAGATGAAGCGGCGGTATCTGTGGGCGGTATTTTTCGGTATCGCGCTCGGAGTGGGCGTCCAGCTTCACACGTTCCTACTCATCCTCCTCCCATTTCTCACGCTTCTCCTCTTTGCGTTTCTTGTGTTTCGCCGATCACTTTCTCTCGGTATGGCGGCGCTTTCGATTTGTGTCGCGGTTTTCTTGAACACTCCGCAAATTCTTTCCGAGACGAGGAGTAATTTTGCAAATACGGAGGCGTTTTTGAAGGGAGTGAGTGGAGAAACGGAAAGTACGAAAAGTTACGGGAGTCGGATGGGTCGGGACGCGCTCTGTCATATTCGGGCAAACGGATTTATCCTCTCCGCCTTGGGGCATTCGGATCACTGCGATCGGTTCGTTTCGACCATCAAAAAAAAGCAGTGGCAACACCCGGTCGACGTTCTCCATGCGATTGCAGAGATAGTGTTTACCGTTGGCGGATTCTTTTTATTGGGTTTCTTCGCGTGGCGAGAAAAGGATGAGCGAAAACGTTTCTTACTGGTTTCTATACTTCTCTATTCGACCATACTCTTTACACTCGTTGTCCCGGTTGCCAATGAGATCGCGATGCGATATTTCCTCGCGAACGCTTTTGTTCCCTTTGTACTTCTTGCCGCGTGGGGGAAATTTCTTTGGGAGCGAGGGGCAATTTTTAAGTGGATGTTTTTTATCTTCTTGGCGGGACTTATTGTTTCAAATGTTTTCTTTTTGAAAAAAGAGTTTGTCTTTTTTCAAAGCGGCAAGGTAAGTGACGGTGATACCGCGATTCTCGGTGAAGTAGAACCGCTCGCGAAATTTGTGTCAAAAAACACCGCTTCCGGAGAAACGGCACATTTGATTGGAATGCGAAGTTATCGCAAGCGCTTCCACAAAGCGCTCGCGTACCCGCTTCACGTTGAAGGAAAGACGCTCCTTCGGTGGGAAGAAGAAGGCTTCCCCGACGGCTCGGGACCGGTCTTTCTCATTCGTAAGAAAACGAAAAGCTACGACGAGGCGACGGAAATAGATGGGCGCCCGATTTTTGACCGGATGACGAGCGGTCGCGTGAGCGTCTTCTTGATGCGAAAGGGGACAACAGAATGATGAATGGGGAATGGGGGGATGGAGAAGAAATAAAAAGTAGCGAGTATACGCGACCGCGCATGCTCGCTACTTTTTTGAGTACTTTGAAGACGAAGAATGAAAAGAAATTTTCTTAAGAGTTCTTTTTCCTTCTAAAGATAGAGAGGATGTTCTCAGTATCCTTTGTCGTGAGGACGCCAAAGGAAAAGAGGAGCGCGAGGTATCCAGCGCCCAGGAAGGTTGTCGGGAGAACGAAGAGGATTGAGCTTGATGGAAGAAGTGTCGCGCTTGCAAAGAGAAGTGCGCCGGCAAGGAGCGTTTTCAATATGCCGGAAAAAGAAAAGGGGAGTGTGACGAAACGCCGAGTGAAAATGAGGAGCGCGAGTGTTACGATGGTCGTGGTCGCGGTCGTCGCCCACGCGGCTCCGAGCGTGCCCATCAAGGGAATGAGGAATGTGACGAGGAGGGCATTCCCGAGTGTTCCGAGGCCGGCGAGTGTCGCGACGAGTTTGGCGTATCCCAAGCCGATCATTCCCATCGCAACAGTATAAAAGACGGTGAGGAAAGAGAGTCCCAAGACGAGAATGCGGAAAATCGGCACGGCTTCTTGGTAAGCGCCTCCGAAGAAGAGCGTCATAACCGGTTCCGCGTAGGAAAAGAGAATGATGAAAAGCGGCAAGAGAATAATCCCCGCGTATCGAAGGGCGCTCCCCAAGAGGCGAGACACCTTCTCCGGATCGCCGTCCTTTTTCAACTTGGCGAGCGCGGGGAGGAGGACGATGGAGAGGGCGTAGAAGAGGTACGAAGGGAGACGCGCGAGGGTGGTTGCCGCGTTGTAGTAGCCGGTTTGCGCGTCGTCGGCTATCAGGGCTTTGACGAGGTAAAGGTCGATTGAGATGAAAATTTCATAAAACAAAAGAAAGAGTGTGATGGGCCAGGCGGAAGAGAGGAGAATTTTCCAGGGGAAGGTACGCGTTTCTTGATTGTGCTCGGCATTCTTGAAGGGGGTGGAAGTTTTCCGATCGAAGACTATGCCGAGAAGGAAGGTGATGAAAGGTACGAGGATATAGCCGGCGATCGCGCCGTATATTTTGAAGAGAAATACGAATGGCACAATGAGCGCGACGCGGAGGATGGCGCGCGCCATTTTGAGGATCGCCTGATAGTGGAAGAGGTGGATGCCGGTAAAGTAGTAGAAATAGAACGACGAGGCGGCAAAGGCGGGAATGATGAGGGAAGAGAATTGGAAGAGTGGCGTGAGCGAGGGATCGCCCAAGAGATACGCAATGAGTGGCGCCGCAAAAAAGAAGAGCGCCGTTACGCCGGCAATAAGGAAGAATTGGAGCCTGGCGCCGGTTCGTTTGATGACACCGACCATCCCCGGATCTTTCTCGAAGTATTCACTTAGGAAGCGCGACATCGCGGTTGGGATGCCGTTCCCGATAAGAATAATCACGGTCGTGGTGAGTGTCACGACGAGTCCGTAGCGCCCATACTCCGCCGGCCCCAAAACTCGCCCCGCGACCGAATGGATCACGTAGCCGGAAATATTGAAGAGGATTTCGGCGACGGTGAGAAAGAGGAGTGGCTTGGAGAGGGTTGACATAAGTATTTTTCCGTTGTACTGTTTGGGTAGTTGTTTTTCCAAATTCCCTCAACTCCCAATGAGGAGATATCCAATGAAGACTTTCACTAAAGTAGCAGTTTTCGTGGTCCTGGTTTTGGCGCTGTCGCCATTTGCCGGGTTCTGGATTGTAGCGCTCGTAGGTGCGGGGTTGGTGTTACTCCCTGTCGGAGCGCTTCTTGTGGCTCTCTTTCCGAAGAAAACGGAGTGGCTCTTGAATACCGTCCAAGAAAATCGGCACTATCTTATTCCCGCTGGCTAAAGCCAGCGAATAATCTCTTTTGAAATGGCGTCTTTCTCTTTCGAAGCATCGATGGTTTTTAACCACGATGCTTCTTTTTTTTGCTCCAAAAGTTCAAATTTTTTTTGGAGATATTCCAATCCCTGTTCCGGCACGCGGTCGCGTTTGAGGATGTCTTCCGGGGTGACGCGGAGGTAGAAGGCGAGGTCGGGGCGGGGAATGAGGGATAGGAGTACTCCTCCTCCCTCCGCAACCACCCCTCTCCCCTCCACGGGAGGGGAATTATTACCACCCCGCCCTTTGGGCACCCCTCCACGGGAGGGGAAAGTACCATGCCCTTTGGGCACCCCTCCACTGGAGGGGAAGGAGAGGAAGAGGATGTTGAGGAGGGTGTCGTGGAAATAACGGTCGGAGAGGAGGAAGTCGACGCCGTTTCGCTCGAGTCTTTTTTTGAACGATCGAAAACGGAGAATATCAATGAGGAGAAAAACTTTGCGAAGGAGGAGGGAAAAGAAAGAGGCGCGAGTGATGGCTCTTTCTTTGCCGGGTTCGAAGGATTTCCGCCCCTTGAGGTATCGCGCGATTCTATTTGCCAGTGAAAATTCGATCGCGTGAAATACGGCGACTCTTTTGCCTTCCTGTTCGAGGCGCGTTTTCAAGAGATTGAGTTGAGTGGATTTTCCCGATCCATCGAGCCCAGAGAATACGATGAGTTTCATGATGAAATATAAGCACCAAATTCAAAATTACAAGCTCCAAATAAATCTCAAATTCCAATTTTTAGAACAAAACAATTTTTTTAGATGCCTCATTTAAATACTTGAGATTTGGCATTTATTTGGAACTTGAAATTTTGGATTTGGAATCTTTTTTTGATTTTCACTCCCCGATGATTTGGAGAGCGACTTCGCGCGGGCGGGCGCGGTCGAGTTCGAGGGCGAAGACTCTCTGCCAGCGACCGAATTGGAGCTTGGAGTCGACGATGTTGAGGATTTGCGAGGGGGAAAGGAGAAGCGCTTTGCAATGCGAATGACCATTTTGACATTCGCCGTCGCACATATTGACGGTGCGGATTTCAAAGTTGTCATGATCGTATTCGAGAGTCTCGGGGGCGACGCGTTCGAGCATTTTTTTCATATCGCCAATGAGGAGCGGCTCCGCTTCATTGACGATAATCGCCATCGTCGTGTGAAGGCTTTGGATATTTACGATGCCATTTTTGATGCCGCACGTTTTGATCGCGGAAAGAACATCATCCGTAATGTCGATAAATTCAAGCGTTGCTTTCGTCGCGAGCTTGATCACGTGATTCATGATTTTCATAGTATTGTAGATAGGGACGAACAATCACTCACCCTGTATGAATAGATCAATTATTTTCTGAATGCCGATAGCAGAAAGCGGAAAGCTGGAACCTAGTACATTATGACAGCAATCGGTTGCAGGCGGGCGACGGGGGTGGCGATGGCGTTTTCTTGGACACTTGCTATAACGTCCTCGGCGCGTTTGTAGTGGGAGGCGTCTTGTTCTATTACCTTCGAGGATTTCCCATTGTACAACCGAACACCTTTGGTTTCAAGTTTCCATTTGAGCTCGGTTTTGTTTTCGGGAATGACGGAATCGGTTTTCTCCTTGGACTTTCCGGCGCCATGGTTACAGGAATAGAATCCGGAAGTATTCTCGTCTGTCCCGACGGCGAGGTAGGCTTCGGTGGACATCGAAGTGGGGATGAAGGCGGGTTCGCCCGTCTCGCGAAAGACCGGGTGATCGCTCATACGAGAGGGTCCATAGGCGCGGCTGGTGCCATTTCGGTGTACCCACACGTTTTCTCCATAGT
Organism: Candidatus Moraniibacteriota bacterium; assembly: GCA_052035095.1. Taxonomy (GTDB): domain Bacteria; phylum Patescibacteriota; class Minisyncoccia; order Moranbacterales; family UBA1568. Next base: position 48,303 of record JBPOHW010000001.1, read on the forward strand.
GCTCTTCCTTGGAGACCAAGATATGCGGCATATCGTAGAGGAGTTCGAACGCGGGATCGCGGTGGAGCGTTTTCTTGATGGTCTCACTTATGTTGTGCGCGATGACGGCGCGATTCGCGTGGGCGAAATTGGAACAGGCGTTCCGCGCTCTCATATAGAGCTCGCCATCCTCGCCCTCGCCGAGAAAGGTGATGAGGGGTTCTTTCTTTCCGAAGTCGGACTCGCGGATTTTTTGCGCGATAGCATTGATTGTCTTCCGATGCGGTGTGTTCCAGAAAAAACGGCCGATATTCATCATGACGGCGGTCGAAAAGTGCTCACGCTTTTTCGCTGTGTACATATACATCGTGTACTGCCCCAAGATGCCCGAGCCGCAGTGGATCATAAAGAGGTAGTCGCCGTTTTTGACACCAAGCTTCTTGGCTTTTTCTTCATCTTCAATCCCGGTTACTTTCATCAGGTCGAGGAAGTGATTGCCGGCGGCGCCCAGGATGCCGGCGCGGAATTGAGCGAAGAAAAGAAAGAGTGGCGGAATGGCACCAAAGATATCGCGGCGGGACATTTCTTTCCCGAAGAAGTTTCCGCGGTCGAGTGAATTTTCCGCTTCGAATTTTGTCGCGATGCCGAGATGATCGATGAGCGGCGCGATGCCTTTGCGGCAGATATCGACGATGACGTGAAAGGGGAGATAGGTACCGAGGTATGCTTTGGTGGGGACATTGGGGACGAGCGCCTCGAAAAGCCGGTGGATGTCTTCGGATGTCGTATTCGATTCGTTCAAGTTCGTCCGGACGAGTCGCATCCCACACGCCGGATCGGAGTCGTTTACCTGCGGCAAAATGTATCGCTCCGAAGCAATCGTCGTGCCGGTCGCGTTCTTTCGCCCGGGCTTGGAGTGCACGTCCGCCATCGCCGCGATGTGATGGAAACACGCGTCATTTGACGCGACGCTCTCGAGTTGTTCGAGGGTCGCCTCATTTGGCATGAGCGCCTCCTGCACATGAAACACCACCGGCACTTTCATGCGGTCCGTCTTCATCTCGCGGCGGTAGGGGGTAGTTTCGGTAATTACTCTTGACATATTTCTAAATTTATGCAATACTCCTTTTGGTGCCGGCAGTGATCGGCGTGTACCTTGAGAATTTGGAGATTTCCATGAATGCTGTTAAGGCTGGTTATCTGAGTATGTGGCTAGAGAAGGGCAATCTTCTTGTTGTGAGATTCCCAAGGAACGGACCATATATCGAATCGATCTCGCTTTTTTCTGGTTCGCGTCGTATTACCGATTGGCGCAATTCGTGTTCGTACGGTGAGGACGAGTATATGGGGTTATCACTATGGGAAGCCTTGCATGGAGACGAAAAGGACGTGGCTATGGAGAGGGAAGTTGTGTTTGCTTTTGTTCAGCTTCCTCCCGGTCAAAAATTCTGGATACGTGTGAATTATGGCGGATATCCGGAAAGTGATTGGGATTTCTCTGCTACAATCTCAGAATTTAGCTTTTACTGCTTAGCATTCTGCACACAGTACCTCTCTTTAAAGCTGAAGTGCAGCGTGGACATCCGCTTTTATGACCAGGATTACTGGGAATCTTCTGATAGGAAGAAACTTTCGTGCATCCCGCCCTGTTTAAGAAAGCCGCTATAAGCATCCATATATCTCTCCGCAGTCTCTCTGAGGTTAAATGACCTTTCTACAAACGCTCTCGCATCCGTGCTGAGGGCGTTTCTTTTTGTCTCGTCATGGCGGAGGCTCTCGATCGCACGCCAGAGAGCATCCCCGTCTCCTCGGGGAATAGTAACAGAAATATTGGGGTTTGAAAACTCTCTGAAGAGCGGGAGGTCGGAGAGGATGACGGGTTTTCCGGATGCGTAGGCTTCGAGGATGGCGAGAGGGATATCGAATTTGCCATGCATATCGGCGACCGGGAAGGTGATGATGTCGGCGACGGAGTAGAGCGCGGCGACATCGAAGACGGTGTCGCTAAAGCGGATGTGTTCGAGGATGCCGGCTTCGCGGAATTTTTGTTGAATTGCTTCTTTTTTCTTCCGGTCCGCGTCGTTTTTGACACGGAGGGCGAAGAGGAATTTGAAAGGGGAGGAAGGGGTTGAATGGAGGGAATGGGATGAAAGAGAGAAACGGCGAACCAACATATCAACAATCATATCGGTTGCGCCCAGGCGGGCGTATTCACCGACGTAGGAGACGACGAAATCGTCGGGGGAGAGGTTGAGTTTTTTGAGGGTTTCGGGATTCTTGGGGCGCGGCGCGAATCGTTCGAGATCGATGCCCGGATATATTCTTTCGACATTTGAGAATCCCGCTTCTTCGAGTTTTTGCCTGGAATGATCCGTGTAGGTGATGAGGCGGTCGGCGAAGAACATCTGTTTCCAGTCGTTCGCGTCCCAGCGTTCTTCGCGGAGGGTCGCAATGGTTTGGATGGTCTTCGGGCGTTTCCACGTGAAGTTTTTGAGGAGAAAGGAATTGAAAGGAGTCGGTGTGAAGAGGTAGTGGACAATATCGAAGCGGTGACTCTGAGTGAAAAGAAACATCGCGAGGCGCATTTTGGCTTTAAGGTCAAAGTGTCCGCTCCCAAAAATCGGGTGTTGGACGCAGTTTGCCCCCAGCTCCTCGAGCGTTTCATCAGTCGTCAAGAGGTGAAACTCAAGTTCGGGATCTCGAATACTCTTTGCCAAAAAATACGCGAAATTCTTCGACGCCTCATCCCATGGCGGGACGAGCGGGCGTGTCGCGAGGAGGATTTTAATCGGCATTGACATATATATAAATATATTCTATAATAGTTTTGGTTTTCTATCCTCAACTGACTGTGCTTGAGGGGGTTTTCCATGAATAGTACCGGATGGCTGGTTCTTTACTATCTTGTGTTACTTGTCCACTACCCCGGATTAGCATACCTCTTTTTTTTCGTAGTTCCTCGATTTTTAGGAATCGGATTTTTTAAGGCAGCTTGTCTGTGGTTTGTAGTGTGGCTTTGTTCAGGCCTAATTTTTAATGGCTGTATCTTCACTTATTTGGAGGAATACTGTGAGCTAAAAGCCGGGGTGAGGACTGAAATAGCCTACAACTTTAAAGAAAGCTTTGCCTATAAAGTCGTCTGGAGTTCCTTTGGTTGTCGCTAGTTTTTTGAAGAGATCTGTTTTGCGGGTCTCTTTTTTTATCGTTTGCTTTTTCGATTGCTTTATATTTTCCTCTATCTCTTATAAATCTCCTTCCTCTTGGTTATATCTTTGCTGGTTTTGTTTATCTCTCCTTCCGTCCACACATTCACGCGGGCGGATTTTTTGTCGGGATTCCGGATGAGGATGGTTTGACCGTTCGCGCCGCTTATGGTGAAGGAAGTCGATTCGACGAGTGTGTCACCCACTGTGACTTCGTAGAAAAACGTTTTGGTCGTGCCGAAGTTTGAAACGGAGAAACTCGCGTCGGTCGGTTCCTGCGAGGCAAAGGAGAGCGACCACCAGTCGTGATTCGCCGGATCGGCAAGGTATGATTCGCGGAAAGCGAGCGCGACAAAGGCGATGAGGAGGGAGAGGGCAAGGATGAGGAGGATATTTTTTTCTTTCATACAAGGAATATTAAAAAAATTCCAAATTCAAAATTTCAAGTTCCAAATAAATCTCAAATCTCAATTTTCGAAACAAAATCATTTTTTCAAGCGTCTCTTTTGAATATTTGTTATTTGGTGCTTATTTGGAACTTGAAATTTTGAATTTGGTGCTTTTCTTATTGAGCCATTTTGTATACCGCGATATCGTCCGAAATATAGAGGAGGGACATTTCTTTAGCCTTGTTGAATTGGGCGCCGTCTACGTGGGGATTGACGACGACGGTATCAACGCCGGTGCTGTCAAAACAGGCTTTTCCTTTGGGGGTGTTGGGGGCGGAAATCATAAGGAGCGTGCACTGTTCGCGGAGGGTCACCTCGTCAGTGTAGCGGCGCAGATATCCGCGCGAGAGCGGATAGGAATAGTCGCGCATAAAGGAAAGCTTCATCCAGGAGTCGGCGACGATATAGTTGTGATCCTTGAGTATCCATTCGTCCGGCGCGGTTCTCGCGGCGAGCCATCGGGAGGCGACAAATGTTTGAACGGCGTTTTTCGCGTTCGACTCTTTCGGGAGCGTACTCGCATTGTCAAAAAATCCGCCGGTAACGGTTGCTATGAGAAGAAGCATAAACGACCACTGGAGAATACTCGTGCTCCCTCCGAGCGGTGTTGATTCAACTCCTTTTTGTTTTTGCAGGAAAAGCGCGGCAAGCGCGTATGCCGAGAGGATGGCCGCCGGAAAGGTCGCGTAGGTGCCGATGCGGTTTGAAGGGATATCGAGGAAGACGAGGTGAGGGAAGAGCGCCATAACGATAAGTCCCACGCTCCAGCCTAAAAGCACGGAGGCTCCGAGCGTTTTCCGTAGGGGCGAGAGAAGGAGGAGCGCGATACCGACCAGTTCGAGTCCGAGGCGCGCGCCGCCGACACTCTGCGCGAGCTGGTCGAAGGTGATCCCTTCGCGGGTTGATTTGGAGGGGCTCCCGAGCGCGGTGTCGATCGCTTCGATATCGAGATAGGTCGGCGTATAGACAAAGAGGATGACGATAACGAGAAAAATAATCGCAAGAATCGGCGCCGGCGAAATGAACAGCGCGAGCCAGTCTCGTATTTTTGAGAAGGCGTCTTTTCGATTGAGCGCGACAAAAACGATGAGGACAGAGAGCGTGATGTATAAAAAGATCAGCATTGAGAGATGATGCGTGAAGGCGAGCGTGCCCGTGAGGAGAAGCGCGAGCATGAGAAACGCGGCGCTTTTTTCTCGAAACGCGCGCAGGAGCGCGAGGATGATCGCGGGAATGAGGAGGTTTCCAAGGAGATTTCCGACGACGCCGCCCGAGACATATTTGGCTTCAGGCGAGGAAAGCGCCCAGAGAGGGCCGACACAGAGAAGTATGAGAATCATCCCTCGACGCGCGAGCGTTGCAGTCGTGAACACCTCGCTAAAGAGGTGATAGGTGAGAATCGAAAGCGTGAGAATTGTCAGGATATTTGCCGCGAGAAGGAAGAGCGAGGGAAAAGCGGAAGCGACATCGAGACCGGAGACGAGCGAGATGGCCGCGAAGGGGAGGTGTTCGCCGACGACGAAGTCATCAATCGGCTCGGGCGCCGTGAGCGTGTTCGATTCGTCTTTGAAGGCGATATTGATCTTCTCGTATTCCGGAACGGTTCCCTCGATCGCTATTTTCTTCGCCCAGAACATATGGTGTCCCAAGTCAGTTGAGGTGGGGAGAATGCCATCCCAGAGATACACTGACTTGATACATATCGTGAGTACGATCAGTCCGATGAAGAGGATGCTTTCTTTTTTCGAAAACGAAAGACCGTGAATCCATTCGGGAAGTGAGAGTGAAAGCTTTGGGCGTTTCACGGAGTGGACCAAGATGGAAAGGGAAATCACGGAAACGATGCCGACGAGCCCGAGGAGGGAAATACGGGAAATCGGTATGCCGACCTTTGAGAGGAAGAGCATACCGAAATCGAGTATCGAGAGACCGAGGGCGAAAGAGAAAATCGCGAATTCAAAAATGGAAAACTTCCGCAATCCGCTTCGGAAAAGCACGAGAAACAACAAACTACCCGGAACAAAAAAAAGTCCGACGAGCGCAAGGAGAAAATTCAGGATGTTTAGAGATGTATCAATCATGTTCTTTTTGTTTCTTGAGATCCCGTTCGCCGGTCGTGCGGGAGACAGTGTCTTGTATGATGCCGGCGTAGCAGGCGGAGATGGTCGCCCAATCGAAATGTCGCGCCGTGTAGACCCGCGCCCGTTCGCCAAAAGCTTTTCGTTCTTCGGGATTCGAGAGGAGGTGCTCTATTTTTTTGCGCCAGTCTTCGACATTTTCCGGCTCGGCAAAAATCCCGTTTTTCCCGTCGGCAAAGGCGTCTTTGAGACCCTCGAGGCGCGAGACGATGACGGGGATGCCGCAGGATGATGCCTCGATCGGAGTTATGCCGAATCCTTCGACATCGCCCGGAATATGGATATTGGGCTGGACGAAAATATCGCAGGTGTTCATCAGAATATCGCGCGCGCGGTCGCTCACATAGCCCAAGAGTTTCACGCGCTCAAAGTTCCGGGTTTCTTCGATGGCGGAGCGGATATTGTCGCGATCGGGACCGTCTCCTGCAACCACATAGAGCACGGCGTTTGGAAGCGTCGGGAGGACGTTTCGGATAAACCACGCGACCCCTTTGCGTCGCGCGAGCCGTCCCGATGTAAGGAGAACTGTAACATCTTTCTTGAGGTCTCCGAGGATGCCTTCGAGATCTTTTCGACTGAAATTGGGATTGTGGTGTGCCGAGGGGTCAATGCCGTTGGGGACGAATTCGAAATTTTCCTTGGGGATGCCGTGCGCGACGCCGAGCGAGATCGTTTCATTGCCGACCGCGATGAGGCGGTCGAGTTTGGGGAGGAAAACGCGTACCCAGAGAAATTGGTAGAGAAAAAACGGATACGTGATGTCGAGTCCGTGAACAACCGAGAGAACTGCCTTTTTGGGATAACAAATTTTTGCCGCCCAGCCGATCACCGAGAGGACGCCGTCGCCCAAGAGGATAGCGTCGAATCGTCGGGCGCAGAGGAGTGTCCGAATGAGCGCGTACGGCAAAAAAAATGGCAGGAATTTCTTCCCGAAACGATTAACGATCGTTGTGACTGCGCCGTGCTTTTTGAGCCACGCCGAAAGCGCGTAGTTTTGATTCTCGATCCCGCCCACGACCGGCGGATAGGCGCGAGAAATGAAGAGGATGCGGAGCATAGCAGTGAGTAGTCAGTAGCGAGTAGTGAGTAGCGAGTAATTCCGCTTGCATCGCTACGCGAAGCGTTGCGGGCAGGGAGTAAGGAGCGGGTTTGTCCGATTGTTTCCCGATGTATCGGGTTGTTGTCAGTTGTCAGTTGTTTGTTTTTTCGTAGCGCATTTTCTTGGCGAGGTACATTTGTTCTTCAATGAGGCGGCGGTTGGATTTGACCATATCGGCGAGGAGCGCGAAGACGACGAATTGGAGACCGATCACGAAGGAAAGGGCGGAGAAGAAGAGGTAGTTGCGGTAGGGAGAAATTTTGAAATCCTGGAAATAGAGACCGAGGAAAACGAGGAAGAGGGCGAGGGCGACGCCGATCAGGGTAAAGCCCGGAATGCCGAAAAATTTCATCGGGCGCACATCGCGGATAGCGCGAACGATAATGCGCGAACTTTGCCGGATATACCGCGAGATGCTTTTGGTCATTTTTGATTTTCGCTCGGCAAAATACGTGACCGTGACCGGAACCCAGACAATCTTCATTCCTTTGCCGATCGCGTCGATGATGACTTCCTGGGTATAGGTGAAGTTTTCGAGGAGATTGAGTCGGAGGAGCGCCTCGCGGTTGTAGGCGCGGAAACCGCAGGTCAAATCCTGTATCGGCGTTTTGAGGAAACCGGAAATGAGGCGCGCGGCGAGGCGATTGAGACTGTCCTTGACGAGGGGTATGTTTTTTGCCTCGTGCTCTCCAAATCGGTCGGCGCTCACGATGTCGGCCGTGTTTGAGAGAAGGGGAGTAAGGAGCTTCCCGATGTCATGGGGATCAAACTGTCCGTCGGCGTCGATGTTCACCATGATGTCGGCGTTCGCTTCAAGCGCCGCCTCGACCGAGGTGCGAAACGCTTTGCCGAGTCCCATATTGCGCGGGTGTGTCACGACGCGATCAGCGCCAGCTTCTTGCGCGACTCGCCCGGTATGATCGCTTGATCCGTCGTCCACGACATGAACGACAACCTCGCCAACTCCTTCGAACGAACGCGGAATGCGTCGTATTGTTTCGCCTATTTTCTCCGCCTCATTAAAGGCAGGAATATTGATGACTAATTTCATAAAGATGCACATTATCTTATGGCTACAGGTTTTTGTTGTCTCTTATTCCATCTAAAAGAGACGTAAAATCTTGCGTCTCTACAGGTTACACGTTATTTCTTTTTTATGAGTTTCATAAATTCGAAACAGGCGACGGGGCATTTGGCATTTTCGGCGCCTTCTTTTTGGATGGTTTTTTGGCATTCGATCGCGACGCCGAAACAGCGACTCTGGCTTTTCTTTACATAGTCCCAGTCTATTTGATAGTCAAAGAAATTCAAAAGGAAACTCCCGATAACCGTGAGCCCGACAATCCAGATGGCGAGACGAATAAGGTGAAACATACGAGAGAAGTGGGTAGTTCGTAGTTTGTAGTGAGTATGCTCGATACTTTCTGCTTGATGCTTACTTCTATCTCCCGATTCCTTTGTAGATTATTCCCGATTTTCGAAACAGGTTTTTGTCAAAGGCGTTTTTGCCGTCGATGAAAACTCGCACCTTGTGTTTTTTGAGCAGGGCGGGGGTAATGGTGTCTTTGAACTCTCGGTGATCGGTCGCGAGGATAAGGGCGGTGGACTTCTTGAGAAGGGCATCGAGGGATTTCGCGCTTGATCGATCGAGAATATGCGGATCGTACACCTCAACCTTGGCGGAGTGTTTCTTGAGGTGTTCGATAATCCGGACGGAGGGCGATTCGCGCACATCGTCGATGTTTGCCTTGTAGGCGAGTCCCAAGACGCCGACGGTCGTGCCATTCATCGGAAGCTTCACCTGATTGAGCGCGTCTTGGAGGAGCTCTACGGTATAGTCCGGCATACCGTTATTGATTTCACGGGCGAGGCGCAGGAACTTGTGGTCGAAGCCGGCTTTTTTCGCGCGCTCTATCAAATAGTACGGATCGACAGGGATGCAGTGACCGCCCACGCCGCAGGAAGGGAAGTGTGCGAGGAAGGAGAAGGGTTTGGTCGCGGCGCCACGGATCACGTCTTTCACATCGATACCGAGCGCGTCAAACGAACGCGCAAGCTCGTTTACAAACGCGATATTGATATCGCGGAAGGAATTTTCAACCACCTTGACCGCCTCCGCCTCGCGGATGGATTTCATCGGGCGGATTTCGCCGTCGACAATGGAGCGGTAAAATGCGAGCGCGCGCCGGAGTCCGGTCGCGTCGAGGGCGCCGACGACACGGGGGATATTGGTGACGTTCCACACGTCGTCCCCGGGATTGATGCGTTCGGGGCAGTGGGCGAGGAAGACGTCTTTCCCGATTCTCTGACCCGCGCGTTCAAGAATAGGCACGACGACTTCTTCGGAAACGCCGGGATTGACGGTTGATTCGAGGACAACGAGCGCGCCTTTTTTGAGGTTGGCGGCGACGGTTTCCATCGCGCCGATAACCGGCGAAAGATCGGGAGCGTACACCTCATCAACCGGTGTCGGAACGCAGACGAGGACGATGTCGGCCTTCTTGAGCGACTTCGGATCGGATGATGCGAGAACGGGGTGTTTCGGAAGATTTTCCTCGAGAAAGCGATCTTCAATGGGGCTTTTCCCTGTGTTGATGCATGCGTTTTTCTTTTCATCCAGATCAAATCCGAATACGTCATATCCGCGTTCTTTGGCACGAACGGCAAGCGGCAGTCCCACGTATCCCAAACCGACGATGCAGACCGTTTCTTTTTGAAGGGGAGTTTCTTTCATAGGAACAGAGAATTATGAGTAATGATCTATGCCTCCTTATCTTGCATTGTACGAAAAAAAGCCGCAAAAGTCGAGGACGAACAAAAGGGAAGTGTTTGGGATAAAAATATCACGTCCGGAATCCTCAAAAGCCGCCGTTGATTCCAGTCTTGACAAAATAATGGATTATGCGCTACTATGCGTAGACTCAATTTTATTAACAGGCGTTTCGCCCTCCACTATGAATCAGTCAAAAACAATGACCGCGACGCTCGTTGCGGGAAAGCGCGCGAAGAATGTCGTGTCTCTGCGAAAAAATCCCGGTTCTCTCGGGGGCTTTTATACGACGGCGTTTCGAAAGTTTCTTCACTCGGTTTCGCCGCGAGCGCTTGCTATCGCCTCGGCGCGGTATGGCGCGGGTGGTAAAAAACCGATGACGCTTGAGGAAATCGGTCAGACCTATGGCATTACGCGTGAGCGTGTTCGACAGATCATTTCAGTACTTCTTGAGAATGTTCGCGCAAAGCGGTATCCGGCGGCGCTCGAAGAAGTTTCAAAAAAAATAGAATGGACGCTCAAAAAGAGGAGTGGTATACTCGAAAAGGAGGCGTTCTTTTCCGCGATCGCAAAAGATGATGCGAAAGAGCAGGGAGCGGTTCGTTTTTTCTTGGCGGTGCTGCCCGAGCGTTTTCGAAAGTTTGAAAGTGACGTTCTGGTTCCATCAATCGCGCTCGCGTCGTTTTCGTATGAGGCGTGGCGAACGGTCAATGAGAACGCCAAGCACCTCTTTGTCGAAAACGGCGCCTCGCTTGCCGAAGCGGAGCTTCTCAAACGACTCGGAAAAATTCCGGCGCTCAAAGCCTATAGCCAAGAAACGCTCCTTGATTTTCTTGCCGTGTCTCGAGAGTGCCGAAGGAACCCTTTTGGGCAATGGGGACTTCCCGAATGGAGCGATATTTGCCCGCGGGGAACACGAGAACGGGCGTATTTGATTGTCCGAAATGAGAAAAAACCGCTTCACTTCCGGGATATCGCGGTCAAAATCGACCGTTCGGGATTGCAGAAGCCGGGAAAGACGACCCACCCGCAAACGGTGCACAACGAGCTTATCAAAGACAAGCGCTTCGTGTTGGTGGGGCGAGGAACTTACGCGCTCGTTGAGTGGGGATATCGGCGCGGAACCGTTCGGGAGGTGATCGAAGAAATTCTTCGCGAACAAAAAAAGCCGATTGATCGCGAAACCTTGATTGCCGAGGTTCTCAAGATTCGAGATGTGAAAGAAGCGACGGTTGTGATCAATTTGAACGCGTTTTTTACGCGAGGGAAAGACGGGGCATATACGCTCCCGGAAACAAAAAAATAACAGTATCGTATTTGGCGGGATAGCGGTCGGGGGATTTTCAACGAATGATCTCTCATGGGCACCCTTTTTTTCAAAAGTTTGACTGACATGGCGGAGGCGCTCTCCAATATCTGGGGCGTTATGGGAGAGGCGTGGTTTGTTGTCCTTCCGCCGACCCTGTATTTTATTTTCAAACTGCTCTGGATGGATCACATCCAGAACCAATATATCGGAAGCGTCAAAACCGTGCTCCTCGAAATTATCCCGCCGCGCGATATCGAGAAGAGTCCCAAGGTGATGGAGACGATTTTTGACGGTATCGCCGGTGTCGACAAAACGCCGACAACGGTAGAAGCCTTTGTTCAGGGGTACCTCCCTCCACTTATCAGTCTCGAGTTGGCGGGTGACGGGGTGACGGGGGGACACATATACGTGCGGACACCGGTCGCGTTTCGAAACCTTATCGAGGCGTATTTTTACGCGCAGTATTCGAATGTGGAAATTGTCGAGGTGCCGGATTACGTGGATGACATCCCAAAGGGCGCGCCCAACAAGGAATGGGATCTTTTTGGTGCTGATGTCGAGTTTACCAAGCCGGACCCTTATCCGATCAAGACCTACCACTACTATGAAGAGGACGTGACCGGTAAAATGATCGATCCTCTGGCGGGACTCCTCGAGACATTCGGGAAACTGCCGCCCGGGCAAAAATTGTGGTTTCAAATGATTATCACGCCGCTCAAGCCGACTTTTTACAATACCGGAAAGGAGCTCCTCAATGAAATCATCGGTCGCGCCGTGAAGGCAAAGCCAACCTCGGTTCTTGGGGACATCACTTCCGGTGTCGGGGAAATCGTAACCAATATACCGAAGGCGTTTTTCGGACCGGTTGAATTCGCCACCGCCAAAGAAGAAGAAAAAAAGAAAGACTTCCTCGAATATCAATTGACGCCGATTGAAAAAGAAGTGGTAAAAGCGCTCGAGGCGAATATCGGACGCAATGTGTTTAGCTGTCGTTTGCGTGTGATCTATCTCGGAAAGAAGAAAGGATTTGACAAGTCTTTTGTCTCGTCGTTTTTCGGCGCGCTCAAGCAGTTCAACGATTTCAACTTAAACGGCTTTAAACCGAATGACGCGTCGAAAACGTATGCCAATTACTTGTTTACGACTTCTCGTCTCCGGTATCGCCAGCGGAAACTCTTGCGTCGCTACAAATTTCGCGATCCCGATTCTCCGGTGCCAATGCTCGCTTTGAGTACCGCCGAACTCGCGACGCTTTTCCATATTCCGGATATGAATGTCATTGCGCCGTCACTCACCCGCGTCACATCCAAACAAGCCTCCGCCCCCGCCAACTTGCCCATACGACCGTAAAAATGCAAAAACAATGCAAAAAAGAAAATATGCGGATACGGAAATTTTTGATGTTTAGTGTTTCATTTTTCATTTTACTTTTTTCATTTTGAATTTCTCCCCCTATGTCCGACGTGACCTATTTTGCAAAAACGAATTTTCGAAACGAGAACCGGGTGTTCGGCATCAAGGCGGATGATCGCCGCCGGCATATGTATATCATCGGGAAGACGGGTATGGGGAAGACGAACCTCCTCGAGAACCTCGTCATTCAGGATATTCAGCACGGTTACGGCATCGCCTATATCGATCCTCACGGTGACACCGCCGAGAAACTCATCCGCGCCATTCCGCCCTCGCGCGCGAACGATGTCATTTATTTCAATCCCTCGGATCAGGATTTCCCCGTCGCCTTCAATGTGATGGAGCACGTCGGACCCGAGTATCGGCATTTGGTCGCGTCGGGTTTGGTCGGCGTGTTCAAAAAAATATGGGCTGACTCCTGGGGACCGCGACTCGAGTATATTCTGCGAAATGCAATCTTGGCGCTCCTTGAATATCCCGGATCGACGCTTTTGGGCGTGATGAGAATTTTGGTCGACAAGGAATACCGGAAGCGCGTGCTTGAAAAAGTGACCGATCCGGTGGTACGGTCGTTTTGGGTTGACGAATACACCAAATGGAACGATCGCGTACTCCAAGAAGTGATCGCGCCGATTCAAAACAAAGTCGGGCAGTTTCTTTCGAGTTCGCTTATTCGCAACATTGTCGGACAGACGATTTCTTCGTTTGACGTGCGCGATGTTATGGATAGCGGGAAGATTCTCATTATGAATCTCTCCAAGGGTCGTATCGGCGAAGACAACAGCGCCCTCATCGGCGCGATGATGATTACCAAGATTCAGCTCGCCGCGATGGGGCGCGTGGATATGCCCGAAGAGGAGCGCAAAGACTTCTATCTCTACGTGGACGAGTTTCAAAATTTCGCGACGGAGTCGTTTGGAAATATTCTTTCCGAAGCGCGCAAGTATCGATTAAATCTTACGCTTGCCAATCAATATATCTTGCAAATCGAAGAACCGGTGCGCGATGCTATCTTCGGCAATACGGGTACGATCATTAGTTTTCGCGTGGGCGCGACAGACGCGGAATTTCTCGAAAAAGAATTCGAACCGATTTTCTTGGCAACCGATATCGTGAATCTTGAAAAGTACCACATCTATTTGAAACTCATGATTGACGGTATTGCGGGAGACGCCTTCAGCGCGACGACGCTTCCGCCGATTGAGCTTCCGGAAAGTATGGAGAATGCCGACAAGATCATCCGACTTTCTCGCGAGCGATACGCCGCCAACAAGCAGGACGTCGAAGACAAAATTCGTCGGTGGACCGGAATTCTGACCGAGGAAGAACGACAGAGTTTTGAGGAGCGGATGCGTGCGCGCGCCGAAGAGTCGGCTCGCGAAGGTGCCGCCTCACCCCCCACTTCAGCCGTACCGATTCCAGCGTCGCCCCAACAATCGCCCCTGCCTTATTCCGTGGCGACGCAAAGATCGGTGCAGAAGCCGCTTGAGCAACATATATGGCATGAAAATAATCGCTCACCCCAGTCATTTCAAAGGCGGGATTCGCAACCATTGGCACCGACCATGGTAGAGAGAATACCGAACGCTCCCACTCGTCCAAACGAATTCGTTGTTTCCGGGAAACCGCTTGCTCCGCTTCGCGAGGAAGCGTCGGCGGCGGTGCCAACGGAGGAGCGGGTTTTGTTTCGGTCCAGGTGCGCCGTTTGTAATATTGAAATCGAAGTTCCGTTTCGTCCGGATGGGAAACGCCCAACCTTCTGTAAAGAACACTTCAGGAGTTTTCAAAAAACGATTGCGAAAACACGAACAGATCCCTTTCCCGCGCACACAGCACCTATTTCGTCTCCGCAATTTCGCGCTCCCCGTTTTGATCCGTTGTCGGAGAACCCGGTACTGGAGAAGGGTATCGCAACATCCGCACCGCATACGTTTACCCCCAAGGCGTACGCGCCGAAAGACGCGCCGCTTTCTCTCGGGCAAATTCAGCATATCGCTCCGAAACCTTTCCGACACATTAAGGACGCTATCGATCTCGGCGAAGTGCGAAAGATACTCTCAACAGAGAGAACGGAAAAGAATCACGGGTAAAAAGTGGATTTCGTATCAAACTTTAATTTTTTCAACTCGTTCTATGACGCAATTCAAAAAACGATATCGACGAATGTATGCCGCATGGGTGGTGATTTCCATTCTCGCAGTGATCTCTATGATTTTCTTTCTTATCGCGCCGATTTTTACCTATCGTCGTTAGTATGAAAAAAGTATTCGTATTTTTTTTCTCGGGAGGAATTCTTTTCCTCGGTATTGTTGGGAGTCTTTTTGTCGGATACCGCGCGTACGAGGAGTCCAAACGAAACAAAAGTATACTGGTGGAGATTCAAGCCCTTGAAAGGGAAGCAAACCAAGTGGATCAAGAAAACAGAAAGCTCCGCGACCGTATCGAGTATCTCCAATCGGACAGTTTCCGAGAACAGGAAGCCAAACGTCTTCTCGAATACCAAAAGTCCGGAGAGAAGGTTGTTTTTATTCGGGGGCGAACGAAAACTGCCGCCAAGAAGAGCGAGTCGGGCGATTTTCGAGCATCTGTTCCGACGGTTCTCGGCGCTACTTCTCCCGAAATGCCGAATCCGATACAATGGTGGTACGAATTTTTCGGTTCAAAAAACAATAATCGCTGAAACGCTATGGAAAACAACGAAACCGAAAAAAAAGAGGGAATGGAAAAAAAACACGCGCGTTTTCGTTTGGGGACGATGCTTTTTGGCGTGATTCTCGTTGTCGGAATCAGTTTTGTTTCCAGCGCGTTTCTTGTTGTCTTTCATCCGGATACTTTGGTTGCCACCTTGCTTCGTCGCGTTCTTCCGTTTCCGGTCGCTGTCGTGGATGGCGCTTTTATATCCTATCGAGAACTTGATCGCGATCGGGAATCGGTGCGCAGGTTTTACGAATCGCAAGCAGAGGCGCTTTCAGAGCGGGGGTTTCGGGTGGATTTTGATACGCCGGAAGGGAAAAGCCGACTTCTGATCCGAGAGAAAGATATTTTGAACAAACTCGTGGAAGATGAGATTATCCGCTCGCTTGCCCGAGAAAAGAGCATTCGTTTTTCCGATGATGAGATAGAGAGGCAATTTCAAGCGGCCATTCAAAAAGAAGGAGGAAGTCAGGAAAATCTCGAAGATCGACTCAAAACTTTGTATGGATGGGATATCGAAACATTTCAAGAAAAAATCATCATCCCATCCCTCTATCGGGAGAATCTTGAAAAATCTTTCGAAGAAGCTCGAGATATAACGGTGGCAAAATCCGCCATAGAGAAAGCGTCCTCCGCACTCAAAGACGGGGAATCGTTCGAAAAAGTGGCCGAAACATTTTCGGAAGGAGACTCGGGAAAGTCCGGGGGAGATTTAGGCTGGGTAGATATTGGAACGCTTGTTCCGGAACTGCAAAACGCCGCAAAGACTCAGGTGGTAAACAGGGTTGGTCCGATTATAGAAAGTTCGATCGGATTTCATATTGTGTCTGTGTTGGAGCGAAAAACGGAAGGTGAGAAAGAGCTGGCGCACCTGCGACAGGTATTTACTCGGAAACCGATGTTTTCGGATTGGTTAAACGAGAAAAAACGGGAGAAGCTTGTCTTCATTTTTCCGCGCCGGTATATTTGGGATGCGGGAGTTGGTGCCGTTCTCTTCCGCGATGGAGAGCTGCGGTCATTTGAGAAACGCGCCCTCGAAAAATCCGAAGGCGATCCATCACTTATTTTCTAAAAATAATTAACTTTTTACTCAACCCCTATGGAAACCATAAACGTGTCTCAATCGGAAGAGATGAAAAAGGGAGAGGGGAGTCCGCAAAAATGCCGACGTGGCGGATCAATCGTCCTTCTGGTAAGTTTTCTGTTCGGCTTGTTTGGCGGCATTCTGGGATGGTGGGTCGGGCCGCGCCTTGCGAGCGATCTTAGCCTCCCACTCCCGCCCATCTTCCGAGATATTGCGAATCAAAAGGAAAAAAATACGTCGATGACGCTCCCTTCGGCGGTTTCTTCGGAAGAGGCGCTCCTTGTCGATTTGGTTGAAAAAAGCACGAAGGCTGTCGTGAGCGTCGTGATAACCAAAGATGTCCCCAAGTACCGAAGCCTTTTCGATAATCCGGGATTTCCGTTTTTCTTCGGAAACCCGTTTTATGAACGCGAGTACGATACCGGAGAAACCGAACGACAAACGGTTGGCGAGGGATCCGGATTTTTCGTTTCTTCCAACGGAACTATCGTTACCAATAGGCATGTCGTAGATGAAATGCAGGCAGATTATACGGTCATTATGAGTGACAAAAAAGAATACTCGGCGCGCGTCTTGGCGCGCGATCCGGTACAAGATATCGCGATTCTGAAAATCGAGGGCGATAATTTTCCGGCGCTCGACCTCGGCGATTCCGATGCCGTTAAAGTAGGTCAGACCGCGGTTGCGATCGGGAATTCGCTCGGCGAGTTTTCCAATACCGTGAGCCGAGGCATCGTATCGGGTCTCAAGCGAAACCTTGTCGCGGGATCCGGTTTCGGCGCGTCGGAGCGACTTTCGGGCATTATCCAAACGGATGCCGCCATCAATCCCGGTAATTCCGGCGGACCCCTTCTTGACCTTTCGGGAAAGGTGATTGGAGTGAATGTAGCAATGGCACAGGGCGCGCAAAATATCGGATTTGCGATACCGGTTAACAGTATCAAAAACGCTCTCAAGGAAGTGAAAGAAACCGGGAGGATTTCCTCTCCCTTTCTCGGGGTTCGCTATGCGCTTATTACGCCGGAGATTCAAAAAGAAAACAACCTTCCGTTCGAGTATGGCGCGTTGGTGGTTCGGGGTCAAAAAATGACCGACCTCGCGGTCGTACCGGGATCTCCCGCGGATAAAGCCGGTATTGTCGAAAATGATATCATCCTCGAAATCGACGGGATTAGGATGGATGAAGAAAACCAGCTGGGCGATATCATCGGGACAAAACGCTCCGGCGATACCATAACGCTCAAACTCTGGCGTAAGGGTGATACCAAAGAAGTCAAGGTGACGCTCGAGGAGCGGAAGTAAAGTAATCAGGGTCTAATGGATTGTTCGGTCAAAAAGTAAAAAGTCGGCGCCGCTTGAAGCGAGGAGAGGAAGGGAGTACGATACGAAAAGAACAGCTCCCGTCTCTGATCGTATCGATTATGTTTTTCCACATCGCCGTTTTTTTTGCTACGCTTCTTTTTTTTGGTTTTTTGGAGGCATTCATCGCTCTTCCCGCGCGATTTTCGCCGATAGCCGCTTTCTTTTTGACGGTACTCTTTCGAATGTCATGGCGCTTTGGCGGGTCAATCGGATCGGCGCTTATACCGACTCTGTTTTCACTTTCCGCTTACATCCTCCTTTTTTTTGTCAGTGCGCCGAAAGAAAAGCACACTTTCATTTTTTTGAGCTCGATGGTATTTTATGTGGCGATGCTTGGAAACTATCGCCTTAAGCAGTACAAGGGAGATGTGACGGCGCAGAGTATGTTGTCCTTGGTTGCCATCACCGCGCTTTTCTTTCTTTTTAGCGCTTTCTACGGAGTATTTCTCAACTTCCAGCGTTTTGATGAGGCGACACTGATGATTTCATACGGGATATCGGCTTTTTTGATCGGATTCTCTGCGTTTGCTCGATTGTTTCGGAATGAGACGCGGAAGGCGTGGTTGTCGTCTCTCCTCCTTGGAATTTTTGCGGCTCAAATAGGCTGGATTGGAAGCTTTTGGCCGTTTGGATACTTGACGTCGGGGGTGCTCGCGCTTATGATGATCTCTCCTCTCTGGGATACGATTCAGAGTGAAGCATTGGGAACGTTCTCAAAAAAACGCCTTGTCGTGCACACGCTTCTTATCCTCAGCTTGGTTGGCATGGTTCTCGTGAGTTCCCCCTGGCTTCCGGTGGTATAATTAGGACTTACGCATTTGGCGCATTCCTGCCTGCCGGTAGGCTGGTCTTCGTCAAATGCTCCCCCGCCTCGGCGGGGACACTGTATGGCGCATACAATGAATTGTTTCCCAAACAATTCATTCCGTTCCTCGCATTTTCCTCGAACTGCACTCAAACGCGTAAGTCCTATATAGTAACGGATATTCATCTATGAGAGCTGGTATAAAAAAATTTTTCTGGTACGGACTTTTCGTGGGAGGAGTCGCGATTATCGGTGGCATAGCGGGTATCGTGGCGGATCGGACAATACTTCCGAAAATCGCGGCAGATAGTTTTCTCTCCCGATGGGATATTTTCAAGAAAGTTTCGGAGAATACCGTGATCATCAATAAGACAGAGCAAGTGGTGATTCGTGAAGATGACTCAGTTGAGACTATCGCGCTTTCCGCTTCTCCATCGGTGGTCAATATTCTTTCCGTCAGAAATGTTGGAACCGAAATCGGAAAAGCAGGGGAGGAAACTTCCAAAAATGTCGGAATGCTTCAGGGGAGTGGCGTCCTCGTCACCAATGACGGACGTATCGCAACCTTCAAAACTGCCATTCTGGAAAACGCGAGTTACACCGTCTTTCTCTATAATGGGACCAGCTATCCGGCAAAACTTGAGGCGACGGATTCGCTCACTGGCCTTGTGTATCTCTCGGTTTCTGCCGGTAATCTTCCCTCTATTTCCTTTGCCGATTCCGATGAAATTCGCGCCGGGAAAAAATTGATCCTTATCGCCAATACGTCGGAGGAATATCGAAACCGTTATTCAACTGCTCTCCTCGGCAATACCGACAAAACCTACAATATCGCGGGTGGCGCTGTTGCCTCATCCGAGCGGTGGGAGGGAGTGTATGCTGTGGATGCGGCAAATATCGCGCCCTATCTCGGCGGTCCCGCCATCAACTACTCGGGCGATCTTATCGGTATTGTCGGGAACGCTCCCAAGGACGGCGGCTTCGAATCGTTTCTGCTTCCTTCGAACGCCGTCAAAGAATCGCTCGAGCGATATGTGCGGGGAACACTTGATCGTCGCCCGTTTCTCGGTGTTTCATACCTCTCGATCACCAAGGCCTACGCGGTCGCTCACTCAATCGAACGCGATCGCGGCGCGCTTATCACGACGCCCTCCGGTAAGCAGGGGCTCGCGGTACTCTTCGGATCGCCCGCCGAACGAGCGGGAATTCGCATCGGCGATATCATCCTCGCGGTGAACGGAGAAGAAATCAATCTCGATACGCCGCTCTCAGTCGCAATCGGAAGGTTAGAGAAGGGGAAAGACGCTACGCTGCGTATCCTCCGCGCAAGAGAGGAACAGGATATTGTAGTAGGACTCTAAAACAATGAATTTGGCACTCTCTCTTGACGAGTGCTAATTTTTTCTTTAGACTGGTTGGGAAGACGCGCGTAATTTGATTAACGGTTACCCGTATGAAAAAAGTGAATGTGGCTCCGCTTGGAGAAAATGTGCTCGTGTCATCCGAAAAGCCCGAGAAAAGAACCGAATCCGGTATTTTCCTTCCGGAAAACGCCTCCGAGGATCGCTCGTCGAAACAGGGGAAAGTGGTAGCGATTGGGGAGAGCGACAAGATCAAGGTAAAGCCCGGTCAGCATATCATCTACACTCGCTATGGCGGCACGGACGTAAAAATTTCCGGCGTCGAATATGCCATTGTCAAGAACGAAGACATTCTCGCTGTCGTGACCGAGTAGAAGGAAATTTGTAGAAATTTGACAAGGTTTGTATTGAGCGTACAATACATGTCAATGAATCCGAAAAAGAAAGCAATTCGGAATTTTTTTCTCGAAGCGTGAAAATCGCCCCACTGGGGCGATTTTTTTGTGCCTTAACAATTTTTTGTGCGGAGGTTTTTATGAAGCCTGAAAATTTCTCTGAACTTGGCGTTGACTCTTCGATGAAAGCGCGTCATATTTTATCCCGTGAAGAAGTCGACAAAAATCGTGGTCGTGATGTTGGATTTCGTCTGTGTCCATGCAAAGTAAGAAGTCCGCATTTTCACACCGCGACAGGTCCGTGGTGTGATATTCCGGAGTATTTTTTTAGGTGTCTTCCGGAAGGCGTAGGGTGTCACGATGTCGGGCTTTGCCGATTCAAAACGGAAGTACCCGGAATTCTTCAGAGGCTCGTTTCGGAAAAAGAGGTGCGATTCTCACTGAGGCGAGCCGTACTTGTACAAAGGGCATCTCATTGCATGGGGAAGTTACACAAAAACCTTCAGAGGGAATGTTCCGAGCATGCATTTCCAAGGGGAATCATACTATGAATACACCCGTAGGGGAGACCGCCTTGGAACGCAAATGCATAGAATGCGGAAGAGCAATTTTCGAGTCTATGGGATGTGTCGATGCCGGCTCCTTCAACCGCTTAACTCCGCGATAGCGGAAGGAAAGTTACCGGAAGGTATTCGGGAGCGATGCGCGCAGTGTGTCGAAGCGACGCTACTTGCGCAAGAAGATTTTTCGTGAAGTATCTCAACTGCCCGACAGCGTTTTCGGGCAGTCTTCTTTTTTGAGAAATTCTTCGGCAAGCGTCATGGCTTCTTCGGGTGTTTCGATGATATGAATCGGCGCACCGAGCTTTTGCCAGCGTCTGATCCAGGTCATTTGTCGCTTGGCGTAGTGAATGCTATCGAAAAAAAGTTTTTCTTTCATTTCTTGCTCGGAAATCGTTTTTCTCAAGAATCGCGAGATCCACCGGTATTCGAGCCCGAAAGCATCGAGGCGTTCCCACGTGACGCCTCCTTCGTGAAGCCGCGTGACTTCCTCGATCATACCTTCTTCAAAACGCACTTCAAGGCGAGTTTTTATTTTTGCGTCGAGAAGAGGTTTCGGAGGACAGAGGGCGAGAATAAGAGAATGTCGAATGTCGAATGTCGAATGTTGAGTTCCTGGTGCTTCATTCTTTATTCCTAATTCTTTATTCTGGTTCTCCGCTATTTCTATCGCCCTCACGAGTCGTCGTGGATTTTGTCGGTCTATTGTTTTCGCTCGCGTGGGATCAAGTTGCTGAAGCATTTCAAACAGTTCCTCGGGAGTTTTCTTCGAGAGCACTTCGCGAAGCTCAAGATTTGGCGGGACATCGGGAATGTTTTGATTGTCGATGAGCGCCTGAATCCAAAATCCCGTGCCGCCACAGAGAACGGGAAGCTTCTTTTGACTCATAATGTCTTCGATTGCCGCGCGCGCGTCTTTTGCAAAGTGCGAAACGTTATAGTCGTCATTCGGATCGGCAACATCGAGCAGGTGGTGGGGAATGCCTTCAGAAAGGTAGCGAGTAGTGGGTAGTGAGTTGTCAGGAAATTCAAAGGGAAAATTTTGAATTTTGAATTTTGAATTTTTCATTTCTTGATCCCTCTTCACCTTGCCGGTCCCCACATCCATCCCGCGATAGACTTGCCGGCTGTCAGCGGAAATGATTTCGCCATTCCACCGTTTCGCGATTTCAATCGCGAGCGAAGACTTCCCCGACGACGTGGGACCCATAATGACGATGAGTTTTTGCGGAGATGCATTTTCCATTGCTTTATCGTGTTTCGATTTGGAAATTATTCTTCAACATCTCGATTGATTCCGGTTTTGGTTCGATGGAAAAAGACGTCTCTATCGTTTTCCCGCGGAGGCGGATGAATATTCTCGACGTTCCTTGGGGAAAGCTCTTCAAAATTTCAGCAAGGCGTTCTATGGTTTTTTCGGTCGCGGTATCGTCGAGCGTGATGGTGATCTGGTTTGCTGGTTTGCTGGTTTGTTGGTTGTCTGTACTTCGTAATTCTACTCTGCCTAATTCTTCATTCTTCATTCCTAATTCTTTCTCTCCTTCAAATTTCTGTCTCGTAAGGAGCGCCCTCTGCCACGTTTCTACTTCTTTCTCCGAGAGACGTTCGACGCGCTCGACGATGATTTTGGGTGTGCCGTCTTTGAGGGAGATTTTGCCACCAACCACGACGAGATGTTCGGCAACCCAAAGATGTTCGGTTTGCTCCGCGACGCGCGGGAAAACGACCGCCTCGATACGACCGGTCGTGTCTTCAATCGTCGCGAAATACATGGTTTTCTGATCTTTGGTATACGCTTTGCGGAGCGCAGAGATGACGCCGCCTATTTGCGTCGAGGCGCCTTCGGGCCGCTTCTCGACTTCGTGAATGGGAACGGCAACCTGCTCCAAGTATTCTCGGTAGTCGCTTGTCGGGTGATCGCTCACATAGAGTCCGAGGAGTTCCTTTTCCCACATCAACTTTTCGTGCTTTGTGGCGGGCGAGGTTTCGGTAAGACGAATGGCGCTTTTCTCGATGGGCATATCGCGGAAAAGGCTCATCGCGTGTGTCTCTTTTGTTCTCTCGCTGTTTTTGGCGAAGAGGAGAATGGTATCGATACTTTCGAGAAAACTTTTTCGCTCACCGAAGGCATCAAACGCGCCCACCTTGGCGAGCGCTTCGATGGATTTCTTATTGAGGTCCTTGGTGCGGACGCGCTCGATGAAGTCGGTCAGATCTTTGAATTTCCCGCCCAACTTTCGCTCCCTTACGATAGTCTCAGTCACCGTCGTCCCGACATTTTTGACGGCGTTCAAACCGAATCGGATGCGCTCAACTCCATCATCACCCACGATAACGGCAAATTCTTCAAAGCTCTCATTGACGGAGGGAGGCAAAACTTCGATGCCCATATCGCGCGCTTCGGCAACTTCGATTGAAACGCGATCGGAGTTGCTCTGATCGCTCGTGAGAAGCGCCGCCATAAAGGCGGTTGGGAAATGCGCCTTGAGGAAGGCGGTCTGATAGCCGATGAGTCCGTAACAGGCAGCATGGGAACGATTGAATCCGTAGCCGGCAAACGGTTCGATAAAGGCGAAGACTTTTTCGGCGACGGTTTTTGAAATATCGTGACGGACGCACCCTTCGACAAATTTCTTTTTCTGCTCCTTGATCATCTCAAGAATCTTTTTCCCCATCGCTTTTCGAAGCACGTCCGCTTCGCCGAGCGTGAAGCCGGCGAGGTCCTGCGCGATCCGCATCACTTGCTCCTGGTAGACGGCGACGCCATAGGTGGTCGCGAGAATCGGCTCGAGTTTCGGATGGAGATACTCGACGCGCTTCCGGCCGTGTTTTCCATCAATGAAGTCCGGAATCCATTCCATAGGTCCGGGACGGTAGAGCGCGACCATGGCGATGATATCTTCGAGCACCGTCGGCTTCAAGTTCTTGAGGTGTTTCTTCATCCCGCTCGACTCCAACTGGAAGACGCCGGTCGTGTGCGCCGCTTGGAGAAGCTGAAACGTTTTTTCATCTTCAAGCGGAAGCCGGTCAATGATATCGGCGGTCGAGGCGTTTTCGGGATCGAGACCAAGGGAAGCGGCAAATGGAGCGAGGCGTTTGGTCGCGCGGAGAATACGCAGGGTATCCTGGATGATGGTGAGGTTTTTGAGGCCGAGGAAGTCCATTTTGAGGAGGCCGATTTTTTCGATGTAGCTCGACTTGGTGGAAGAGGAGTATTGCGTTACGATGCCTTCTTTGGACCCGGAAATGTTTTGAATGGGGGTGTATTCCGTGACGGGATCTTTGGTAATGACGACGCCGCAGGCATGCATAGAGGCGTGGCGCGCGAGCCCCTCTATCTTTTGCGCGACGTCGATGAGTCTCTTGGCGTCGGCGTCTTTTTCGTACAGCGCTTTGAAATCGGGCGCTTCGGCGAGCGCTTTTTTGATCGAGTGGAATTGCGGGATGAGCTTCGCGACCGTATCGCAGAGTCCGTAGGAAAATCCGAGTGCGCGCCCCGCGTCGCGGATCGCCGCGCGCGCCGCCATAGTTCCAAACGTGATAATTTGCGCCACGTGATCGGCGCCGTACGTTTCGCGGACGTAATTCAAAACGTCGTCCCGGCGATCGTCGGCGAAGTCCATATCGACATCGGGCATGGAAATGCGTTCCGGATTGAGGAATCGTTCAAAGAGAAGGTGATAGCGAATGGGGTCGATATTAGTGATGCCGGTCAAATAGGCGACGAAACTGCCGGCGGCACTGCCTCTTCCGGGTCCTACGACGATGCCTTGCTGTTTCGCCCAATTGACGAAGTCCTGGACAATCAAGAAGTAAGATGCGAAACCGGTTTTCTCGATAACGCCAAGCTCGTATTCCATGCGGGTTCGGTGTTCTTCCGTTATCGAGGTGCCAAATCGCCCCGCAAGTCCCGCCTCGCAGAGTTCTCGGAGATAATTTTCCGGCGTTTTTCCCTCGGGCACGTCAAAATGCGGGAGTTGTGTTTCGCCGAGTTTGATATGCACATCGCATCGATCGGCGATTTTCCCCGCGTTTTCGATCGCCTCGGGAACGTCGGCAAAAAACGACTTCACTTCTTCAGGTGTCCGAAGCGAGAGATCGAGATGGCGAAGCGAAAGGCGATTTTCGTCGGTTACCTTCCAGTTGTTCTGGATACAAAACAAAATATCCTGTATCTCACTATCTTCGGGACGGACATAGTGCACGTCATTGGCGGCGACGAGCGGGATTCCGGTTTCGCGAGCAATGCGAATGAGTCCGGCATTGGCGATTATTTGATTTTCATAGTCGCCGTGCGGCTCAAGTTCCAAGAAAAAATTTCCTTTTCCGAAAATATCCTCGTATTCAAGCGCCGCTTCAAGCGCTCGCTCGTCGCTTCCAGCGACAAGGAGCGAGGGTACTTCGCCGGTTACCGCCCCGGAAAGCGCGATGATTCCTTCGTGATACTTTCGAAGGAGCGCCTTATCGACGCGCGCCTTGTAGTAGAACCCCTCGATATGCGCCGCCGAAATGATTTTGATGAGATTTTTGTAGCCAATTTCATTTTCCGCGAGAAGTACAAGTGTGCTTCGACGTCGGTCTTCGCTTGTGGCACGGCTATGCATATCCTTGGTGACATACATTTCCGCGCCGATAATCGCTTTCATCCCACGCTCTTTCGCCTTGATGGAAAGCTCGATGGCACCATAGAGCGCCGTGTAATCGGTGAGGGCGAGCGCGGTCATTCCGAGTTCTTTGGCACGGTCAAGCAGCCCGTCAATCGTGGCGGGCGCCGTAAGGAGGCTATAGTGCGAATGAACATGAAGGTGCGCGAATGGCATACACAATATGAGCTACCAACTCCTCACTACTCACTACCGACTCCTCATTACTGTACCGCACTCGAAGAGGAGAGGGAAGCCTTGACAAAGTTCAGTATTTTTTCGTTTCTTGGGATAAATTTGCCAAAAGTCAAAAAAGCTGATAGAGTGGCGATAGTGTTTTGCACTCTTCCGTTTATCTCTTTACCTTTATGTCGGTACCGAAACAACACCATTCGAAGGCTCGGCAAGCGCGCGGTCGCGTTCGTTATGTCAAAACGGTGAAAAATTCCGTTGCCTGTCCCAAATGCGGCGCGAGTATCGCGGCGCATCGCGCCTGTCCAAAATGCGGTTTCTACAAAAATCGCGAGTATGTGAATACGTTGAAAAAGTCAGCGCTTCCCAAACAGTCAAAAACCGAGAAGAAGGGGGAGAAATAGTTTGTTCTTACCTGAATTATGGCAAATCGGCACCTTCAGCGGTCCGTGGCAATGCAGTCTCTTTTTGAATGGGATTTCCGAACGGCGAGCGAAGCGGAAATGCCTGAGATTGTTCGTCGAAATCTAGGGGAGTTCGCGCCCGGGCTTGAGGATGCGTCTTTTACCCGTGTTCTCGTTGAAGGAACGCTGTTGCATCGGTCAGTCATCGACCAATTGATCCAAAAGTGCGCGCCCGAGTGGCCACTTGACCAAGTAACCGTCATTGACCGCAATATTTTGCGGCTCGGTATTTTTGAGCTCCTCTACGGCAATTACGATGAAGTGCCGCCCAAAGTGGCGATCAACGAGTCCATTGAGCTTTCCAAAACCTTCGGAAGCGACAGCTCGCCCCGATTCATCAATGGCGTCCTGGGAACCATCTATCGCGAGATGGGTGAGCCGATGAAGGATGATTCGAGCGAAAAACGCCGCGCCGCGTTGAAATTGAAAGAACTTGAAGAGCATCCGACGGAAGTGCAGACCGAGCCGATGAGCACGACGAATAATGATAAATGACAAATGGTAAATTTCAAAATAATTTCAGAATTTCAAAATTCAAAAATTATTTTATCATTTGAAATTTATCATTTAAAATTTTAACTTCCTTCCCCGCATAAGCTGAGGCATTCTCTCTTCTTTTTTTTGAGTGTCTTGCTTTTTTTGGGAAGCGTTTCCGTATGAAAGAATTTGACAGCGCGGAAATTTCCCGCATCCTGGGCGTTTCATTCAACAATGTCGAGTATTTTCAGTCCGCGTTTACTCACCGATCGTATCTCAATGAGCACCGAAACTATCCGCTCGAACACAATGAGCGCCTTGAGTTTTTGGGGGACGCGGTTCTCGAGCTCGTGGTAACGGAATATTTGTATCATCACTATCCCAATCCCGAAGGGGAGCTTACAAGCTGGCGCGCAGCGCTCGTCAATGGCGAGATGCTCTCGCGCGTCGGCGCCGAACTCGACATCGAGCCCTTTCTTCTGATGAGTCGGGGCGAAGCGAAAGACACCGGGCGATCACGACAGTATCTCGTGGCGAACGCGATGGAGGCGATTATTGGCGCGCTCTATCTCGATCAGGGGTACGAAGCGGCAAAGGCGTTCATTCTTCGCGTTGTCGTCAGGCATCTTCCCGAGGTCTTCGAGCAAAAACTCTACGCGGATCCGAAAAGTCGATTCCAGGAAGAGGCGCAGACGCGACTCAGTATCACGCCGTCTTATCGCGTCCTTTCCGAGTTTGGTCCCGATCACGACAAACGATTTACCGCCGGCGCGTACCTTGGAGATGACCTCGTCGCCGAGGGTGAAGGCGCCTCCAAGCAGGAGGCTCAGCGCGAATCCGCGAAAAATGCTTTGGAGAAAAAGGGGTGGTAAGAAAAAATGCAGAATGAAAAATTCAAAATTGAAAATGAAAAGATACGGAAAATGCACTCTATGAAACACTCGCAACTTTTCACGAAAACTCGAAAGGAGAATCCGGCGGATGAGGTGAGTCGGAACGCGCAACTCCTCATTCGCGCCAGCTTCATTCACAAAGAAATGGCGGGGGTGTATACGTTTTTGCCGCTTGGACTTCGCGTGCTTCAGAAAATTGAAAATATCATTCGTGAAGAAATGAATCGAATAGGCGGGCAAGAAGTCTTTTTGACCGCACTTCAGAATCCGGAACTCTGGCAAACAACTGATCGTTGGAGCGATGATGTAGTCGATAATTGGTTTAAGACCACACTCAAAAACGGTACGGAACTTGGTCTTGGTTTCACGCACGAAGAAGCAATCACAGCGATGATGAAACAACATATCGCATCCTATCGCGACCTCCCCGTGTACGCGTACCAGATACAAACAAAATTCAGAAATGAAGAACGCGCCAAAAGTGGCATTATGCGCGGACGAGAATTTCTCATGAAAGATCTCTATTCGTTTAATGCGACACAGGAAGAGTTGGATACGTTCTACGAGCGGTGTGCCGAAGCATATATAAAAATATTCTCTCGAGTTGGTATTGGCGCGCGCACGTTCAAGACGTTTGCGAGCGGTGGCGTCTTTTCGAAATATAGCCACGAATTCCAAACCGTGAGCGACGCCGGCGAGGATACAATCTATCTGTCTCGTAAAAAGGGCATTGCCATAAACGAAGAAGTCTATACCGATGAAGTACTTGCCGATCTCGGTCTCCAAAAGGAGGAACTCGAGAGGGTAACCTCGATTGAAGTTGGGAATATTTTCAAACTTGGCACGCGATTTTCGGAAGCGCTTGGATTGACTTATAAGGACGAAAACGGGACGGCGAGGCCGGTTATTATGGGAAGCTATGGCATTGGCCCCTCGCGACTTCTGGGAACGATTGTCGAAGTTCTTTCCGACGAAAAGGGAATCGTGTGGCCCGAAAGTGTCGCGCCGTTTCAGGTGCATCTCCTCTCGCTCGGGGCAGACACGGAGGCAAATGAATGGTATGAAAAATTGCAAACGGCCGGTATCGAAACACTCTTTGATGATCGCGACACGAGCGCCGGGGAAAAATTCGGCGACAGCGATCTCCTCGGCATCCCATATCGCCTCGTTATCTCCAAACGTTCTCTTGGAAAAGGCGGCGCGGAAGTGAAACGACGAACGGAAAGCGAATCGAAAATTATGTCTTTTGAAGAAGTGATGAATTTTTTGAGTTAAATGCCGTGAAACATGACGCTTCAAAACGATTTCTCATTTCGGTCGGCGGATCGCTGGTGGTGCCAAGTGGGATTGATACCGATTTTGTGGGGCGATTTCACGACGGCATTGTCTCTCGCGTGCGGGAAGGGTATTCGTTTGTACTCGTTGTGGGCGGCGGTAAGACGGCGCGCAACTATATCGATGCGGCATCAAAAATTCATACGATCGAAAACGATGACCAAGACTGGCTCGGCATTCACGCGACGCGCATGAACGCGCATTTTCTTCGCACGATTTTTCGCGAGTGGGCGCATCCCAAGATCAATACCAATCCGCATGACCTCGATGATTTCTACCAAATAAAAGAGCCGATCATGGTAGCCAGCGGGTGGCGCCCGGGATTTTCAACCGACTATATCGCGACCGTCCTTGCGAAATATCTTGATTTCAAAACGATCATCAACCTCTCCAATACAGACGGCGTCTATGAGGCGGATCCGAAACAGAATCCGTCAGCGAAGCGGTATGGTCACCTCTCATGGACGGAATTTCGCGCGCTGGTCGGTGATACCTGGAGCCCGGGTATGAACGTGCCGTTTGATCCGGTTGCCTCGAAACTCGCAGAAGAAGAAAATTTTACCGTCGTCGTCATGAATGGCGCCGATACCGAAAATCTCGAACGATATTTTCTGGGAAAGGATTTTGTAGGAACGACGATTCAATGATATATGCGTATTGCCATTCAGGCGGCGGATCTTGACGCGGGGCGGATCGATGGGACGAGAGTGTATCTTTTGCGACTCCTCGAGCGATTTGGGACGGCATTTCCCGAACATGCGTGGCACCTCTATCATCGCCGTAGCTTCAATCCGGATCTTGCGCCGCCCACACTTCCAAACTATACGGTTCACACGGTGCCATTTCCGTTCTTCTGGACGCAGACACGGTTTTCTCTGGAGATCCTCCGACAGAAACCCGAGCGTGTTTTTATGCCCGTTCAGGCGCTTCCGTTTTTTGCGCCGCGAAAAACCGAATCCATCGTCACCATCCACGATCTCGCGTTCAAAATTTTTCCGGAGCATTTCCCGTCGCGCGACCTCCGGCGACTCAATTGGTTTACGAATTTTGCCATCCGAAACGCGAGTCGGCTCATCGCTGTTTCGGAAGCGACCAAGCGGGATATTTTGAAATTTTATCCTACAGTGAACGAAGAAAAAATTCGCGTGATTCATCACGGCTTCGATGTGTCGCCAATCATATCCGAACGAGAAACGGAAGAAGCTTTGAAAAAATTCAATCTTGTTTCCGGTGAATATATTTTGTATGTCGGCGCGCTTCAACCGCGAAAAAATCTCACGCGTCTTATGGAGGCGTTTGGATCACTCACTCGAAAGTATCCGTCGGCAAAACTCGTCCTCGCGGGAGAAGCGGCCTGGATGAGTGAGGAAATTGTTCACGCGCGCGCGACGCATCCATATCGAGACCGTATCGTGCTCGCGGGTCGCGTATCATTTACTGACCGCGCGCGTCTCTACCATGGCGCGCGAATATTTGTGTTTCCGTCGCTTTATGAGGGATTCGGACTCCCGATTCTTGAAGCTTTTGCGGCGGGTGTTCCCGTCCTCTGCGCGAACAATTCCAGTCTTCCGGAAGTCGCGGGCGACGCCGCGCGATTGTTTGACGCGACGAAAACCGATGAACTCGCGCAAAACCTTCTCGAACTGTGGGAGAATGAAACGGAACGAACATCTCTCATTGGGAGAGGGAAAGAACAACTCAAAAAATTTTCATGGGATATCTGTGCTCGCAAAACCGCCGAGTGGATACTTCAGTGAGAAACTTTCCCGCCATCATCTTCCCATATGAAAAATAGCCAAAGAAGCGGGAAGGTAAGAAGAATGATGCTTATTACAATACTCGGATGAAATCCGAGGAGTGAATTGCCGAGGAGGAAGAGTATCCAGAAGGAAAAGAGTCCCAAGAAAAATCGTTTCTTCTTTGGGGAATACCCCGAGGAACTGTTTTTTAATTCCGGAAGTGCTCGGGAAAGAGCTCGCTCCGCCACGAGAAGGATGGCGATTCCCAAAATAAAGAAAAGAACGCCGGTACGGAGTGAAATCGTCCCCGGAAGAATACTCTCGAGCGAGAGAAGCGCGGCAAGCGCCACAAGCGACAAAACAAGCGCCTCATACAGAAGGCGTGCAGTTACGAATCGCGCCTCTTTTGTCTGTAAGAGAGCTCGAAGAGAAGTGCAGTATTTTAATACAGGTAATTTCATAGAATATGTCAGGATTCGGGAATATACCTCGAAAGTATTCGTTCCTTCAGTTTGGAAAGCATTCGAAATAACGAATCTTTACTCACGGATGTTTCAAAAGAAACGTCAAGCCTTCGAATATCGGTATCGGCGGGAACGTCAATTGAAAATTCATAGGTATCACCGTGAAACTCGCGGAGCGCCGCGAGCGGGATGGAGCATTCGAGGTAATACGAAGAAAGCGGAGAAAAACCCTCTTCCAACACGCATGAAGCTCTCGTTTGAAGCGACTCCGAGGAAACAAGGATCGGATGTCGATTGCCGAGCCATGCGTGAAGAATAGTTTCTCCTCGAATCTCTCGTTTTTTTCCTTCCTCGATGAGGAAGTACCGATTTTCTCTTGTGTCAAGCAACACGGTTCCATCCGGATGCGGCACGGATACATCGACGAATTTTCCTTTCGGCACGAGGCTGATTTCTTCGTCGTTTGCCGGACGAACATCGTCCCAGGAGTATCCGAGCGAAAGAAAAATGTCAACGCCGAGTATGGGTCGCGGAGACTCACCGTCCATCAGGAAAACGCCGTCGCCCCACGAAAGGAGCGAGCCGCTCGGGTAGCCGCGCCATTCATCTGAAACCGTTCGCGCGCGGATAAATGAAACGTCTCTCGGGAGCGCCCAGTTTTCCGGAAATCGAGCAAGAAACGATTCGCGACTCACAAAAGGGATGAGTTTGCCGTTTCGCCACTCGTAAAAAATACCGTCCGAATGAATAAATGACCCACTCGGCGGTTCATCGCCGGAAAATTCGACTGATCCGCCGTCTCGATGGAGAAGTAGCTCCTCGGATGAAGCGACAAGAAACACATTCGGATCGAACCCAAGAGACCTGACCGCATCTTCGGACGGGAAACGTTTTCTTGTTCCATTTGGGGCGATTTGAAAATAGTCTCCTCCGAATCGAAGGAGTGATCCCTTTGGAAAAGGAGCAAGGCTTCCTTCGGGATAGAGAAATGCCTTTTGTGAGCGCCGAATCGAGACACTTCCGCTTTCGAGCGCGCGCACCGAATCATCTCCCGAAACACCTATGATCGCGTTTGAGAAGTCCCCGAATATCGAGGCGTCAACAATAAGCATTTCGCTTTCGGCAAGTCGCCCGTTCCCGCGCGGGTCACCCGTATCGGTTCTCGGACTTTGGAGCGTGTTTCGTTCCGCTTTTGAGTTTTCAAAGTCGAAGACAAAATCGAATGAGGGAAAGAAGAGAGAAAAGGCAAACGTGAACATTCCAAAAAAGAAAATGGACCAAAGGATGACACGTCCCGTAATAAAAACAATATTCCAAAGTTTTGGTAGGGAGGAAGAGCTCATGGGGAGAGAATGAGGAATGAAGAATTAAGAATGAGGAATGGAGGAGGAGAGAGGGAGGATGCGAAAGATAGCTCCGTGAACAGTTTCGGCTTTTTGGGTGGGGAGGCGAGAGGGATCGGTTTCGCGAGAAAGGATAGAAGTGCGGAGCGTATAAGAAGATGCTGCTTCGAGAAGATATCGATCCTTGAACGTATCACGATAGCGTGCCTCATCGCCGTTTCGCGCGATGAGGTAGATATTCTCAAAGCGAGATTGATCGATTCGGTCGAGGTCGTCGGGATTGAAAAAGTATACCGCGTTTTTGCCGAAAAGCGTACTCATGGAGTCGGCGATCATAGAATAGGGATCGCCAGACGCCATCCGGTCAACGAGGACGAGATCGCGATCGGAAAATATCTCGGAAAGTTTCTCGACATCTTCAAGGAGATTTGGATTTTCGGAAAAGGAAAGCGTGGGAAGAGTGGCCGGGAAAGAGGGAAGAATGAGGAGTGATGAAAAAACCAGTGAAAATATCGTTGGGCGAAACAGTATTTTTCCGGGGTATTTCTCGGAAAAAACTTTCTGGAGATGCGCCACTGCAAATATCGCGAGAATGATGACGGTCGGCCAGAGGGAGAAAATGAAACGACGCAAAAGCCATGGGTGATCGCTGGAAATATGAGTATTTACCAGATAGATGAATGTCGGGAACGCAAGAAAAAACGGGGTAAGAGAAAGAGAATGTCGCTTTCGAAAAAGGGTAACTCCTCCTAGCAGAGCGAGCGCGAAAACCGAGATCATCCCGTAAGTCCACAATATTTCAATGTTTCTGAAAAGTGTGGAAAAAATGGATACGCTCGCTGATATGTTCCCGGAAGGAGAGAGGGAATTGACGAGTGCCTTCCCAACCGTTCGATAGAAAGGGAGACTGACCCAAAGGCTGACGGCAAAGAATATTCCGGAAAGAGTAACGGCGGGAAGCGTCGCGGAGAGAAACTTGGTTTTGAGAAACGCTCGAGAATCCGTTCGAAAAATCGCCAAGAGAAAAAAGACAGCGAGAACAAAAAATCCCTCAATGCGCGTCAGAAACAAGAAAATTCCGCTGAATACGGTCAAGAACCATGAAAGGCGCAACGGGCGCTGAAGAAAGGATATCGCGTGATATGAAACCAAGAGAAAAAGAAACACCGCGAGGTTTTCACTCAAAACATTGCGTGAGAGCCAAAGAATCGGAAAGGAGAGCGCGGCGATTGAAACGCCGCTTCCGGCAAAGGGAAGGGGAAGGAAGCGGCGAAGCAAGAGAAAAAGCGCGAGCAGAGTGAGAAAAAAAGTCACGGCATTGGCGATGGAGATACCGGCGATCTCAAAGAGAGAAATATGCGCTCCAAGCCATGTGATATATCCCAAGGGAAATTGCGTCACCAGTTGCCCGGTTTTTGTGTAGAAAAATCCGGGAATGTTAAGCGATCGCCCCTCACCGTATATATCGAAGAATTCTTCCGACGCGGAGGGAATGCTTGAAACAATCGAATGATCCTGTGCGAGACGCAGTGCCGCTCCCGCGTAGGATCCCTGATCGCGTCCCGAAAAAATCGAGGGCGACGATGAAAATAAAAGAATTGCGGCAAACGCAAAAAGAACCGCGCCAACGCGAATAAGCTCTCGTGATGGGCGAAGCTTCCAGAGGAGTGCTATCGTACCAAGCACGCTTCCGGCAAAAAGGATCCCAATGAATAGCGGCGTAAAGAAACCGGTGATCGCCACAATATACGACCCAAAAAGAAAAGAAATAAACGCAATCGAAAAGCGATCAAAAATCGTCCGATCACGATCCTCTAACTCGGAATTCTCGGATTTTTCCATATCGATCGAGCCCATACTCGCATTATATCCCGAGACCCCGTCAGAGGGAAGAAGGGGAGTGGGGCTAGACAAATATGGTTTCTTGTGATAAGTTTTTAGGGCTGTAACTTACCAATTCATTCGTTTTCATTTACTGAAAACCCGAGGTACTCGATATGAAAAAGATCGATAATGCCACGAAGTCAGTGTTGGTAGAGTTGTGGGAAGAGGTGGAAATCCCCTTCTTTTCCATACTCTTGTCCTCCGTTTCTGCGTGCAGTGGCTATTTTATAGGCGGAAAGATTTTTGGATTCGGATGGACGGGAATGTTCGCTATCGGCATTGCCTCCCTTGCCATTTTTCTTTTTCTCCTCATTGTCATAATGACAAGGATGACAAACTTTGAAAAATCACATCCTTTGAGGCAGGAGAACTTCCAATGACAACGCTTGCTCGTGAAGACCTTGATAAAGAAAAAACCAGCAGTAGTGGCGATGATGTCGAGAGCTTCCGTACACAAGGGTACGAGGATATTGATCCCTACTGCTACTATAGAGTGCGGGATAGAACCATGCTTGTTGGAAATGCACTCTTTGAAGATCTGTTTGAGGATCTGAGAGATATGGAGTTTCTCTCAATAGAGGACTACTTCTTGTCTTTGGATGAAAATTCTCCGGAAGATAAGAAAAAAAATTCGGAGATCCTACTGGTCCAATGTGCTTTCCACATAGTCCGCGGCGGAAATGTTGCCTGTAAGGTTACCCAAGTTCAAGGAGGATACACATTCCACGTCCCAAGCAGGGAAGTTGCACGAGAAATTTCTCGAGTGCTCCCTAGACTCATTGAGGAGGTTAAAAATGGGTATAGTAGAGAGAGGGATAGCGTGTGGAAGCCGAAGAAATGGGAGATGCTTAAAGAGTTGCTTTTCTATGCGATTTGCTTCATCTCCCTTGTCCTTTTGGGATATATAACTAACCTAAATATTTAGTAGCTAATGATTTGATGGACGCCACTCCCCTTTCCGAAACGACGGAAAAGAGGGGGGTGGCGTTTTTTCTAATCGGTTTCCGTGATAAAGTAGAATCCGTGATAAAGTAGAAATAGAGAGAGCGGAAGAATTTCTTGAAAAATTACGAGAAAGCGGGTGGTTCCAGTCTCGTCTCGACGAGAAAGGTAAACGTGTCTATTCATTGAGAAGCACCTTGTTTAAAGTGAAAAAAGATCTCCTGGAGAAGAAGTTTTTGGAACATGTTTCCGAATTTCTCTCCACACAGTATTATTCTTTGCTTCTTTCTATTTATGTCGCATAACTTACATTATGCGACAGTGTAGATATTCG
The DNA here is from genome assembly GCA_052035095.1 of Candidatus Moraniibacteriota bacterium. GTDB lineage: Bacteria > Patescibacteriota > Minisyncoccia > Moranbacterales > UBA1568. The sequence continues at coordinate 83,634 of JBPOHW010000001.1, forward strand.
AAAACACTCAAGCGCAAGCATTCCATTTTCCATTATTCCCCCTTCCCTCCTATCCCTGTTTCTTGAACCGGACAGCGAAGACGGGTTCGTATTTGTTGCCGTATTCGTCTACCGCCTCGACCGTTTTGCCATCCATCAAGGTCGTCATAGCCATATCGGTGAGCATTTCTTGATTTGCCTTGATTTCATCAGAGAGTTCTTCGTAGCGTTCATAGCGTTTGCCGAGCGAGTCCTTGGCTTTTTGTTCAAAGAGGGTCTTTTTTTCGCGCGCCTTCTCGAGTTCCTCGACCGCCTTCTCATAGTCGAGGTTTTGCACCAAGACATCGCGGTATTCTTTCTTTATTTCCTTCTGTTCCTTTTTCATCTCCTGGATATGTTTGAAGAGTTCCTGCAATTCCATAGTTTTTTCTGAAAAATTATGTTTTATGCCAATTTGTCTTGATTCTGCTACCTTGAAAGTTGCCTCGACCAAGAAAAGACTTTTTCTCACATGCTCCTCTCTATCGGAGCAAACTTTCGAAAAATTCTTTTCTTGGTCTCGGCGTGCATGTAGAGAAGATTTTGTCCTAATTTTTCTTCAAACAAAAAAGCGCCCGCGCACTTTTTTGTTTTTGTTTGATCACCTACGGAACAAGTATACCGTCTTTTCCCGTTTCCAACAAGAAAACAAACAGGGATTGAAAATTGAGCGCTACTTTTTCTCCGACTCCCCTTCTTTCTTCGCTTCTTCTTGTTTTTCTTCCATTTTCTTCCAGTGCGTAGCGTCTTTCATAAGGAGTTCACGGAGCGTTCCGGTTACGGAATAGGTATTCTTAATCCCGTCTTTGCGGAAAGAAAACTCTTGCGGGATGGCGCCCGGATTTCCGGCATAGAAGATTTGCTCCTTGCCGTTTTTTTCACGGATGGCGAGACGGATGCCTTCATCTTTCGTCACGCCGAATTTTTTGAAGTTTTCCTCGTTTTTCGAGACCATTTCGCGAATTTCGAGCGTGGCAAATGCTTGGAAAAGCGCCGCTATCTTTTCCTTGTCAACGAGATCGGCGCCAATCTTCCAATCCTCTCCGAATTTCTCGAGCACGATTTCCTCCGCGTCCTTCTGTTTCATCGCGATACGATCGACGGAATTCTCCGTGAAAACGTCGAGATTCACGCTGGTATTTGTCGATGGAGTCGTCTCACTCCCCTTCCCTGCGAAAAGATCGCCAATCCATGGGATGATGGCAAGTACCACGAGAATCAAGAAAATTCCCGACGCGACTTTGAGAAATGTATTATTCATAGGGGGTGTGTTATATCAGATTACTTCACCTCTACTCCCTTGTGAGTTGCCTCGACTGCAAAAAATAATTTTTTTCACATGTTCCTCTCTATCGGAGCAAACTTGAAAAAAATTATTTTTTGCAGTCTCGGCGTGCATGGCGGGAGTCTTCAAAGTAATTTGATACTATTCTTCTTCACCATAGGCGAGGCGCTTCTTGCGACTCCTTCGGTACAGGCGGAAGACTCCGTATCCGGCGGGAACAAGGAGTGCAAACGCCATATTGCCAAATTTGAGGAGATTGGGTTCCGAGGGATTCCTAAAAGAGAATTTTCGCCCCGAAGCGTTCTTCGCGGTAATCGACCCCAGTGAAGACTCCTGTCCAAGCCAGGCGAGAGCTTCCAGTCCGAAAGAGAGATTGGCGGAATTATTCCCGACAAACTGATCGGTCAAAAAGTCCGAGTCTCCAACAATAACGCTCCGCCACGGTTTCCCTTCTTTGCTTGACGTAAGCGCGATAGCGAGGGTGCGCTTGCTGAGATCGGTTTGCGAGAATTTCTGATCCGGTTCGATCGAGAAATCGGCATCCTTCCTCCCTGCAAACGGAGTGGTTTCAAAGAGGCTTGTTTTTTCGTATCCCTTTTCCTTCAAAACCGAATCATTCGTCTCCACGCTACTCGGCCACGGAAGAGAAAGCTCATTCAAAGAGGCGGTAATCGGGGAGGCGCTTTCTATTTTTTGAGCACGCACCCAGAGCGGATAGGGCAATATATACTGCATTTGCCCGCCACCAAAGCTCACCGATTCATTGGCGCGAAGATCATAGACCATATCCTTTCCAATCGTGATGCCGGTTTCGGTTGCGAGAAAGTCGGCAAAGTCACTCGCGTTTTTCGAAGCGGTCATAACGCTCGGCGAAACCGTGACACCGTCAACAAGAAAGAGCGCGTTTCCTCCCTTCCCGATGAAGTCGGTTATGGATTTCTTTTCTTCATCGGAGTAATTTTGATCCGGACCGGCAACAATAATCACCTTCACATCATCCGGTATGGTGAGGCGTTTTTTGGGTGGCATTTCCGGTTCCCCTTCTTTCTTTTTCTCTGAGGATTTCGCGGAGTCATCTTTCGCGATATCTTCCGCCGCGATTTCTTTTACCTCGAATTGCTTCCGCCATTCCTCGGAAATGCGACGATAATCCTGGAAGAGACTCTTTTCGCCGTGCCCGGAAATGAAACCGACTACCGGCTTGTTGTCGGTCGTGAGTTTTTTGAGGAAACTTGAGAGTTGATACTCGAGATCACGCGTGTTTTGTACAAAAGGAATGGTTTCGTGCTCGCCGCCATAGGAAACGACGATGCCGAGATACCCTTCCTGGACCTGAAATTGTTCCTCTGAAACCGTGTTAAACCGGACCGCCTGCACGCCAAGCGATCGCGCTTCGCTCGCTATCTTTTCGTCCCCGAGCGGATTTTTTATGGCAAGCTGAACTTTTCCCTCGGCGAGCGTTCGATAATCGGCAAGCATATCTTTGACCTCTCGCATTGTCGGCTGGAACTCGGACGGCAAACGATCCGAGACGTAGAGCGTGATGTTTATAATATCGTCCGGAAGCCCCGAGAGAAGCGATTCGGTCGCCGGAGAGAGCGTGTAGAGTTTCTCTTCGGTCAAATCAAGACGCCCGGGAATACGCGATCCGACCACATTTGACACGACCGCAATGCCAAAAAGAAGGAAAATCGCCAGTCGGTACTGCTGATAGGTCTTCCGTTTATTGCCATACTTAATGCGGATGACATTGAGGAGCGCGACACCGAGAAAGACACCGGTAAACGATACAAAATACCACAGATCTCGTAGATCAACGACACCTCGCGCAAGTGAGTTGAAGTGATTGTACGCCGAGAGTTGTTCGAGGAACGGCGCCAAAAAGAGCGGGAGGCGGGCGGTCGCGATTTCCATTCCCGAAATGATGAGAAAGAAACTGATTACGGCGGAAACGATAAAAGCGGTCACCTGACTCGCGACGAAGCTCGACACCGCGATGCCGAGACTGGAGAGCACCGAAGCGAGCAAAACGCCCCCGATATACTGCGCGATCATACGTCCCCAGTCCATATCTCCAAAAAAGCCGAAGCTCCACGCGATCGGAAACGCAAAAGCCGTGGCGATGGAGAAGAAAAACAGAATGCCAAGGAACTTCCCGAGAATGAGATCGGCCGGCCGTATCGGGCGTGTCAAGAGAAACTCGACGGTTCCCTCGCTCTTCTCCTCGGCGAGCGTCCCCATAGCGAGCGCCGGAATAACGAGGAGCGAGAGCCATGGCAAGAGTTCGAAAAGATTACGGACGGAGACTTCCCCGATCAAAAACACCTGCCGGAAAAACAAAAACTCCCACAAGAGAAGAAATGCCGCGATGATGATATAAGCGGTCGGATTGTTGAAATACGACTGTAACTCTTTTCGAACAATAGTCAGTATGTTTTTCATAGAGAGACTTCAATGTTCAGCAACAGAGGAAAGGTGTATACAGGTATCGTTTTGAATATTGTTATTTGAGATTTATTTGGAGCTTGGAATTTGATATTTGGAACTTCCCACTTATTCTTTTGTCAAAGCCTGGAAAATATCTTCGAGCTTGCGTTCTTCTTCGTGCATATCCCAGAGCACCCAGTGTTTTTGCCAGGCGAGTTTTGAGATATCCGGGCGGATTTCCCGATCATGATCGAGTGAGAGTGTGCCGGAAACGCGATTCCCCGATTTCTTTTTGAGTGTGAGAGACTTTTCCCCCGCAAGGCGTTTCAATTCCGATTCAATTCCCTCCCCTTCAATATCAATCGAAATAATTTTTTCGCCAAGCGCTCGCGCGGAAAGCTCGCTCGCCGTCCCATCGGCCGCGAGCTTCCCTTTGTTGAGAATGAGCATCCGACCACACACGGCGGACGCTTCTTGCATAACATGGGTACTCATAATAACCGTGTGTTTCTTGGCGAGATCTTTGATGAGTTCCCGGATCTCCCCTCGCTGAATGGGGTCGAGCCCCTCGGTCGGCTCATCCATAATGATGATATCCGGATTGTGAATGAGCGCCGCGGCGATGCCCGTTCGCTGACGAAATCCCTTGGAGAGTTCGCCGATCGGGCGATAGTACATCTTCTCGATACCGACCGCGCGCACGACGAAATCCGTCGCGGAGGCGCGTTTCGCGGGCGAAATCCGGTGGAGGCGCGCCGCGAGATCGAGAAACTCCGAAACCTGCATCGTCTTGTAGAGCGGATTGTTCTCGGGAAGATAACCGATTTTTTTCTGAACGGATACCGGATCTTTCTCGATATCGAGACCATCGATCGTAATCGTACCCCTATCCGGCGCGAGAAACCCGGTAATCATACGAAGCGTCGTCGTTTTGCCGGCGCCATTGGGTCCCAAGAAGCCGATCACTTCGCCCGAGTCGACCGAAAACGAAAGATCATTCACCGCCTTCACTCGTCCAAAATATTTCGTCACGTTTTTGAGCGTAATCATATCGGTAGTATGTGTATTCGAAACAAAAAAGAACGTTCACGTTTCCCTATTGTAAAGGAGAACTTTTCTCACTGTCAATTCTTGACAGAACGACGTAATTTTTTCCAAATGAAAAATACATCGCCTTCCGACAATTTTTTGTAGTTGCTCTAATTTGCACCAATTAAAGCTGACACACCGTCACCTACTGTATTTGCCCAACAATAACAACAGGGTTCTTGCCATATTTCTTGGCGCACTTGGGGCATGTGGTATACCACATATACATTTTTTTAATTGAAATGCCCTTACTCTTAACGTAGCTTTCGAAATCCTTCATCCATTTTCCGGTATCTTTGAAGTTTCCTTCGTATACTTTACTGAGGAATGTCCCGCTCAACGTAACATTATTTGCACCGGCAACTTCTGTATCGACCGCCACATACAAATCCATATTCCACTTAGAAGTATGATCGGACAAACAAATATAGTCCGGTGTTTGCGCACCCGCTTTCTCAATCTTACTCATTATTCCCTTCATCACTTGACCGAAATTAATCGGCACATAAAACAGCGTGCAAACGTTATCCTTGATGAATTTTTTATTGTTCCAGTTAAATTCTTTGTTCTCCCAAGGAATGGGATCAAATTTAAGGCAGCATACCTCGCTTTGGCTATTTACATACTTATCTATAAGAATGTTGCTCATATTTCTCATTAAAAAATTATAAAAATCACTTCCAAAATTGCAAAAGCAATCCAAAGACTATAAATATGACCAATTGATACCCGCCTTGGATGAGAAACCGCGCCCATTTTTGTTTCCCTGGTTCATTGGTCCACATCACCGCGCCGGCGAGAGTTGGGATGACAAACGCCGCCCATACCCAAAGCGCCCTCTCCACTCCGCTCACCCGCGCAGTATCGGCAATCAAATGTGAAAGGACCAATACCTGAAAAAGCGTCAACATAAATTGCACGCCATACAAAGGACCGGCGCCTTTTTGCATATTCTTTCGCGCCTCCACATCATCCGGAGTAACCCCGACAATTTCCATCCATTTCTTGCCGAAAAGCGGTCCATACCAGAGCGCGCCGATTGCCATAGACAAGACTGCCCCCACAAATATCGCCATATAATTCACCGAAAGTGTTTCCATAGGTTTGTATCAAAAATTACAATTACTTTCGCATTCAAATAGTTTGCTGTTGTCGTCGTTGTTGGCATCGATACACTTCTGGACACAGGACGCGCACGCTGTAAACTGCGGATTTTCTCCCTGCTGACATATGCCGTTTTGAACGCCGCATTTTGCGTATTGCAGACACCGGTCGCCAACCATATACATCTCCGTGCACATCTCCGCCGGATGAGCTCCGCACACAATATCCAAGCCATGACACGTTTCCAATCCGCACGATGAGTCGCTGGGCACCTCTCCGCAGGACTCCTCCCAAATCCGCAAACATTTTTACTTCTCCTCGCACCATGAATAGCCGGCGGAACCGATACACCCGTGTTCATCTCTGTCTCCACCCACAATATGTTCAACCACGCGGCATTCTTTGGCGGAAAATTCACCGACAATCGCGTCTCCTTGATCAATATATTTCCTCTTTTGTGGAGAGGGGGTTATAGATACCTTTTTCCATTTTATAAGCTGACACTCTGGGACGAAGTTGGAACGTATTTATTCGGGCTTCCTTACTGAAATTATCGCATAGAATTAAGCTTTCGGCCAACCGCGAACTGTTGGTAGCTTTTCCATCCGCAGAAGGAAGGTTTCAACTCAATACGTACAAAATACATTCATAAAGCCATAAACGGTGAATTCTAGAATTTAATGCCCGCTGGACGCTCTACTTTGATTGCTCTACAATAAAAGTTCACTTTTACCTTACATTTTCCTATGCCACTTATTTCCATTCGTGACGTATCAAAAACCTACAAGGGCGGATCAACCGCGCTCAAGCATATTTCGCTTGATATTGAGAAAGGCGAAATTTTCGCGCTCCTGGGACCAAACGGCGCCGGAAAAACGACGCTCATCGGTATCGTGACCGGACTCGTCACCCTCACTTCCGGCACGGTCACCGTCGCGGGAAAAGACATCATCAAGGACTATCGCGCCACGCGGAGTATGATCGGCTTTGTACCGCAAGAAATCGCTCTCGATATCTTCCTCTCCGTCGAACAGGTTTTGAAAAATCAACGCGGTTTCTACGGCAAACCCGCGCACCCCAAACTGCTCGAGCGCATTCTGAAGGACTTGTCGCTCTGGGAGAAGCGGCACGAGGAAATTCGCTTTCTCTCGGGCGGTATGAAACGCCGCGTTCTCATCGCAAAAGCGCTCACCAATGAACCGAGCATTCTCTTTCTCGATGAACCGACGGCCGGTGTCGATGTTGAGCTTCGCAAAGATATGTGGGATCACATACGCCGGCTTCGCGATCGCGGCACAACGATCATTCTCACAACGCACTATATCGAGGAAGCCGAGCTCCTCGCCGATCGCATCGGCATCATCAATCGCGGACAGCTCATCCTCGTCGAGGACAAAAAGACACTGATGCGAAAAATGGGCGAGAAAACCATCACCATACATCTCTCGGAGCCGATTCCGTCTCTCCCGAAATCGCTTCACGATAAGCGTCTCATCCTTTCGCAAAACGGTCGGGAAATTTCCCTCCAATATTCGTCCGACGAGACCTGCGTTTTTCCGCTCCTCAACAAACTGGCAGAACATCGCCTCCCCGTATGCGACGTGACCACCACGGAAACAAGCCTCGAAGAAATCTTTGTAAATCTGATCGGTGATAAAAAAACACTATGAACCTGAACCTCATCGCCTTCAAAACGCTCTTTATGAAAGAGGTCGGGCGCTCCAAAGACGTCCTCATACAGGCGTTTCTTTCGCCGGTGATCACCACCTTTCTCTATTTCCTCGTCTTCGGAAGCGCGGTCGGCGGAAACATCCCGCCGATACAAGGCGTCCCCTATAGCCAATTCATCGTGCCCGGCCTCATTATGATGGCGCTCCTTATGAATTCGCTTATGGCATCGTCGAGCGGCATCTATTTCCCGCGATTCATCGGCACGATGAGCGACCTCCTCACGTCGCCCCTGTCGTACCTCGAAATCGTTATGGGATTCGCCCTTTCCGCAACCGCGCGCGCCCTCGCGATCGGTACGACCATTTTCGTCATCGCGTGGCTCTTGACCGGCATCACCATCCTGCATATTTTCTTCGTGATCGTTTTTTCACTCATAACGACACTCACCTTTTCCCTTCTCGGACTCATCCTCGGCATCTGGGCGAAGGACTTCGAACAATTGAGCGTTGTTCCGACACTCGTCCTCACCCCGCTTACATTCCTGGGTGGCGTCTTTTACTCCGTCGAGATGCTCCCTCCCGCCTGGCAAAAGGTGACGCTCATCAACCCCATCTTCTATATGATCGACGGTCTTCGTTGGGGATTCTTCGGCACTTCGGATGTTTCCCCGTGGACAAGCGTCGCCATCATCGGCGCGCTCCTCATCGCCTCGATCGCCATCCTCCGGCATATGTTCAAAACCGGATATCAATTGAAGATCTAACATCCCAATAAAAAACCCTCTCAACCATGAGAGGGAACGAGAGAACAAAGGAAAATTCATAAGCTGGGGCTGTGGGATAAAGTTGGAATATATTTGGATCGGTGTCCAACATTCATTGATTTGTTTGATTGTACGGTAAATTTTTGAAAAATAAAAACGACCTCTTGAGGCGGGTCGTAGTAGCGCTTGCGGATTGTAAGCGCAGCCTGTATGGAGAACATCTATTTTATCGGCAATCGTTTATAGATATCATGAGGAAGAAACTCAAGTGCTATCGATTCCGGAACCCCTGCCTCAATGAGGTTTCTTACGATTCCGAGTGCGAGAGAGACAAGGTGCTGCACAGCGAATTTCCCGGGACCGATGCTGGAGAATGCACTGGCTCCATTGTCAGGTTGCATAATGGAAACATCAGCATTTTGAGAAAGCCACTCCGCATATTTGGGCGGTATTGTGACAGAAACCTCTTCATAAAAAGGATCCATGAGTCCAACATCTCTGACGCCGGTAACTTCGACGAGCGTATCTTCTATAATTTTCTCATAATCAAACATGGCGCTTCTCCTTTTGGGTTGTTGAGGGACTTGTCCAAGTTGGACTCAACATGATAACAAATGGAATGCTTGGATGTCAATCCCGCGCTATGAAGGTTTCAAAGTAGCGCTTGTTTTTTTGCAGACACCGTAGCTGGGGCTGTGGGACGAAGTTGGAATGTATTTATTCGGGCTTCCTGCTGAAATTATCGCATAGGCTTGAGTTTTTTGCTATCCATGATGGATTGCTTGCTAGTAAAGAGAAAGTTTCGACCCATTTTGTACAGAAATGCCTCTACAAAGCCACAAATGTTAATGGTCATTGACAGAAATATGATGATATGCTATATTTCTCAGTCATGGCGCGTCTATACCTAGACTCAAATCCATGACCCTCCCCGCAGGGTTTTGCGGCAATAGCACATTCCAAATTTGGGAGATAGAAACATGAGTATCTACGTCTACGAACCCTCTTGCGGTGAAAACATTGGTGAAACCGCGAAGAGGATGGCCATCTATGCCGTTACTGGTAGGGAGACGGTGACGGCGATGTTCAACGACATTCAACTCACTGCAAATCCCGGCGACAATGCTGACACAATCGTGCAGTATTATAACGCCGAGTGCGAACGCCGTCACGAGGAGTATGTCAACTCTTCGGAGTACAAGGAGAAACAACAGCAAGCCGAAGAAGCACGGCATCTTCACGAACTCATGCTTGAAGGCGCTTTAGCAGCGGCTCCCGAAAAAATGACGCTTCGAGACGAAGAGGGCTGGAAGAAAACAGTTGAGACGAACACCGACGGCTACGGTAGCGGAGTCATCCGTTTTGCTGAACGTTGGGCGCGTCTCATGGAGAGTCGTATCTCTAATGGCGACACCGTTGAAGGATGTGCCAAGGAAGCGTCCCATCTTGCCGATAATGAAGGCATCACCGGCTTTATGTACGGGTGCGCCGTCTCTATCCTTTCGCAGGTGTGGGAATATGGTGAACAGCTTCGCCGTTGGCACAACCTCTCGACTCAACTCGGAAACGAGGGCGAGAAAGCCAATGAAAATGGCAGTACGCTTAACCCAGCTCTCTTGTGCATTGGTCAATCTGATAACAACGACAGTGCGCAATAAGTAACGCGGACTTCGTGAATCAGTGAATCACGAGACTCCTTGCAGATAACAATTCTGCTTGGAGTCTTTTTCTATATCAATGTCCAGAATTTGACAAATGTCAATTTCTGATATAGCGTGTCCTTGGAAACTTAAAAACCGAATCCATTCCCTCGTCGCTATACTGTGCCAGCGACCTTCTATAAATTACACTACACACATTACACGTCTTTACCTATACACATTTTTTTTCAATAACATTCACAAAAACATTCAAAACATTACCAAGGGCACTTCAATCATTACATTTGGGAAAACCTTGTCCAGATTGAAGCCTACGCAGTGTTTTTGAGTATTTTTGATACTAATCACCAGAAAACCGACTTCAATCTGAAGGTCGGTTTTTTTGTTTCCCGAAATTATTGAGTTTCGGGAACATGACACAGGTATTTAGCCAAACACTTCGAAACCAAATCAAAGCGTACTTTGAAAAACGCCACTCTTTAACAATTTCCGACAACAAAGCCGACGAATATTTGCATTCATTGGATGGTTTGTGTTCGGCACTCGGTACCCGTTCTCCTGTGGCTTCCGGTGAAACAAGGTTTCCGAAGGAAACCTACAGGGGCACCCGCATTTCCCGAGTGCGGGTCAAGGTGGAGGCGCCGAAGGCGCACGACCTTGACGCGCCAGCGAGGGAAATGCAAGCACCCGGTGTTCCTCTCTCTTAACTTGATTCTAAACACACATCTACAGAATTTCGTATGGTATTTTATTCTCGAAAACTCATTATCTCCGGCGAATATTTCGAGGTGTACGCGTACGAAATAACCCAGAGGCGCGATTTCACGCGAAAAAAGAAACCGCTTCTGAAAAAAATGGACGACGATATCGAAGTGGGAGAAAAAGGAAAATTGGAAGTAGCCAAGCGCAAAGACTCCATTCATCGGACACGCACCGAAATACGGCGTCTCGTAAACAGCAATATGGACTTTTCAAAATTCTACACGCTGACCTTCAAAGAAAATATCAAAGAAGTAAACATCGCCAACAAGCATTTCAACAAATTCATCATGCGCATGGAGTACCGCTATGGAAAATTCATCTACCTTGCCGTCATCGAGTTTCAAAAGCGAGGCGCGGTGCATTATCATTTTCTCTGCAATCTTCCGTATATCGTATCCAAGGAGATTGAGAAAATATGGGGGCACGGATTTATCAAAATACGAAGAATCAAACACGTTACGAATTTGGGCGCATACTTCTGCAAGTACCTGCACAAAGACATGACTGACAAGCGGTTGTTTCGTAAAAAGAAATACTTCTGTTCAGAGAATATCGAGAGACCGACGGAAGTGTATGACAAAGAAGTCATTGAAAAACTTCTCATGCAGTATGACCTGCACGACAGGAAACCTGACTACGAAACAAGTTTTGTGAACGAGTACACGGGAAAAGTCGAGTATAAACAATTCAAAGTAAAAGGTATCGTTGCTTGATATTTTCTTTTTCTTTCGTTACGGTATGAATACCGTGAACGCTATAAACACTATGAAATACATCCTCTACGCCCGAAAGTCCACAGAACAGGAAGAACGCCAAGCGATGTCCATCGAGTCGCAGGAAAACGAAATGGTGCGTCTCGCGGAAAAGTCGGGGATTCGCATTGAGAAAACCTACAAAGAAAGCATGTCGGCGAAACAAACAGGACGACCCATTTTCAATGAAATGCTGGACTCTCTCGGAAAGAACAAAGACTGCGTTGTATTCGCATGGAAACCCGACCGTCTTTCACGAAACATCATTGACGGCGGAAAACTGGTCGAACTTCTTGAAAGAGGAAATATCAAAGAAATTCGGACGATTGATAAAGTCATCACCGACAACCCGACGGACAAGTTTATGCTTCTCCTTGACTTCGGCGTGGGCAAGAAATATTCCGACGACCTTTCCGTGAATGTGAAACGAGGCAATCGCGCCAAACTTGAAAAAGGAGGATGGCCGGGGATTGCCCCTCTCGGGTATCTCAATGACAAACTCAACAAAACCATCGTCGTTGACGAAGAACGCGCGCTGTATATTAAAAAAGCATTCGAACTCTACGCTATGGGAGGAAAAAGCGTCATGGAGGTGGCGAATGTTCTCTATGAGAGAGGCTTCCGTTCGCGGACGGGTCAGAAAATACACAAAAGCAAAATTCACACGATACTCTCCGACCCGTTTTACTCCGGCATGATGAAACGGAACGACGTAGTGTACCAAGGAAAACATGAACCGATAGTCTCTCACGAACTTTTCGAGAAAGTCCAAGACGTACTCTTTCGGAGAATACACACCAAAATGCAAACGCTGTTCTTTCCGCTTCGGGGATATATCAAGTGCGGAAGCTGTGGTTGCGCGTTTACCGCAAGCCGCAAAAAAGGACACGATTATTACTACTGCACCAACGGCAAGGGACAGTGCGAGGAACACAAGCGGTATATGCGTTCCGAGAAGATGGAAACACTTATTTCAACCGTCTTTGATGAAATATCTTTTGACGAAGAACTCATCGAACTTGCCTACCTCGCACAAAAGGAAAGAGGAAAACACGACGAGACCTACAAAGAAGCCTCGCGCGAGACCATCGTCAAGAAGCTAGAATTTGTCTCACGGAAGGAGTCGAGGCTTCTCGAGAGTTATCTGTCCGAACTCATTCCGCAAGACGTGTACGAGGCAAAAACGAAGGAATTGCACAACGAAAAAGAAACCTTGAACGCGCAACTTCAAAAAAGCGACCAAATGTTTGGGAACGGACTCTGTACTTTGGAACATTTGAAAAACGTGTTTTTGACCGCTAATAGAACCAAAAGTGAATTTCTCAATGCGCCGAATGAGAAAAAAGCGAAGGTGCTGGAAACAGTACTTTGGAACCTTGAAATACGAAACGGAGAAATGGCTTCGGTACGCTACAAAATGCCGTATGAGATACTCAAAAAGTCGCCCAAAAACGGCGACTTTTCTACAATGCTGGGGTGCTAGGATTCGAACCTAGGATCATGGGACCAGAACCCATTGCCTTACCGCTTGGCTACACCCCAATAATCTCTAACTCTTCCAAGATATCACGTAATTGTTGCTTTAAGAATCGCTTCCCTTCAGTTGTCTTCAAATAACGTTCCCGCCTTTCGGCATCACTTTTCTTGAGATACGCTTCGTAATGAATAAGCTTCACTGGCAATCTCGTGCTCGTAAAATCAGCATTTCCCTCATGATGCTCTGCAATTCTTCTTTTCAAATCGCTTGTATAGCCAGTATAAAGTTGTTTGTTGTTGAGAAGAAGAATGTATACGTAGAACATACAGAAAAATACAGCAAAGGAAGGATTCGCCATGTCATTCGACATGGCGCCCCGTCGGATGACGGGGCGAACCTAGGATCATGGGACCAGAACCCATTGCCTTACCGCTTGGCTACACCCCAAGAATATTTTAATTGCCTTACCCGCCTCGACTCGTTGAAGCTCATCTTCGGCGAGGCGGGCCACTTGGCTACACCCCAAGAATTTTTCAAAAGAAAAGGGAGGACGCGATGCCCTTCCCGGATAATAGCCAAAAATTGAGGAAAAATCAAGGTGATTCGCGCTATATCTTCATATAGCGACGGACGGCGAGGAAGCCGCTCAAGGAGCCGATGAAAATACCAAGGGTAAACAGAATAAGGAAAATCCAAAAAAGATTGGCAGTGAATGATCCCATAAGGCCGGTTCCCTCGATCATACTTCGCGTAAAGGGATTGAAACGCTGGAAGGAAATGTAGGCGTAGAGAAACACTACCGATACGAGAGAGGCGATACTTCCGTAGAGAATGCCTTCGACGACGGAGGGGGTGCGCACGTAGAGATTTGACGCGCCGACCAAGCGCATAATCTCAAAGTCTTCGCGTCTGGAAAACATCGTGAGGCGAATGGTATTGAACGTGACGAGAAACGCGATAAGGAGGAAGATAACACCGAGAATCGCTCCCTGCCGGATCACTTCGCGATTTATGGCGGTGAGCTGATTTATGATAGACTCATTCTCTCGATAGTTGAGACGGAAAATATCGTTTCTAAATGAGGACTGTTCGATGGCGTCGTTGATGACACGATATTCTTCCGGCGTCCGTGCCTTGATCGAGAGCGAGGCGTAGAGCGGATTCTCACCGATTTCTTCGAGCGCCTGTTCGATCACGTCTTTATTTCCCGCCGCTTCGCTCTGCGCGCGGAACTTTTCGAGTGCCGTTTCGCGAGAGGTATAGGAAATATCTCGAATTTCGCGATATTTCTTCAACTCGGACTGAATGGCGAGGATACGTTCTTCGCTCACGTCCGCATCAAACGACACAGTGATATCCATTTTTTCCTCGAGATTTTTCAGAATGGACCGCGTCGCCAACGCTTCGACACCCGCGAGCCCGATTACAAAAAGCGCGAGCGCGATTGTCAGAATGGCGGACACCGAGAGCCAGCCGCTCCGCACAAAACTTCGCCCTCCCTCTCGAATCGCCCTGATAAGTTTTATTCCTTTTGGCATAAAAGTAAACCAAGCACCAAATTCAAAATTCCAAGCTCCAAATAAATATCAACTCTCAATACTCAAAAACGTACAAAAAATGTTTCTGCTTGATATTTGTATTTTGATGCTTATTTGGAACTTGTGATTTGATTCTTGAAATTTTATTCTTCACACTATATATTTTCCCTCCTTTTCGTCGCGCGCGATAGTACCGCCGGCAAGGGTGACGACGCGCTTCTCGAGACTGTCCACGATGGGTTTGTTGTGGGTCGCGAGGAGCACGGTCGTTCCCATGCTGTTGATTTCAAGGAGGAGGCGGATAATGTCTTGGGCGGAAGCGGGATCGAGATTTCCGGTCGGCTCGTCGGCAATGAGGACGGAAGGGCGATGGATGAGCGCGCGCGCCAGAGAGACTCGTTGTTGCTCGCCGCCGGAGAGTTGCTTAGGATAGTTATTCGCCTTGTCGAGGAGGCGCACGATTTCCAAAATTTGCGGCACTTCCTCGGCGATTTCCGCCGTCGTTTTCCCGTCGATTTCGAGCGCGTAGGCGATATTTTCAAACACGGTCCGTTGCGAGAGGAGTTTGAAATCTTGAAACACGGTACCGAAATTGCGCCGATAGTACGGAAGAAGTCGCCGCTTGATGGTTCCGATCGATCGGTCACCAAAAAATATCTCGCCCGCCGTCGGCTCTTCTTCGGCATAGATGAGCTTGAGGAGCGTCGACTTCCCCGCCCCGCTCTGCCCCACAAACGACACAAACTCCCCCGGCTCGATCATCAGATTGAGATCTTTCAACACCAGCACATCACCCGGATAAATTTTGGTCACATTTTCAAAACGAATCATAAAGGAGAAGAAAATTTCAAATTCAAAATTACAAGTTCCAAATAAGCACCAAATAACAAACAGGGATTCTTTAAGACGTTTTTAACATTGAGATTTTGAAATTTATTTGGAACTTGTCATTTTGAATTTGGTGCTTACACTTCCACATTACATTCTCAAAAAGGCTTCCATGAATTCATCGAGTTTACCATCCAGCACTTCATAGACCTGTGGGGTTTCATATTTTGTCCGGTGATCTTTGACAAGCGTATAGGGGTGGAGGACATAGGAGCGAATCTGGCTTCCGAAATCCGCGCTTTTTTGTTCACCGCGGAGCGCACGTTTCTCGTCTTCTTCCGACTGGAGTCGCTGTTGCTCGAGCTTGGCGCGGAGCATCGTCATCGCGGTTTCCTTGTTCTGGAGCTGGGAACGTTCAGTTTGACACGAAACGACAATGCCGGTCGGAATATGCTTGATACGGACGGCAGTCTCGGTCTTGTTGACATTTTGTCCACCCGCGCCCGAGGATCGATAGGTTCCCACTTCCAAATCTTCTGATCGCACTTCAACACCCTCTTTGGCGGACAGCACCGGCAGAACCTCCACCGACGCAAACGAGGTCTGTCGCAAATGATCCGCATTGAAGGGCGAGAGCCGGACTAGGCGGTGCGTCCCCATTTCACTGCGGAGATATCCGTAGGCATAGTCACCATCAATCTCGATCGCGACACTCTTGATACCCGCCTCATTCCCTCTCGATTCTTCAAGAACCTGCGCCCGAAACCCGCGCCGCTCGGCCCACCGAAGATACATCCGGAGAATCATCTCCGCCCAGTCCTGCGCGTCCACTCCCCCAGCGCCACTCTTTATTGCGAGGATCGCGCTGTGGCGGTCGTAGGTCCCGCCAAGGCGAGTCTTGAACTCAAGCGCCGCAATCTCCCCTTGAACGCGCGCGTACTGCCTCTCGACATCGCTCGCTTCCTGCCCCTCGAGTCCCATCTCGGAGAGCTCTCGAATATCATCCAGTTCTTTCGCGAGCCGCTCAAACAAATTCCTCTCCGAGCGAAGCGCCTCAAGCTCCTTCATCACCTGCCCGGCTTCTTGGGTATCGTTCCAAAAATTCTCCGCCCGCGAAAGCGCCTCGAGCTCGGCAACTTTCTGCCCCTTCCCGGCAACGTCAAAGAGAGTCCCGCAAATGCAGGAGTTTACTGGCAAGCGTCTCAACCGAATTTCGAATGTCATTCATAGCGCAATGATATCATAGAATTTCTTTTCTTGAAAATATCGCCCGCGCGTCTTGATTTTTCTGCTCACCTCGCCTACACTACGCTCTGTAACAAGAGAAGAAAAGCCACCTTAGCTCAGTTGGTAGAGCGGCACACTCGTAACGTGCAGGTCTGCGGTTCGATCCCGCAAGGTGGCTCATCGATTTAGAATCAAATCACTGTATGAGGCGGCTACAAGGTCGTCTTTTTGTATATCGAAGAGTTTCATATATCGGTCGCACTGTTCCGAAAGCTGTTCTTTACTGATCGAGCCATCACTATCGATCGCCTCTATTTCGGCAAACGTACCCAATCCCTCCACGCGATCGAGATGAAATTTCACGTTGCCGATAAAATAAATTTCGCGATGCTTGTCCACCACGGCAAGGACGCCAAGCGATCTTGAAAGTATTTCTTTGAGAGCCGAACCAGGTCTTGAATCATAGAGCAATATCGAAGACTCTTTCAACCCTTTCGTTTCTTTTCGATCATAAAAAATCAAGTGATTTTCAATAGTTCCCTCCCGAAGCTTGAGTCGACCATTTGAGACGTTAAAATAGGTATCAATCTGATGATCGGTTCCTCTGAAATCGGCACCTTCTTTTTTCAAAATATCCCGGATCGCGTCCTGATTGAGACACCGCGCCTTGATTTCAATGTTGGTGATGTTTTGGTTCATAGTGTTTCCCTATTCTCCCTCATCAGAGTCTTTTCCTCTCATCAGAGTCTCTCGAAGAGGACTCTGATGAGGGAAAGGTTTCACCTCCTATTGTCTCCGTCAACTTCTCAAGAAGATCTTCGCGCGCAAGACAAATGGGGACGGGAAATAAAATAATCTTTTCCTCCTCCTCTTTTTTTGTATAAAAATGTCCGAGTTTTTCAAAACTTCGAAGCGTATCTCCTTTTTGCGCCGGGACAATATGCCAGTGGAGATGCTCAACACTCTGCTCAGAACCCGCTCCAAACTGGAGGAATATCTCAAAACCACACCCCGGGTAAACTTTTTCGAGTTGCTTCATGGCAAACAGTCCGAGAGTGTGTCGGGAGACAAGTTCGTCACGCGTTTCTTCTTCCGGATGTTTGAGGTGTCGCTTGGGAACCAGCATCGTGTGCCCTTCAAATTTCGGAAAAAAATTCACTATCCAAAAATAATGCTCGTTTTCCATCAATGTTCCCGAGACATTTCGAACGCCTTGTTTCTTAATGTTCTCTTCGGAACAAAAAGGGCATTCTTTTTTCCCTTCTATCTTTTTCTTATCTCCGCTGTACGAATTCCGAAATGGACTAAAATAATATGCCATAAAAGAAATGAAAGAAATTATCCCCCGTCAAAATTTCCGAAGAGGCTTTGACAGAGCCGTCTGTTCCGGTTTCGGTTGGAATGAGTTCATACTTCAAAAACTTCTTTTTTTACTTTTTCGATTTCTTCCTTCTTCTCAAGCAAAACGCTTTTGTGAAGTTTATAAAGAAGCGGGATCACACCGCACACTTCGCATTCGCCCCAATTACACTTCCCGCCGTTTTCTCGCGAGAGTCTTCGGCACATGTTTATTTCACGATCAAAGATTTCTTGGTTCATATTTACCTTATCAGAGAATACATTTCCTTAAAGGAGGAAACGACAAAATCCGCACCTTTTTCAAGAAGAGCTTTCTTCGGAAAAGACGTAGTGATGCCGATCACCTGACAACCCGCAGCTTTGGCAGAGAGTATACCATTACCAGAGTCTTCTACCACAAATGTAGTTTCGGGATTAACACCAAGCTTACTCAACGTGAGAAGATACGGCTCGGGATGCGGCTTCCCGTTAACTACCTCGTCACCCGTCGTTATTTCATCAAAATAGTGATACAAATTGAACTTGTCAAAGACAAACTGTTGAATCATTCGACTACTCGAAGTAGTGAGCGCTATCCTGGAAATCTTCTTCCTTGTATGCGCGACAAACGCTTCCGAACCAGGAACAAGCAGGAGTCTCTCGCGAGAAATTTCCATATATCGCTTTCGCTTCTGATCAACGAGATCGGAGACAGACAACGATCCGTCTGTGAACGTATGCACAATATGAGCAAACGTATCACGATTCGGTTTCCCTTTAAATCCAGCCCATTCCGTTTCCGGAACGGAAATTCCATGCATAGCGCACACCCAACGATCTGCTTCCAGTCCAAGTGGTTCAGAATCGGTAATCACCCCATCCATATCGAAAATGATCGCTTCGATATTTCTGATTTTTTTCATAAAGCTCTATTTTCTCCTCGTCAGAGTCTCTCGCAGAGGACTCTGACGAGGAAAGGAGAAGCGTATCATACCTCCAAAATGATACGTTTTTTAAATGCGCCGCGTTCCTCTACTTTTTTTTCTTTGATTTTTTCTATCTCTGTTCCACTGAATCCCTTATATTCAACAATTGCCTCAAGCACTTCCAAAATATCAGCAAGTTCTTCTCTGTTTTCATCTTTCTTGAATTCTTCAACCTCTTCCAATAACTTTTCTTTTAGCTTTTGCCAGTATTCCGCATCGTCTGCCGTATGTACCATTGGAGCCCTACCCTCCCCTTCAATTATTTCAGGAATTTTATCTCGTACTAGCTTACTCTTTTTCATTTTCATCTTGTTTTCCATATTATTTTTCTATTTTCCACAACACTTCTTATACTTCTTCCCACTGCCACACGGGCAGGGGTCGTTGCGGCCCACTTTGGGGCCGGCGGACAGGGGTTTTTGTACGACGGATTTTTCTTTTTGGGAAGAGGCGAATGACGGGGACTCTTCGGCGCCGCGATACTCGGCATTCTGCGGAAGCGTCTCGGTCGGCGCGTTGGGGACGGCCACCATTTTGAAAATCGTCGTGAGATACGTCGTGCGGATACTCTCCAGAAGCACGACGAACATATTGAACGCCTCGCGCTTGTACTCGACAAGCGGATCGCGCTGGCCATAGCCCCGCAGCCCTATTCCCTGCCGGAGATAGTCGATCTCGTCGAGATGGTTCATCCACAAACCGTCGAGCGTCCGCAAGAAAAGTGTCTTCTGCACGTATCCCCACGCGTCTTTTCCGAGCTCCGTTTCCTTTTTCCCATACGCCACCTTCGCCTCTCCGAGCAATTCATCGAGTGAGGTGGAAATTTTCTCGGGTTGTTCTTTCGAAGCGTCGCGAAGAATCATCTCAAGCCGATCGCGCGTTTTCTTTTCATCGATCGGAAAGATGTTTTTGGCGTCATTGAGAATCGCCTCCATATCCCACTCGCCTCTTTCGGAAACGGCGTGCGCCGAAAGGGTTTTCTCCAACTCTTCGCCAAGGAGTCGCAGAGTTTCGTTCTTCATATCGGTCGTCCCGAGAATGGCGCGACGACGGCGGTAGACCACCTCGCGTTGTTTGTTCATCACATCGTCGTATTCCAAGACATGCTTCCGGATATCAAAATTGAAGCCCTCGATTTTTGTCTGCGCGCTCTCAATCGTCCGTGAAATAAGACCGTTCTGAATCGGTTCGTCTTCCGGGAGTCGGAGCGTCGTCATCATATTTTTCAGCTTGTCACCGCCAAATCGCCGCATCAGTTCATCTTCGAGCGACACGTAGAACTGCGACATGCCGGGATCGCCCTGGCGCCCCGCGCGCCCGCGGAGCTGATTGTCGATGCGCCGCGCCTCGTGGCGTTCGGTGCCGATAATAGAGAGTCCGCCCACCTCGCGCACACCGGGACCAAGCTTGATGTCTGTGCCGCGCCCTGCCATATTGGTCGCGATCGTGACCGATCCGAGTTGCCCCGCGCGCGCTACGATTGCCGCTTCGCGCTCGTGATTCTTCGCGTTCAAGACTTCGTGAGGCACGCCCTCGCGCGTCAAAAGCGCGCTCAAATATTCCGATTTCTCAATCGCGATCGTCCCGACCAAAGCGGGCTGTCCTTTCTCGCGAAGACTCTTGAGTTTTTGTGCGATCGCGCGAAATTTTTCTTCTTCGGTTTTGTAAATGATGTCCGGGAAATCCTTTCGGATCATTTTTTTGTTGGTTGGAATTTCAATCGAATCGATTTCATACACCTTGCGAAATTCCTCGGCGGAAGTCATCGCCGTTCCCGTCATACCGGCGAGTTTTTTGTAGAGACGGAAGTAATTTTGAAACGTGATCGTCGCGAGCGTGCGCGATTCTTTCTGGACGGCGACACTCTCTTTCGCCTCGATCGCTTGATGGAGTCCGTCACTGTAGCGGCGCCCGATCATGAGACGCCCCGTGAAATCATCAACGATAATGACTTCGCCGTCTTTCACGACATAGTCTCGATCGCGTTTGAAGATCACTTCCGCTTTGAGCGACTGCTCCAAGTGATGCACGTACTGCACGCGTCCGGATTCGTAGATATTGCCAATGCCGAGCGACTGTTCCACTTTGGCAATGCCCGCTTCGGTGATGGACACCGACTTCATTTTTTCGTCCACC
Organism: Candidatus Moraniibacteriota bacterium; assembly: GCA_052035095.1. Lineage (GTDB taxonomy): Bacteria > Patescibacteriota > Minisyncoccia > Moranbacterales > UBA1568. The sequence continues at coordinate 104,696 of JBPOHW010000001.1, forward strand.
GTGTAGTCTTCTCCCACCTTGAGACGAGGGACGATGTGCGCGAATTGTTGATACAGCTTGGTCGATTCGATGTCCGGCGCCGAAATAATAAGCGGCGTCCGCGCTTCGTCGATCAGTATCGAGTCCACCTCATCCACGATCGCGTAGAACAAGTCGCGCTGAACCATCTGCTCGGCCGTTTGCACCATATTGTCGCGGAGGTAGTCGAAGCCGAATTCGTTGTTGGTCCCATACGTAATGTCCGCCGTGTACGCTTCACGGCGAGAAATCGGAATGAGATTCTCGGGCTCGACACTTACTTCGTTCCGATCGATCACGGACGGCGTGTACCGATAGGAAATCCCTTGTTGCAAAATGCACGCCGTCGTGAGACCGAGCGCGTGATACACCGATCCCATCCAATTGGCATCGCGTTTCGCGAGGTAATCATTCACCGTCACGACGTGGACACCCTTCCCCGCAAGCGCGTTCAAATAGATCGCCAAGGTCGAGGTAAGCGTCTTCCCTTCCCCCGTTTTCATTTCGGCGATTTTCCCTTGGTGAAGTACGATCCCGCCCATCACCTGCACATCGTAGTGTCGCTCGCCGATAACACGCTTCGCCGCTTCCCGCACCACGGCAAACGCTTCCGGCAACAGTTTATCGAGCGAAGCGCCCTTCGCAATCCGCGCGCGAAACTCGTCCGTTTTCCCTCGAAGCGCCTCATCCGAAAGCGCCTGAATCTTGGACTCAAAGGCATTCACGTTCTCGACGATCGGCTTCAGTTTCGCGATCACCCGCTCATTCGACCCGAAAATTTTGGCAAAGAGTCCCATAAAAATAGTGTGCACAAAAACAAGAAAAGCCCCTGTATTCTAGGGGGAATCGCCGTCGAAGTCAAAAAACATACCATATAGCAGACGACCGTTACAGGATGGTATGTTTTTTTGATAAGGGAAAATCTCATCTCACCCCCGTCAGAGTATCTCGAAGAGGACTCTGGCGATTGAAGGCGAACATCCTCCAATTTCCATCAGACTCCCTACGGAGACTCCGACGAGAAAGAATTTCTCCCAGAGAAAAAACTGGAAACAACCGCATCAAAGGTCACCAGAAAAAATTATCATATTCCCACTTTCTGAAGCTATTTTTTTGAACGACCCATCGCCTAAAAGGCGAAGGAATCCAGTCAGGACTGAAGTCCGTGAGTCTTCCAAGTAACAATAAAATATATAGCGCTTCCTTTTGTGCAATTTTCAGATTTTTTCATACAGATATTTTCATGTTTATTTCTCCAAGTTTGTCTTCAGGGTACGGGATCCTTGCTGAAGCCTTCGCCTGAAGGCGAGGGGATTAGATCCCCGAGAGAGACTCTAAACTTGTGCAAATTTGCACGCGCAAAGTCACGGCATGATTCAATTTTTGAGGTTAACTGTAAAAACTTTATCTGGTATTGGTTCAATAACGTCTGAACTATTACCCATATCCTGTCTGAGAGTAAAGATTATATATTTTTTATCCCTGACATACTCGCAATCAAAATTATTATATTGATCAGATCCTCTTTGGTCAGAAACATCAAAAACTTTTTTGCCGTCCGGTAAAGAAAAGACGACCCCCGTTCCATCACCCATGCCCGGAGACATGCAGCCATACACATGCGTATCTCCTTCGGTAAAGCCAAAATTTTCCATACCACCCATATTTGCCACTTGTCTCTTTTTTATTACATCATAGATGAATACCCCCGACCACTCCCAGCCACCGGCAACATATTTCAGATACCTCCCACCTGGAGAGAACTCGGGGTTATGGAATATTTTTACTTGACCTATGTCTTGTTTCTCGAAATCGTTCCCTGCTTTATCAATAATAATCTCACTTCCATTTTCAGTGAGAACCATATAATTCTGATCGCCAATACTTTTCACAAAAGCCGTGTATGGTCCAGAAGATACAATTTCACTGGTTATCTCTTCTGATGAGAGGGTTTTTAGTTGACCATTAGCTACTTGCATTTTCACATGATAAATAGTGGCCACATTGTTATGTTCTTGATAATCGACATAAAATTCGTAACTATTACCGCCTATTTTTTTAAAATCGCGCGGATTCGCTTTCAACGCGTCTTCGTACCATTCCCGGTATTTGGTAAAATCAGCCGGCTTTTGGGAATGCATGGCATAAGCCTGATCGAGTTGACCGCTCGCAATCAGCCAATAATATTTGCGAATAGTCGTAACACTGGAATCTTCCCCGGAAATCTGACTAAAAATCGGCTGTGTTAATGTTGCCGGTTTGAATACTTTAATTCCGCTCACAAAATTCTGAAATTCAACACGTTTCTGATTCAATTGCTCTCGTGTTTTGGATTGAATTATATCTTTAGTTATTTTCGTCTTGCTTTCTGTAAAAAATTCATCGATATTTGAAAAATTTTCACGAACTAGACCCACGCGATCAAACTCCGCCGAAACAATAACGTTATCAAAATACCCATTGATAAGCTTTTTGAAAGAAAGGAATCTAAGATCATACGTGTAAAGCCTGCCGATATTATCCCACTCAAAAAATTGATTTTCTTTTGTAAGAAGAGTTTTTACTCCGTTACTACAACTAGAATGAATAGTATTCAATAAATCAGGCGTCATCTCTGGATTATAGCGATAGCTATAATTGACATTGTAATCGCATATGTTGCCAGTATTTCTCAAGTTCACAACATCGCTCGTCATACCCGATTCATAGTATACGCTTGGTTCATCAATGCCACGCCCGCTTTTCCCAGAATTCTGGTCATTAAAAATTCGTATGTTGATGTCTTCGTTGTTTTCGAATTTTAGGTCAACAGAATTGTTGTAATATACATTCAGTTTTTCAGCGTCTTCCTTAAGAGTGGAAAGGCGCGTTATATTTGTCATATATTCCGTAGAGGCTTTACCCCACGAAGAGGGGTAACAAAATTCGATACCAAACGCGTCTTGTCGATATTCCTTCCAATCTTTTTGACAATTGAGTTGGGAAGCAGATGTCTCAATGTTATCCATTGTTTCATTTATCGAGTTACGGCTTGACTGATTTCCCGGTAAACTGTTTCCTGATTCTTTATTCTGATCCCAAATCAACGTAAAAAAATAAACAAACACTCCGCCAAGAAGTATGGCGACCATCGCTATCAAAAAAATTCTTGTTTTTTGCATAGGTTTATTTTTCTTTTGCTATAAATTTTTCATTTTTATTTTCCCCTGCCTATGCGAACATTATACCAAACACGAAAAGAAAAGAAAGACAAGTAAAACATACCATATAGCAGACGACCGTTACAGGATGGTATGTTTTTTTTTGGGAAGAGAAAATCTCGTTAAAAGCATCCTCGCTCGATTGCTCCTTCGGAGAAAATCTGTTAGAGTGCTCGCATGAACAGGCTTTCATGGGGGACTTTTTCGGGGTGGCTCAGATCGAAAGACGCGTTTCACGCGGGCGTCGTTCTCGTGGTCATGCTCCTCAATATGGGCTTTGGGCTTCCGCGGATCGAACCGTATTCGGCTGTAGATGAGCCGTATTGGACGTTTGAACGGACGCCGGATTTTTGGCGAGCGGTAAGAGGACAAAAGTGGAAGAATACCGACATCAATGACAAGCCGGGCGTCACGGTGGCGGCGCTCTCCGGGTTCGGACTCCTCACGATCGACCCCATGCCCTACAAGCCCCTCCGCGAAGAACCGAAAACTCCCGAGCAACTCGAAGCGATAAACACGATCAATATCGCCTTCCGCCTTCCGATCTTTCTCTCTGCCCTCCTTTCACTCCCCCTCTTCTACTTCCTCATACGGAAAGCGATCAATCGTTCCGTCGCGCTCATCGCCACTCTTTGTATCGGGCTCTCTCCCATTCTCCTCGGCATTTCCCTCATCATCAATCCCGACTCACTCCTCTGGATATTCCTCCCGCTCGCCATTCTCGCGCGCCTTGCCTATGGCAAGACGGCGCGCTCACACTACCTGGCGCTTGCCGGTGTTTTGACCGGACTCTCCCTCCTCACCAAATACGTCGCCAATATCCTCTTCGTATTCTTCTTCATCCTTCCTTTCCTTGAATACATTTTCACCGCGGAAAAGAAGCACGACATTCCCTCTTTTCTCAAACGCGCCCTGCGCGACCTCGCCATCCTCATTGCCCTCTCGATCGCGACCTACGCCGCTCTTTTTCCGGCGGTCTGGGTCAAACCCGAAATAATTCTCGAGGGCACATTCCTCTCCGCCGCCTTCAAAAGCACCTGGCCGCTCTTTGCGGGCGCCATCACCCTCCTGGGACTCGACACCATTCTCTTCAAGGGGAAAATCTCGGGGACACTTCTTGGTATCCTCTCGCGATTTCGATCAATTCCCGCCGCACTTCTCGCCGGAACACTTCTCGCGCTCTCGGTATTTGTCTGCATCAATACCTGGCTCGGGATGAAGTGGTTTGATTTCGAAGCCTTTGTGATGTCGCCCAAGAATTCGGAAGAAAGCGCGACGCTTATCAAATCAATCGGCACGATGCTCTCCGATATCTACAGTCTCATTTTCGGGCTCCACCCGATCGCTTTCCTTTTTCTCCTCTCGGCGCTCATTCTCATAATACTCCGAAAAATGAAACACTCGCGCGAAGAACTCGTCGTAGTATCATTCGCGCTCTTCATTCTGCTCTACTATCTCGGCTCGACGGCAAACTACGTCGTCGCCACGGTCCGTTACCAAATCGCGCTCTATCCCCTCGCTTTCATCATCGCGGCAATTGGCGCCGTTTCGATGTTTGAGAGCCTGAATATCCGAAAATATTCTTCATCATTCCAACGATCTGTCGCCACGCTCCTCCTTCTCTTGATACTCTCGGCCAGCCTCTTCTTCGCGCGCCCGCATTACCTCACCTACGCCTCTTCCCTCCTTCCCGAAACCCATATCTTGAATTACAAAGATATGGGCGACGGAAGCTATGAAGCGGCCGAATATTTGAACACTCTCCCCAACGCCGAAAGCCTCCGCATCTGGTCGGACAAAGGCGCCGTCTGTGCCGCCTTTGTCGGCGACTGCTCGGTGAGTTTCAACAAGAAGCGTTTCGAGGCGAATATCCCCGACTACATCGTCCTCTCCACCGGACGCAAACGAAAAACCGTCAATATGTGGCTCTCCAGCAATGTCCCCATCCGCTTCCAAGACGCCTATGAAACGGTTCCGCCGGAATTCGCCGTCATTCTAAACGGCCGCCCCGATAACTTCGTCAAAGTCATCGACGTCAAAAAAGCCTGGCGAGAAGAAGAATAAAAAATTTTCACAAAACACTACGGATAAACAAACACCCGTCATAAATAACGGGTGTTTGTTGTCACTTATCATTTGTCATTGACTCATCCCCTTCCTCCCTCCCCAAGAGATCGCGGGAGCGGAGGTAGAAGGGGATGGCGGCAAAGCTCACGAGCATCTGGATGAGGCGGCTCGTCACGGCGACGGCGACCGCCGCTTCGACGGAGGCGCCGAGAAAGCCGAAGAACGTGGCATACGCCCACTCCTTGAGACCGATATTGTTGATACTCACGGGAATATTCGAGACGATGGTGACCAAGAAAATGACCCCGAGGTACTGGACGATATGCACTTCACCCCCCAATGCCCAGAAGAGGACGAGATTGGCGAGTCCCACGCCGACGAAGTTAAAAACAAGGGAGAGTCCGAGCGATGGAATGACCGTCCGTCTCATCGGATAGTTCACGATTTCCCGAATGAGATACTGAAATTTTTCCGGAAGTTTCACGAAGAGCGCGCGCACGATTTGGAGTTTTCGAATGACGGGAAAGAGAATATCGATCGAAAGTAAGAGAAAAATCGCGATATCGAGAAAAAGCCATACCGGATTCGCGAGCACGAGCGGTATATGAAAGAGCGAGAAGAGAAACGCAAACACCATCGCCGCCCAGAGCCCCGTGAAGCGATCAAAAAGCGTCGTTGAAATCGCCGGCGACAGCGCGCCGTCTCGCCGCCCGAGCCAGAGCGTCCGATACGTGTCGCCGCCGATTGTCGACGGGAGGAAATTATTGATAAACGTCCCCGTCAAATACGCGCGAAAAAAATCGCGATACGGACGAGTAAACCCCTTGGCGCTCGCGATGATCTGCCACTTTCTCGCAGAAATGACGATACCGAAAAGAAGGAGCCCCACATAGAGCGCGAGATACGGCACATCCACCTCGAGAATCCGCCTCGCCACCTCCCCCCAATTGATCCGCCACACGAGCCACGCCACAAAGCTCCCCGATACCAGGAGCTTAATGAAAAAAGAGAATCGCTTGCGGAAAGGTGACATAAAAAGATCGGCAAGAAAATTACAAATCCAAAATTACAAGTTCCAAATAAATTCCAAGTTCTAACTTCAAAACGATGAACACATTTTTTATTTGCTTTTTTGTAGTTTGGTGCTTACCTGCCTTGCCGGTAGGCAGGTTTGGAGCTTGTAATTTTGAATTTGGTGCTTTCAAATCAAGCTCCCCTTCCAGTTGCCTCTTCATATTCCTTCCGGTATTCCTTCGCCACTTCATTCCAACCCAAGGCTTCCGCGCGACGGCGACTTTCTTTTCCATATGCCTCCGTCTCCTTGGGGTGCGACGCGAGAAAAGACAACTTCTCGGCAATGTGTTCCGCGTCGCGCATACGGATAATGCAACCATTCATGCCGTCTTCCACCAATTCACGCGTCCCGCCGGTATCGGTCGTCACGATGGGGAGTCCCGAAGCGAGCGCCTCCAAGACATTGTTACTCATACCTTCATTCAAAGACGGAAGCACATAAACGTGTGCCCGATGATAGAGCGGCACGATCTCGCGATGCGGCACGCGCCCGATAAAGCGCACCTGGTCGGAGAGGTTGTTGTCTCGGACAAACGCTTCAAGCGATTCGCGTTCATCGCCGTCACCGGCAATATCAAGGAGAAACTCACGCTTTTCTTGTGTTTTCAAAACCCTCATCGCTTCGAGAAGCGACCCCAGACCCTTGCGTGGTGTGAGGCGCGCGATCGCGAGTACGCGAAACGGTTTTGAGGGGTCGCCCGAATAGTCTCGCGGCACCGGGAAAAATTCTTTGGTATCAACTCCGTTTCGGATGATAGCGATATCGCGCGACGAGTCGGTAAGGAGCGCGAGCGTCCGAAGTCCCTCGCTGTTGGCAATCACTCTTCTCGCGCCTCGCCAGATGAAGCGCGTAAGCGGTCGCAGAAGAATATACAAGTTTTTGAACCGTTCGCTATATCCCGGCACATCCGATCCGCGCAGTGAGACGATATATGGAATATGGAATTCCATCGAGAGAAGCCGCGCCACAAACCCCGACGGCACCGAGAAAAACGCGTGAAGGCAATCGAACTTTTCTTGTTTCAACAGTTGTCGTGAAAACATCCACGACTTCCACGCGTATGCCAAAAGATTGGCTTTCGATTGAAAGTGGAGATCCTTCCCGCCGCTCCTCTTCCCGATCGGCAATCGCTCAATCCGAATCCGAGGCGCCGGATACTCGATCCGATGTTCATCATCCACCGACGACGTCACGAGCACCACTTCCATATCCGAAAACGCCGCAAACTCCCGCAACATATATTCCGTCGCGTTCCCCGCCCCGCCACCCAAGGGCGGATACTCATAATTGTGAAGGAGAATTTTCATAAATTGAGGAAAGTGAACACATTCGTTAACTTTCCCGTATCATTTTATTTTAACTTTATTTTCGTAACAAAAAACGCTCGAAAATTCAGAAAAGTATTACTAAACTAAGGTGACACTTTCGTTTCGTAAAAACCCGTCTATATTTTCCGGCTGTCATACGCCCAGTGCAGGACGGCTTGGCGCTGTTTTCTGCGGCAGTGTTCGTCGCTCGGGCGACAGTTATTTCGGATCTGCGCGATGTGCCTCCGCATCGCCTTCCAGCGTCGTATTTGTCGCTCATCATCCTCGTGTCTCCTCCCGACAAAGTACCGACAATACCACTGAAACCAGCCTCTCGGATCATCCGGATGAATCCATCCCCTTTCTCGCCAGACGGAGAGCGGCTGACTCGCGTTCACGCCGAAGAAATTCAGTTTCGGATCATGTCGTTCATGGCAGAGTTTGGCGTTTCGAAACCAGTCCTTCGGGAATTCCTCCCGGCAGTCCGTCATATACTTTCCACCGAAAACACCGAGCGCGAGCATTTCCTTGGGGGTCAATTCCGGCCGGAAATCGGGAGCAAAGTTTTTCCCCATCGGTTCGGAAATTTCATAAGAATACCCCCTCTGCATAGTGTCATTCACGAACACTCTCTTGTTCATAGTTTTGCAATGTGCGTTTTTCCATCTTCTATTCTACATTTTGCATTTTACATTTTGCATCTCCCCTATACGCCCACTCCATAATAGGTGAATCCCGCCGCTTCGGCTTCGGCTCGTTCGAAGATATTGCGACCGTCGACGATGACCGTACCGCGCATACGCTTTTGCAAATCCGCAAAGTCCGCCGTGCGGAATTCGTCCCACTCGGTCGCGACAACGAGAGCATCCGCGCCATCCGTTGCCGCGTATTGGTCGCGCGCGAATTTAAGACGCGGATGACTCTTGAGGGAAAGTTTTGCGTTTTCGGTCGCGACCGGATCGAAGGCAACGACCGACGCGCCCGCTTTGAGGAGCGTTTCAATAATGAGGAGCGCCGGCGCCTCGCGCACATCGTCTGTGCGCGGCTTGAAAGAGAGTCCCCAGATGGCGATTTTCTTTCCCTTCAGAGCTTTCAATGATTTCTTCAGAAATCCAATAGGAAGAAGCTTCTGCTTTTCATTTGCCGCGCGCACGGCTTCGAGGATCGTAAAGTCATAGCCGTGCTCTTTTCCCGTATGAAGGAGCGCCTTCACGTCCTTCGGGAAGCACGACCCGCCGAAGCCGATGCCCGCCGAAAGAAAGCGCGACCCGATCCGCGTGTCAAAGCCCATCCCACGCGCGACTTCCTTGGCATTGCCGCCCACGATCACGCAGAAGTTCGCGATTTCATTGATGAATGAAATCTTGGTCGCGAGAAACGCGTTCGACGCGTACTTGATGATTTCCGCGCTCTTCACATCCGTCTGGATGATAGGGCGCCCGGCGCGCGCGACGGGACGATAGATCCGCTCCATCACGCTCCATGCCCGCTCCGAATCCGTCCCTACGATCACGCGGTCGGGATTCAAGAAATCCTTGACCGCCGTTCCTTCGCGCAAAAATTCCGGATTGGATACGACATCGAATTCCTGCGTGCCATCGCTCGCTGTGGCAACGATCTCTCGCACCCGTTCCGCCGTCCCGACCGGCACGGTCGATTTGTTGACAAGTACCTTGTAGCCGTTCAGGTTCTTGCCGAATTCTTCCGCGACCGCGAAAACATACTGCAAATCCGCTTCACCCGTTTTTGGGTCGGGCGGCGTCCCGACGCCGTTAAAAACCGCATCCGACTCGCGAATCGCCTTCCCGATATCGGTGGTAAACGAAAGTCGTCCCTGCCGCACATTTTCTTTCACCAATTCTTCCAACCCGAACTCGTAAATCGGAATCCCGCCGCGCTTCAGCTTCGCAATTTTCTTGGCATCCGTGTCCGCGCACACCACCGTATGCCCGATCTCCGCCATACACGCCCCCGACACCAATCCCACATACCCCGCCCCCGCAAATGTCAGCTTCATAGAACACCCGTTAATGTATTATCTTTAGGACTTCTTCACTTTGATGCAGTTCGAGGAAAAACCGAGTACCGAAATGAGGTGTATATCATAATACTCCGAATGAGGAACGGAGGTTTTGACGAAGAAATGCGCAAAGTGAGGAAGTCCTATTCAAATTCCCATTTTCCGCCTTGCCAGGCGATACTGATCATCACTCATCATACCGCTCTTTCGCGCCTGCTCGAGTTGCGCGAGAATCTCATCCTTGTGCTTCGCGATATTCTTGGGCGTCATCGCCTTTTTCAAAACCTTTTCGCGCTCGGCGGGCGACATTTTCATGAGCTGTTTCATCGCAAACTTCTGGAACATCCCCATATCTTTTGGGTCGGGCGCCCCCGGCATATCGGCGAGTTTCTCCTCAAAGCTTCGATCGTCTTTCTTCTCGACAACCGTCGGCTTCTTCTTGTCATCTTTCGGTTTTTTGGCAAATGGATTCCACATAGAAATTGAATAGATTTTATCAATTCGTCATTCCCGTCCCGCCGAGGCGGGAGGAAATCAGTCACCACGAACTGAAAATTTCATCTTTACAAACACACTTTGTACTCGCTATTTTTAAGCTAGAGGAGTCTGGATTCCCGCCTTCGCGGGAATGACGGTGGGGATTACCTCCTCTTCCCCTTCTTCTTTTTCTTCTTGTGTACTTTTTTGGTTGAAGAAGAGAGTCGTGGAGGTTCGGAAATGACCGGCGCGGAGCCGAGGGTAGATTCGCCGATACCGAGAGAACGCATATTTTCCTCCGAAACCGGTTCACTCCTTTTTTCTTGTCTTTCTCGCTTTTCTTTTTTTCCCTTTCCGAGAGAAGTTTCCATTTTCCGAAGTGCGCGGTTTTTCTGAAAGATATTGCCGGTCACAAGGAGCGCGGTCGCGATATAGATGGATGAATAGGTTCCCGCCGAAACGCCAATCAAAAGCGCGACCGCGAATGATCGGATGGACTCGCCGCCAAAAATACTGATCGCGATAAGGACAATAATCACGGTAAACGACGTATTGAACGATCGCGCAATCGTTTGATTGAGCGAGCGGTTCACGACGCCTTCGAAGTCCTCCTTGCCGCCGGAACGGATGAGATTTTCGCGGATTCGGTCATAGACGACGATGGTATCATTAACCGAATAACCGAGAATGGTGAGGAGCGCGGCGATAAACGGCGCGCCGACCTCGATACCGTAAAACTTCCCGAGAAACGAAAAGACGCCAAGCGTAATCACGATATCATGCGCGAGAGCGACGGTCGCCTGAACCCCATAGTGCCACGACGATACCGGGCGCGACACGCCGCGAAACGCCCACGCGATATAGAGAATGATGCCGATCACCGCGAGGATGAGCGCGATGATGGCGTTTTTCTTGATACTCTCCGACACCGACGCCCCGATAAATTCGGAACGGATGAGCTCAATGTTCTCATCGGTCTTTTTGAGTTCAGCGAAAACTGCCTCATTCACCGTTTCATCGGACGACGCGTAGCGAATAAGCGTGTTCCGATCTCCCGACGTCTGAACCACGAGACTCTCGACGCGCGGAACCTTGACCAGCATTTCTTCTATCGCGGATTTTTCCGGAATCTTTCCCTCGCTCCACGACACCTCGAGGAGTGTCCCGCCGCGAAAATCAATGCCGAGTTTGAGTCCCCACATCGAAAGCATCGCGATACTCGCGATCGTGATCGCTATCGAAAAAGCGTAGAAATATTTTCGTTGTTGAATCAGTTGTCTCATAATGAAGGAGTGGAAATATCCGGACGTTTGCGTTTGGGAACAAGCAGGAAAAGACGCTTTTCCGCCCACGCCCCGAGCATGGAAGAAAGCATCGTCCTCGTCAGTACAATGGCCGTGAACATTGAGAAGAGGACGCCCAAAAGGAGCACAAACGCGAAGCCCTTCACGAATCCGGTGCCGAGCCACATCAAAATAACGCAAGTGATGAGCGTCGAATAATTTCCGTCGCGAATCGACGGCCACGCGCGCCGGAATCCTTCATCAACCGCCTTCGCGAGATTCTTGCCGCTCTTCATCTCTTCCCATGTCCGTTCAAAAATGAGAATGTTGGCATCAACCGCCATACCGATCGAGAGAATAAATCCCGCGATACCGGCCAAAGACAAGGTGATCGGAAACGGCGTGAGACTCGAAAGCTTGAAAATCGCAAAGAGAAGTCCGGTATAGAGGAGGAGAGAAAAGGACGCGACGAGTCCGAAAAATCGATAGTAGAGAATCATAAACGCTATCACCACGCCGACACCAATCATCCCCGCGAACAAACTCTGCTTGAGCGATACCTCGCCGAGAGACGCCGAAACCGTCTGCTGACCGATGAGCGTGATCGGCGCCGGAAGCGCACCCTCGTTGAGCCGCGCGACGAGCGCTTTCGCCTCCTTGAGGGAATAGTCGCCGGTAATGACCGCCTGGCCGTTCGGGATCTCAGCCTGCACCGTGGGCGCACTGATAATCTCGCCGTCCAAAAGTATCGCGATTTGTTTGCCGATGTTTTTCTTGGTAAGTTCGCCGAACAATTTCGCGCCCTCGGCATCAAAGCGGAGCGACACCTGTGGGAGTCCCATTCCCTGACCTCCACCGTAGTCCACAAACGCGTCTTTCAAATTCTTGCCGGAGAGTCCGGTTGCCTTGAAACGCGCGGCCTCGGGAAGCATCTCGAGCGATTGTTTAGGGAAAAGGATGTGCGACGTGCGCACTTCTTTTGCATCTCCTTCACCTCGCTCATCCGTCTTTTTGACGACGTGCCATCCGAACGGCGATTCGACGAGATCGGGCCAGACGGTATCTTTTTTGAACTCGTCTTTGAAAATAATTTCATCGAATTCCTTGACGAATTTCCCCTTCGTCGCGAAATCCAAATCGCCGCCCTTCTCAGTGCTTCCGGGATCTTTACTCTCTTTCTTGGCAAGCTCGGCAAAATCTTCGTTCTTCTTGGCGCGCTCCAAAACTTCGACCGCTTTCGCTTTCGACGCCTCATTTATCGTGTCGAGTTGTTTCTGTACCGCCTCGGTATTGTCTTCTTGAAACTCAAGATAGGGCGTTTCTTTGAGTATTTTCTTCGCCTCGTCCACATCTTTGACGCCCGGCAATTCTACAATAATTCTATCTTCGTTCCCGGAACGCGAGAGCTGAACCAAGGGCTCGCCGACGCCAAAGGCATTCACGCGCCGCTCAATCACCGCGAGCGCCGACTGAAGCGCGGCGCTCCGCTTCTCCTCCGGAATTTGCGACGTATCAACCTTGTACTCAAGGTGAATCCCGCCCTGCAAATCAAGCCCGAGATTGACACGCAAGCTCGAAACAGCGCTCCCGAGCCACGGCACACTCGAAACCGCCCGCGGATACGCCATCACGCCCGCGACTACCGCCAAAAGAATAACTCCGAGCAATCGGAGCTCCCGCCATCGTTTCATATTCATATGCCGCAAGTATAAAGACTTTTTTCCGACCCCGCAACTCTTGACGCTCTACGGAGAATATGAAAAGGACGGGCTGCATTACGCAATCCGCCCTACAAAAAACACACTACTCACTCATGGCGCAAGTCGCCATTGTTTCAGCATCTCCTTATTTCCCGCTTTGAGCGATTCCAACTTCTCTCGCTCCATTGTTTCATATCTCGCCGTTCCTTCGGACAGCGAGATCGAGGTCAGAGCGTTTTTCACCATTCCCCTTTCGGGAAACAGAATAGCGAGAACGACGAGTAGGAGCAGAACTCCGATCACGCCAAACGGAAGCGCCATACCCCCAAGAATATCGCGCTTCGAAAGGCGATATGACCCGCCAGAAAACAGACGTTTCTTTTGACCACTCATTTTCCACCTCCAAAAAACTGTTTTTGACAGCTGTTGTATGCCGTCACGGGATGTCGATTAGACCACCGCCAACAGTGGGCGTCGGTAAGGTGCGTATCTACCTTTTCCTCGGACAATGCTCTTCCGCGCATTGAAACATCTATGTTCCATGCCACGAAAAGCGCGATGCCGAGAAGAGAAATTACGAGCGCCGCCCGCAAAAGAAACTCTTGAAACGTGCACGGACACTGCATCCTCTTATTCATTCTTCACCTCTTGAGTTTTTCAGCTTCATCTCGCCGCATGGCAACATCACGAGCCTTCGGCGAAAGTATTTGGATGACAACTCCTTCCTTGCAGTTGGAAAATTCTTTTCCACTTCTTCCTGCGCAAGATTGTTTAAGGAGTGCTCGAAACTTTTTATCCTCCTCGACGGATCGAGCAAGTCCTATTTGAAGACACGACTCATAGTTATATCGAGCCATTGCGTCATCAACGGATACGACTTCTCCGCGAGGCGGATATGTCTTCGAAACTGGAGTATATTTCGACTCGCATGACGCCAGAGTTCGCACAACGCCCTCACGTTCCGACATGGGTATGCCCTTCAAGTTCACGCGAGTTGGTGAGTCACTGAATGAGCGAACAGTCCTCCCTATTCCATTCCTCACCTCATAAAGACCACTTTTCAGCTCGTTCAGATTCGCGCAACCGGAAAGCAGTGCTGCTATCAGAATGACAAAAAAAGCTTCTTTCCTCATTGTTAAGTTACTCCCCTCTGACCGACATTGGTCATCCTCTTCTTACCACAACCTCCAAAAAAAGTCAAACTATTTCGACAGTATTTCGTACGCGAATCGGAGGAGGCGTTTGGCATTTTCAAAAGTGGCGCGTTCGATAGCCTCCGCAAACGGGAGCCAAACAGAATCAAGATGTTCGTCCGAAAGACGAACAACGCTCTCCCGAGGCGCCTCCGCCAAAAAGAAATGCACGGTTTTGATAATCCACGGCGCGCGACCCTCCTTTTTTCGACGTTCGATTTCGGTGCCCTTGGCGACATAAAAAAAGTGGATGCGCCGGTGAAACTTTGGAACGAATTGGATGTCAACTAATCCGGTTTCCTCTTCGGTTTCTCGCCGCGCCGCTCCTTCAAACGTCTCACCGTCTTCAACGTGCCCCTTGGGAAAATCCCAGTGTCGGTGGCGGTATTGCAACAACAAAAATTCGAGAATACCACCCTCGGCGCGCCGAAATACGACCGCCCCCGCCGACACCTCATAGGCGATCGGAAGCCCCAGTATCCGTTCAATTCCCGGTTTTTTGGTAAAAGGTTTCATAGGAATAACCGACAACTCGCAACAAACAACTGACAACTCACTTCTAAAAATCCACTTACCGCTCACGATACGTTGTTTGTTGTCAATGGTCTGTTGTTTGTTATGAATTTTTCATTAGACGTTAGGTCCCTCCCCGTATCGCTTGAATCGGATCGATGCGCGAGGCTTTCCACGCGGGATAGGTGCCAAAAATGATACCGGAGAAAAACGAAAAGCCGAGCGCCAAAAACACATTCTCCGCCGAAAAGACAAAAGAGAGCGGATATCCCAAAGCGGCAATCGCCGAAAAAGCCAGGAAGAGAATACCGGAGGAGAGAAGGATGCCAATCAGACCGCCCGAAAGCGCGACGAGTGTCGCCTCGATCAGGAACTGCCGGAGAATATCTTTGGGACGCGCGCCGACCGCTTTGCGAAGTCCGATCTCGGACGTCCGCTCGGCAACCGACACGAAGAGAACATTCATAATGCCGACCCCGCCCACTACAAGCGAAATGGACGCGAGCGCAATGAGGAGTATCCGCACCGCGCCAAAGACCGAACTCACCAACTCCTGCGCTTCTTGAATGGACATTATTGAATAGTCTTCTTCGCCTTTCTTCCGAATATCGTGCCGATCGCGCAGGACTCGATCGATTTCGACCATCGCGCCCTCCACTCGATTCTCGTCGCGCACCGATACCGTGATAAAACTCACGGAATCCACGCCGAGAATCTTGGTCTGCATCGTACGAAGCGGAATATACGCGAAATCGTCAAAACTCACAAATCCCGTCGAACCGCGCTCTTCGAGAACACCCGAGACGCGATAGCTCTGTCCCTTGATAGTGATGGATTTCCCAACCGCCTCGCTCTCCCCGAAAAACACTTTTTTTATCTCGGAACCAAGTACCACAACCTGCGCCGCGCCCCGATCTTCCGCGTCGGTATAAAAGCTCCCCTCCGCGACGGATATTCCGCGATCAATGCTTGGCGCTCCCGACGTCGCTCCGAGCAAAAACACCTGCTTGTTGGTGTCTCGATACGTCGCGAGCGCCTGTCCGACAATACCGGCATAGTACCCGGAAACGTCCGAGAGTTTCTCGATCGCCTCCGAGTCATCCACGGTGAGCGTCGTCACCTGTATTCCCTGCGCGATCCCACCCGCGTTCTCCGATGACACGTGTTCCGCCGACGGCACCTTCACCTCAATCTGAATCGTGTTGCCACCATAACTTTCTATTTGCTTCAGGACAAACTGCTCAACCGCGTCTCCGGCGGATGCCACTACGAGAATCGCGACCGTCCCGATAATGACGCCGGAAATCGTCAGAAGCGTCCGTCCGACATTCGTCGAGAGACTCTTCCACGCGAATTTGAGCGACAGAAACAATTCATGCATACCGCAAGAAAAAAAGTCTATTCTCTATTCATAGCGAAGCGCTTCCATCGGAGAAACACGCGCGGCGCGACGGGCGGGATAAAGACCGAAGACGACGCCGACCGTAAGCGAGACGATAGAAGCGACGAGCGCCGCCGGCATTGTGAGGAGAAATTCCCATTCATACCCGGCAGAGCGAATACCGACCGCCGAGAGATATGTCAGAAGAATGCCAAGGAGAAATCCGAAGAAACCGCCCAAGAGCGAGAGAAACATCGCTTCGATCAGAAATTGCAAGAGAATATCCGCGTCGCGCGCCCCGATCGCCTTCCGAAGCCCCACTTCGCGAATGCGTTGCTTGAGCGCGATAAGCATAATGTTCATTATGCCGATACCGCCCACAAAAAGCGAGATGCCGGCGACAAACGCGAGGAAATATTTGAGAACACTCGTGAGAGAGGTGAGCGTCGAGATGGCCTCGGCGGTATTTCGCACCGAAAAATCATCTTGTTCCGATCCCTCAAGGTCATGCCGATCGCGCAAGAGAAGACGAATTTCTTCAGACACAAGCGGGATATTTTTTTCTTCATCCACTTTGACGCGCGCGAAATTGAGATAGTCGATGCCGAGAAGGAGTTTTTGCGCGACAAGAAGCGGAATATAGATATTGCCATCAACATTGGAGAAGCCCGAACTCCCCTTCTCTTCGAGAACGCCGATCACGGTAAAGCTTACCTCATCAAGCGAGAGCCGCGCGCCGATCGGATCCTCTTGCCCGAAGAGATCGGTGGCGCGCGCCGATCCCAAAACCGCGAGCCGATCCATACTCGCCGCCTCTTCTTTGGAAAAAAATCGTCCGCGCGCGAGCGAAATGTTTTCAACGTGTACGATATCCGCCGACATGCCCTGATATGACGCCTCGAAAGATTCGCTCCGCGATGTCGCCGTAGCGGTTCCACTCACGTATCCCGCCCCTGCAACCACATGGGGCACGCGTTTTTCCGAAAGAATCGCGTCCAGATCCTTGTTCGTGAATGTGGTTGTCACGATGCCAAAAACGGAAGCGGGCGGCCCCTTGGGATCGGACGCGCCCGGCAAAATCGCGATCAAATTGGACCCAACCCCGCGCACCTGTCCCACGATGAAGTTTTGCGCCGAAGCGCCGATCGACATCACGAGAAAGACCGCCGCGATCCCAATCACCATCCCGAGAACCGTAAGAAACGTCCGCACCTTGGTCGCCGCAAGATTCCTCGCCGCCATCCGCACGGATTGCGCTATTCGTCGAAACATGCCCCCAGTATAGCACTCTTTCCCAGTAGGCGGGAACGCTCGCGTTTACGGTGGAAAGGTTCGGATCGATAATCGTGACGCTCACCGATCCTTGGCACCAGCACCGCACACTTGCGGTGCCAGTCGCCATTCACGGAGTTCAGAGAAAACGACGAATATCTTCCCATGAAACTTTTGTTTGAGCTTCTATCTCCTTGAGAAGATAGTAGAGTACGTCTCGTCGAAGATCATTGGGAATAGTGATGCTCTTTTGGTTGGAAATAAACGTTGCCTTTATATGACTTCCGCTTCCGCCCTTTGTGCTTATTTCAAACCCGAGCTTTTCGAGAGCTCGGGCAAATCTATTCCTTTTCAAATTGTCCGGAAGACTTTTACGCGAGGGCATACTCACTTCTAGAATTGCTCATGCTCGCAATATTCGCTTCCTTGGAATAGGACGACGGGACATCAAAGGCGGTAAGAATGGCGTCCCGAATATTTTTATCGAGATCCTTCGCATCTTTTCCGGAGGATACGATTGACCCATGGCGAAAGTTTGTACTTACCGCCACAAGCGCTTCCGGATTTTCTTCATGAAAGGCAAAGTGTATAGGACCATTCAGTCTGAAATACTCATGCAAATCCAAAAGCTCCCGAGGGACAACATCCCCACCCTCGAGCAAGAGCTTCCTGAGAAAATCTCGTGAAATTTTGAGAAGAGACATAAGATTATTTTCTCACGGTATGTATCGTACTTCAAAAAAACAGCCCAGTCAAGCGAAATTCGGATACCTGAGTCAAACACGGGAACAGGGCACGATCCATCGGGGTCCCTACGCAACAATGCGGGATCGGGTGCGGGCAAATGATTATTCGCCCTTACATTCCGGCGCCCTGCACCATCCAGTAGAAATTGCTACAAGTAGTATCTCTACACCCACAGCGCCAAGAGCCGCCTTGGACACTACACGTCATCCCAACAAAGTACGCCGGTGCGCTCGCGCTTGCCGTTGAAATATTGGGGTTGGTGATCGTAGCGGAGACACTCCCCTGGCACCAGTCGCCGTTCTGGGCTCCCGTGCAGGTTCCCGTATATTGTGTCCAGGCACTTCCGGTGTAGTAGTAGCCCTTGGTATAGACGATCCGTGTCGTGTCACCCGTTTGTCCGAGAGTCGCTTGGATGGTATGCGGGTCGGATGATAAGCAGGTGGCATTTATGAGGTTCGTGCTCGTTTGGAACGCATCAAACGGCGCGCCGTAACTGTCGTAGGCGGATTGGGAGAAGTTCGCGGTTGTCACGGTATTGCAGGGGGTGAAGGTGCCTCCGCTTACATATTCATCCGCGCCAATATCGATGCCGCCTCCTTGAGGACGGGTATGGCCATCGAAGTCATCAGTGAGCCCGGAAATACTCGTACCGGCATTGTTCGCCGAGGTGGTACCGCTTGCCAAATGAAGATCGGGAAGTGAGGCGTTTACAAACCAACTTGATTGAGCATTCGTAATATTATTCGAGAGTGTTGCCGCTGCCCCATCTCTCGCCTGTATCGCTTTGTTGGTAAGGTTGTTTCGAATCACGAGACCGGAACTTAGAGGAAAGCGGTACTCGATGGCGTTCGGGTAGGTGTTTTGCATGAAGATCGTGTTGTTGTAGATTTGCGTATTCGGACTCTCATCCGCCTCGATCGCGACATCGGCGAAAGAACCGTTGCCGCTTGCGTGATAGATCATATTGTTGCGGATAATGCCACGGAGGTGCCCGCGTCCCTGCACGAGACCGAACCCGATACCGCGATCGCAATTGATGATGAGGTTCTTTTCGACGAGCGTGTCTTCGGAATTGCTCCAGAAATGAATGGCATGTTCTGCGACCGATCCGCTGGGGCTGATGATATTCTTGAATGTATTACCGCGCACGATCCAGTTCTTGGCATTATGCGCGTCGATACCGCCCGTGTAGTATTGTCCCGCCTGTCCCGAAGTGAATTCAAAGAGAGAGTTTTCGACGAGACCATTGTCAGATCCGACCGTACTCGTATCGATATAGGTTACTTTGAGCATTTGTTCCCACGCGTTTCGAAATACCATATTCTTTGCCGTGAAATTGTCGCGATTATTCTCGCCGACCACTTGGATGAGATGCCAACCGACCCGTTGAAGCGTCATACTTTCCGCCGTGAAGTTGTTGGCATCTACCCGGAAAATCATCTTGACGCTCGCGCTTGATGTCATGGCGTCCCCCTGGAGGACGACGGTGTCTCGATTTCCCGATTGACTCTTTATGGTCATATTGGGAGCGGAAATGGGGAGCATATCCGAAAGCGTATAGGTGCCATCAGCAATGAGAATAGTTGTCGAACACGAGGGATTGCTGTTTGCCGTATTCACGGCATTTGCGAGTTGGGAAACACTGTTTACGGTGACAGTGTTGCAGACGGTTCCGCCGCCACCCGATTGTGTGGTCGCACCCACGACATTGCTCCAGCCGGAAAGATTGCCGGCGGCATCGGTCGCGCGGACATGGTAGTTATAGAAGGTATTTGGAGTGAGGCCGGAGTCGACGAAGGGAGAAGCAGTTGGCGTGCCGACTTGGGTGAAGTTGGAACAGCCCGTGCCTTGGCACCGTTCCACGATGTAGCCCGTAACGGCAACGTTGTCGGTGGCGGCGGTCCAGGTGACGGAGATGCTACTGGAAGAAGGAGCGGAAGCGGCAAGATTCGTGGGAGAAGTAGGGGGTGTCGTATCGCCGCCTCCTCCACCACTGTTCCCCTTCACTTCCACGGCGGCCAAAGCCCAGGTCATGCCGGTCGGTGCCGTTATTCCAATCGTTTTGTTGCCAGCGCTCCCGGCATTCGCATAGTAGCCGGCTTCGACACCGTAGGTACTGCCGTCGGCATAGGCGCTCGTTTCAGTGAAGGTTCCGGCTTGCGAAGTATTGTAGGTTCTCGCTCCCGTTCTTGCGCTCCAGTCGCCGTTTACCATCACGATGCTTGAGTTCTCACCAACGCCGTTCAAGGTTAGGGTCGGGTTTCCGGTTGCGCTGTTCGCTTGCGCGGTCACACCAATGCCACTCGCGTTCCTGAAGTGGAGAACATCGCCGCCGAAGTTGCCGCCGTCATTGGTGAAGGAGACATTCACATTGGTTTGATTGCTCGCAACGTTCATCGTCCAGAGACGGAGGAAGGTGAAGTTTGAGGCAGAGATCGTTTGGCGGAGGGTCCAGGTGCCAGTGAGGGTGCCAATCGGAGGAGTGGCTATCGTGGTGCTGGAACTTTCATTCACGGCATAGGCGACGAGAGTGTCGCCAGACTGGACAGAGAAGTTAGTGGTCGTCTTTGGGGAGGTACTCGTATTCCACGCGGTTTCGTATTCAGAGATAAAAGTGGGAGACGGAGGCGCGACTGGCGTTGTTGCGGAAGAAATATTTGAGTAACCAGAGTTGTTTCCGGCAGCGTCGGTGGCGCGGACTTGGTAGCGGTAGAGAGTGGAGGCAGAGAGTCCCGTGTCGGAGTAACTGGTGGAGGTTTGGGTGCCGATTTGGGTGAAGTTCGTACAGGAAGCGCCGGAGCAGCGTTCGACTTTGTATTGAGTGACTCCGACATTATCGGTAGAAGCGGTCCAGGTGAGGTTAATCGTGCTAGAAGAAGAGGCTGTAGCGGAGAGGTTGGCGGGAGTTGAGGGAGGAGCGGTGTCGGGAGCTTGAGTCGTTGCTCCAACCACATTGCTCCAGCCGGAGAGGTTGCCGGCAGCATCAGTGGCTCGGACGTGGTAGTTGTAGAAAGTGTTTGCCGTGAGACCAGTGTCCATAAATGGAGAGGCGGTCGGGGTGCCGACTTGGGTGAAATTGGAACAGCCCGTGCCTTGGCAGCGTTCGACTATGTAACCTGTCACTCCAATGTTATCCGTCGATGCCGTCCAAGAAACGGAGATGGAAGATTGGTTTGGGGAAGTCGCGGCGAGGGTGGTCGGGGAAGTGGGAGGGGAGGTGTCGGGGGTGGAAGCGCCGGAAACTTGATAGACGTGAATCTCCGGATTGTCCCCATAATTAAGGGCAATATATATTCGTCTTGTCCCAGGATCATATGCAAGACCAGAAAATGTCATCTTTGCACAACTGTCATTTGGTCCCGGAAGTGTCCACCACGTGTAGGGTCTGACCTGATGGGGCTGTTTCGTTCCATTCTTTACCGCAAGCAGTTCATTTGCATCGAAAGCGGTCACTTGTCTTCGATAGGGTGCTGCCCCTTCACCATTAATCCCACCACATCCACCGTCATCTTGTTTGTACGTAGGTGGTCCATAACCATGACGCCCGATGTACAGCACCGAGCGATAGCCAGAAGGAAAAACTAATCCCGCTGTGTAGTAGTCGGATCGCGAATAATAATTATTGGCAACATTCGCGTTATCGAGCGGGTTGGCCAAGGTATAGTACATCAATGGGATACTGGGAATGGGAGTTGTCACATTTACATCGTCCGGGTTAAAGACATAAAAGGTTGGACCGTTTGCGGAAACACTGTTAATCGACATGGGACCACTGCAGGTGAACGCCGGCCCACCCAACAACAATTGCCATTCCGGCGGAATTATTCCCATGCAACCGTTCCCGTACGCAGCGCTATTTAGGTTAGCCATACCGCGAAAAGTACTAAAACCACCAATATTCAGATTCCCAACGGCATGAGTCGGTCCACCCCCATTCGTATCATACGGAATTCTTTTTTGAACGATGAGACGACCATTGTACACAAATGCCCCTGAGAGCTCGGTGGTACCGCTCCCAACAGACCCCGGAATACTAACCGGATCCTGAATCACCGTAGTTGAGCCACCAAGTGTCGCTGGTATAGCAATACGACCAAGGCTTTGGTTGTAGACATGGCCGCCCATGTAGAGACTTTGTCCGTCTGCACTCACAGCGAGTCCCATACCACCGTAAGCAAAAGAATTGGCAGAGCTTCCGGAGCCGGGATTTGGAACGGTAAACTTCCCAAGATAGGTAAGATCACCTTGCTGAAGAAGCGACTGCGTGGTTGCATCGGCAAAAACATACTGACCCGAGAACATAGCAAACAGAATTGCAAAAACAAAAATTAACACCCCAACCGGACATCTTAGCTGTTTCATACGCAAACAAATATTGACTTATGTTTTCCTCTCACTGCTTACAGTATATCAATATCACCCCCCCCTTTTTTTTGCACTTTTCCTTTCTGTCGAGGTTGCCGCCTTCCTATACTTTTATTGAGAATTGTAGATTGAAAATAAATCATTACTTCGTCACCTTCCCATATTGTACAAATTTGTTATTTCCGCCGTGGAGAGCGCGCGATCGTAGATGCGGACATCATCAATCTTTCCAGAAAAACTTGCGCTATCCATATACCCCCCTATATTTGCCACGGGTGTTCCGCTATAGCCGAGAGTAGTTGAGGGAATGATATCGAAAAAAGTAAGCGTTCTTTGGATGCCATTTTTGTAGACCTTGAGGCGATTCGAATTTCCCGTTTGTGTTCCGTCGAAAACAAAAATCCAGTGTTCCCACACATTTGTCGCATGAAGATTTTCCGTTGTATAGGAAGGGTTTTCGCTATCTGAGTCACTGAGAATTATACATATATCGTCACTACCTCCCCATGCGTCACTGGTGCCGAAACCCCAAAAACTTGTTACATCTCTTCTTACAAAAAGAGCATTTCCTTCCGCAAGGGCTGATTGAAAGATCCACATAGATACACTCATCTGGGAGATACCATTTGTGTAACTGAGAATCCCATCAATATTCACATAATCACTCGTCCCATTAAACTGCAACCCCTGACCCAATTTCCCCGGGGTGACGGAGGAGGCGGTGAGACCGGAGGCGGCGCCGTGATTCCCGTTGCCGCTCACGTCTTTTATTTCCGTCCCCGTATCGCTCCACTTCACATCATCCCCGTCAAAAGTCCAATACCCCACCAACCCATCGGTCATCATATCGTCCGCCCCCGAACTGATATATTCCTTCGCGCCGCTACTCTTGTAGAGATCGGCGACCTGCGTCGCGGAGAGTTCGGTTGAGTAAAATCGAATATCATCCAGTGCGCCGCCAAAGTAACTGCTTGCGATTTTCCCCAGATACGCCGCACTTGCGTTGATGCCGGTTCCCGTCGTCACGGCGACATGGTGCCAGTTGGTATCGAGAAAAAGACTTGAGTATCCCCTCACTTCCACCGCGATGCCCGACATATCCACCGTGCCAGTGTGGTTGGTGATGCCATAGCTCGTCGTTCCCGCCGCGCCCTGATCACCCCAGTCAAAGAGAAAGAACGTTGCCGCGTCCGTCACAAACTGCGCCACCCGTTGCGTGCCGCTTCCGGGGGAAGAAGTGACCGTGGTGTCATTCACCGCATTCCAATCGCCCAAGACGACCGCCGTCGCGGAATTGGCATACCCGCGGGTGAGACTGATCGTTTTATTTGCCGAATTGTCGAGAGTCGCGGTATTTCCAAGCCCGCTCGACCCGCGATAGACAAAAGCGGCAATGCCGCGTGCCAATGTCCCCGCATCGCCTCTTGTTGCGGTAATAGCACCCGATCCGTTCGAGCCGGCAGTTGCCGACCAGAGGTAGTGGGCAGTGTCGCCCGAGTCCGCTGTATTAATAGAGGTAACGAGCGAGAAAGAGAGCCCGGTTGCGGTAGGGGTATTGAGAGTGGCGCTCGTCCCTGCTTCGGTCGAGCCAAACACGAGGACGAGATCGCCCACCTGCCACGTGACAGTCGGCGTCACTTCGTTTCCGGCAGTTTGACTCGTCCAATCGGACTGTTGGTAGTCAACGAGGGTCGGAGCACCCGAAGCAGTTCGGACTACGCCATCGATATAGATCGTTGGGGTGGTGAAGCTGTTTGCCGCAACGATACCGGACGTCATATCGATCGTCGCCGTACCGTTCAAATCAATGAGCGACTGCGTCGTACTGTTGGGCTTCACCCAGAAGGCGACCGTTTTGACGCCGTTATAGACACTGCCCAATGAGACGGAATCGCTCGTCCCGTTAAAAACAATTCCCTGACCGATTCTCCCCGCCGTGACACTCCCCGTGGAGAGGTTGTTGGAGAAGTTGCCGTGCTTCGCGTATCCCGAGACGTCTTTGATCTCGGTACTCGTATCGCCCCAGACGACATCACTCCCGTCGAGCGTCCAGTGTCCCACAAGAATGGAAGAGGTCGGTCCCGGAACCGTCACATTCATCGTCTCCGCCGCCTGACCCTCGTTTTTCCCTTGAAGCCGCCACCACAAAACCGCTCCCACGGTAAGGGAGAGAAGGATGAATATCCACGTGAGCAAACGGGCAGGCATGAGGATAGTATAGCACTGATCTGTAAGGGCGAAAAATCTTTCGCCCGTACCCGAATACGCATCCGGGTGTGCGGCGCCCACCAGGGACGGGAACAAATGCGGATACGGGAACAGGGCACCCACAAGGAGCGCCCGTACACGCTCATCCGCCAATATATTTCCTCATAATGTCTCGGTAATTTCGGCAAAAATCCGAGACAAATGTTTGGTCGGGAAAAAAGTTTCTGAGATCATGAGCCAGCTTGTCAGCCGTGACGTCACGCTCGATTTTTTTTCG
Organism: Candidatus Moraniibacteriota bacterium; assembly: GCA_052035095.1. Classification (GTDB taxonomy): domain Bacteria; phylum Patescibacteriota; class Minisyncoccia; order Moranbacterales; family UBA1568. Next base: position 129,799 of record JBPOHW010000001.1, read on the forward strand.
CAACTTTTCTTTGAGTTCGGCTTCCGTCGCGATACCGGTTGTCTTTTGGAGACTTGAGAAATCGGGAGACACACCTCGCTCCATATACCAGAAGAGATCAAAAAAATCGCGACCTTTGATATCTATCTCATTGTCTTTGCCCTGAAACCAACTGCGGGACAGAATGGCATTCACCTTTCCGGTCATCAAGAACGGGAGGCTGTATCGTCGCACGACGAAATTGAACCCGGCGCGAAAAATCGGATCCACTTCCACGGCCGGAGAAAGAAACGCCATCTTGCTCGGCTCTATTTTCACATATAGTTGATCGCTTTCATGCTCTCTCGCCAGACCAAGCGCTTTCAAAATCGGAAATTTCACATAGATTCGCTTTTCTTCCTGCCGTTTCGCCACAACTGAAAGGAGATACTTTTCTTTGAAATATATCTCCAGCTCTCGTGCCATTTTTTCCAGAGGCAACTCCTTCCAATCCTTCTCAAGAAGGTCGAAATCCAAATCCTCGCTCAATCGAGGCGCCGAAAAACAAATACGAAGACACGATCCGCCGGTAAAAATGAAATTCCGGTACTCGCGACCGTTGTAGACAAACTCCAAGACCGGATACTGCAAATACTCCTTCAAGAAATTCCGTATGACAAAATCCGGCATTCCTTCTCGCCGCTTGTCCGCGACTATTTTTTTGAGAATTTCAAACATAGTGGAGCGTTCGTATGATATCCGCGACCCGTTTCATTCGCTTGTTTTCGGAGAGTTTCACAAACTCGGAAAATTTTTTGAATTCGCTTCCTGAAAAATTTTCCCAATTGAGACGAAGATTCTCAATCGTTTCCGAACTCACATTTCTGTTTTTGAAAAAATACAAATACAAAAAATCAAAGAGCGCTTTTTCTTTGCTCGCCTCATAAAATGTCGCGCCGGAGAAAGACTTTACGTCATAGCCGCAAAAAAGAGCCTCTCGAACGGACGCGTATCGAAAGGTTCCCAGCTCATTGGTTATTTCGCGCGTGGACTTGGGAGTGACGGAGGTGATGACGGATGCCGGTTCGCTCATTATGCGATGCGCGTCCAAAACATATTCGAGCGAGAGGTATGACGGCTCGACCATTTTCCCCGCAAGATACGCGAGGTAACCGGCTTTGTCCGGTTCTTTTTCGTATCGTTCCCGAAGAATATACAGACCCTTCTTGAGCGATATCAACGCCCCATTCCGGAGCCACGATTTCACGTTTTCATTTAGCCGGTGCTCATTAGGCTCAAACGCGCGCAGGATGTTTTTGTTGATGATGAGAAGATGAGAAATGCGCTTTTCCAGTTCGTCGAGACGCATAAAAAGTGTCTATCACTATTTAAGAATTAGTATATTCATACTACTAATACCAAAACGACCTGTCAAATATCCGGAATTCCTCGCCTGGAGTTGAAAGCTCAGTTCTGAAGTGAAAAAAATCACTCAAAAAAAATGCGCGTTGTGCAACCCCATTTATTTCCCAAATCGCCGGGCGCGGCGGGTGTATTCTTCGATGGATGCGGCGAAAGCGTCCGCGTCGAAGTCGGGATAGAGCGTGTCGGAAAAATAGAGCTGAGCGTCGGCGATATCCCACATCATAAAGCCCGCGGAAAGGTGCGGCTCGCCACCCGTCCGGATGAGGTAGTCAACCGGCGGGAGATCGCGCGTCATCAATGTACGTTTCAGTGTTTCCGAAGAAATATCGTCCGGCGAAATGCCGGACGTGATCAACGTCCGAACCGCCTCCAGCATCTCGTCATTGCCGCTATAGGCGAGAAAAAAATTCAAAGAATACGCGTCGTAGCGTTTCGTCTCTTCCCCGCAACGGATCAAGATTTTTTTGAGCGTGTCCGGAAACTGCTCCCGCCAACGTCCGATCATTCGAATGCGCACCTGATCCTTGTGAACGGACTCATTCTCGATCATCCGCGTGAAGTAGGTTTCATAAATGCCGAGGAGCGCTCGCTTTTCTTCGAAGGGGCGCTTCGTGAGATTTTCCATCGATGAGCCCCAAAACGAAAACGCTCGAACGCCGAGCTCGCGCGCCTTCTCGATAATCTTCTCGGTATTCTTGGCGCCCGCCTCGTGTCCGTCCCAGGGAGCAAGCCCGCGCGCCGCCGCCCACCGACGATTGCCATCGGGAATGAGCGCGACATGACGCGGGACCAATGAGCTCGGCTGTGCCATAAGAAAAAAGAAAAATTCAAAAAAATATGCCTGATCGTAGAGACGCAAAATTTTGCGTCTCTACACACCGAAAACATTTTATCAACATTCTCTGTTCATCATATAGTCCGCGACACCGAGGAGGAAATCTTTCGCTTCACTCGGGAAATGAGCCGAGGCGATTTCGCGCTTCCCTGTTTCAATATACGCTCGCGCCGTTTCTTTGGAGGATTCGAGCGCTCCCGATATCCGAAGCAGTTCCCGAAACCGCTCGACATCTCGCACGAGGAGTTTCTCGCCTTTTTTGAGAATCGAGAGGAGTTCTTTGCGCTCTTCTTTCGGGAGAAGCGTGAGCGCCCGTGAAACGAGGAGCGTGAATTTCCCTTCCTCGATGTCCGAACCGACCGGCTTCCCCAACTTTTCTTCCGTGCCGAATATTCCCAAAATATCATCTTGAATTTGAAACGCAATACCGAGTGGAACCGCGAAGCGCCCGAGCGTCTCCGAGAATTCCGTCGTCCCGCCCGCCAAAAGGCACCCCAACTGAAGCGGTCCGTCCACGGTATAGCGCGCCGTCTTGTGTTCGTACATAGAAAGAATTTCTTCTTCCGTCGCCTTCCCGCGATACTCGATGAGAATATCCTGCGCCTCACCCACCACCGTGAGCGAAACGATATCCTGTAATTTTGAAAGCGCGCGCAACACTCGCTCGGCCGGAAAACCGGATTCGAAAATAATCTGATTGCCCAAGGCGCCCACCATATCGCCCACGATAATCGCCATGGAGTTTCCGAAATGCGCGGCATCCGAGCGAAGGAAGAGTTTCTTGCCGAGAAGACGGAAATGTTCGTGCGCCGTTTTGACGCCGTGGCGCTTTTCGTCGCGATCGATAATATCGTCGTGAATGAGGAGGAAGATATGCACGAGTTCTATTGATACCGCCGCGCGAAGCATTCGCTCCCGATCCATCCCGCCGCCCGCGAGATAGCCGTAGTACATAAATGCCGCCCGAAGCCGCTTCCCGCCCGAAAGCGAAAGCGTCTTCACGTACCGAAGCGCGTCGGTCATAAAGAGATCGCGTTTCGCCACTTCCGCGATCGCGCGATCAAGGTATACCTCTATCTCTCGATCAACCTTTGCCTTGAAAGCCTTCAATTCCACTCGAATATCCGCGCCGCGCGCATCGGGAACCATTCGTGACATACCGTTTGACGGAATAAAAATATGACCGGATTGTAGCACCGGACAAGCGTAAAAACAAGGTGGTGTTGGTAGTGAGTAGTGAGTAGTTGGTAGTGAGTAGTGAGTAGTTGTATACTAGAGACACCTAACTCTCCATCATGGAGCGTCCGCTTCACAACTCTTTTCCCTCATACGCAACCCTCACGCCGGAGGAGGTTTTGACACGCCTCGAATCATCGTGGGGCGGATTGTCGCCCTCGGAAGCGGAAAAGCGACGACTCGAATTTGGCAACAATGAAATTAGGAAGCAACGCCGATTCGGATGGTGGGACATTCTCCTTCATCAATTCAAAGATATTCTCATCTGGATTCTTTTGACCGCCGCTTTTTTCTCCTTCATTTTCCAGGAATTTCGCGATACCGGCATCATCCTCATCATCGTCATCGTGAACGCGGCGATAGGATTCGTCCAGGAATACAAGGCGGAACGTATTTTGGACCGCCTCCGCGAACTCGAAACCGACCGCGCCATTGTCATCCGGAACAATGAGAAGAGCGAGATTGATTCAAGATATCTCGTTCCGGGCGACATCATCGCCCTCAGCGCCGGGGAAACCGTCCCCGCCGATATCCGTCTCCTTGAGAGCTTCTCGCTCAAGGTGGACACCCGTATTTTTACGGGCGAAGCGCATCCGAGAAAACGAGACGCGATGCCCCTCTCGTATATGCCCGCCGCCCTCACCGATGCCGAAAATTTCCTCCTTTCCGGCGAATCCGTCACAACCGGCGAGGCGCGCGCCATCGTTGTCGGAACCGGAGAAAATACCGAGCTCGGACATCTTGCGAATCTCACCGAAAACGTCACAGAAGAGTTGACGCCGCTTCAGAAAAAAATGGAGCGTCTCGGACGAGGTATCGCGCTTCTCTCCCTCGTTATCGGTATCATTGTCATCGCCGTCGGTCGATCGCACGGGCTCTCGTGGTACGACAACTTTCTCTTGGCGCTCGCCCTTGCCGTTTCCATCGTCCCCGAAGGGCTCCCCGCCGCGATTTCTATCGCCTTCGCGCTTGGTATGAAGCGCCTCCTAAAAATCAATATCCTCGCCAAAAAGTTAAATGCGGTTGAGACACTCGGTTCGGTCACGACGATCTGCACCGACAAAACCGGCACCATCACCAAAGGCGAGCTCACCGTTACCAGTATCATTCTCGGCACCGACATCTATGAAGTAAGTGGGGAGGGATACGAACTGCAGGGTGGCTTCTCTCACGAAGGAAAAGCGATGAGCCCCGCCGCCATCCCGCACGCGGAGACGCTCTTCAAGATCGGCACGCTGGTCAACAACGCAAGCCTCATCGTCGAAAACGGTCGGCATCGCATTTTGGGAGACGGCACCGAAGGCGCGATTCTCGTCGCCGCGAGGAAGTACCACCCCAACCCCGACTTTTTCCGCATCGGCGAAACCAAACTCTCCGAAAACCCTTTCACGTCGGAGCGTATGCGTATGAGTTCGCTCTTCAAGAATTCCTCGATTGTTTCATACGTAAAGGGATCGCCGGATACCCTCATCAATCTCTCATCCCACATCCTCGAAAACGGACAAGAATCGCCCTTCACCGAAGAAAAAAAATCAAGCATCAAAAATCTCTACGATACGCTCTCCAAAGACGCGCTTCGCGTTCTCGCTTTCGGATACCGAAACCTCGAAGCCGTTCCCGAGGAACATCGCGCGGAAGAAATGGAACGCGACCTCGTCTGGGTCGGTATGATGGCGATGGTCGATCCCGCGCGCCCGGGAACGCGCCTCGCGATCGAAGAGTGCCATTCCCTGGGTCTTCGCGTCATTATGATCACCGGAGATTACGAGGTGACCGCCGAAGCTATCGCCCGATCGATCGGCCTCATCGAAGACGGGCACCCCTATGAAATCATCAGCGGAAAAATACTTGCGGAACTTTCGGACGGGGAGCTTTTCGGAAAAATACGGGAGCGGGACGTCCTCTTCGCTCGGACCACTCCCGAGCAAAAACTCCGTATCGCCACGCTCCTCAAAAATGCCGGCGAAGTGATCGCTATGACCGGCGACGGCGTCAACGACGCGCCCGCGCTCAAGAAGTCCGACATCGGAGTCGCTATGGGAATTATCGGGACCGATGTTTCCAAAGAAGCGGCCGATATGATCCTCCTCGATGACAACTTCGCTTCAATTGTCGGCGGCGTTCGCGAAGGGCGCACCATTTTCTCCAATCTCAAGAAATTCGCCCACTATGTTTTTACCTCAAATGTGAGCGAACTTTTCACGGTACTTCTCGGCTTCGGACTCGGCATCCCGGCGCCGATCGCCGCCGTGCAAATCCTCGCCATCGATCTCGGAACCGATGTTTTCCCTTCGCTCGCGCTCGGCGTCGAACCCGAAGAACCCGAGCAAAATCGAACCGGTTCCAAAAACACCGCTTCCATCATCGATCGAGACGGACTGAAACGCCTCCTTAAGTTTGGAATGCTGATGGCCTTGGGCGGCACTATCGCCTTTCTCCTTTCTATGGTTCGAGGCGGCTGGCACTGGGGCGAGGCAATCGCGCTCGACTCCGCGCTCTACCAAAAATCCACCGCCGCCACCTACGCAACGCTCGCCCTCACGCAAATGGCAAATCTCCTCCAATCCCGTTCCGCCACTCTCTCCTTTTTTGCCCTGCCTTTATTCTCAAATCCCTGGATTTGGATTTCCATGATCGCCTCCATCACCCTGCTCTATCTCTTCACATCGGTTCCCCTTTTCCAATCTCTTCTCAATATGCAAACTCCCGACTCAATCGACTGGTCTATCGCCATCATATTTACCGCCATTGTTTTCACGTACGAAGAACTTCGCAAACGCGAACACGCAAGACGAGAAAAACGAATTTCGGAAAGCGTATGAGACTATAAATCATTTTTTTTGTCCAGTTGACGCCAAAAAAAGCGCACTCTACAATGAAGAGGATGGTCGATCCGACTTCAACGCAAGCGGTACTCCGAAAGAATTCTGTTCATGATTGAATACTCTAGAAAGGCAGGTGACACACTATGCAAGACGAACAGCCACTGGAAGAAGAGCAAGAAGAAGGCGGTGGATTCAAGGCATGGCTCGAAGACAATCTTCGCATCATTTTGAGCGTACTCGTTGTTTTTGCCATTGCCGGAGGTATCTACTCGTACTCGCAACGATCTCAGACTCCCGCTATCACCGAAGAAACCGAGACACCGGAAGAAACGATCGGATCGGGTGAAGAAATCGCAGAGGAAACCGAAGAGACCAAAGAGGACACCGAGGAATCCGCCGAAGAAACTCCTCGACCGACCGAGGTTAAGGAGGAAGTAAAACCGGTACAAAAACCCGCTGAGGCGGTTGCCGAAAGCCGAGAGACGGAGACAGCTTTCGTTGAAACGGCGATTCGAGGCGACGGCGCGACTCATCTCGCGAGGAGGGCCCTCGGGAATTTTCTCGAGAAGAACCCCGACTCGGCGCTTTCCAAGGAACACAAGATTTACATCGAAGATTACCTCCGGAAGCATGTTTCCTACGGACACATCCGCACCGGAAGCAGTCTGGAATTCTCCAAGAGTCTGATACAGGAAGCTATCGGGAAGTCGAAGCAGTTGAACGATCGACAACTCTCGAACCTCAAGAAATATTCAGACCGAGCCCCTTCGCTTCGTTAGAGTCACTGAGATTCTTCAAGAGGAAGGGCGCTTCGTATGATTGCCTGGAAGGAAATGACATTCTGAATCTCATTTTTTCGTTTTCGACTTTTCGTTCTTTATCGCACCCCAAAACCCCGCAACGCGGGGTTTTGTGTTAAGAGCCTGTCTGAAAACTCCATATTCTGCTACGATTTCCAAATTTTGGCTGCAAAACATTCAGATTTCGTCAGGTTACCTTCGGGTAGCCCTTCTCAACCTTCATGTTTTTCGCTCAAAATTTGAAAATCTCGCGACGAAAGAGAGTTTTCAGACAGGCTCTAAAGTTTTTTCGGCTTCTCACTGGAGTCTTCAAATGAAGGGTAGGTGGAAACTCTTACCATTCAAAATCTCCAAGACCGTTTCCTTATGAAGGATTTGCGGAAGTGCTTACCGGAAGATGAAAGAAGAAAAAGGGGCATTAAATTCCAGAACTCACTGCCAAAAGGAGTCATTTCCTTTACCCTAAGGAATAAATCTCTCTCCAAAGCCCACTAGCCAACCTACACCCGATAGTACTCACGGTACCAATTGACGAAATTCTTGATGCCGACATCGATCCTGGTCGTTGGCGCCCAGCCGAGAGCGCGGAGCTTAGAAATATCGGCAACGGTCGAGACGACATCGCCCAAAGGAAGTGGCATCAGCTTCTTCTCCGCTTTTTTTCCGGCATTCTTCTCGATTTCTTCGATAAACTCAAGAAGCGTATTTTCGGCATCGCCGCCGATATTCATAATTTCATAGGGGAAATTCCCATCGAGCGCGACCAGTACGCCGGAAACAATATCGTCCACATAGGTGAAGTTTCGCGTCATCTTGCCATAATTGTTCACTTCGATCGGCTTCCCGTCAAAAATATTCTTCGTAAAAATACCGAGCGCCATATCCGGACGCCCCCACGGACCGTAGACCGTGAAAAACCGCAGTCCCGTCGTCGGCAATCCGTAGACGTGACTCCAGACGTGCGCGAAGAGCTCATCGGCCTTCTTGCTCGCGGCATAAGGAGAAATCGGCATATCCACAGAATCGCTCTCAGCGAAGGGCTGTTTTTCGTTCTTACCATAGACGGAGGATGACGACGCATAGACAAAATTTGCAACCTTCCACTTGCGTGCCGCCTCCAAAAGAATCAGCGTGCCATTCACATTAATATCCGCGTACGTAATCGGATCATCGAGCGAATTCCGCACCCCCGCCATCGCCGCCAAGTGCACCACTTTCTCTATTTTCTCCGCTTCAAAAATTCCCTCAACCAGTTTCGCATTGCGAATATCACCCTCATAGAGCTTGAAATCAATGCCTTTCAAAAAAACCGCGATGCGATCGCGCTTCAACTGCGGATCATAGTAGTCATTGAAATTATCAAGAATTGTCACCTGATCGCCACGTTTGACCAGCTTCTTCGTCACCGCCGATCCGATAAACCCCGCGCCACCCGTTACGAGAATATTCATAAAGAAGAGAATTAAGAATGAGGAATTAAGAATGAGGAATTTTGGTTTTTAAGAAGTGCGCGTATTCGTCGTCTTTTGCATTTTTCGTTGTATATTTTTTGAGTGTCGTTTCTCGCGCTTTTCCTCCCATACTTTTTCGAAACATTGCATCGGAGATAAGCCGTTCGAGCTTCTCGCGCCACTCATTCTCGTCTTTCGCGACATATCCGTCAATGCCATCGGTAATCGCTTCACAAAACGTACCGGTCGCCGCGGCGACCGTCGGCACACCAACTATCCCCGCTTCAAAAAATTTGAGCTCGCTCTTTGCCTCGCAAAAGGGATCGCCGATTTCGAGGGGCGCGATATTGACATCAACGCTCGCCAGATTCTTGAGATGCTCCGCGCGCGGCGCGTAGGTCACACGAGAAATTCGATCCGAAAAGGCTTCGAGCTCCAAGGGGAGCGAGAGTGGACCGGCAAGGAAGAGTCGAAGATTTGGACGCGCATCAAGAAGTCTCGTGAGAACACTTGCCACCGTCGCAAAATCCCGATCATGCCCCGTCGACCCGCTGAAATAGCCAATGACGACGTCGGCTTTCTTTGGCACATTGCCTAATTCTTTATTCCTTATTCTTACTTCCAAAATCGCTTCCGCGATTTTTATGTCTTCTTCACTCAGGCGATTCGGGACGACGAAAACCGGTTTGCCGAATTTCTTGAGTCTTTCAGCAAGAAAGTTGGTACTCGTCGTAATCGCCGCGACGAATGGATCTTCGAGAAATTCGCTCCCGACACCATGCTCGTACTGTTTCTTTTCAAGGGCATTCATCGCCTCATAGGCGGCGGTTCGCTTGAAAAGCTCGCCATCAAACACCAAGTCATCCGTATCAAAAAGAACCGTCTTCTTTTTTTCTTTCAACGCGTGAAAAAATTTCTTGATCACTAGCGTCCATGAGGTGCGATGAAAGATACAGACAGAGAACTTATCGGCGTATCGAACAAGAAACGGATTATCCTGCGTTGTCACCGATATTTTGAAACCATTGAAGCGAAGCATTTCCGCCATATGATGACATCGATACCGCGCACTATCCCCGACGCCGCTCGCCACAAAGAGAACGTCACCCGAACCGACAGAGCGAAAAAGCGAGCACGCCGAAAAAAGAATTCGTTTTCCACCTCGAACAATTCCCTCGTGCTTTATAATTGCCCACACTTTTCCAAGTTTTACGAGCGAAAAATTCATAGCGATAATATTGAACGCGAAAGATTCGCTTATTTGGCTAAGAGAAAGAAATTAACGGAGGGGCGGGCGAACTTACAGAAACCACAAACGAAAGCTTCTTTGAGAGGTTATTTCCATCCATAACACACAAACTCGCCTACCAAGCCCCGGAGCATTTCTTGAACGTGACAAATAAGCGAATCTTTCGCAATACATTCACAAATACTTTGCCGGATTGATATGCGCGCCGGTCGGAATCATAAGATTTTTGATACTCTTCGATTCAACAACATCAAACGAAGCGCTGCTATACACGCCAAAGTGCACATGGGGTCCCGTCGAATAGCCCGTCGAACCCATAAGACCGATTTTGTCACCGCGCTTCACACCCTTCCCTTTCGAAACAAGTTGTTTACTCATATGCCCATAGAGCGTCGTCAGGCCGTTTTTGTGTTCGATGGCAACCCATTTGCCGTAGGCATACTTCCCATTGTCGCCCGTTGCGATTACCTTGCCATCCTCGGCGGAAAGTATCGGCGTGCCCGTGCTATCGGCAAAGTCAATCCCATTGTGAAAGGTATACCAACGGGTGAACGTTGTCTTGCCATATCCTTGACTCTTACGCGGATCCTTGACCGGATACCCTAAAACGCCCGACCCAAAACCGGGAATAGAACTCAAGTCTATCTTCCCCGCCCGCGCGGCGTCCAATTCTTCGATTTCATCCTCGATCGCTTTTCGCTGTTTCTCCAGATCGGAAATAACCGCCTCATACTTCGTCTGCTCCGCCGATGCCTGTGCCGCGAGCGTTTCTTTCTTTCGTTTCGCGCTCTCGAGATAGGAGTTTTGCTGTTCAAGACGAAGCTTGACACTCTCTATTTCCACTTTTTTCTCGCGCGCCAAATCCTGCTCCCGGAAGAGCGTGTCGCGAAGACTCACCACCCCCGAAAGTGTCTCTCGAATGCCGCTTCCAAACTCAAACAACCGATCGCGCGCAGAAAAAAGATGTTTTGTTTCTTCCGAAGACGCGAGCAAAAACGAGGGAAGCGTACCGGTCTGCGTTTGAGACTCATAATACGAACGGAGGATATCGGTCAAAAAACGCTTCTGCGAAACAATCATTTTCTCTTTCTCTCCGATGCGCGACTCGAGCGATTCTATCTCCTGTCCCAAATTCGCGAGCTTCCGCTCATTGTCGGTGATATTCCCCTCGAGCGCGCTCGACTGTGCGTCGAGCCGCTTCGCCTCCGTCACCAACTGCGCCTCTTCTTTTTCTTTCAGGGTAACCACTTTTTTGAGAGTTTTTATTTTGTCACCCAAAAGATCATATTTGTCATCAAGTTGGTCGCTTCTTTTATCAAGGGCATCTTTCTGATCTTGCGTAAGCTCTACCGCATAAACAAAAGATGTTTCACAAACAAAAACAAAAACCGCACTCACCGCCACGGAAAGTTTCAAGAAAATATCCCACACTGTTTTTTGCCGCGTTTCCTTCATGATGAAATCCTCAAAAACGCTTTCGCATTTGGCAAACCTGCTTGCCGGCAAGGCAGGGAGAAAGAAATTAACGCAGCGGCGAGCAAACCTACGAAAACCACAAACGAAAGTTTCTTTGGGAGGTTATTTCCATCCGTAACACAAAAACTCGCCTACCAAGCCCCGGAGCATTTCTTGAACGTGCCGAATGCGAAAGCGTTTTTGTATATCACAAACCAGACTTCTTCCCATTATACCATTTTTTCAAGAAGCATTTCCGCAGACTCAATGCGTCGGAGTGTCGCCGCCTTCCCAATCACCCACGCGATTTCAAAGGGCGGCGGCGACTGCTTCTCACCCGAGAGCGCGACACGAAGCGGCCAGAGGAAATCACCCTTCCTCTCCCCCGCCACTTCAAGGAGTGTCGGTTCCAATCGCTCCCGCGTCCACTCACTTTCGGAAAGAGACTGCATCGTATCACGCATTTTTTTGAGCGCCTCGCGCGTTTCTTCCGGCGTATTTTGTTTCCACGGAAGAAGCGCGGGATCAACCGTCGGCTCAAGAAAGAAAAATTTCACCGCATCGCCGACATCGGAAAGTTTTTGGAGTCGCTCCTGTTCTATCGAAAGCGCTCTTCGCACAAAGTCCGCTTTCCTCCGCTCCGGATCCACAGTCTCGAACCATGTTTTTTTCTCGAGAAACGAAAGCGCTTTCATCAGAAAATCATCAAGCGAAAGCTTTTTGATATACTGCGCGTTGAGCCAATCCAGTTTCTTTGCATCAAAGACCGCCCCACCCTTGTGCACATGCGCGAGATCAAAAGCTTCGACAAGTTCATCGAGCGAAAAGATTTCTTGCGTCTTCCCCTCACCGGGATTCCATCCCAAGAGCGCGACGAAGTTGAGGAGCGCCTCCGGAAGATAGCCTTTCTCCAGATAGTCCTCGACCGCCACATCGCCCTGGCGCTTGGAGAGCTTGGATCGGTCGGGATTGAGGAGAAGTGGCAAATGCGCAAACTGCGGGATATCCCATCCGAACGCTTCATACAGAAGTATATGCTTCGGCGTCGACGGCAACCATTCTTCCCCGCGAATCACGTGCGTGATACCCATCAAATGATCGTCGACGACATTCGCCAGATGATACGTCGGAAAGCCGTCGGACTTTACCAATACCTGATCATCAATCGCCTTCCGCGAAAACGAAACCTTCCCGCGCACGATATCGTCAAAGGTAATCTCTCCCGCTCCTTCAACGCGAAGCCGCACAACATGCGGCGCGTTTTCTTTCAACCGCTCGGCAACCCCTTCTTTTGAGAGTTCTCGACATTTCCCATCATACCGCGTCGGCTCCTTGCGCGCCTCCTGCTCCTTTCGCACCGCTTCGAGCCTTTCAGCGCTACAGAAACACCGATACGCCTTTCCCCTCTCTATCAACTCCTCCGCGTATTTCTTATATATTTCCAGCCGTTCCGACTGCACATACGGCCCGAAATCTCCGAAATTTTGAATTTTGAATTTTGAATTTTGAATTTGCATTACCCCTTCGTCCCAGTTGAAAAACATTCCGAGTGTTGCGAGCAATTTTTCCGTCGCGTCTTCCACGAACCGCTTCCGATCCGTATCCTCGATACGCAAGACGAATGTTCCGCCGTGTTTTTTGGCAAACAAATAATTGTAGAGCGCCGTCCGAAGACTCCCCACATGCAAATACCCCGTCGGCGACGGCGCAAACCGCACCCGCACTGTTTCATGTTTCATAGGTTTTTCCTACGTTTAATTCTAGCTCTTTACCCCACTCTACAATACCACCTTTTCCACATTGATTCTCTCCCCAAAAAACCGCTTTCCCAGTGTTTCGAAATTTTCAGTGATATCGGTCGAGTAAAACGTTCGCGCGCCGTTTCTGGCGAGCGTTCTTTCGCGTTCCGGATGACGATCAAGATAGTTTCGGAGTTTTCGCGCGACCACGTTCGCTTCCGAAATGACGTGCACGTTTTTGCCAACGAGCTTCCGGATGCGCCTCTCCAGCATACCATAATGCGTGCATCCCAGGATCAACGTGTCTATTTTCTTCACAAGGAGTGGCTTCAGGTATTGTTTCAAGAAATGTTCGGTCGCCGGAGAATGTTCCTCTCCCGCCTCGACGAGCGGTACGAGGAGTGGACACGCCTCTTGGAAAACATTGATCTTTGGGTCGAGTTTGAAAATCTCCCGAACGAACGCGCCGGAACGAACGGTTCCCGAGGTCGCCAGAACGCCCACTCGTCCATTTCGCGTTCTCCCCACCGCCTCCTCTGCCGCCGGAATGAGAACACCCAATACATTCCGGTCCGAGAAGTATTTCGGGAGATACTCCCGTTGAATCCTGCGAAGCGCGTCGCTCGAGGCGGTATTGCACGCGAGGATGATGAGTCCGCAATTTTTCGTGAGCAAAAATTCGACCGCCTGCCGCGTAAATTCATACACTACTTCCGGCGAACGCGTCCCATACGGCACCCGCGCCGTGTCTCCCAAGTACACAAAGTCATAGTCCGGCAGTTCCTTCACGATGCCGTGCAAAATCGAAAGCCCCCCAAAGCCGGAATCAAAAACACCAATAGATTGCGTGCGAATGTTTTGAGGCATAGATCAAGAACCATTCTTTGTTTAGGGATTTTCCCAATGTTTCTCGTGATAATTATTTCATTTCCTTGTTTACCTCCCTTTCCAGCTGCGCAAAACGATCGAAATCACTCTCAAAAAGTCGGTCTTGTACGATGCGATATTTTTCGAATTCCATCTCAGCAAACTCTCTGGCGAGTTCGTGTGTCACCTTTCCCGCATCGGATAGCACCGCCCGATCCGTCATACGAATAAATCGATCCAGTCGTTCGTTCCAATCCGCCATCGTCATGGGAATGTGGCGCGATGCCATATCTTCCGCCAGATCCAAGTAAGCGGAAACCATTCGTTCCAAAGAAAAAAGCTCTTGCTTGGTGAGATAATTTTTCGCCACCGAAACATCGAATTTTTGAATCTTTCCGTCCGGAGCGTCTTTCCAACTCGTCAGTCCCATACGATCCTTGTCGGCACGAGCTCGCGAGACAATCACCTCGGCGGCCGTTTGCCCATGAATAGCCCAGTGAAGTTTATTCTGCACGGTCGCGAAAAATTTCTTCGTCGTTTCCGCGCTCCGATCATAGTCGATCGCGGTAGCATAAATATCGGTGATCTTCTGGTAAAACTTTCTCTCCGAAAGTCGGATTTCTCGTATACGAGAGAGGAGCTCTTCGAAGAATTGTTCTGTTAAAACGGTTCCGCCATTCTTGAGGCGCTCATCATCCATGACAAAACCTTTGATGGTAAATTCTTTCACGACATCGCGCGCCCATTTGCGAAACTGCACGGCTCGTTCGTTCTCTATCTTGAAACCGACCGAGATAATTGCCTGCAGATTGTAATGCAAGGCATTGTATTTTTTGCCATCCGCGGCAGTTATCCGGAATTTCCGGATAACTGCATTTTCGTCCAGTTCACCACTTCTAAAAAGATTTTTCAGGTGCTCATTTATCGTTCGAACGTCTACGTTGTAGAGTATCGCCATTAGTCTTTGCGTCAACCAGATATTCTCATTTTCATAGCGAAGTTCGACCGCCGTTTCTTGCTCTCCAATGGCCGATACATAAGTCAAATACTCCGCCGCCGACGAACGAATAGTCACTGCTTTCGTTTTTTTCTTTCGATTTGCCATAATTTCTTGTTGACATGAAGCATCTATTACTGTCGCTCGATATATTCCCCTATTTTCTTTATGGAGTCCGATTCCTCGGAAGTTTTATTCAGTTTTACTGTAATATATCCTAAGAGTTTTTCTAATTTTCGGTTTAACGCATTTGAGTCGATACCAATTTCATTATTAGAAGACATACAGGCTACATCTCTTTGATCATAAAGTAGTACTAGAGAAACAAAATCCGTACCAGGAACAAAATCTATTCCAAGAGCACCTCTTATCTTTGGCGTGAATTCATGAGCAAGCTTATTTCTAATACGACTAATTTTTTTTATTAAATCATCAGTAATCCCCGTGATATGTTTTGTGTCTCTAAGAAAATCCTGTAGACATTTTCCACTTCTTTTCTCTAACTCTCCTGACCGTGGAAGACGAAAGCTTGAAAAATATTTTTCACATGCCGTACATGCTTTTAATTGTTCTTTTGCTTTTTCTTTTGCTTTCTCTAATTGTTGCACTTCCCCTGCGCTCCAAAAATCACCTGATTTACCTTCAAGAATAGCATCAATCGTACCCAAGAACTCTATCGTTGCAAGGGTGGAGAGTAATATTGTGAAATTCCCCCCACCTATAGACATTTTCTTATCATCCTCCCGAACTGTTGGCACACACTTTGCATACAAATAAGTATTGCCGTCAGCAATACAAAATCTCACTGTCTCTGAAATGCTTCGAATAATTTGCTGTTTGCTCATAAAACTTTTTTCTCTTTAACCTCTTTGTGTTTGCTACATTTCAAATTTTCCTCCAGAGCTACGCGATTACCCATTCGTAGAAACGAGTGCTCCGCTTCACTTCTTCACAAACTTTCCCTCTTCAATTGATCCACACATACCGCTACCGGAAACACCACTACCGCTCGCCAGATTCGTCGCCAGCGTTTTGGTTGGAGGAAAAGTCGCCAGAGCCACTCAACGCCGAGTACGCGAAACACTTTCGGAGCACGCGGGAGCTTCCCCGTGAGAAAATCAAACGCGCCGCCGACGCCTATCGCAAGTCTCACCGAGTTCGCCCGTCCCCGCAAGGACTCGAGGAAGTATTCTTGGTCGGGGGCGCCGAAATTGGAGAAGACGATAGGGCAGTTAGTAGTTAGTAGTTGGTAGTGAGTAGTTTTTTCAGACTGCTGTCCATATATTTTCAGTTTTGGATATTTTTTGAGGAGGGCGGCTTGAATTTCTTTGAGAGAGGAGAGTCCATCTCTCTTGATAGCGAGAAAAACTGAGAGATTTCGCGTTTCCGCTTCTTTTAAGATTTCGTGCAGAAGGTCGGCGCCCGGAAAACGCTCAATATGTTTTCCGTACAGCCACCCGGCAAGCGTGATGCCGAACCCGTCCGCCACGCGAAGATCAGCCCTCAAAAGATTCTCTTTGAATTTCTCATCCTCCCTCGCCCGAAGCAAAAACTCCGGTCCCACGGTCGCGATACGAAAGAAAGAATTCCCTGTAAAAATTGATCGGACGCAAGAAAGAACCTCTTTTTTTGAAAGACTCGATAAGGGAATCCCAAAAAAGAATCTTTGCTCTTTGTTCATTGTTCCTTGTTCATTGTGTCCCCTCCCCTTCAAGCGGAAACTCTTCGAGCGCTTCATATCGCAAGCCTTCTTCTTTTGAGAAGACGCTTTCAAAAAGGAGAATGCTTGAAACGGGAATGGACGTCGCCCAGGACGATTCGAGATTGGGCTTTTCGGAGAGCGCGTCCCATTTTTCTTTGCGGACGCGAGCGAGCGTTATATGCGGACGAAAACTCTTGCGCGGCGCGTCTTCGATATCGAGCGCCTCGCGGACATGGTTGTAGAGCGCCAAGAGTTCCGTACTCTCGGGACCCGCGTACCACAAGAGACTACGCGCGTTTTTCCCCTCTTCGGGAAGAAGCGCGATTCGATCAAAAAAGAGATCAAACTCTTCAATACGAGGTGAAAGTTCCCGCAGGCGCTCCGCCACGAGCGCGATATCCTCATCGTATCGAAACCCGATAAAAAGAAGCGTCACATGAAGATTCTCTTCCTTGGTAAGGCGAAGTGGAAGATCTTTCCATGCTTCGAGTCGCTTCCCCACTCGTTTCGCCACCTCCTTCGGAATTCGGAATCCCAAAAATATTTTTCGCGCTTTCATATGGTCTTACCCTATCAAAAAGCGGTGTTTAAGGCAAATTTTCAAGGGAGGGCGGTTCTGTTAGTATGGAACGGATGACAATCGTCAAAAATCACCTCCTCTCTATCGCTCCCTTGGTGCCGATTCCCTTTGGAAAATCAGGGTTGTTTTCGTATCTCCCGAAAAAAAACGGGGAAATGGTTCCGCCCGGATCCATCGTCTCCGTTTCCTTTGGAGCGCGAATCGTGCGCGGCGTGGTATGGAATGCGCCGGCAAAAAACCCACCTTTCATACGACGCTTTCGCTACAAGGCGATTCGAAAAATACTGGCGGAGACTTTCCTCTCCAAGGAACAACTGGCACTCGCGGAATATATGGCGCATGAGTCTCGAATCGCGCTCGGCACGACGCTCAATCGATTTGTCCCCGCGATACTCGAAGTGACTTCAAATGTGCCACCAAAAAAATCGAAGCCATTTCCCGCTTCTTCCGGAAAAAAATATCGCCTCACGCCCGAACAGAAAAAGGCGACCAAAGCGCTTCTTGACGTGTCAGACGGCTCTCCGCTCCTCTTTGGCCCCCCGGCATCCGGGAAAACCTTTGTCTTCTTTGAGCTCATCCGGACACTCCTCAAATCGGGCGGACAAGCACTCATTCTCGTTCCCGATGACGCCATCCTTCTCCAAGAGGAAGAACGCTACGGGGATATTTTTGGAAAGCAATCGATCGGCATTTCCCACGCGCGCATGAAAAACGACGAGCAATCAACGCTTCGAGAAAATATTCGAAAAGGCGTGACGCGCGTCGTTATCGGCACAAACTCATCGCTTTTTCTCTCCTTCCACAATCTCCGCCTCATTATCCTTGATGACGAAGACGCACCTTCCTATGAAACGGGAGCGTCAAACATCACTCTCCCGACACATACCATCACCTCAAAACTTGCCGAGCTTCACGCCGCGAAATTCATTCGCGCCTCTTCGACACCGTCATATGCCTCATTCTTCCGCGCGCAAACAAACGGCAGACTCGTCGAACTTCCCGCTCCACCATCCGCGCACAACAAAACCTGGCACATCGTCAATCTCCGTCTCGAACAGTGGAAGAAAAAACTTTCGCCGATTTCGGATGAATTGAGATACGCGATCGCCTCCGCGATTGAGCGAAAGAAACAAGCCATACTGTTCGTTTCCCGTTCGGGAATGAGCGCGTTCTCGGTGTGCGCCGAGTGCAAGAATGTTGTGCGATGCCAAACTTGCTCGCGAGCGCTCTCATACCAAAAGGACGGTGAGTATCTCTGCGTCGCCTGCAAGAAGAGCGCGGGAGCGACACCGTCATGTCCTTCGTGCGGTTCCCTCGTTTTGAAACATATCGGCATCGGCACCGAACGCGTCGAGCGTGATCTCCGCCGAAAGTTCCCCGGCATCCGATCGGTTCGATACGACAAAAACACCAAAAAGCTTAAGAAAACGCGCCTCGAACTGCGCGCCTTTTTGCAGGGCGAAAGAGATATTCTCATCACGACCGAACAGGGCATTCGCGGCTGGGACTTGCCCCAAGTTTCCCTCATTGCTATGATAGACGTGGATACGCTCCTCGGCATTTCCCGATGGGACGGCGATGAGCGGGCGCTTCGGATATTTCTCGCTCTCTCCGGTCGGGGAAGGAGAGAGGATGCGCATCCGAGCGATGTCTTCCTTCAGACATTTCATCCGGAAAATCCTCTCTTTGAATACCTGAGACAAGAAAGACTCGTCGATTTCTTCAAAACCATCGAGGAAGAGCGTCGGCTGTTTCTCTACCCGCCCTTTGGGAGTATCATCCGCCTCACGTGTCGCCACTCCGCCGACAAAAAACTTCGCGAGGAAGTCGAAAACGTGCGCAACCAACTCGAGATGGAGCAAAAAAATCACCGACAAAAAACATATATCACCATCTCCGAAATCGTCCGGAAAACACGAGAGCGGTATTCCGAACAGCGCGTCATCATCCGGGAGGGTTCAACCTCTTCCAATCACGCTCCGTCATTATCCGTATTTGAAACAATTTTGCGAGATCTCTCTCGCGCGTGGACTATTGAACGAAATCGCATATGACTCTTCTTCCCATAGTGACCGGCAAAAATACCGAAATACTCCATCGCAAAACCGATCGGGTAAAAAATCCGCTTGATCCGGATATCCAAAACCTCATTCCGATTATGTTTGATTCTCTGCGCGTCGCGGAGGGTATCGGGCTTGCCGCGCCCCAGATCGACCGTTCCATTCGTCTCGCCGTCATCGAGGTCGAAGGAAAACGAACCGTCATGATCAACCCGAAAATCACTTCGTATTCGCGTGAAAAAATCCTCTTCGAGGAAGGCTGTTTGAGTCTCCCGGGAGAATACCTTCTCATTGAACGCTCCGAGCGCATCACCGTGCGTTACGAAGACGAATATGGCAAGGAAATAAAAAAGCGCGCTTCCGGACTCTTCGCCATCGTCGTTCAACACGAAGTGGATCACTTGGACGGGATACTCATCTGCGATCGCTTCAAAAACCAAAGAAACAAGAAACAGTACGCGTTGTGATACGCTAAACTCTCCTCTACACATATACGCGCCGAGACCACAAAAAATAATTTTTCGAAACTTCGCTCCGAGCCCAACGAGGAGTGTGTGAGAAAAAATATTTTTTGTGGTTGAGGCGACTAAAATTCCACTCCAAAATCATTGAAAATTAACCTTCTCCCTATGTTCGATATATCGAAAACCCGAGTCGTCTTTATGGGGACGCCGCGATTCGCCGAAATGGTGTTGCAGTCGCTCATTGACGCTCGATATCACATCGTCGCCGTGTATACCCAGCCCGACAAGCCATCCGGTCGCGAGCAGGAGGTCGTCAAAAGTCCGGTCAAAATCCTCGCCGAAGCTCAACAAATACCGATTGAACAGCCCAGTCGCCTCGACGGCAACGCGATTGATGCGTTTGCCTCCTACAAACCGGATGTCGTCGTGATCGCCGCCTACGGAAAACTCATACCCAAAGCGATGCTCGAAATTCCCCACTTCGGATTTCTCAATGTTCACGCTTCGCTCCTCCCTCGCTGGCGCGGCGCCTCCCCCATACAAAACGCACTCCTCTCGGGTGATACCGAAACCGGCGTTTCGATTATGCTCCTCGATCAGGGTATGGATACGGGACCGGTTTTCGAACGAAAAAGCGTCTCAATCACTCCAAACGACACCACGGAAATCTTGCTTCCAAAATTGGCGGAAGCCGGATCGGCACTCCTCCTCTCCGTACTCCCCGAGTGGCTCGAAAAGAGACGAGAGCCAACGCCACAAGACGAAACGACTGCAACTCTCTGCCAACTCATCGAACGCGAAGATGGAAAGGTTTTTTGGAACGATAACGCGGAAACCATTTATAATCGCTACCGAGCGCTCAGTTCTTGGCCGGGCATCTTCTCCTTCTGGAGACGAAATGGCTCGCTCCTTCGTATGAAGCTCCACCGCGTTTCATTGCAGAAGCAAAGTCCGGAAACACACCATGAGTTGGGACAAGTTTTTGAAATCGGCGACCGCGTCGGCATTCAGACCGCGCGCGGCATCATTCTCCTCGACGAGGTGCAACTCGAAGGAAAGGAACGTGTCGATATCGCCGATTTCATTCGCGGCTATCCCGACTTTATCGGCGCAGTCCTTGAATAATACCAAATTACCTTACGGCTCCACCGTGCACGCCGAGACCGTGAATCCCGCCTTGGCGGGACGAAAGTTTGCTCCGATAGAGAGGAGTATATGAGAAAAAATATTTTTCGCGGTCGAGGCAACTCTCAAAGAAGCGAGAGTGAGAATAATTCAACAAAGCGCTCGCTCGATTTTTGAATCGAAGCATGAAAGATTCGGCTATCATTCTCTTGGGACTTTTCCTCGTACTCGCCATCGGAGTCTGGTCTTTTTTTCGTTCCGAGAAGGGGGCATCAAAAGAAATACCTCCGCAATCCGCCTCCGAAGAGGCGGTTACCTTTCAAAAAATCTCTCTCGAAGAGCTTCGCGATATCGTACTGGAAAGAAAGAAAAGCGAAGAAACGATTCTTCTGGATATTCGACCGTCATCGCTCTGGGCGGAAGAACACATTATCGGATCGAAAAACCTCATGTACGAGGACGCGAGTCAATCGCTTCAGCCGACCGACGCGGAGAAAACCAAGCATTGGATTCT
This sequence comes from Candidatus Moraniibacteriota bacterium, assembly GCA_052035095.1. Classification (GTDB taxonomy): domain Bacteria; phylum Patescibacteriota; class Minisyncoccia; order Moranbacterales; family UBA1568. Next base: position 151,081 of record JBPOHW010000001.1, read on the forward strand.
CGTATCCCCGGACACTTCCCTTGCCGGTCGTTTCGTCACGCTCCTTCGCGAGCGAGAAATTCCCGACGAGCGCATTCGCGTTTTTGACGGCACCTACGAAACATGGAAAGAGAAAACCGGCCTCGTCATACGACGAGCTGACCCTTCATCGCCAATTGATGTCACCAAGATACGCCTCGTCACTCCGGAAGAGGCAAAGAAAAAAATCGAGGAAGGCGGAAAGTGGTTTATACTCGACACCCGATCCCCGGAATGGTTTGCCAAGGATCATATCGCCGGAGCGATAAACATTCCATTCCCCACAATCGAAGAAAACAGAAAAACAATTCCCTCGACCGCAAACATCTTTGTTTACGGAGACACTGATCGAGAGGGATTTGCCGCCGGCGTCCTCCTCTTCGATCTCGGATTTTTCAACACCTACACGCTCTCATCGAGTTTCGATGATTGGAAAGCCAGGGACTTTCCCACGGAAAATACCAGGAAATAGCATTTCGATTCCGATACTCTTACCACTTCTTATCGCTTCAGTTTTTCCTCAAGCAATGAACGGGCGATACGCGGATTGGCTTTTCCCTTACTCTCCGCCATCACCTTCCCCACGAGAAACTGAAGTGCATTGTCCTTGCCGCCGCGATAGTCCGCGACGGATTTTGGATGTGCCGCGAGCACGGACGTCACAATCGCGTCAATCGCTCCTTCATCATTCGTCTGCGACAGCCCCAAGCGCTCGATAATATGCGACGGATCATGGTCGCCTCTCGCAAGCATTTCGGCAAGCACTCGCTGCGCCGCGCTTGAATTGACCGCGCCATCCGCGACAAGCCCGATAAATTCGGCGTAATTCTCGGGCGTAATGGGAAAATTCGACATATCGCCACCCCGCTCCGAAAGAAACTTCTTGATTTCGGTGAGAAAATAATTCGCCGCGAGTTTGAAAAGTTTCTTACGGCTACTCTCCGCCTCTCCCGAAACCCGCTTCTCAAGGAGCTCGCTCGCGACTCGTTCGAAATAGTCCGCCGTATCTCGCTCGGAAACAAGCGCCACTACATCCGCCTTCGGAAGCCCGTATTCTTCCATAAACCGCGATTCCTTCGCCTCCGGCAATTCCGGCAGGGCTCGGCGAAGCTTTGCGATATATTCCTCCGAAAAAACAAGAGCGGGAATATCCGGTTCGGGAAAATAGCGATAATCGTGCGCCGATTCTTTGGTACGTTGGGACACCGTCGTACCGCGAGCATCATCCCACCCTCTCGTCTCTTGCTTTACTTCCTTGCCACCTTCCAAAACTTCCGTCTGCCGCGCTATTTCATAGTCTGCCGCTTTCTCGACGGAACGAAAAGAATTCAGATTTTTTATCTCCACTTTTGTCCCGCTCAAACGTTTCTCCCCTTTTTTGTGAAGCGAAATGTTCACTTCGCACCGCATCTGCCCCTTTTCCATATCCGCGTCGGAAATATCAAGATACCGCAAAATTTGTCGCAGTCGCTGGCAAAATGCGCGCGCGTCCTTGCCACTCTCAAAGTCCGGCTCGGTGACGAGCTCCATCAAGGGCACACCCGCGCGATTGAGATCGACCGAAGTCATCCCACCGGAAATATGCGCGAGTTTCCCCGTATCCTCTTCGAGGTGAATACGCGTGATATGAAATGTCTTACCATCAATTACCATCGCGCCTTTCTCGCAGAGCGGCTTATCAAACTGCGAAATCTGATACCCCTTCGGAAGATCGGGATAAAAATAATTCTTGCGATCAAACTTCGACTCGAGACGAATCACGCACCCCAAAGCGAGCCCCACTTTCTGCACGTACTCGATCGCCTTCACATTTGGCACGGGAAGCGTTCCGGGTTGCGCGGTGCAAACGGGACAAATATGCACGTTCGGTTCTTTCTCAAGCCCCCGCCCATTCGCGCAGGCGCAAAACATCTTGGACTTCGTCTTCAACTCGGCATGCACCTCCATACCAATCACGGGAATGTATTTCATAAAAAAATCACGTAAAGCCAAATGTCAAACAATATCCTTCTTTCTTCGCCTATACTAGCACAAATAACCTACTTGGCAAAAATAAAAGAGGTGGAAGAAAACAACTGTTTTCTTCCACCTCAAGGTACACTTACGCCAGCCAAGTCAACCAGAATTCCCTTCAGCGTCAGGCTGAAAATCCGGAAGAAGCACGATATACAATCCGCCATGACAAAATGCTGATTTCACCGGCAGAACACCGGTCGAAGCTTCATTAAAAATCGCTTCCTCCAGCTGATCAGCGTAGGCACTCGCCGTTTCGCCCGGAAAATATCCCACCCGATCCTTGGGTATCATAAGCGAAACAACTTCCGTTTTGCACACCCCCGCATCAATTTCGGGATGATCGAGGAGTCCCCGGCTTCCCCTGTTTACCAGAAGGATATACTCGAGACCGTTATCGATTACAATCCTCCCATCCTTCTCAACTATCGGATAGGCTAGCTCAAGCACTTTCCGTTCATACCCCGGGCTATTCGGGAGCGGCCACGTTGACACCGACAACGTATACCCCTCTTCCATGCGCCTTTGATCTGAATACTTGATCACTATGCGCTGAAAGCTCGGGTCTGAAACTCGGGCAATGACTTCCCTGCCACCACAGTTCAATATTGCCAAGAACCCCTTTTCTGTGGATATCTCCTCCGGAGAGTCCAGCAATCTGGAAATCTGCTCCTCCGAAGGATGCCCGCGGTAATCGCACCGCTGAACAGGGTTTCTATAGAAAAGATACGCCTGCCCCTGGACTTCATACGTATACAGCTTCGGAACCTCGGAAGCGCTGAGTGGCTGCTGTTCAGATACTGCATCACCGCGCAACCTCTGCATCTGTGCGAGATTTCCGCGCAAGCACTTCTTGAAATCGTGCTCACCTAGCCTTAACTGCTGACACTCGGCAAAGAGCTTCGGATCAACAGGGGTTCCCTGTCCCTGAGAAAATGCGAGGTTTGGACCCAATGCCGCTACTAGAAGAATCACGCCCACAATATTTTTCATAAGACCTCCTTAGGTCTTTGATTGAGTGAACGCCACCACGACGTTCTGCGTTGGATGAAGAACGTTTTGGAAAAATAAAACCTTCCCACGCAGAACGCCACAGCTGGCGCACACACGAATTGGGAAGGTGCAAAAAAACCGCAAGACACCTTTTTGTTTTGTATGATCATACGCTAACTCATATTGGAATCATTGTCAATGATGAATGTCCAACAAAATAGACAAAAATTGAAAAAAATACTTTTTTTCTTAAAAATTTCTTCACACCTTCTCCAGAGCGGAACGCTCGCGAAGCGCAAACGTTTCATCTATACGGGCAAAGAGCGATTGAGCGGTATCATTATTCTCAATGACGGCATCAGCCATCTCTTTGAGCACATATACCTCACGATCGGCAGCGTGTTCATGATCCTGCGCAAATTCCTCAAATGTCTTTTCTCGATCATCCGCTTTCGTCCCACGACGTTTGATGCGTTCATATCGAATACGGAGATCGGTTTCCACAAAGATAAAATAAAAATTCGGAAGCCTTCGAAGTTCTTCGAGTTCGGCAACCTTCCGTATACCATCAATGACCACCATCGACTTCGATGAATTTCGCGCATCGATGGAAAGTACGGTCGCGAGAATATGTTCCCCAAAGGCCTTGCGAAGCGCCTCCGCGAGAGCGGCATAGTTCTTTCGCGCGAGTGGAAGCGACAAACGACTTAAAATATCCTTTAAAATAAGGGAAAAACTGAGACTTTGCGCTCCGTATCGCTTGACAAGATATTCTTTCACAGTGTCCTTTCCCGCTCCCGGCTCTCCGGAAATTCCAATTATGGAAGTATTCATACTTTGGTAATTATGTAAAATAAAAACTCCCTTCTTCCCCAGGCTCCGCCATTATTCTCTTCCGAGAGTAATCCGAGAAGGCGAAAAAAACAAGGATATCGCGCCTCACCCGATCCTTCTTTGAAATATTCGAAGCATTTTCCGCGCCGTTTGTTGCCAACGAAAATGAGTAGCGCATTCCTCACTCTTTCGAGAAAGCATTTCACGAAGCACCGGATCGCGGAGAAGCTCGCGAAGCGCGCGAAGAAGGTCGTCGGGACGAAGTGGATCAACGAGAATCGCGGCTTCACCTACTGTTTCGGGAAACGACGAGGTATTCGATGCCACGACCGGTACCCCGCATGCCGCGGCTTCCAAGGGCGGAAACCCGAAGCCTTCATACACCGATGGGGAGACAAAAATACTTGACAAATTGTACAAAGCTGGCTTGTCTTCATCGCGGACAAATCCGGTAAAGCGAATTTTCGAGCCTGACGACAAACGATCTATTTCTTTGAAAATATCGCGATATTTCCAGCCATTTGTCCCGGCGATAACAAGTTCGAAATCGGACGCTTCGCCGTCCGCCACGAGCGCGTCAAACACGCGCGCCAAAGAAAGAATGTTTTTCCTCGGCTCAATCGTCCCAACAAAAAGGATATATCGATACGGAAGCGAATATCGGCGCTTAACCTCGATGAGCTTCGGATCGTTACGGTCCATTCTTCGAAATCGCTCCGAAATACCGCTCGAAATCACGGCGATTTTCTTGGGTGACATACCGAGATACTCGACGAGATCGTCGTGCGTTGATGATGACACGGCAATCACTCGATTGGCTCGAAGAGCGAGCCGGCGAAAGTTCACAAACGAGTGCCACAACCGTCGCTTCCATGAGAACGTCTCGGGACAATGCTCAAACGAAAGATCATGCGCCGTAAGAATAACTCTCACGCGCCCAGAAAAAGCAGCGAAGTTCAGATTGGGCAGAAAAAAAACATCGACGCCACCAATCAAACGATCGAGATGCGGAAAACGGAAATACCAGAGTGAAAAATTGAGAAGTTTGTTCGGAATCCGAAACGAAGCGAGCCGAACATTGGAAAAACGACGATTCCAATCCATGGGACATTTCGGCAATTTCCAGGCATTCCAAAAAAGAACATACTCATTTTCGCGATCCGTCGCGAAGAGATGTTCCAACAATTCCAATGTGTACTCCTCAACGCCCGTCCGTTTCCCTCCAAGCAGACAGCGTATATCAATGCCGATTTTCATACCGTTTCTGTTCAATCGTTCCCGTGCTTTCACTCCAATACCATCGAAACAGTACCGCAAAAAACCCAAAAAATACCCCGAGAAAAAGACTTATCCCAAAAGCCCGATCCTTCCCGAAGCGCGCGTCAACGATAGAGGGCGTCTCCCCGACAAGTGCGAACCAGCCTGTTTCCAAACGATCCCGATTGAGCGATGCCGTCTCCCGATTGAGCACTTCAAAGAGTGCCCGAGAAACCACCTCTGCCGTTTTTTCATCTCTCGATACGAACCGAATGCGAATAACCTGTGACGAAAGCCGGTCGGCATCAAAAGAAATCATCTCGTCATCTCGCTTTGCCGTGTAAAGGATGTCGGACACGATACGCGGCGACTCGAGCCAGCGCACCACCGTATCCGCGAACCGCTCATCGGCCTGCAGACGATAGAAGTCGTCATACGCATATTCGGTGGTCGTACGAACACCGGAACGCGCCACATTCATCGTGATTTCCGCCGCAAACCGAATCGGTTGGAGCAGTTGGACGACAAACCCCGTCGCGACAAAAACCGCAACCGTCCCCGAAAAGAGCACCCGCTCTTTCCAAAACAACCGCAAAAATTCTCGAAGATCCATAGGGGAAAATATTATTCCGAAAGCGGTATGCGCATCTCTTGCACATTACCTCCCTTCTCCCAGCCTAGCCCATTTTTTCACTAGCATCAAGCACTCATTCGCTCGCCAGGTCTATAAAAAACCTCCGAAAAAGCATCCCGCTCTCCGGAGGTTCAATTCAATCAAATCCATTCGACGCTCATTTTAAAGTATCACCAAATTTCTTCGTTCCTTCTAAACATTTCTCCCCCACCCTACCCCAAAAAATCCCGCTCATGCAGCGGGATTTGGATGGACAATGCGAGAGAAAACAAGATATCAGTAGCGTTTGCTCCACGGGGGGGCGCGTCGGGCCTTGTTGAGTCCGGGTTTCTTGCGCTCCACTTTGCGAGCGTCACGCCTCAGGAATTTCCCCGCTTTGAGAAGCGGTCGGTGTTCAATATTGGCGACAACGAGCGCGCGCGCGAGTCCCAAACCGGCAGCCGAAGCCTGTCCCATAGGACCGCCGCCCCGAACATGGACGGAAATACGATATTTTTTCTCGAGTCCGACCACGCGGATCGGTTCAAGAAAGAGATTTTGGAGTCGAAGCGTTGGGAAATATTCTTTTCCCTTCTTGTTATTGACAATCACCTCGCGTTCGCTTTCACCCTCGTCTTCAAAAAGGCGCACGGTCGCAACCGCCGTCTTCCGACGCCCGACACCCGAAAAATATTTCTCCGAAATCGCTGCGACCGAAACAGCCGACTCTTTCACCTTCTTCTCGCGATCCTTGGTGTCTTTGGTGTCTTTTGACTCCTTAACAAGGAGAGTGGTATCTTTGGAGATTTCTTTCTTGGGTGCCATAGCGTAGGAGAAAATTATGAGAGTGTTTCATCGATCGTATGCGGATGCGTCGCGCTCGTAAAAAGGCGAAGTCGCTTCATCATGCAATCACGGAGTTTGTTCTTGGGAAGCATACCATACACCGCCATTTCAATGACTTTTCGAGAATCCTTCTTCATCTGATCTTTGAGACTGATCGAGGTGATGCCGCCCGGGTATCCACTGAAATGGTGATACATCTTTTGGTCCGGTTTCTTTCCGGTCGCGACAATACCATCGGTATTTATCACGACAACAAAATCCCCGCCATCGATATGCGGCGCAAAATCCACCTTGCGCTTTCCGGAAAGAACTTCGGCGACTCGCGTCGCGAGGCGTCCCAAAATCTTTCCCTGCGCGTCAATCAAAAAGTGTTTTCGGTTATGTGATTCCATACCATTCTTGCAAAGAAAAATCAGTCAACAAATTCCAAAACAGCCACTCGGGCGCCATCACTCTTGCGGGGAGGAAGTTTTACCACTCGCGTGAATCCGCTCGTCCTCGAAGAAAACTTCTTGAGAAAATCCGTGTCCGAAAGATATCCGAGCGTCACCTCCGAAACCCGCTTTTTGAGCAATCGAAGCGACGCTACCTTTCGGTCGGGAGCCTCAACACCTCTCTTTGCGAGCGTGAGGATGCGATCGATGCGCGACTTGATTTCTTTCGCTCGCGCTTCGGTTGTCCGAATGCGCCCGTGCGTCACCAAGCTCTCGACAAGGCTCTTCACGAGCGCCCGCCGCTGATTTCGATTCCGTTCAAGTTTTCGTCCCGATGATCGATGATCCATATTCCGTTCCTTTCATTCGAAAAATTATTCACTCTCACGAAAAGAAAGTCCCGCTTCGAGGAGTGCTTTCTTCACTTCCTCAAAACCCTTCTCTCCCATACCGGCAAATCCATGCACTTCTCCTTCGGAAAGAGCTGCGATATCCGAGAGCGCTCGTATTTCATACGCGTCGAGTACCTTTCTCGTTCGAGCGGAAAACATCTGAAGCACCCCAGTCTCGTCTTCTTCGGATTTTTTCTCTGTCTGAAGAACTGATTCACCAAGGAGCGCTGAGAACTGACCAATCAACAACGAAACAGCTCGTCGAAACGCTTCTTCCGGCGTAATACTTCCATCCGTCAGCACTTCGAGTGTGACTCGATCAAAGTCGGTTCGCTTTCCCACACGCATATTTTCCACGGTGTAGTTGACGCGCTCGATGGGCGTGTAGATGGCGTCAATCACGATTACGCCGATTTCTTTTTCTTTTCGTTCTTGGTGCTCGACCGGCACATAACCGAGACCGCGCTCCACGGTACATTCCATTTCAAGCTCCGCCTTCTTGTCGGTCAGCGTCGCGATCATTTGATCGGTATTCACAACCTCCAAAGAAGAGGGGGTATGTATTTTTTCCGCTCGCACTTCTCCTTCGCCCTTTGCTTTGAGCGTTATCTTCACCGACTCATCGCCATGCATTCGGAAGCGAACCTTTTTGAGATTGAGAATAATTTTGACCACATCCTCAAGCACGCCCGGCAGCGTTGAAAACTCGTGCGAAACATTCTTGATTTTGACCGACGTAATCGCCGCGCCATCGAGAGACGAAAGCAGCGTCCGGCGAATCGCGTTACCCAATGTCGCCCCGTAGCCGGGATGACACCCGTCGATCTCGAACTTTCCCGAATTCGGTCCGAGCTCGGTGTACTTGGGTTCCTGCGGAAGAGATATGGTATGCATACGTTTGAAACGTAAAAAATAAGGAGAGCTTATTTGGAATAATATTCGACAACCGCCTGCGGATCCACGTGAATACCGATATCGGTCCGGGTCGGCTTTCCGACCACCTTCCCCGAAAATGAAGCGCTGTCAAGCTCAAGCCATGTCGGCACATCCTTCTTGTTCACGATTTCAGTCTTCTTGTTTTTGAAATACTCCTTGCCGGCTTTGGTGGTCGAAAGCGAAACGACATCGCCCACCTTTACCTCCGCCGAAGGAATGGAGAGCAAACGCCCGTTCACTCGAAAGGCTCGGTGTGACACCAATTGACGCGCGAGCGCTCGAGACGAAGCGAACCCCAGTCGATACACGACGCTGTCAAGCCGCATCTCAAGACGAGCAAGCAACAAATCTCCAGCAACTCCCTGTCGGCGACTCACATCCTCATAGTGCTTTCGGAATTGTTTTTCCAAAATGCCATAAATACGCTTGATGCGCTGTTTCATAGCGAGCTGTTTCCCATACTCGCTCTGTCCCTTGGAGACGGTTTTTCCGTGCATACCAGGCGCATACGCCTTTCGAATCATCGCGCATTTCGGCGTAAAGCACCGCTCGCCCTTCAAAAAGAGTTTCTCTCCCGCCCGTCGACACAGTTTGCATTTATCAAAATTTCTCGCCATACATCCGTTCAAACATCAAAAAATAAAAACCTTACACACGGCGGGCTTTTCGTGATCGGCATCCGCCATGAGCGACCGGGGTAATATCACGTATCGACAGGAGCGACAGTCCGTTATTTGCAAGCGCTCGTATCGCCGCCTCGCGTCCGCTTCCGACTCCCTTCACAAAAACCTCCACTTCTTGAAGCCCGTATTTCCGAGATTTTTCCACTACCTCGCTCACCACCTGCGTCGCCGCGTACGGCGTCGATTTCTTAGCCCCCTTGAAACCCATATGTCCCGAACTCGACCACGCGAGTGTCGATCCGTTCATATCGGCGAGCGTCACAATCGTATTATTGTAACTGCATTGAATATTCGCTCGTCCGCGCACGACCTGATTCTTCCACTTCTTTTTTTTCTTGACCGATGTCACCGCTTCTTTTTCCGCGACACCATCGGACGGCTCCGTTTCGGAAACATCCTTTTTCGCCGTCTCTTCAACTTCGACAGCCTCGATCTTTTTCTTCGGTTTCACCGTTTTTTCCGCCATAGTTTCAAATAGTAGAGCTGATTCATACTTCAACACTCGCAAGCACTTGTTCTAGGTCTTCTCCGCCGCCTTGCGTCGCCCGCTTCCCATGGTTTTTCGAACATTGCCGCGAATGGTACGCGTATTGGTCTTGGTCCGCTGTCCGCGAACGGGAAGGTTTTTCTGGTGACGCGTCCCGCGATAGCATCCGATTTCTTTGAGCCGCTTCACGTTCATTTTGACCGCGTGCCGAAGCTCGCCCTCGACCCGATATTTCTTCTCAATGGCATCCCGCAAACGATTAGCTTCTTCGATCGGAAGATTTTTCGATCGAATGTCGGGACTGATCGAGAGCTCGCCAAGAATCTTCCGGCTCGTCGTAATGCCGATGCCGTAAATATAGGTGAGCGCGACTTCAATGCGCTTCTCGTCAGGAATGTTGATACCGGCAATACGAACCATAAAATTCTCTTTAACAATAACCGCTCATTACTTTCTATTTCGCCCGAGGACATTCATCTTTGAGTACAGTTCGAGACGCAGGTGAGGAGCGGGGCAAGCTTTATGTAAACATACAGTGTCAAGCACCGGAACCGGCAACGAAGAAATGTGCCAAAGATGAATGTTCTACCCTTGTCGTTGCTTGTGTTTCTTGACGGAGCACACCACAAAGAGCGTCCCTCTCCGTTTTACCACCTTGCAGTGAGCGCACATTTTTTTGACCGATGCTCGAACTTTCATACGCGTTGCCGATGATAAAAATTCTCTCTTTCTTCCCTCTCTTTACTTTTTCCAAAATTATTTGAGCCGTTGGACGATTCTTCCTCGATTCAAATCGTAGGGACTCATTTCGAGAATCACGCGATCTCCGGGCAAAAGGCGAATATAGTTGACTCGCATTCTCCCCGAGATATGCGCGAGCACTTCGTGTCCGTTCTCAAGCCGAACCCGAAACGACGTGCTCGGAAGCGACTCGATAACCTCACCTTCAACGCGGATGATTTCTTTGTTTGTATTCGAACCCATACGACGCCCGCAGGCGGAAACAACAAAAGATAAAACGTTCGCAAACCATTCGCTCATCCAAAACAGACGCAAAGAATCGGCGGGTACTTTTCCGCCGACGACGAAAACGAAAAACGAGGGGGAGCGGCAATCGGGAAAGTCAGTCCTCGTTCCAGCGTCTTCTTCCGCGTCGATCCGAACTTCTCCATTTCGAGTTTTTTGAGAGCACTGAGCATTGTAGCCAAGGATTCTTTTTTTGTCAACAGTCCCCCAAAATCCCCAAGAAAACCCGTATTTTCGGATAAAAAACACCCCGCCAGTTTCCCGACAGGGGTTTCGATTCAATCGAATCGTTCATGCTTTTCAGACTTCCATTTCATTTCATCTCGTCATCACGGCATCCTGGCACCTTGGCGCGCGTAGGTGTCCCTTTCTATAGCCTTGCCACCTGAAAAAAGAACGTATAGCAACGGTAAAACAAAATTTGTGAGAGAAATATAATCACTCTCTCGCTCGTGAAAAACAAGTATCTCGACGTCCTTCACTTGTACCTTTCGATTTTTCATAGTTCTTTCTTTACAAATCAAGCATCTCCTTCCCATCTTTCCTAACCTTCATCCTATTTCCTCTCCATCTCAACTTCAAATTGGAAACTTCTTGCGACTATCCAAACGCTCCGCGAGTACTCTGTTCAAATACACGCGGATTTTCTGCGTGAAAATCGAGCGATCAAAGGCGAGCGCTTTTTTGCGAATATGCTCCGGATCGTAGTCGCTTTCGCGAAACTTCCGAACCGCCGCAACGATATCCTCTGATGTCTGTCGATCGAAGAATACCCCCATCTTGCCTTCTTCGAGATGCTCGGGGATATCGCCCCCACGAAAAGCGATAAGCGGCCGCCCCGAGGCAAACGCTTCAAACGCTACGATACCGAAGTCTTCTTCCTGCGGAAAGACGAACGCTCGACACTCGCCGTAATAACGAGGGAGCTCCTTGTCCGGAACCCGACCCAGAAATTCAATTGTCGGCCCCGCGAGTCGCCGTAACCGATCAAGCTCGGGTCCCCGGCCGATGATTTTGAGCGGGAGCTTGAGTTCATTGAACGCGCGAATAGCGATATCGTGCCGCTTATAGGCAATGAGTCTTCCCACCATAAGAAAATACTCTTTGCGCTCCCTGTCGGGGGTAACGTGAAACAAACCCGCGTCGACGGGCGGATGAATTACTTCCGATTCTCGCCGGTAATACTTCGCGATTCGATCCGCCACAAACCGCGAGTTGGCGATAATATGATCCGGGCGACTCGCGCTCACCTGATCCCAGAGCCGGATGGGACTCATAAAAAATGGCACAAATCGCTTCACGATGCGAGAGAGCCCGAAGTCTTCGACATACTTGTGGCAATCATCCCACGCGTACCGCATCGGCGTATGCATATAGGAGATATGGAGCGTCTCGGGACCCGTAATGACACCCTTGGCATAGCTTGACGAATCGGAAAGAACCATATCGAATCCGCGGAAATTAAACTGCTCGATCGCAAGTGGCATAAGCGGAGGGAACAGCCGATGGTTCCGCCTCGCCCAAGGAAGCTTCTGAAGAAACGATGTCCGAATATCCCTCCCTTCGAATCGACCATGCATCGCCTCTCGGTCATAGAGAAGCGTAAAAATCGGCGCCTCCGGAAAAAGTTCCGTAAACGCCTCCAATACCCGTTCAGCCCCTCCGTACTGAACCAAATAATCATGCACCAAGGCCACCTTCATACAGTTCTCGCGAAAATCCCGATCATGCATTGTTTTCTTTCTGGAATGCCCGATTAAACGCCCAGTTCAAGAAAGAGAAGAGGAGCGAACCCAAAAACGCCGCGCCGAAAGACGAAATGACAAACCCCGACACCCACTGCGCGAGCAACCAGAACAAAAAACCGTTCACCACGAAAGTAAACAATCCAAGCGTCAAGAGAGTAATAGGAAGCGTCAGAAGGAGAAGTATCGGTCGGAGCGTAATACTGATACACCCCCACAAGAAAGCGAGCCACAGCGCCGTCGAAAAGTCCCGCACCTCTATGCCTGGCACCACATTGGCAATAATGAAAAACGAGACCGCGTTCACCATCCAAAGAGCAAGAAGACGCATAAGAGTGTCCATATCAATAACGCCTCCCTCAGTATAGAGGAAACAGCCGCCCTTTCAAAGGGGGAAATAAAAAAAACCGCCTCTTTGGCGCGAGACGGCTCCCGAAAGTCAAAAAATCAAAAAGACTATGCCGCTATCTTCGTCACCTCGACCTCCGTAAATGGCTGGCGATGACCGAATTTAACCTTGTAGCGCTTCTTGGGCTTGTGCTTGATGCCCCGCACCTTGTCCGCCTTTCCCTGCTCGAGAATCGTCGCGGAAACGACCGCCTTTGGCACAAAGGGTATACCTACCTTAACCGATGTTTCATCGCCAACGAGGAGTACTTCCGAAAAAGCGACGCTTTCACCCGCGGTTCCCTCCAGTTTTTCGACGCGAAGTTTCTTCCCCACCTCGACACCGTACTGTTTCCCACCCGTTTTGATAATGGCAATCATAGAATTTCTCTAAAACAAAGCACGATTCACTCTACTCAAAAATGCGACATCTGTCAAATCTCAGTCCTCCAAAACCGCCTTTATTCTCCGAACGCCCGCCGACGAAGCCTCTTCCTTTACAATCCGAAAACGCCCCATATTGTTCGTCATGGACACATGCGGTCCGCCGCACAGCTCTTCTGAATACACCGTGCCATCCATTCCCTTCACTCGATAGACCGTCACTTTTTCCGGGTACTTCTCCCAAAAACTTCCCTCGACGCCTCGTTTCCTCGCCGTTTCCTTCTCAAGAATTTCCGTTTCAACCGAACAACCCGCCGCAATCGCCTCATTCACATACGCCTCTACCTTATCAAGAATCTCCCGGGGTACCTTCTCGGGAAAGGTAAAATCAAACCGCGCCCGCTCCTCAGTGATATTCGATCCCGCCTGATGGACACCCTCGCCCAAGAACTTCCGGAGTCCCGCGAGCATCAAGTGTGTCGCCGTATGAAGTTTGGTTGTTTTTTCGGAATGATCGGCAAGTCCGCCCTTGAATTTCCCGGCGCTCGCCGTGCGAGACAACGCACGATGCTTTTCCATCTCCTTTTCAAAGTCATCAATATCAACTTGCATCCCCCTTTCATGAGCAATTTCAATTGTAAGTTCGATGGGAAATCCGTACGTCGCAAAAAGATCAAAAGCAACGGCGCCGGGAATTCGCTTTTCACGACGCTCGCCTTCCCCTGACTCCAACCAACGCACGGAAATTTCATAGAATTTCTCAAATTGCAAAAGTCCCCGCGTCAACGTTTTCCTAAACTTTTCCTCCTCCTCCGAAAGAGACGTGATTATACTCTCACCTTTTTCAAAGAGAGTGGGATAAGCCGATCCGTATACTTCGCAAAAACAACGAGAAACTCTTGAAACGAAGTCCCTTTCAATACCGAGGGTATTTCCAAATCGCACCGCGCGCCGGATGAGTCGCCGCACAAAATACCCCTGATCTTTATTTGACGGAAAGACACCGTCCCCGATCAAAAAAGTTGCCGCGCGGAGATGATCGAGGATAACGCGAAACGAGTAGGTCTCTTTTTCTCCCTCACCATAGCGCTTTCCGGAAAGTTTCTCGAGAGTTTCGCGCGCGCCGTCAAAAATATCAACAAGAAACACATCGGGATTATCATTCACCGCCGCCGCCATCCGTTCGAGCCCCCCGCCAAAATCAACATTCGGCTTCGGAAGCTTCGCGAATCCATCCGGTGTCTTCACATACTCCATAAAGACATTGTTGCCGATTTCGACAAAACGTCCGCAATCGCAGTTCACGTGGCACGGCATATCTTTCCACAAGGAGCGTTCGTGAAGCCCGAGGTGCAAGCCGAAATCCCAAAACATTTCCGTATCGGGTCCGCCCGGCTCGCCGACCGGCATATGTTCGGGCACGCCAACGCGCGACCACCAGTTTTTTTTGTCGCCGTAATAAAAAATTCGTTCACCGGGGAGCATTTCTTTCGCTTCCGAATATTCGGCAATGCGGACTTCTTTTTCCCCGGAACGTTCAAACAACTCCTTCCATCTCCTTGCCGCTTCCTCATCGCGCGGAATGCCGAGCGCTTCATTGCCGCCATAACACGTAAAGTAGAGCCGCGACGAATCAAGCCCGAGTTCTTCGGTCAAAAATTCCCACATCCACTCGATTTGCTCTTTTTTGAAATAATCTCCAAACGACCAATTGCCGAGCATTTCAAAAAACGTGGTATGGCGATTGTCGCCCACCTCCTCGATATCCTGCGATCGGAAGCACTTCTGCGAATCGGTAATCCGCGTCCCCAAAGGATGCGCCTCGCCGAGAAAATACGGGAGCATCGGCTGCATCCCGCTCCCGGTAAAGAGCGTCGTCGGATCATTTTCCGGCACAAGCGACGAAGAAGGCACGATCGAGTGCCTCTTCCCCTCAAAAAATCGAAGATATTTTTCCCGTATTTCTTTGGCAGTCATAGAAACCCGTTGCGTTATATCGAATGCAATCAGTAATATTTTATAATCTTCTCAAGTTCTCTTTTTTCCGAAGGTTCAAGATATATTCCAAGAGTCTCAAAACAAGCAAAAAGCTTCCCGGCAACCTCTTCCTTCTGAATTTTTCCCGACGTAAAGTCCCTCCGAATATCGTTTACCTTGTTTTCATGAAAGCTGGTCCAATCGATTTTCTTTCCTTGGGAATTTCTCCATTCGACAAACTTTCGCACCGCCTGATTGACATCGAGGTAGCTCATAGAGGTTTCCAAAAAAGTTACAACGTCACCAACCGTTTCTTCGCCAGGCGAATGTCTTCCTCGACCGTTCGAGATTCCACTTCGTCCTTTTTGACCTCCTTCTCTATATTCTCAATCTCGATATCAAGGCGCCGGCGCTGATCCTTGAGTTTCCGAAGCGCGAGATCTCGATCGGTTTTGCGCCGAGTGAGCTTGAGGCGATCGCTGTAGAGTATTGAAAGATCCGACTCGACGCGACGAATCGCCGCTCTTCGCTCGACGTCAGAAAGCGTCTTTCCATGAGGGCCAGGTTGCGTCGTCTGTCTTGGTCCGAAAAATCCCATACATTTGCAGTGACAAAAAACCACTCCCTCCATAATACCGAGGGAAAGCAAAAAATCAAGCCGCAAGAAAAAAGAAAGTAATACGCGAGGCTATTCCTTTACCGTTACCGTCACTTGCGACGCGCGACTCGGAATACGGGTCGTCATAAATTTCGGCCAGAAAACCACCTCAATCTTCTCGATATTCGGATACTCCGGGAAAATTCCCTGCACCTCGCCAACACTCTTTCCGAGAAGGCTTTGTTTTATTTTTTCCACATCCACGGTCGCGCGCTTCGAGAAAGAAACCTTCGCCTTTATCAACATTGACTTTGAAACAAAATCCGGACGAGGTACGGTGTATTCGAGACTCACGTCTTCCGGAGAAAGTTTCTCCTCAAAAAGAGTCGCACCAACCGCTCGCATATCCGCCTCCGAAAAAACAAAGGCTCGCGCCGACACGCGAATGCGATAATCAAAACTTGGCGCGACCGCGCCCGTGCCCGGAAAAGCGCCCGAAGAAAGTTTTTCAAAAAGAATGGCGTCATCCAAAATTTTCTCACCCGGTTTCAAATCCTTCTCGAATTCCACACGAATCAATTCGGAAAGTTTCTGCTCGGAAGTTTCCTTGGCGCGTATTACGTCATCCGCCGAAACGGAAGCGATCCCGCCATCCCCCTCGCCGCCACCCAAAAACGGTTGCGTGGATCGAGCGGTAATCTTTTCATATTTGGCATTTCCCTTGAAGCCGGGAATCGTGAATGACGCGGGTTCGATATTGTATTCCTTTCCCGACACATCGGCCACCACCTCCGCCTCAACCGTCCCGGGTGTCAATGTTCCATCTGTTTCCTTCGCGCCGGGAACCGTGACTCCCTTCACAATGCGAAAAATTTTTCCGTCCGACGTTTCAAAGCGAGTGGTTGCGATAAGGGACTGTGGATCTTTCCCGAACGCGTTGGAGATCGTTATCGTTCCGCGAGCGCGTTTATCGGACGCGGACGACTTCCCCGTCCCCGGAAATGACTGACTGATTTCTTTTTCCATTTCGAGAAAACGAAGTGGAATAATCTTTCCTTCGGTATCGACATCTCGTTGATCCGTCTTTGCCAAAACTTCCGCGTCAATCGACTCCGAGCTATCTTTTACGAGAATCGCCACCTCGGCTTGAGGAACAAAGATAAACGCCGAGACGCCCGCCGCCGCGAGTATTGATACCGCGACAAACCCAAAAACAAAATACGGAAAAATTCGCCGTCCGGATTTCTTCTCGAAAGGAATCTCGGGGGATTGTTTTTCCGAGGACGCCGAGGGGGTAGCGCGATGCTGATAGAGTCGAGCAATCGGGGTTTCGAGCGATGGCTGTGGAGGAGGAGGGGGTGCACTGGCGACTTTTGACGGAAGAGCCGAAACCGAAGGTGAACTCGGAGCCATGACCGAAGCGGGAGCGGGAACGGAATCAAAATTTTTCGGTGTCTGTAAAGAGCGAGAGGGGGACGGAGATAACGGCGTCGGAGGAGCTTGAAACAAAAACGAAACTCGAGGGACGCCTCCAGAGGAGGATGCGGGAGACGCCGATGTCGCCAAAGGCTTCGGCGTTGAAATCGGCCGACTCATCTCCCGCGAAGGAACCGACGTATCAACCCGCGGCGCCGGCGCCTTCAATGAGGATTCGTCCCGAACCGAATTGAGCGTTGTCAGTTGTTTCGGCGTCCGATCACTGACGGGAATCGTTCGCGGTATGCTCGACGAAATGGAGGGGGTTGCGGGGAGCGCTTTCGAAGGGATTTTCGGGTAGACCGGCGTTTTCGCGTCCTCGTTTCCGGGCGACGCTTCAACAACCGATTCTCTTTTTGTGAAGAAACTCGACGACCCGATCGATTCGGAATGAAGCCGTTCAGCCGATCCCACCCCTGGAAGCGATTCGCAATCCTCCGCTGCCGACTGCTCAACGCGAGAGAGTCGCGCGGGAAGAGCGGCATCTTCCGCTCGAGAAGCGACGCCATCAACCGTTTCGAGCGAACTCTTCGTTTCGATACCGGCCTTCTCGGCAAGAAGTCGCCCCGTCTCGTCCTGCGTCACCAAACACAAGTGTTTCCCGAGTTTTTTGGACTCGCGATCGAGAAGGCGAAGATTGACAAGACTTTGAAGAAATGCCGCTCGTTTCGGAACGGCAAAAAACACCTCCGTATCGGTCACTTTTCGAAGTCGTCCGATAACGGAAATGATTTCCTCATCCGGATCAATATACACAAGGTGCGACATAAGCTTTTTTGATTTTTTTGTTTTCAAGTGTTCCCAGGTTGAGAACCTTCAAAATTCGGTGCAGTCCAAGGCGCAATCGAGGAGCGGAGTAAGCCGTATGTAGTCATACGGTGTCGAGCACCGGAAATTGCAACGAAGGAATGTGCCGGATTTTGAAGGTTCTATCTCTGGACGGTGTCCATGGCACGACGCAGCATTCCAGCAAGAGACTTCTCTTCGTCCGCGAGGTGAAGAACAAGATTCGCAAGCCCCATCGGCGTAATGTCTTGAGGATTGGAAAGAACACCGGTCGTATCGCTTATCCGGATAATATCGTGCGGTTGAAGGAAACTTACCTGCGGCGGCTTGGCAAACGGCAAGCTCGCACTCCACTCTTCGGAAAGAAGCGCCTCCCGAATTCCGGGAAGTCCCGACCCGCCACCGCACAGAAATATCTTGGTCGGAAGAAGGTCGGTATCCGAAAACTCGGCAAGTGAAAGCTCGACGCCACCCTGCCATACATGACAATCCTCTCGGAAGAATTCATGAAGCGCCTCGGTTGCCTCTTTGTCGAGTTTCCCAAGTGAGTAGTTGATTTTCAATTTCTCAGCTTCTTCAAAACTCACGCCGGACTCTTGTGCGAGACGCTTCGTGAAGGCGCGTCCACCCAAGGCAAACATCTTCGTCCCCTCCAATCCGCCATTCCGAACAACCGCGATATCGGTCGTGCCACCCCCGATATCGATGAATATCGCGCTAAAATCGAGCATATCCTCGACCTCAACCGACCGCGCGACCGCGTAGGGTTCCGCCGCGATATTAATGAGATCGAGATGAAGATCCGACGCGATACTCTCGATCGCTCCCAAATGAATCATCGGCGCATAGGCATTGAAAATGCTCATCGAGACATCGCGCCCCTGAAAATTGAGCGGATTGGTTACGCGATACCCGTCAATCCGCACATCAACGACCGCCGCGTTGATGAGCTTCACATCGATTTCGGACTGATTCGTTTCCCAGGCAAGTTGTTTGTGAATACGTTCATACGCTTTTTCTTGCACCTTCTCGACAATCATACGAAGCTCCGACAAACTGATCTTCACCTCCGGATTCACGCGTTCATAATGCACGGTTGTCGTTGTTCCTTTCACAAGTTCTCCCGCGATACCGACAATGCTTTTCCTCACCTTCTTCACTTTTGCCTGCTCCTCCGCAAGGAGAATCGCTTCGCGGCACGACTCAATCACGCCGGCAATATCCGAGACGGCGCCACTTTGCATATTGCCCATTTTTTGCCGAACCCAGCCAACACCGACGACGACGCCGCGTCCGCCGGTTTCAATTCGAAAGATAAGCGCCTTCACGATTTCCGTCCCGATATCGAGCGCCAAATAATACTCGCCCGACCCTTGTCCGAAAACTTTTGAAAAAAGACCCATACCGACAAGAAATAATCAATCACCAATTCTCAATTTCCAAAAATAGGACTTCCTCACTTTGATGCAGTTCGAGAAAAAACCGAGCAACGGAAGGAGGTGTATGCGCAATACTTCGAGTGAGTAGCGCAGGTTTTGACGAAGAAATGCGCAAAGTGAGGAAGTCCTAAAAAAATAACACCACGCAATGTGAAAGCAATTCAATCACGAGTACAGTATACCACAATTTACACTCACCCGTATCGCCCTGGCAATCAACCCAAAGATTGAACGGAAATATCACCGATACGCGACGCAACTTCTTCCTGATGCAAAAGTCCTTCGATCGCGCCGTAGTGGCGAACGACGCTCGCGCCGTTTATCATGCCCCAGACGAGCGACTCCGAGAGCGACTTTTCGAGAATGGTCGCCGCGAGAAACGCGCTTCCGAAGGCATCCCCCGCCCCGGTCGTATCAATCCCTCGTTCCGGTTGCTTCGAAATCGCACGAAACAATTCCTTGCCATCGTACCCCCACGCGCCCCGCATACCATCCGTCATCGCGATTTTTTTCGCGCCCCTCTCAAAGAGGATATGGAGAAGCGTCTTCTCATCGTTTAGGTTTTCTTTCAACATTTCCGGACAAGCAAAAAGCGCCAATTCAATCGCCTCATCTTTATTGAGGAGCAGTATATCCGCCTGTCCGATTGCTTCCAAAACAAGCGCGGGATTGTCTTTCATATTCTTCTGTCCGGGATTGACCGCAAGCTTCGCGCCCGCCACTTTCGCGCCCGCCATCGTTTGCCGCATATTCTCTTCCCACGCGCCATTTAAAGCGCTCACCACCACCCACGACGCGCCGGAAAATTTCGACGCCTCCACGCGGAGCCGTTCAGCAGAATCGCGATTGTAGAAAATAGTCCGTTCGCCGTCCTTCGTAAAGACAAGAATACTCGAGAGGTCGCTCTTCACTTTTGGAAATTCCTCCAACAACTTCGTGTCGACATGCTCCCGCTCAAATTCGCGCCGAATCCACGCACTGATATCATCATCCCCTGTCGCGCCATAGCACGAGACAGGGACACCAAGTCGAGCAAGTCCTACCGACGTATTGGCGGCAACACCTCCGAGCGCTTCATATCGATCCTCGATCTGATACTTCGCCCCCACCTCAAACATCACTTTCCGTTGCGCCGTCACATCCTCGGGCGTGTCCAAAAATTCCCCCTCCGACGTCGGGAAAAAAATATCCTTCGCCACCGACCCGACACAAATGACATTTGACATAAAGAAAAAAGAAGAAATCAGAAATTTCAAATTCAGGCATTCGATATTAAATCAAAATTCTCCATTCAACATTCAACATTCTCCTACTGTCCCAATTCTTCCGCGATCGCGAGCAAACGATTATATTTGGCGAGGCGTTCACCGCGCGAAAGAGAGCCGGTTTTGATACAGTCGGCGCCGGCACCCACGGCGAGGTCGGCGATGAAATCGTCCGTCGTTTCGCCGGAGCGGTGCGACACCACCGTTTTCAAGTTATTCTTTTTTGCCAAACGCATCGTCTCGAGCGTCTCGGAGAGTGTGCCGATTTGGTTGGGCTTGATGAGGACGGCATTGCAGGCCTTTTTCTCAATCGCGATTTCGACGCGCTTCGGATTGGTCACCAGGAGATCATCGCCGATTGTCTGGACACCTTTTCCCTTGCCGAAGCGTTCCTCATGAATCGCGAATCCCTCCCAGTCTCCCTCGTGGAGCGCGTCTTCGATCGAAACGAGGAAATATTTTTCCACCCATTCGGCATACACATTGAGGAGCTGATCACGCGTCAACCGGACATGCTCCGGCTCAAGCGCGTACACATTTTCCGCCTCGACAAAAAACGAGTTCGCCGCAGCATCAATGCCAAGAAACACATCTTTCCCCGCCGCGTATCCCGCCTTTTCAATCGCGAGGAGAATCATTTCAAATGCCTGCGCGTGACTCTCGAGTTTGGGTGCGAATCCGCCTTCGTCCCCCACACCGACCGAATAGCCGCTCTTCCCGAGGATGCCGCGAAGCGCCTGAAAAATTTCACTGCCCGCCCGAAGTTGTTCGGAATATTTTTGAATCCCCTTCGGAAAGAGCTTGAACTCCTGCACCGACAATCCCGAATCGCTGTGCGCGCCGCCATTCAAGATATTGAACATCGGGACGGGAAACCCATCGCCGACCGTCGGCGCGTCACTCTCGCCATGTTCGTACAGGTTGCGGATGTATCGGTAGAGCGGAATACCCTCAAGCACCGCGCTCGCTCTTGCCGCGGCGAGCGAGATGCCGAGAATCGCGTTTGCTCCGAGTCGCGCTTTGTTCTCCGTCCCATCGAGATCGCGCATCGCCCGATCTATTCGCTCCTGATCCAGCGCGTTCATACCGATGAGTTTTTCTCGAAGCTCGCCATTCACATTCGCAACCGCCCGAAGCACGCCCTTCCCGCCATAACGTTTGGGATCATTGTCTCGCAATTCAATCGCCTCGAGCGATCCCGTCGACGCTCCCGACGGCACTCCGGCAGTCGCCGAAATCCCACTCTCGAGTGTTACTCGCACCTCCACCGTCGGATTCCCCCGCGAATCCAAAATCTCCCTCCCCCGAACATCGGTAATGACAGACATAGGCATCAATCGTTAAGAAATCAAAATTCTTCTTTTTTATTATACATCATCTCTCCTCATCACTCCAACCCAAAAGCCGCTCCCTTTTTGGAAACGGACTTCGATCCTTGAGAAGGAAACCTCTTTCTCTACGGATTCACTTCAATATAGGGCCGGCGGCAATCTTTAGTGCCATCGTATTGCTTCCCGCAAACATCGGAACACTTTTCATCAGTACACAGATTCGAACGAGTTCCGCCGCAGGTTGGGTCCGGATTGCAGACATTTATTACCGTGAGTGTCTTTGACACGGGGAGTGAGTTCCCACCGGGACCCAAACATACAACCGTATAGGTCGTTGTAGCTGTCGGCTGAAAGTTTGGAATGGATCCCGATGTTGCATTACCCGTGTTAAAGTTTGTTCCATCACAACGCGTCACACTTCCCGAAGAACCCCATGTGAGCGTCGCTTTTTGATTCGCCGTTGGATGAATGTTTATAACAGCAGGATTGATATCAAGCGTCGCAACAGGCGGAGAAATAGGTGCATCGCATCGAAATGGATACGGAGTCGTTGCCAATCCCGGGGAACATTCTCCCGGTCGACAGGAGTGCATCCACGCCTGATAGGTGTGCCCCGGAATAACCGGTCGAGTATATGGCGAGGCGACTATGGAATCCAAGCACGTATCGTTTGGGGACATTGAAAAAGCGCAACCCTGACCTGGTCTCGGTCCCCATGGATCAACTGTGTCATTGATGCGAAGTGGATAGACTGAAGCCGTTGGAACCGAATTCCACGAGAGCGTCACTGAATCACCAGTAGGAGAACATATAGCAGTTGAAATTGGTTCAATCAGGGGAACATTCACCACAACTCTTACGGAGTTTGTCGCAGAAACTCCGGCGCTATTTCGGCACTCTAGATTGTAGGTATAGACAAGACCTCCCCCGAGAGGACCTGTTACTTCCGTATACGCCTGACCGCTCACGGCGCCTTTGGCTCCTGCCCAGTTCCCCGTGGCGGTGCAGGACACTGCATCCGTAGAACGCCACGAGAGTGTCGCGGTCTGATTGCTGGGGATGGTGATGCTTCCACCGTGTCCGGCGGTGTTTCCGGGATTGGTCGTTTGAGAGACGGTGAGGGAAACTGTTGGCGCGAGGGGTGCGGGTGGGGGACAGGCAAACGTTATACGTGTTGCCGCTCCCGGATCTATTGAACATCCAAACGCACCGCATATCCTATCAATGGTATGAATCCATACCGCGTATGGCGTTCCTGGCACGGTATTGAGAGGATACGGGGATTGGTTTCCAGTAACGTTCCCGCAAAAATCTCCGGGATTCACACGCGCACATGTGTTTGTCCATGACGATGGATTGGCATCGATGCGGAGGGCGTAGGTGTTATTAAAGGTTGCTCCGGAAAAAGAAAGCTGTGCCTGCGTGCCCGCGACATTACAGGTATATGAAAGCGAGGGGGCTGGGTTTGTTGGAGATCCACCTCCGCCTCCGCTGCCTCCGCCACCGCCACCTCCGTTACTTTCGCAGACAAACGAATACAACTCCGGTGTTGATGAGTTGCTGCAACAATTCCCACTTTGCCCCATCATACAGCCCTGTCCGGACACTGGGCAGGTTACCAAGTTTCCGGGGCACGCTCCAAACGGACCGCTCACATTCATTGAGCCTTCGCATCCAGTTGGAGGGCACCACCCTCCACCCCCCCATGGTTGTGCCTCCGCCGTCTGTACCGACAGACCGAGTCCGCATATCAGGAGAGAAAAAGAAAGTAGGGAGACTTTCCTCAAAAAAGAGTTCAATCTAAAAGAGAGTGGCGTCATAGGTTTTGATATTATGAATGTTTTCTGAAGCGATGGTACACGAACGTTTTTCTGCTTTTCTATTCCTTTTGTCTCTCTATCCTTACCGCTCCCACATATTCCTTTTCAGACGGCTCGCCGAAGAATGAAACGATCGCTCGCTCTCCACCGGTGATATCTTTTCCTCCATCAGTCGCTTCGCCGAGATAAAAACGATAGGTGGCGGTTTTGGTAGCGGTCGTTATCGTTGCGCGCTTATTGGGAAGGTCGGTCGGAATAGACTCCGGAGTGGTGACCGAAAGCTCAATCCACTTTTCGGAGGAGTTCTCTTTGGAGATGACACCGGAAACAAAACCGGCAAGCGCGTTTGATTGAGACAAAGCAACGCTTTCCGGCATGGGAGCGTCTCCGGTTTTTCCGTCGGTGTTCTGGGAAGGAGTAATTCCATCCATTTTTGATACATCCCGATTGAATCCTCGGATCGCAAAGGCGACCGCCAAGACCATCGCGATCGCGAGCGCAACCAAAGACCAGAACAACAGCCTGTTCGATTGAGAAGAGCTTTGCCATGTCATACGCTTTTTGTTTTATGAGTTATAACAAATTACTCTGAAGGCTTCTACTCTGCGCGCCGAGACTGCAAAAAATATTTTTTTTCAAGTTTGCTCCGATAGAGAGGAGCATGTGAAAAAAATTGTTTTTTGCAGTCGAGGCAACTCGCAAGGGAGCAGAAATTAAGATGCGTTG
>JBPOHW010000002.1:0-96769 GCA_052035095.1 Candidatus Moraniibacteriota bacterium
TTGCGGTTGTTTTGGGTGAAGTGGCACTATTCCACGCCGTTTCATATTCACTGACGAAGGTGGGAGTGGGGGGAGCGACCGGCGTTGTTGCGGAGGAAATATTTGAGTAACCGGAATTGTTTCCGGCTCCGTCCACCGCGCGGACTTGATAGCGGTAGAGGGTACTTGCCGAAAGCCCCGTGTCAGAGTAGCTATTGGAAGTTGGGGTTCCCACTTGGGTGAAGGTAGTGCAGACAGCTCCCGTACAGCGTTCGACTTTGTAGCCGGTGACAGCAACATTGTCGGTCGAGGCCGTCCAAGTGAGGTTCACAGCACCGGAAGACACGGCGGTCGCCGTGAGGTTTGAGGGAGTGGTGGGAGATTGAGAGTCAACAGGTTGGGTGGTGGCGCCCACAACATTAGACCAACCGGAAAGATTGCCGGCGACATCAACGGCGCGGACGTGATAGTTGTAGAAGGTATTGGCGGTGAGACCAGTGTCGATAAAGGGAGAAGCGGTTGGCGTGCCAACTTGGGTGAAGTTGGAACAGCCGGAGCCTTGGCAGCGTTCGACGATATAGCCCGTGACGCCGATGTTGTCGGTTGCAGGATTCCAGGTAACGGTGATGCTGGATTGGCTAGTGGCGTTGGCGGCGAAGTTGAAGTTCGCGGGAAGGATGGGGGGTTCGGTGTCGGGGGTGGAGGTGCAGATGCCCGTCGGGCAAGGATTGCCGAGATATTCCCAGATATATGAAGTGAGGGTAATCGGCCCGCCGTAAAGGCCATTACCTGGAGCTGCGAAGCCGCGGGCTCCGCTGAGCGGAGGAGATGCATTCGAGTACGATGCCATTTTTGTCTTGATCACGTCTTCATTCGGAAATGGCCACATCGGAGTGCTCTGCACGGTGTTGTAGCCCGGATCGCCGTACACGGTGCCAGGGATGCCGATCATGTACTGAAGCGTTGCGCCGATGTCTTTACCGTTCTGCCCGACGCCGCTTAGGTTGGAACCGGACTCTATGCGGGTGATGTACTTCAGCCCACCAGAAGGATTCGTCGAGGCATTCCATATCGGATTTATGTTAGTCTTTTCGTGTGCTGCCAGCGTTGGGAGACCACCGCCTGGCGTGCTATACCAGTAGTTGTAATCATGTACTAGGTTGCTCCAATACGCTGTAGCCGGTGGAGTAAGGGAATAAAACAGATTGTTATACGCCGTGCCATACGAGGCGTAATAGGCGCTGTGGTATGCGAGAGCGTTACTTGTATCGACGCCGAATGTGTTGTTCGTCCAGTAATCATAGTCGCCGCGAGAATAGTTAGTCCATGTGCCAGAATGCGAAGACGCTTTCCATACAACATTATTGTTGGCGGTTACCGCACTGTAGTATAGTCCTTCGTTCCCATCAATATTGATACCCCCCATTTTGCTGTTAAGACACAGGTTGGTATCCAGGACTATATTCAGTGTAGATGCAGACGTATCGGGAAAGTAATAGCATCCTCTCTCGTCTTGGTCGCTCCATGCTTCGTCATGATCCGAGTCGATGACGATGTTGTTGGCCATGAGTCCATTGGACATGCTGTACATGGCGAGTCCGGCGATCTGCTGGCCTGCGGCAGGTTCCGCGTCCATCCTCACGACGTTCTGACGCATAACGATGTTATTGGCGTGCCATGCAACAAATTTGTATCGCCCATTTCCATACGCATAGCACTGCTCAAATAGGATGTACGAAGCTCCCTCTCCAGCAGCGAAGTTCGCGCTAATCGGATTGTGGACAGACATATTCCCGCACCGGAGGAATTTTACGTGGTCAGTACTTTCAATCAGCGTGTCGCTCGTGAAGAACAAGCCATCAAATGCCAGATACGCAGAACTCCCAAATCCGCAATTTATTCCACCCGTGATCGTTACGCCGCCCATCTGTTCGGCTTTGATTGTGGTGTAGCCGTTAGATGGAGAGCCGTGAACAAGGCTACAACTTGGTGTTCCGTAACTGCCATTACCAAATATGGCCGTGTCGCCACTACCCATCTTTGCGGTAACGCCGGCTGTCGTCGCGCACGGCGTGGTCTTCGAGGTGCAGTTATTACCGTCGCTACCAGACGACCACCCGGACGAGCCTGAATTGCAAGTGGCCGCGCTCCCGCAGACGTAATAGATAGTGGCGGCGGAAGCATGTCCGACGGGAATCAAAAAAAGTGAAAATAAAAAAACAGGAAGGAGAATTCCTGCAAGAGACTTCCATCGGTTCATACGCAATCAATTATTGGTTTATATTTTTCTCAACATTCGTTGCATACCACCATTTTTTTGCATCTTTTTCAATTCAAGCTCACTTCCCCATATTGTACAGATCAGCTACTTCCGCCAAAGAGAGCACTCTGTTGTAAACACGAAAATCATCAAGAGAACCGGTAAATTGGTTCGAAGAGCAAGAGGGATTTACACTGGCTATTGTGCTATAGACCATTGAAAATGTGCCGGTTCGGGTATAGTTAAAGTTTGTCGCATCCTGCACACCGTCGATATAGAGTTTCGCGGTGCCATTGCTATCCGTCCAAACAACATGGTGCCATGCGTTGTCGAATGCGATACCGGTCGAATCTTGAGAAGAGAGTACCGTACTCGCGCTATTTTTCAGATACACGCTAACATGCCCGGTATCACCTCCAATTGCAAAACTCGCAGCCGACCCCTCTTCCTCAGAATATATTCTCCCATCAACAGTAGCTTTCACCCAAAAAGCAAAGGAGTTTGTGTTCGAATCACCTTGGATTGGGAAAATGCTTCCACGCATGTCGATACATTGGTTTACCCCATTAAAACTCAACGCCTGGCCCAATTTGCCAATCACGGCGGAGGAGGCGGTGAGATTGGCGGCGTCGCCGTGGTTGCCGCTTCCGCTTCGATCTTTTACCTCGCTACTCGAATCGCCCCAAATGACATCGTTCCCGTCCATGGTCCAGTGCCCCACCAAGCCATTGGTCAGGGTGCCTTCCATACCGAAATTGATCGTTTGCTTGGCGCCGCTACTCCGATAAAGGTCGGCGACCTGGGTCGCGGAGAGTTCGGTCGAGTAGAATCGGATATCGTCGAGCATCCCGCCAAAATAGGTGCTTGGCGAAATGAGCCCGAGATACGCTGC
Organism: Candidatus Moraniibacteriota bacterium; assembly: GCA_052035095.1. Lineage (GTDB taxonomy): Bacteria > Patescibacteriota > Minisyncoccia > Moranbacterales > UBA1568. Next base: position 3,132 of record JBPOHW010000002.1, read on the forward strand.
ACTCGCGTTGATGCCCGTCGCGGTCGTGATCGCGATATGATGCCAGGCGGTGTCAATCATCGCGCCCGGCGTCGTCACAGGCTGGATGCTCACGAGGACGCCTCCAAAGGGTTCGCCTCCGGCAGAGTTGTTCGTCATCGTCTTGTCGCCTGTCGCAGCAGCCGTCGCGAGGACGCCGTCGGCGACATAGAGAATGCCGGACTGTGTGGTTGATCCCATTCGCTTGGTGAAGGTGGGGGTCGAGCCCGTGGGAGCGGTCAGGTTGTTGGCGGTACTGCCCCAGTCGGAGGAGATGAACATCACGAGACTGGTGTCATAGGGTGTTGTGAGTCCCGTCGCGGTCGTCGTCGTGCCGGTTCCCGTATTCTTGGTCGGGTTGGGAGAGAAGGGGGTTGTCGTATTCGCGCCGGTTATCGCGGCAATGTATCCCTGCGAAGAAGCGGAGGCATGGGTTACGGTGTAGTTACCTGATTCACTGCTCGCGAATTTGTACCAGGCGTACATATTGACGGTGAAACCGCTGGCAGTCATCGCCATTGGCGAGGAAAAGTTGGGGAGCGCGGTAAATCCCGATGGCGGTGTCGGCGTTGGTGGCGAGGCGGCGCCGATATCGAAGACAATCACTAAGAGGTCGCCGTTTTGGATGCCGGAAGGCGCGGTGAGCATCGTATTGGTACGAGATGCGTAGGTCGTCGCGCTACTACTCCGATAGGCAACGGGCGCTACTATCGCCATTGCCGGATCGCCATCCTTGTAAAAAGTCGGGCTCGTGAAGTTATTCCCTCGCACGGTGCCCGACGAGACATCCACTGTTGCCGTGCCATTGAGGTCAATAAAGGGTTGCGTCGTCGTATTGGGCTTCACCCAGAAGGCGACCGTTTTGACGCCGTTATAGACACTCCCCAATGAGACGGAATCACTCGTCCCGTTAAAAACAATTCCCTGACCGATTCTTCCCACCGTTGTGCTCCCCGTGGAGAGGTTGTTGGAGAAATTGCCGTGCTTGGCGTATCCCGAGACGTCTTTGATCTCGGTACTCGTATCCCCCCAGACGACATCATTCCCGTCGAGCGTCCAGTGCCCCACAAGAATGGAAGAGGTGGGACCGGGAACCGTCACATTCACCGTCTCCGCCGCCTTCCCCTCATTCTTCCCTTGAAGCCGCCACCACGAAACCGCTCCCAGAGTGAGAGCGAGGAGGATGAATATCCAGGTGAAAAAGCGCGCGGGCATGAGGAGGGGAAAATGAAAAATGAATAAGTGGTCTTAAATCAAACGTTCAAATCTTCATCCAGCAGATGTCTCGATGCTTCGAGAAAAAAATTTTGGATGACTTCCGCGGAGACCAGTTCGCCGAGATACTCAACAGAGAAATCCGTAATATCGTCAAAGTACACAAGCTGTCCCAAGAAGAGCTTCGCATCGAAAGATCCGGAAAAACGCCGCTCGGCTTCTGAAACAATATCTCGCAGATTCAAATGGGCATTCTTCAAAAGAAAGAAAAGGTCAACATAGTCTCGCCATACACCCCGGCGCCCTATGGTGTATGCTTTGTTCGAAGCAAGATCGCGAAGATCAAACAATCTAACTCCATCCGCTTCCACAATTGGGTGGAGCGGTGAAAACGGATAGGCGATGCAAGATATTTTCACCTCTTCGTCCAAAAGAACAGTGAGCTCATCTCCATTATCTATAACCGGACGAATATCAAACCCGGGAAATATTTCCTTAAAAGAAGGGAGAAGCGTGGAAACAATTGATACTGGAGAAAAGAAATCAAAATCGTACGACTGACGATGTCGTATTTGGAGAGCGATAGCCGTGCCGCCACCCAACACAAAAGACGGCGGCATATTCCGTAGTTGTCCGAATACTTCTTGTCGCTTCGAATCAAGAATGTCGAGGTGAAGTTTTGAGATAGCGTCGTGCATCAACAGGTTCATTCAATCGAAAGAAGACTCGATACGCAAACGAAAACGCTTGAGGCGTATACACCTTCATCGGATGATCCAAAAAAACCTCCTCAAGAACCGGAAGCGAGTATTTTCGCTTCAACTGGCGCACATCATCCAAATTTCCGTACATAAGTACCTGATGGATAATATATCTTTTGTCCCGATCTTCATCCAGATCATCTCTTTTTCGAGACCAGAAAACACCCTGAGATAACCCTGATTTTTCATGTGATATTTCTCGTATCATGACCTTATGGTAGCATTTTTTCAGGTAAAATTCAACCCTTTATAAAGTTCGGGAGACGCCCTGAGCCTGAGCCTGATTCTGATTTCACCACAATTTTTCCAAAAAGCTTCCTTCGCGACGGATGACAGTACCGGCGCGCGCGCCGGTGTATTCGCCTTTGTCGATGACGAGCTTCCCGTTAACCACGACAAAAGGAATGCCGGAGGGATACTGGTAGGGATTCTCGGCGGTCGCGTGATCTTCGACTTCATTGGGGTTGATGACGACAAGATCGGCATGATTCCCGACCGCGATCGTGCCGCGTTTCTTGATCCCCGCTTTGAGCGCCGGCTTCCCGGTCATTTTGTGTATCGCCTCTTCCCATCCCAAGATCCGCCTCTCGCGGACATACCGAAAGAGCACGCGCGGAAACGCGCCGAAGCATCGCGGATGAATCCCCTCGCCGGTTCGAGCATGCGCGAGCGGATAGCCCGTGCCGTTGGTGCTCACGATCGAAAACGGATGCCGAAGCCCCTTCTCGATATTGTCTTCGGAAAGCGCGTCCAAAGACACGATTGCACGGTCGTCCGACGCCAAGAGAACGTCAAAGATCACTTCTTCCGGCAACTTCCCCTGCGAACGCGCCATATCGAGTACATTGGTTCGCATAATCATTCTGTTGAGCGAGGAAATGGAGAGAATCGCCGAAGAATAGTCAATGCGCTCTTCCTTGAGATCGTGAATCGCCTCGAGCCTGATAGACTTGTCGCGAAGTCGCTCCATCATCATCTTCTTGCCGCCATCCGTAATCCAGGTCGGGAGTATCGTATAGAGCACTGTCGCCGTTTGGCGGTAGGGATAAATGTCAAACGACACGTCCACTCCCTCCGAGTCCGACGCTTCAAGAAGATAGAGTGCGCGCTCCATCTGTTCCCAGTATCGCCGCCCAACCGCCTTCAAGTGCGAGATATGGAGTCGCACGCCGGAACTCCGCGCCATCGTGATTGCCTCCGCAATCGCTTCCGGCAATTCTTTTCCTTCATTGCGAAGATGTGCCGCGCAAAATCCATTCGCCTTCCCAACGACACTCGCCAAGGTTGAGAGCTCATGCTCGGTCGCGTGCCGCCCATGCACATAGGCAAGCCCCAGAGACATACCGAGCGACCCTTCGTGAAGCGATTGCTTCACCATTTTTGCCATACCGGAGAGCTCTGCCGCCTGAAGCGGACGCGATTCGTCGTGCACAAAGCCGCGCCGGAGCGTCCCATGTCCCAAGAGCGTCGCGAAATTGACGGAGAGTTCCCGACGCTCCACTTCTTCCAAGAATTCCCGCGTCGAGAGCCAATTCAAATTGAGATTTCGAATATCCGTCCACTTTTGAATCGACTGAAGCATCGACTTGTCAGTGAGGGGCGCCAGGGATGATCCGCAGTTCCCGCCGACAATCGTCGTGATCCCCTGCCGCACCAGACTCTCCAAATCGGGATTCAGAAATATCTGCCAATAGGTGTCGGAGTGATTGTTGATATCGACAAAGCCGGGCGTGACATAGTGCCCCTTGGCGTCAATCGTCTTTTCCGCCCGCTCGCCGTTTAAGTTCCCAACCGTCGCAATCATCCCCTCCCGTATGCCGACATCCCCCGCGAACTCGCGCGCCCCCGTCCCATCGAGTATCGCCCCGTTTTTTATGATGATGTCGTACATAGAAAACAATTATCAATGAACAATGATCAATGATCAATTTAAAAACCCCAAGAAGAAAATCCGGAAACAAAAATTGAACATTGAAAATCGAATATTGAAAATTTTTACAACACTTTGAGCGCCATGTCGACGAGGCGCTCGGAGTAGCCCCACTCGTTATCGTACCACGCGACCACTTTGACGAGATTGCCGTCGACGACTTTTGTCAGCGAGAGATCCACGATGGACGAGGCGGGATTGCCGATAAAGTCGGAGGAAACCAAGGGCTCCGTCGTCACCTCTAAAATCCCTTTGAGCCGATCTGTCTTTGACGCGGCGACAATCGCCTCGTTCACCTCATCCGCCGTCACGTCGCGATTCAAAAGAAACGTAAAATCCGTAAGCGACACAACACCCGTCGGCACGCGAATCGCGAGCCCATCAAATTTTCCTTTCATTTCTGGAATCACTTCCCCAATCGAGACCGCGGCGCCCGTTGTGGTCGGCACGATGTTTTGCGCCGCCGCGCGCGCCCGCCGCAAATCATCATGCGGCGCGTCCTGCAAATTTTGATCCGCCGTATACGAGTGAATCGTTGTCATCATCGCCTTTGCAATGCCAAACGCCTCGTGCATTACCTTGGCGACCGGCGCCAGGCAATTGGTCGTGCACGACGCGTTCGAAAGAACCGTTTCGCCGTCGTAGCGATCATCATTCACGCCCATAAGAAACATCGGGATATCACTCCCTTTTCCGGGCGCCGAAAGCACCACCGTCTTGGCACCCGCGGCAAGGTGCTTCCCCGCCGCCTCTCCCTTCACAAACCGTCCCGTACATTCGAGCACCACATCCACCTTCATCTCGCCCCACGGCAATTTCGCGGGATCCGGTTCGGACAACACGGGAATTTCTTTCCCATCCACCATGATCACGTTTTCTTTCGATGAAACCTCCCGATCAAACGCCCGATACGCCGTATCGTGTTTCAAGAGATGCGCGAGCGTCTCGGCATCCGTCAGGTCATTCACCGCCACCACTTCCACCCCCTCACGTCTCGAAAGAATCCGAAACGCCGTCCTCCCAATCCGCCCAAACCCATTGATTGCAATCCGTTTCATAAGATTTTTGTTAAACACAATCTCCGCACTCTGTTCTTCATTTTGCATTTTTCATTTTTCATTTTGCATTCCCGCCTCCCACCCATCCGCTTTCCCCGCCGAACCGAAGGCATCGATTTTCTTCCACACCGCCGCCTCGGCGCTTCTTCTCGCGATACCCAGAACTTTTCGGAGATCCGTTTCATCTCCGCTTGAAAGCGTTTGCGACAATTGACTCAGGAAGCTCAGACGAAGCGCGGTATCGATATTGAAACACGTCGCGCCAAGACTAATCACCTTCGAAACCTTCTCACCCTCCCAGTTGGAAGCGCCGTGAATCACGATCGGCGCGCGGACACACCGGCGCAGCTTTTCGAGACGTTCATAGTCCGGTTCGGATCGCTCGGGGAAAAATCCGTGCGCGTTTCCGATCGCGACCGCGAGCGTATCGACACCGGTCTCCTCCACAAATCGGCACGCCTCTTCCGGATCGGTCATATATTCTTCCCAGATAATCGTCTGCGTCGACGTTTCACCAACATAGGGAACGCTCCCGAGTTCACCCTGCACCGAGACGCCGCGCGCGTGACAAAAATCCACGACTCGCTTCGTCATCGCCGCGTTGTCCACATACTTCTTGCGCGAGCCGTCGTACATCACCGAGTTGAATCCGATTTCCACCGCCCGCTCGACCAACTCGAAACTCTTCCCATGATCGAGATGAATTCCGACCGGGAGCGTCGGATAGTAGCACTCGACCAAATCGCGCACAAGGTGATAGATCGCCCGCCCGCCGGCATAGTCGAGCGTCTTCTCCGTCATCTGCACGATAACCGGCGAGCGCAGTTCCGAAGCCGCGTGCAAAATCGCCTGCGTCGTCTCAAGGTTCACCGTATTAAACGCTCCCACTGCATACCCGCCCTCCTGCGCTTTGGTCAAAATGTCTTTTACGCTCACAATCATAATCGTGTTCAGAATGAGTTATTCCCCCAACACCCGCATCATCTCCGCCACTTCTTTCGAATTCAAACTCTCTCGCCCGACCAACACTCCCGAGAGTCCGGGACAAAGACACAGCCCGTCTATCTGTTCCGCCGTGACCGATCCGCCATAGAGAATCGGGGAAGCATCCACATCATCTCGGTCAAACATCCCGACGAGCGATTTCCGTATTGAGATGGCCACTTCCAAAATTTCATCCGACGACGGCGTCCGATTCGTTCCGATCGCCCAGCGCGGTTCATACGCTATGATACCACGTCGGAAGTCCTCTCGAGAAATTCCGGCAAAAGCCGTCTTCACCTGCCGCGCGATCACCGCAAAGGTCTTCCCTTCCGCTCGCTCCGCTTCCGTCTCACCGACACAGAGAATTGGCTGAATATCGTTTCGCAAACACGCGCGAACTTTTTTGGCAATCATTTCATCCGTCTCATGGCACCATTCCCGCCGCTCGCTATGCCCCACTATTGCGAATGAAGCGCCAAGATCGGAAAGCGACACCGGCGACACCGCCCCCGTATACGCTCCCCGCTCTTCCTCCCACACATCCTGCGCCCCGAGTGCCATACCCTTCGGCAGTTTCCTTTTGAATAATTCCAAAAACGGAAACGACGGACAAACTATTGCTTGCACGCTCTTCTTCTTCACGCTTTTCATCCCTTCCGACAACGCCAAAAGATAGTCAGCATTTTCCTTCTCCGACACGAGCTTCATTTTCAGATTGGCAATGAGATAGCGCATAGCAAAAATTTTCAATTTTCAATGATCAATTTTCAAAATCCAATCAAAAAAATTTTGAAAATTGTAAATTGGTCATTGAAAATTCAAGTATTCACAGCTGTCCTCGCAAAAACTCGGCAGCTTTTTCGGGTTCGATGGCGGAAATTTCGATGCCGGTCGAGAGTTCGAAGCCCGCCCAGGTGGATGTCTTGGGGAGAATTTCGATGTGCCAGCCATAGTGAGGATAATCTTTGCCGTCGCACGGCGATGTGTGGATATAGAAGTTGTACGACGGATCGCCGAGCCCGCGATAAAGCGCGAAGAGCGCCGAGCGAAGCGCCTCCGCCGCGAGAAATTTGTCTTCGTCGTGCAGACGCTCGAAATAGGGCGAAGATTTCTTCGGCATCACCCACGTTTCAAATGCCGACCGAGACGCGAAGGGACAAAAAGCGATGAAGGCGTCGTTTTCATAGACGACGCGCGTCTTTGTTTCGCTCTCGTAGTCCGCCATCACCTGATACACTTTCTTGCGCGTACTCCGAAAGTACCGCTCGGCGCCGGTAAGCTCCAGTTGAATATAGGGCGACACCACCGGTATCGCCATAAGTTGCGAGTGAGGATGCGGAAGCGAGGCGCCCGACGACTTGCCATGATTGTGAAAGATTTGAATATACCGCACGCTTTTTCTTTTCATAAGCGAAAGGTATCGATCCTGATAGGCGTCGAGCACCTCCGCGACCTGCCAGGATTCCATCGTTGCGAGTTGATTGTAGTGATCGCGCGTCACGATGACTTCGTGATACCCCGTTCCGGTCATCGCAAAGTACGGTCCCTCGCCGAGCTTCTTCGGAGTTTTCCCGCGACTGAATGCCGGGAATTTGTTCGGAAACACCCGAAGCGTCCAGCGGTCGTCGCCCGAGGTATATATGAGAACATCCTTCTCCTGCCCGGTCGCCTCCGGGTTTTCAAAAGGGCAACGTTCAATACCCGTATCATTCGACTCGCTATCATGGTGAACAAACTCATCCGGACGCTTCCCGCGCCCGGTTGCAATCACCACCCAGTCTCCCGTCACGATATCCTGCCGGAGCTCGGACATGGGAGATGTCGGCGAAGACACTTCTTCATTTTTTTTCTCAACAACTTCTTCCACACGATTTTTGTTTTAGATTCTGTGTTCCAGCTATCGGCAATCCGCTATCGGCTTTCGGCACTCATTCGTAATTCATAATTCCCCCATCAGTTGTTTGTTGTCAGTTGTTCATTCGCTTGCGTATATTCCCCAATTTTATACGCCCCCGTCACGAGTCGCCATTTGGTCTTGAAGAGATCGATGAGCACCTGAATAAAGCCGTTCGGTCCGAAAAGTCCACCCACCGTCGAGCCTTCTTCGTTCATCCACCGAACGGGCAGTTGTTGCACCTTGAAACCGAGTTTATGCGCCAAGATAATGAGTTCGTAGTCAAAGCCGAAACGATCCACCACCATACGCCTCGCGATTTGCTCCGCCGCTTCCGCCGTCAAAATTTTAAACCCGCACTGCGTATCCCGGTACGACCAAAGCCCGAGCACAATTCGAATCGCCCAATTTCCCATATCGCCCATCACCTCCCGGTATTTCGGTTGGTGCACCTGAATAAATGACTCTTCCAAATCGCGCGATCCGATAACCACGTCATTTCCCGCCTGAAGCGCCGGCAGAAATGTTTCGAGATGGGTAATCGCTGTCGAGCCGTCGGCATCCATAAAAAGTCGGTATTTCCCCTTCGCCTCAAGAAGCCCTTGGCGCACCACATATCCCTTGCCGTGATTTTGCGGATTATCAATGACCCGAATGTGATCCATCTGAAGCGCGTAGTTGCGCGCCACCTCCGCCGTATTGTCGGGCGATCCGTCCACGACGACGAGGATTTCATAACTCATATCCTTCTGTTTGAAATACTTCCCGATATCAAGAAGCGTCGTCCCAATACGTTCTCCTTCTTTGTATGAAGGAATAATAACCGAAATAAATGGTTGTGTTTCCATAGAAAACAAGATGAAGAGAAATTAATCTTCGCAAGTTCATTGTATCACAATCTCCCCTGTCCCGCGAGAAAACTCTCGAGGATAATACGCGCCGCCTCGCGATCGTCCATATCATCGAGACGACCGCGAATACCGCGTTCGATAAGTCCCGCGCGCGCCATTTTGGTGGTGAACATTTCATTTTCGTAGTGAACGGGTATACGAAAACGCTCGGCGAGAATATTGCCAAGTCTTTCTCCGCCGTATTCGACGCGCTCGCGATTGATATGAGACGGGATGCCGATCACGATTTCGCGCACGTTCCGCTCGGCGATAATCCCGGCAAGCGCCTCAAGAAGCCGCGCGTCATGGGGAAGTGTCGTCACCGAAAACGCCATTCTCGTTTCCGAGTCCGCAATCGCCACTCCGATTTTTTTCTCCCCCCAATCAATGCCCAGATATGAAAAAACCTCTTGTGTCATACGGTTGATCGCGTCACATTTTCGATGCCGCGTTCAGTAAGAATCACCGTGTCTTCGAAGTGCGCGCTCAGCCTTCCATCTTCGGTCGTAAACACCCAACCGTCCTTGCCGAGGCAAATCGCGTACTTGCCCGCGTTTACCATTGGCTCAAGCGCGACCGCCATACCGGCACGAAACTCAATATCTTTCATACCGGAAAAAATATAGTTTGGAATTTGCGGAGGCTCGTGAAGCTCAAACCCAACCCCGTGTCCCACGAGATCTCGCACCACCGAAAAGCCGTTTGTCTCAACATATCGTTGCACCGCCCTTCCGTAATCCGAGAGTTTTGCGCCGACTCGAATGGCGGAAATGCCGCAAAGAAGCGCCTCCTCGGTCACCCGCAGAAGCCGCTTCGCCGCATCCGACACCTCGCCAACCGCAAAGGTTCGCGCCATATCCGTGACCATCCCGCGAAAGCGAAGTCCCATATCTATTTTTACCAAGTCGCCCTCTCGAATAAGGCGCGTCTTTTTCGGAATACCGTGTACCACCTCATCGTTTATCGAAACGCAAATCGCCGCCGGAAATCCGCTCCCATATTCTTTGCCGTATCCCTTAAAAACCGTCTCACTCCCCGACGCGAGTATCGCCCGCTCCGCCGCTTCGTCAAGCGAGAGCGTGGAAACTCCCGGACGAATCGCCGCTTCAACCGCGCGCATCACGCCCGCAAGTCGCTTCCCGCTCTCCCGCAACGCCTCGAATTGTTCCGCGTTTTTGAGCCGAATATTCATAGTATCTTTAGAACGTGTCTAAAAAGCTTCACAAGACTGAAAATTTGAACGTTTTTCTGGGAAAAATTGTTTTTTTGCGGCTTTCGAACGAAGTGGAAGACAAGCAAAAAAATAATTTTTTCCAGAAAAGCGTGCTTCTTAGAAACGCTCTTACAAAAAAACTCCAAAGTCCGGTGGACGTATCCTATCAAAGGAAACAAAAAGATTCAACAAAAGACGGGGTTTCCCCCGTCATCCACCCCTCAAAAAATCCTACACCCGCTCCAGTACTCTCCGGATATCTTCAAATATGGCAGCGGGATCTTTGGCGCCATCCACCTCGAGGAGCGCGCCCTTCTTTCGATAGTGTTCGACAACCGGCAATGTATCGGCGACGAAAATCTGATAACGTTTTTGGACTCCCTCCTCGGTATCATCTTTTCGTCGAGACAGCGTCGTTCCGCAAGCAGGGCAAATTTCCTCGCCCTTTCGAAAATCCACACCGGCGACAAATGGACGATTACATCGCGGACACATCCATCGGCAAGAAATGCGCCGGATGGATTCTTCTTCCGAAAGCGCTACGTATATCGCGACATCCACTTCCCGCTCGAACGTCGCAAGCACTGCTTCCACAATGTCAATCTGCGTTTCTCTCCGAGGAGCGCCATCCAGAATGACCGAGGTGTCGGGTTGAATGGAGGCAAGCGCGCCCGAAAGCACTTCTTCCACGATATCATCCGGCACCAACCCCATGCGCGTGTTCATAATTTCGGAGATCTTCTCGCCAAGCGGCGTCTTCATTTCGGACGTCTTTCGAAGCGCGAGTCCCACATCGATATGCACCGCATTCATTTCGCGCACCAAGAAATCCGCCTGCGTGCTTTTCCCACTTCCCGGCGGTCCCAAGAGAATGGCGGTGAGCAGTCGAGTCATATGAAGAAAAAATAAAGTTTCAAAAACCAAAGAGGTCACTATCAGAATACCGTATTTTCCAAGAAGAAAAAAGCTATCCGACCAAATTTCTCTCAGAATCCTTCGTAGCTCCGCATCGCGAGCTGACTTTGAATATGTTTCACCATTTCAAGAACTACCGAAACAACGATCAGAATACTGATGCCGCCAATCGTGAGAGACTGCACGCCAGTCAAACCCTGAACGACAATCGGGAGAACCGCGACCGTCCCCAAAAACACCGCCCCGACGAGTGTCACGTGACCGAGTACCTTGGAAAGGTACTCAACCGTAGGCGTTCCCGGTCGAATGCCGGGCACGTACCCTCCCTGCTTCTGCAGATTATCGGCGATCTTGGTGGGATCGAAAATAACCGCGGTGTAAAAGTAGGTAAAGAGCACAACGAGCGCGAAGTAAAAAATTCCGTAAAACCACTGGTTCTGAAAGAGGTAGTACGCTTTGGAAGCGACGGAAACAATGGTCGGGTTGGTCGCCGTTTGCATCACGTAGCCCGCAACGACATTGGGAAGAATGATAAGCGACACGGCGAAAATAATCGGGATAACCCCTGCCTGATTGACCCGAAGCGGAAGATGGGTCGACGTCCCGGCCGCGGCAATACCGCCACGGATGCGCTTGGCGTAGGAAATCGGAATCGTTCGCTGCGCTTCGTTTACAAACACGATACCGGCAACCATAAGAAGCGCCACCGCGGCAAACACGAGATTGTTGAAAAAATCATCGGGATTTTGTCCAATCGTGTCAAAAAATCGTATGACGATCGCGGGAATTCCCGCCATAATGCCCGCAAAAATCATAATCGAGACACCGTTCCCGAGACCCTTTTCGGTAATGAGTTCGCCAAACCACATCAGGAGTATCGTTCCCGCCGTCGCAATCACGACCATCGCCGCCGTGTCAAAGGCCGTGATATCTCCCAAAACATTCTGCGAACGAAGAAGCGCGATCATGCTAAAGGTCTGCAGAACGGCAAGCGGAATCGTGAGCCACCGCGTAATCATATTGAATTTCTGCCGACCCGCTTCCCCTTCTTCCTTGTACATTTGCTCGACGCGAGGCACAACCGTCGTCATAAGTTGCATAATGATGGAAGCGGTGATATAGGGGGCAACGCCGAGAAGGACAATCGACACGTTTGAAAGTCCACCGCCCGAAAAAACATTGAGGAGTCCCAAGAACTGATTCTCATCAAAAAAACGTTGAAGTCTCGAGACGTCAACGCCGGGAAGCGGCACAACCGCCGCAATACGATATGCCACGAGCGCGCCAAAGATAAAGAGGAGTTTCCCGCGTAGCTCCTTTTCCGAAAAAATACGAACCAGTGTCGCGTACATAGGGGTAAGCTACCAACTGACAACGAACAAGGAAAGCTGAACAGTAAAAACCAGTACAAACGTCAGCGATTGAGAGTCGAGCCTTGACCCTCGATTATTTTCCGGACGCCCTCCGACAAAGAGAGGGTCGCGTCAAACAAGAGTCCTTTCGGAATCGTTCCCGTTCCGATTATTTTGACTCCGCTTTTCAAAATATCTTTCGAAGCCAGCTTTTTCGCGAGAAGCGTTTCCGGAGAGACGGTCTCTCCCGCCGAAAAAGCGCGAGCGATATCGGAGAGTTTGACGAAAGGCTTCTTGGCGTGAGGTGACTTGAAACCGCGTACTTTCTTCAAACGTTCAACCAATGAACATCGTCCACCCTCAAAGAGCGGATTCACATGCGCGCCCGAACGAGCCTTCTGACCCTTATTGCCGCGACCGGAATACGTACCGCGTTTGCCGCCCCGCCCGATTCGCTTTCGGCCCTTTTTTTTCCCGACGGAAAGTTCATGAATTTGCATAGAGGATACACAGAAGAATTTACACGGTCGGCTTTTCAGCCCCCGGTGTTTCAATTTCAATTTCCTTTCCCGTTTTCGAGACAGCCTTCGACTCCGAAGAAACAGGCAATTCAATAGCAGTATCTTTCCCTTCCTCGCGCGCATTCTTCACTCGAAATCGAGACAATGCCAAAACGGTCGCGCGCGCGACATTCAGGGGATTGGAAGCGCCAAGCGACTTCGAAACGATATCTTTTATGCCGGCCAAATCCATCACCGCCCGTACCGCGCCTCCGGCGATAATCCCTTGACCGGGAATGCCGGGCTTGAGAAGTATCGTCGCGCTCCCGAGTTTTTCACGCACATCATGCGGTATGGTCGAACCGGCAAGTGCAACCGAAACCAAGTTTCGTTTCGCGTCATTGAAAGATTTTTGAATCGCGTCCGATACGTCGGAACCTTTGGCAACCCCGACACCAACCTTTCCCTTTCGATTGCCAATGACAAGCGTCGCTCGAAAACGAAAACGCCGACCGCCTTTTACGACACGCGTCACTCGGGCAAGGTTGAGGAGCTTCTGATCATATTCCGGCTTCTCCCGCCGCTTCGGTTTTCTCATTTGCTTGGACATAGATTCATCGGAAAATTACAAATTTCAAATATCAAATGGTAAAATAATTTTCGAATTTCAAAATTTGAAACGTATCACTTGAAATTATTTAGAGCGTCAATCCTCCCTCTCTCGCGCCCTCTGCAAGCGCCTTCACCCGACCGTGGTACCGGTAGCCGTTTCGATCGAAAACAGCGCGCTGTATTCCGGAATCGAGGCACTTCTTCGCCAATAGCTTCCCAACCTCTCTCGCTCCCGCAACCGTATTGGCTTTTTTTCCTTTTGGCAACTCCCGAAGATACGCCGAACACAGCGTCTTCCCTGACACATCATCAATCGCCTGTGCGGAAATGCCGCGAAGACTTCGAAAGACCGACAGCCTCGGGCATTCCGGCGCGCCGGAAACGCGCGCTCGAACCCGATTCTTTCGGAAAAACCGTCCGATATTTTTGGTATGCGACCCTGTCATACATTTCGGAAATTATGCGGCTGATTTCTTCCCTTCCTTCCTTAACACCACTTCTCCAACATAGCGGAACCCCTTGCCTTTGTACGGCTCAACCGGTTTCAACTTCTTGATTTCCGCGGCAAATTGCCCGACCGATTGTTTGTCAATTCCGGAAAGCGTGAGGACATTGTTTTCTATTTTTGCAAGAATCCCCTCGGGAACAGTCACTTCAACGGGATGCGAAAAGCCAAGCGCAAACACAAGTTTTTTTCCCTGAAGCGCCATTCGGAAACCGACGCCGTTCAACTCCAATTGCTTTGAAAATCCTTCCGTCACGCCCGTCACCATATTGCGAATCAAGCGAGCCGTCGTCCCCCAGAGCGCCGGCGCCATTTTTGACTTCCCCGTCTTCTCAACTCGCGCCTCATTGTTTTCAATGTGAACCGAAACTTCATAATGGTGCGCCAAAGAAAGCGTTCCTTTGGGACCCTTTACCGTCACCATATTCCCCGAAAGCGATGCTTCGACTCCCGCCGGAATACCTATGGATTGTTTGCCGATTCTACTCATAAAAAATATTTGAAGTCGAGAGTTGTCAGTTGATAGTTATTCGTTGAAGGTTAGCAGTTATATTACCATACCTCGCAAATGTACTCTCCGCCCAATCCGGAATGATACGCCTCCGTTCCCGTCATTACCCCCTTCGATGTTGAGACGATGGCGCAACCGAAACCGTTTTTCACCTTGCGAATTTCCTCGCGCTTCACATATCGCCTCTGCCCCCCGCGACTCACACGGCGAAGACCTCGGATAGCCGGATCGAGTTGCGTCGGGGAAACACGGTGATACCGAAGTACGACAAAGAGACGTTTTCCATGTCCCCCCTCAGCATCTTCCTCCGTCACCTGCTCCACAAAACCTCGACGCTCGAGGATGCGAGCAATCGAAAGTTTCACCTTTGACGAAGGAAATGTAACCGAGGTATGCCCGGCCATCTGCGCGTTTCGGATTTTTGTCAACATGTTTGCGATATGATCCATAGAATTACCATGAAGATTTTCGAACACCCGGAACCTCTCCCCGACTCGCCAGCTCTCGAAAACAAATACGACAGAGATCGAATTTTCGAAGATAGCCATGCTTCCTCCCACACCGCCAGCATCGGCGCACGATTCGAGTGGAAAATTTCGGTTGTTTTCGGGCTCGCGCCGCAGTGGATGTCTTTGCCATAGATGTTTTTTACGCGTCCATACCTTCGCGAATCGGAAATCCGAGAGATTGCGCAAGTACCAAGCCTTCTTTGCGAGTTTTCGCCGTAGTCACGACATTCACCTGAAACCCAAAGGGCGTTTGAACTTTCTCCGGGACAATTTCGGGAAATACGCTGTGTTCACGAATACCGACATTGATATTGCCGCAGGCGTCAACCGTCGAAGGCGATATCCCTTGAAAATCGCGCACACGCGGAAAGGCTGTCTTTATCAAGCGATCCAAGAAATCCCACATTCGATTCCCTCGAAGCGTCACGCGTACGCCAACCGCAAGACCCTCTCGGATTTTGAATCCGGCAATCGCTTTCTTCGCCTGCGTCAAAACCGGCTTCTGTCCGGCGATATCCGTCATTGATCGGAGAATCTCCTCAACGCGAGCCTCTTCCTTGATAAATTTCCCAATACCAGCATTGAGCACCACCTTCTCAATACGAGCAACCGAAAACGGATTCGAACGCCCGGAAGCGACCAAAAGCGCCGGGAGTGAAACAGTCCGGTACACCGTCTTCAGAGGAATTTTTACATCAACTCGTTGCATACATGAAATGAAAAGTGAGTAGTGAGGAGTAAGAAAGTGATCAATTATCAGTTGTCTGTTGTCTGTTGTCTGTTGTCTGTTGTCTGTTGTCTGTTGTCTGTTGTCAGTTGAAAGCTTTTTACGCTATCGGCTTCTTGGCTTGCTTACTCATGCGAACTTTCTCGCCCGCCTCCATTTTGTATCCAATCCTCGTCAGCTTCCCCGTATGGGGACACACGAGCATTGCTTTACTTGCCGCAAATGGCGTTGTCACTTCTATTCGCTCGCCCTTTTTCCCTTCTTTTCGGGACTTTATATGCTTTTTGCGAATATTCACCCCTTCAACCACAATCCGTCCAAGCGCGGGAAGCGTACGGAGTATGGAACCCCGCTTTCCTTTGTCCTTTCCGGTTATAATTTCGACTTCATCGCCTTTCTTGAACTTCATAGGAAAAAAGTGTTGTAATTCAAATCTCTGCTTTCGTAGGAGATGCCTCGATCCCAAAAAACAATTTTTCTCACATACTCCTCTCTATCGGAGCAAACTTTCGAAAAATTATTTTTTGCGATCTCGGCATACGAAATAAAACTGGGGGAACTTTACAGTATTACGTTTGTCAGACCACCTCCGGCGCCAGTGAAACAATTTTTGCAAAACCGCGATCACGAACCTCCCGAGCAATAGGACCGAATACCCGTGATCCCTTTGGATCCGTCCCTTCGAGAATCACGGCGGCATTCTCATCAAAACGAATAAAGGAATTGTCGCGACGACGATATGCTTCCTTTTGTCGGACGATAACCGCTTTCACCTTATCGCCCTTTTTCACCAACCCCCTCGGCTGAGAGGACTTAACCGACGCAACAATGATATCTCCGAGCGCCGCGTAGCGCCGACGCGTCCCGCCAAGCACCTTGAAACACTCGATCACGATCGCTCCGGTATTATCCGCCACTCTGAGTTTTGTCTCCGCTTGAATCATAATACGCGCTTCAATATTCGCTATTTTTTTGAAACAATAACCTCGTGCCGCTTATGACGACTCACCGGCGGACACTCCCGAAACTCCACTATCTCGCCAACCGTATGTCGATTTTCCGGATCATGCACCTGAAAACGCCTCGTTGAACGGTATTTCTTCCGATACTTCGGATGCGTCTTCAGTGTTTCCACGGAAACAACGATAGTCTTCTCCATCGCGTCACTCACCACCACGCCTCGAAAAATCGGCGCTCTGGAAAGCTGTCGCGTTTCAGATTTTGGTTCCAATTCTTTTTCCATACCCAAAAACAAGCATATTATACTCGCTCGCACAGCACCGTAAGCATTCGCGCGATATCTCGGCGAAGCCGTCGGTGTTCCTGGTGATTTTTCGCTTCGCGCTCGGCGATTTGAAATCGAACCACCCGAAGTGCCTCACGATTCTCTCGAATCGCCGCTTCCAAATCTTCTCGACTTTTTTCTCTGATTTCAGTCATTTTCATAGGAAGTGTTCAGTCTATACCCTTTTCCGCAAAAAATCAACTCCTACTCGGAAACCACAAATTTTGTTTTGACCGATAACTTGTACGCCGCGAGTTTCATCGCTTTTTGGGCGACGTCCCGAGAGACACCATCCATTTCAAACAACACCCGACCGGCAAACACTTTGGCGACAAAATGATCTACCGATCCCTTTCCCTTTCCCATCGGCGTTTCATCTCCCTTTTTTGTCATTGGTTTATCGGGAAAGATTCGGATCCACACCTTGCCACCGCGCTGAACGGAGCGCGTCATAGCGCGACGCGCCGCTTCAATTTGTCGCGCGGACACCAATCCGGCCTCCGTCGCTTTGAGTCCGAAACCTCCGAAGCTTACCCGATTACCGGAATACGAAATTCCCTCGACCTTTCCGCCGCGATGAATCTTCCGGTGTTTGACTTTTTTCGGCATCAACATAAGAGTACGCTCACATCCAAAGATCAACCTCTAACAATCAACATTCGATTAATTAAACTTCTCTCCGCGATACAGCCATACCTTGACTCCGATCGCCCCATAGGTCGTCCGCGCCGTCGCCTTTGAAAAATCGATATCCGCGCGAAGCGTATGGAGCGGGAGCGTCCCTCGAGAAAGCCATTCTCGTCTCGACATTTCCGCGCCGCCCAATCGCCCGGATACTTCAATCTTCACTCCGCGAATCGAGCGATTCTTTTCCACTTGATCAAGCGTCCCTTTCAAAACCCGGCGAAACGGAAGTCGACGTTCAAGTTGTTCCGCAACTTGCTCCGCCACGAGATGTGCGTTCTCTTCGAAATGCTTCACTTCCTGCACATCCACTTTGAGATCGACTCGACGACCGGCAAAAAATCGCCGCTTTATAACGCGCGTCAAATCTTCGATTCCGGTTCCGCCGCGACCGATAAGAACGCCGGGTCGAGACGTACCAATCACGAGGCGAACCGCTCCCGACGACCGCTCGATTTCAACCCCGGCTATTCCCGCGGCCTTCCATGTTTCCATAACAAACTCGCGAATCGCAATATCTTCGCGAAGGTGTTTCTGGTACAACTTCCCGCCAAACCACCGCGACTTCCACAGCGCCGTGATACCGATTCGCATGCCGATTGGATTTGCTTTATGACCCATAAGAAACGTGTGCTAGATACCGTACAAAAATTGCATCCGAATATGAAAACTTAGACTGACTTCCGATGAAAGAGCGACCGGGTCGAATGAGCGCCGGACGGCTTCCCGACTTTCCCCGACGGAGCAACACCCGAAAATCCCACCGACTTCGCCGTTTTTTCATTTTTTTCATGATGTGTTGAGTCCTTTTTGACACGCTTTTTCTTTGATGCTTTCGCGCGAAGACTCGGGTCCACTTCATTGAGCACGATGCGAATACGCGACATTCGTTTCCAAATGGGAGTCGCTCGACCCTGCGCGCGCGGCATCCACCGTTTGAGCTTCCTCCCCTCGCCAACCACGACGCGCATCACCACCAAATTTTCCGGAATCGCCCGAAAGTTATGCTCGGCATTGGCGACAGCACTCGCAAGGAGCTTCCGTATCGGAAGCGCGGCACGCTTCAACTCGCGATCGAGCTGAATCTCCGCCTCTCGAACCGAAAGTCCCGCAAGCATTTTTGAAACAACCGATACTTTTCGGGGAGAAATTCGTATATTGTTGAGACTGGCTTCTATGTTCATAGGTCGGCAATTCTTTCGTTATTTCTTCTTCCCACCGGCGGGAGCGGCCTTGGCTGCCTTGGACACTTCCACCTCTTTTTGCTTGGCGGCCGTCTCGATTTCTTTCTGCATCTTTCCTCCGTGACGAGTAAACTTCCGTGTCGGAGAAAATTCGCCCAGTCGATGTCCTACCATATCCTCGGTCACATAGACGGAAATAAAATCCTTTCCGTTGTGCACCGCGAAGGTAACTCCGATCATTTCGGGCGTAATCACGCAGGCGCGAGACCACGTCTTGATAGCGCTTCGATCAGTCGGTTTGCGATTTCTCACTTTCGCGAGAACCCGCTCATCGATATAGGGACCTTTTTTGAGACTTCGAGACATAAAAACTCTTTTCCAAATTATTTCCTCGTCTTCTTAAAGCGACGCTTGATGATGTATTGATTCGTCGGATTCTTTCTTCGCCGCGTCTTCTTGCCGAGCGCCGGCTTTCCCCACGGGGTCTTGGGATGCATACCGAGCGGTTGCCGCCCTTCGCCTCCTCCGTGCGGATGATCCACGGGATTCATTGCCGTTCCTCGAACCGCGGGTCGTCGCCCCTTCCATCGGCTTCGTCCCGCCTTTCCAATCCGTTCCACGCCGTGTTCGAAATTGCTCACTCCGCCCACGGTAGCATAGCATTCGACATTCACCAAGCGAATCTCTCCAGAAGAAAGCCGCACCTGAGCCTTTTCCCCCTCAACGGAAAGCAGGGTCGCGCTCGATCCGGCACTCCGAGCAATCTTTCCCCCTTTTTCGGGAAAAAACTCTACGTTTGAGATGGTCGTCCCAGCTGGAATGTTCTTGATCGGGAGGCGATTCCCGGGAGAAACAGGTGCGTGTGGTCCCGCTATGACCTCTTGCCCCGCGGAGACTCCTGCGGCGGCAAGGACATACGCTCTTGCGCCGTTTGCATACTGGAGACGTGCAATCAACCCCGATCGATTCGGATCCTTTTCAATTGAGAGCACGGTAGCCGGAACATCCGCGTGCGTTGTTTCAAAGAAATCAACGACTCGATATCGACGCTTATGTCCGCCTCCTCGATGACGAATGGAAATTTTCCCATGCGAGCGTCCGGACTTCTTGGAAAGCGGCGCCGTAAGAGATCGTTCCGGGCGCGTTATGTCGCGACTCACTGCATCGGGCTTTACCACCGACATATTCCGCCGACCCGCCGTATTTTTTCGATAAATATGAATTGCCATACGTAAGGAGTTTTGAAGCTAGACGCCCTTAAAGAGTTCAATGCTCTCGCCCTTTTTGAGGGTCACTATCGCTTTTTTGAGGGCAACCTTCCAACCAACCTTTTGTCCAAACACTCGTCGTTTTTTCGGTATCCGCACCATATTGACATGCGTCACCGAAACTCCATACACACGCTCGACTGCCAATCGCACCTGTTGTTTCGTAGCGGAAGGTATCACCTGAAAGACATATTTCCCAACCGACAGCGAGAGATGCGCCTTCTCGGTCATCCGAGGACGAAGGAGTACCTGCGAATCTTTTTCGGTGGGAGACGATTTTTTGGATATTTCCTTGGTCATACGGTTTTCGTGGACGGTATTTCATGGAGACAACGCTTTTCTATATCCCCGATCGACGCCTCGCTCACCAAGAAAAATCGGCAACCGAGGAGCTCCTTGGCATTCACGGTGTGCGCTGAAATGGGTGAAACTCCCGGGATATTCCGGCTCGCTCGACCGATACCACTCTCCCCGGGCGTAAAGGCGAGAAGCGTGCTTTTACCGGACATATCGAGGGCACGAAGTGAACGCGCGACGACCGTCGTCTTCCATTCCGGCAAAACGAAGGATTCGACAACTCGAATCGTCTTGTTTCGAACCTTTTCGCTCAAGGCGAGCATCATCGCTTTTCGTCGAGCTTTTTGATTGATTTTTTTTGAAAAATTTCGATCGGATTTCGGACCGAAAACGACGCCGCCCTTTCGCCAAAGAGGACTCCGGACACTGCCGGCGCGAGCGCGACCCGTATGCTTTTGCTTCCACGGCTTCTTTCCGGAACCCGCTCGCTCTCCGCGACCCTTGGTATGCGCGAACACCCCCCGTTCATTCGCCGAGAGCGACACATACACCTCATGAAGCAAGGTATCGTTCTTTGGAAGCGCAAAAACTCGATCGTCAAGCGTTATCGATCGAATTTCTTTTCCCGCAAGATTGTAGACCGGAAGTACCGCCATACTGTTTTACTTTGTTGATCGTATTTCCACCACACTCCCGACAATGCCGGGTACGGCGCCGCGAACTCCAATTAACTTTCGTTTCGGATCAATATATGAAATAGAAAGATTTTTCGTCGTCGCCCGCACCCCCCCCATACGTCCCGCCATGCGCATACCCTTGATAACATGCTGAGGGAAAGTCGCCCCGATTGAACCGGGCGCGCGAAGGTCGTGTTTGTGTCCATGAGTTTTCGGCGCGCCTTTGAACCCGTGTCGTTTGACAACCCCTTGGAATCCTTTTGCCTTTGAAATGCCGGAAACGGAAACGCGCTCTCCGACGGAAAAATTTTCAACAGACACTGTCGCCTCAATCGGAAGCGCCTCAAGTATAGCGGAAACCTCCGATTCGGACACTTTCGTATCAAGTCGAAATTCACGCCGAACGTTTTTTCGAACCGTTTTCGGCATCTCGAACTGTACCGCCGAATAGCCATCGCGCTCCGGGGTTCGAACAAGCGTCACCCGATTGATATCGCATTCGAGCAACGTCACATTCCTCGCCCCCTTCTCCGGGTCGTGAATCGTCGTCATGCCAAGTTTTTTTCCCAAAAGAAATTTCATAGAAACAAAAAAACCGGTCTACGCCAGTCCCATAAAATAAGCACGCAAATGCCTCTTGTGGTCCCGCTATAGTATCCGCACTCTCCACCCTTTCTCCTCGCATCCCGAGAGTCGGACTTTTACACGAGTTGTCATTTTCTGAAGGCTTTCAAATTTGAGTACAGTTCAAGGAAGATGTGAAGCACGGGGTAAGCCGTATGTAGACATACGGTGTCGAGTACTGGAACATCTGACGCGGAAATGTGCCAAATTTGAAAGTCTTCTACATTTTAATCTCGATGTCTACTCCCGCCGGCAGATCCAAATTCGTAAGATGATCCACGGTCTTTGCGGTCGGGTTCACAATATCCACCACGCGCTTATGCACTCGCATTTCATACTGATCGCGCGCGTTTTTGTGCACAAACGAAGAACGGTTCACGGTCACTCGATGCGTCTCGGTCGGCAATGGCACAGGCCCGACGACACCGGCACCGGTCCGTTCGGCCGTCTCCACAATCTTCCTCGCCGTCTGATCGATAACCTTGTGATCGTACGCCTTAATCTTGATGCGCACCCGATTGAGCGCTCCCGCCGGTTCCGTCTTCTTCATGGAGGTGTTCTCTCGAAATAAAACGATCCGTTCCGCGAAAATCCCAGATAGAAACTTCGATACCTGCCTTTTTCGGGGAACAGTGGCGAGCCGAAGACTGTTTCGACTCGCTCTTTTCCTCGAAACTATTTGAGAATCTTGGTAGCGACACCGGCGCCGACCGTGCGTCCACCCTCGCGAATCGCAAAGCGCATCCCCTCTTCCATGGCAACCGGCGCAATAAGGCTCACTTTGAGCTTCACCGTATCGCCCGGCATCACCATCTCCGATCCTTCCGGAAGCGTGACATCTCCCGTCACATCGGTTGTTCGAATATAGAATTGCGGCTTGTAACCCTTGAAAAACGGGGTGTGACGTCCACCTTCTTCTTTGGTGAGCACATAAACTTCACCCTCGAATTCGGTGTGCGGCGTAATCGATCCCGGCTTCGCCAAGACCTGCCCACGTTCCACATCTTCTTTCTTTATACCGCGGAGAAGAAGTCCGGCATTGTCCCCCGCCTGTCCGCTGTCAAGAGATTTATTGAACATCTCAATACCCGTCACCACGGTTTTTGCCGTCGGACGAATACCGACAATTTCGATTTCTTCGTTGATTTTGACCGAACCGCGCTCAATGCGACCCGTCACCACCGTCCCGCGACCTTCAATGGAGAAGATGTCTTCGATCGGCATCAAGAACGCTTTGTCCGTATCGCGAACCGGCTGAGGAATCTTGTTATCAAGCGCCTCCATCAGATCGAGGATCGGCTTGGCATCCGCGTCATCCACCGACTTCGTGTCGAGCGCCTTGAGCGCGCTTCCGCGAATGATCGAGGCATTGTCGCCGTCAAATTCATATTTTGAAAGGAGCTCGCGCACTTCCGCTTCCACCAAGTCTACCAACTCCGGATCATCCACCATATCCACCTTGTTGAGGAAGACGACAATCGCCGGCACGCCCACCTGGCGAGCCAGGAGGATATGCTCGCGCGTTTGCGGCATAGGACCATCGGTCGCGGAAACAACGAGGACCGCGCCATCCATTTGGGCGGCGCCCGTAATCATATTTTTGATATAATCGGCGTGCCCCGGGCAGTCCACGTGCGCGTAGTGCCGCGCTTCGGACTCATATTCGCAGTGCGAGGTCGCAATGGTAATACCGCGCGCCTTCTCTTCCGGCGCCTTGTCGATTTCATCCACGTTCTTCGCCTTCGCGAAACCCTTCATACTCAAGACATGCAAAATCGCCGCGGTCAGCGTCGTCTTCCCGTGGTCAACATGACCGATTGTCCCAACATTTACGTGCGGTTTATCCCGCTTGAATTGCTCCACCATAGGTGTGGCCCGAGAAGTCCAAACTTCCTTCAAGAAGAAGTTTCGGAAACCTCCTCGCGTAACGCTTAACGATTTATATATTTCATACTACACGATTTCCCCCTCGCTACGAAAGAGAAACACTCGGCGAAATCCGAGCACTTGTGCGAGTTTAGCAACCATCAACTTCTTTGTCAAGGACGTGTATGCGTCCACCCATTTTCGCACCCTATCTATCGACTCGAATCCCACCTCGTAGGGCAATACAACAATCCCGCTGAGCGGGATTGTTTTCTTGACTCCCTCTTGACAGAAGTGCTTATGGGTCTAAGCAGTACGCGCTGTATAACTTACGAAAAAAGAAAAGGCGTCTCACTCTATAGAGAAGAAACGCCTCATTTGCATTCAGCGAATACATTGAATCCGCCGAGGAATTAAGAGTCCTGGATACCTCCGGGGAGCTTTACAGCCCATCTTCATAGGCGTACCAGGAGCTCATCTGCCACCAGCCATTATCACGCTACATACCCTCGTTGCCAAGAGGTGTACGCGTGGGCGGTCCAAAGCTTCGGTGTCAACTCCGAACGGAGTGACTTCTCTTGATTAAAAGAACCTTAGCTATTGGTCTGGGTTTGAACTGCCCTTCCCTAAGTCGTTCCCCCTCGCAGCCCTCCTTTTCCAGGAGAGCTATACATGATGAGCACCTGCAATATAGCATAGCTTCACAACTGACACAATAGTTTAACCTAAAGAATCGATTCAAACATTCATTCTGGGGGAAAGAGCTTCAGAAAAGTCTTTATTTTAAGGTATCGACTGACAGAGCGTCTTTCGAAATCTGAGAGTGTGGATACGAAAGGGAAAAAACAGGGGCAGAAAAAAAGCCAATCACCCCTTTTCATGATCATAGAGTTTCACTCCGAGAAATGCAGAGACTTCTAATGCTGGTTTAAAAAAGAAAAGGCCACTGGGCGATACCATGTGGCATAAGACAACTTCGTCTGGAGGGCAAACAAAATTAGCCGTTCGAATTGATCACATACTTTTGATGGTTGACTCGTAGAGAAGGCGGCCATCGCAACCAACACCGCCCCCGAAGCATTTCTGTTTCATACATTCCCGTTCTTGGAACTCTGATTCGGAAAGTGCGGTCTTGCCACCTATCGCAAGATTTATGGTCGGTAAGTTGTACTTCCTGACAATCCGCGCGAGAAGTTCGGGTTTCACCACCTTGTAGTGACAACCTCTGTGAGTCTCGTAGACATCGAACTGACTCGGGTTACAACACTCGCCCTCCGACA
The DNA here is from genome assembly GCA_052035095.1 of Candidatus Moraniibacteriota bacterium. Classification (GTDB taxonomy): domain Bacteria; phylum Patescibacteriota; class Minisyncoccia; order Moranbacterales; family UBA1568. The sequence continues at coordinate 27,891 of JBPOHW010000002.1, forward strand.
AGATACCGAGATGCCGCAACGCGAGGGCTACACTGAAGTCGCCTCCGTTATGGGATTGCCACTGCCAGTAGCCGCCGAGACCATTCACCACCATGCGCCACGCATACACCCGAAGAGAATAATCCGACAGGAAGAATGCTCCGATCGCAAACTGTGCGTTGTAGTAGGAGGGGTGCCCTCGTTCCCACTCGCCAATAAGCGCGAGAGCAGCTGTGATTGCCTCACAATTCCCTTCAATCTCTTGCGTCGCCAGAGCACGGGTGACGACGTCCACTGCGTATTCTTGCCACCTTGAAAAGTCTTTCACAAACTTCTCCTCCAAGAGGTCGCCACAGAATACCGTGGCCGCAGAACTACAAAAGAACTTCGGAAACCAGCTTCTCAGAATTTGGTTCGATAGTCAATGCTCCATTCTCTGAGCTCTACCTCCATTACCTCTTTTTTAAAAAAGCTAAAAGGGTTCAGGCGCTCTTAGTGAACACAGCGCAATTGTAAGAGTCTCTTCACTGCTTTTTGTAAAAAGCAAAAAGAAGATAATGAAGCGCCAAGGCAAGGATTGACCAGTAGAGAGCAAACACGACGGCAACGAACGGAGGTGGCGGATCATCGTGAAATATTTTGATAAAGGCAAAAGGTCCTATCAAGACAACTTTGATGGGATATGAAATATGATATCCGACACTCTTCCAAGCTATTGGTGAATCCGTTCCCAAGAAAGACTCTTCGTTCCAGGGGAAGACCCTGGCTTCTAGTCCAAAAAGCGCATTCGAGAGAAACATAAAGGCGAACGCGGAAACGAGGAAAAGAATAACAAATTTTGTCCTTGAAATATTCATAATAGTCCAATCATATCGCGCACCGAATCCCTTGTGCTGGCCCCTCTCACCAGATTCAGGCTTTCACCTCAATCTTATCACAAATTCACCTTGCAAGAGCAGGTTATAACCACTCCCCATATCCGCACAACCAAAACAAAAAACCACAAGACAAACCGGTGACAGTCTATATTTGTGGTTTTTGTTCCTGCTCAGTTTTCTATCCTTCTACTTCAACTTGAAAACCGCCGTAAGCCATTCGCTTCATATCAAAAGGCATCACCATATCTTTAAATTCTTCCGCCTTCTTTCCCATCTCTTCCATCACTTTCGCATTGACCTCATCTCGATGTTCTCTGGATTTAAAGACGATGAAGGAAAACCACACCGCATCTTCACCCGTCGCCCCGGTCATCTCGGGAAATGCCCGCGCTCTTTCGCCGCCCATTTCCTGCGGAACCAGATCGTCGCCTCGACATTCATAATATTCAAGCGCGCCATACTTCATCCACATATCGCGGCCATCTTCTGCCATTTTCTTGTACTCTTCAACCTTGCCCTTTGGAACGACAAGTACAAATCCGTCTACATATTTTGCCATACTGTATTCACCGCCTTTCTAAGAGAGAGTTAAAAAAGTCTCTTTCATAAAAGCCTCCCCCGCCCTGCTATTCACTTTATACCTCCTCAAACCAACTGTTTCAACTTTCCCACAAAATCATCGGGACTGAAAATTTGCAGAATATCGAAACCTCGTCTTTGATAAGAGTCAACTTCATACGCGCAATCGTCTATAAGCGCCACTTCTTCACATCTCAAAGCATTCTCTTTCAAATACTTGTCAAAAAACGGGATTCGATCGGGATTTCGTTCGTCCACATCCTGCTTGAGTACTTTCAACTCGAAAGAATTCAACACATCGTCAAAATATTTCTCAAGCCCCAAAGCCGGCACCGTAAACCGCGTGAACGTGTCCATATTATCCGTTGCGATGACGCATTTCGTTCCACTGTCTCTCAGCTTTTTGACAAGCGGAAGAATGTCCTCGGAAACCAAACGCATTGACTCGCAACTCTCTTTGAGATCCTGAAAGATGGTGTCTCGAGAATATCCGAAACGATCGGCGAGCATCGTAGAGATTTCTTCCGCGTTCATTTTTCCTCGCATCCACTCCATCACCACCGGCATATTCTCGCCAAGCAGATATCGAAAAAGGGGAGCATACCACTCATGCCGCGGATGCTCGGGATTTTCCCACTGATCCCAAAACAAGGACGTCGACAGCGTATTGTGCCAATCGAAGAAGACAGTTTTGTATTTCTTACACGTCTTCACAAGGAGTTCTTTGTCCACATAATTACGCCCGTATTATTTCCGGCTGAAAAAACTGCTCCTGAAGATTCGTCCCTTTCCCATAGAAAGAGAGTAGCACAAAATTCACCATGAAAAAAAGCCCTGACAATTTGACTGTCAGGGCTATGTAAACGCACTAAATTCTGATTCTAATGTGTCTGATGTGCGGCAATGGTTGAGAGGTATGGACCAAGTTGCGGAAGGTGCTCCAGCAAATACCGTTCCGCTCCCGGAAATCCAAGGCGATCATCCAATAAACCACCCGACGCAGAGAACACTTGCAATGCCCGATCCGCGGACACAATGCCGAGCTCATACTGGAGGAGACTCTCCGTCGTCATACGCGAGACGAGGACTTGTCCATCAACATTTCCAGCTCGTCCCATTGATACAAACGCAAAGCCCCCCTTCACAACACCAACTGAATCATCTCGCACCGGAAACACCAAGTACAGCTTGTGATTTCGGTTAGATGACTCAACCAACAACATCGCCTTCAGAGGCAACGTTCCATACGGTCCGAAAACCTCCGCCCCATCCAGTTGAGTACAACAGCGTCCCGCGTGTTGCGGCAAGCTGTAGACCACAACCACCAAGACAGTATCGGAATCAAAGTAAATAGGAAAAGGAGGTATCTCACTTCCATACTTGATCACCGAAGAATATACATCGGTTTTTTCAACAAGACCTCGCATGCCAACAGCAATAGGCTCAATGGCATCCGAAAACTCACGCAAGCCTCTGCGCCGGATAACATCATCGAGGAGTTTTTCCGCGGATTCACGCCCCCTCTCACGAAGCTCTCGATGATAGAAAGAGCTTGGACTCACCCTTAAAGAGTCTTCATATTGGTCGACGGTCGACTTCAGCTCGCCACTTCCAATAAGACGATCAAGAATTTCCAAAACACTGTGTGCCTGCGCCATTTTGTCACCTCACATTCGCCTTAAGGAACCACAAAAACCACGGTGTCCATTTGGACTCCACACATTATCATATACTTCCAACTTTGTCCAGACACCGTTATAAATAAAAAGGAGAAGACAAAAGGAGTCAGTCGCCCTTTTTAGCTTCTTTACCTTTCCTCCTCCGCACTCTACCCCAAAACCCCAAGAAAAAACACGCCCTCTCGAATGCGCTTTTCGTTTGGCTCCAAGCACTATAAATGAAGTTCGAACCTGATTTGGAAAACATCCTTATCAAATTTGAGTCGTATAAATACAAAAACCCCGAGACACATCCAGCGAATCGGGGTTGGTATAATTTACGGAACATCCTCACTCCGTAGTTAGTTAGAGAGTATTCCAGAGCTAGATATTAGTCATCACTACCTTGACTTTCTGCCAGAATCTTCAAAATCTGGAGGAACAGGTTAATGATATCCAGGTAGAGGCTAATGGCAACGTCAACCGCATTGTCTAGGGTCGCCGGTATCGTGCTAGCCCGATACATGTCGAAACCGATGTACAGTGCAAAAATGCCGGCGGCGATGTAGTGGATGATCGTGAAGTGCTGAAGAGCTGGAATAAACAGACTCAGCAACGACACGATCACCAGGCAACTCAAGGCTCCAAACAACGCACCGCCAATACTTTTGTAGAAACTCGGAAACATCAGACCCGTAACGGCCATAATACCAGTAACGGCGGCCGTCAGAGATGCGGCATCGACAACAAGACCTGGATAGGCCAGGTTATACTTGGCGAGGACCGGGCCGAGAATAGCACCGAGCGGTATGACGACACAGTTGAAGCCAATGAACGACACAAACGCATTGCTCGAAATTGACAGGAGGATACCGACGATCGGCACCGCCAGACCCCAGCCAAGGATTTCCCATAGACTCGGTTGCCAACCGGAAGTAGACTCGGCGACAATGTATGTCGCGACGAAGCCCCAGGTCAAAACGCAGCCGAGGACAAGGTAAAAGGCACCACGAGTCATTACATCGTTGCCAGTACGGTCGAATACGTCGGATTTGGGCATGAGTATTTCTCCAGATCTCCAGATGTGTATGAGGTTATTTGCCGCGATCGGCGTTTTGACAATATGTTCTTCCATTACATACAGCCAAAACGCCGACGGATGACAAATAATCTCCATTCCGTTTTTCTTTAAGGTACTCTTATCGTGCTTTTTCAGCATGACGCTCTATATCTATCATACATTTTTACGCCTGTCAATACTTGTACCCTTGCACTGCTAACAAATTTCAGTTTCAAATTCCATTTTAGGCAACAAAAAACAGGACTTGCTACAGCCTCGTTTTCTTAGCTCCGCGGACTGGACACTCTAATTCGAACCTCCTTGCAAAGAAAAAACCCACCGAAGTAGTTTTCTACTGGTGGGATTTCATTGTCGAAAAACCGTGATTGTCTAGCTAATCCTTTTACCCACAGCAATAAGGAGGGCGCCGACATTCCCGCTTCCGAATTGGATACCTATCCATATGCACGCTGCAAAACCAGTGTAAAGAGCATAAGAAAAAAAACGATACTCATTCCAGTGATTCCCGAACCCCCACCTGCCAACGAGTTCATTTGCGGCAAGAATCCCCAAAAGAGCAAGAAAGCTCCATATTGATGCAAATATTGGGCTAAGAAGTCCCAAAATTATTCCAACCAATAATCCAGCGATGTACCTGGGAAAGAACGTGCTCATGACAAATCCTCCACAAGAACTCAAAACCACGATAACAACTTCGTCCCACAGTGTCAAAAATTTCCCCGCATATACCACGCGCAAAAACAGAAAAGCGGAAAAGGGGTCAGGTACCTTTTTCTAATCTTCCTTGTTTTTTAACATTACGAGAAAACAGAAAAGGGATCAGCTACTCCTTTTGGTTTCTTTCCCCTTTCTCTTCCACGTGCTACTCCAAACCCCAAGAAAAAACACACTCTCTCGAATGTGCTTTTCATTTGGCTCCGCCTGGTAGATAACATTGGAACTTATCTCACACACCCAACATCCTCTCCCCTCAACCGAAAGTAAAAGCGTAGAACTCAACATTTTCATCCAAGAACTCAAGCCTCAGCGTGTGCTGTCCCGGCGTAGGGAGATTAACCAGCTTATAAAGTCGGTCGACATCAACTATCACCTTGCCTGACTGAACGCTTTCCCCAAAGTACTGCCCCTCTCCATCAACCGAAACTCTGACTTGCGCCACTCCTGTCTTGGGACGAATGACAAGAAGGACTTCCCTCATCTCAAATCAGCCACCCCCGCTTCTTCGAGCAGTATCTGAATTACTTCCTCACTCTCGTCGTAAGCGCCTTCGCCAAAATGGCTATGACGGATGTTGCCATCTTTGTCGATAAAGTACTTGGCCGGCCAGTACCGATTGTTGTAATTGCGCCACGTAGCAAAGCTGTTGTCCTGCACGATGGGATACATGAGTCCGAAATCCTGCGCCGCTTTGCGCACATTCTTCTCTGCCTTTTCGAATTCAAACTCCGGTGAGTGCACCCCGATGATTACCAGTCCTTTGTCGGCATACTTCTCATGCCACTTTTTGAGGTATGGGAGCGTCCGCTGACAGTTGATACAGGAGTAGGTCCAAAAGTCGATCAAGACCACCTTGCCCCGCAGTTCCTGGAGCGAAAGCGGGCTACTGTTCATCCATACGCCACCGGGAATGATCTCGGGGGCTAGTATTCCTTTGGACAAAAGAATGTCTGGCGATGACTTCTCAGGATTCTTGGCATCCGTCCGGTTATTCAATTGATCCAATTCCTCTCGGAGGAAAGCCTTGTCTTCAAGCTTCGTCAGACCTGCGCCATACTGCGGGAATGTGGTAATGATATAGGTCTGAAACTTGCGATCGAAATTGGTGTAGATAGCAATGGCTGTCAATATCATCAGCACTCCGAACGCCTTTTGGATATTGCCCGTATTGCGCATAAGCCACGGCACCCGCATAAGAAGCTCCCGTCCTCCCCTCATGATAAGGAGCATAGGGAGCGCCGTCCCAAGCGCGTAAGCCAAGGTGATGAAAAAGGCCGCCCAGGTCACACTCCCCGAGAGCGCCAGCGAAATAACCGACGCGAGGATCGGCCCCACACACGGCGTCCACAAAAGTCCGAGAGAAAATCCGACAAGAAGCCCTGAGCCAAAACCCTTACGTTTCGTTTGTTTCGGGACAAGACCTGTGAGACGCGAAAAGAGATTCTCCAATAAGACCTGGAAACGAGGGATGAGGAACGATACACCAAGGAAAGCAATCACTCCTACCGAAACAAGACGCAGTGTGTCAGCGGGAATGCCCGTGAAGCTCACCAGCGTTGAAAGGAAAAGCGTGAACAATGTGAAGCTCGCCACGAAGCCAGTGATCACCCCAAGCGGCCGCGCTTTCCCGATATGCTCTCCACCGAGGCTCGAGGAGAGAATTAGCGGCAGGATAGGCAAGATGCAAGGTGAGAGCACGGTGACTAATCCGGCAATGAAAGCAAAGACGATGAGAAGAATCATAGCTTACTTGATGTTCTTCAAGAGTTCGGCCACTTTGCCGCCATTCCATTTGGTCACAGCCTGACCATCTTGGTCGATCTGCACAAAGGTATGCTGATAGGTCACGCCATACTGCCGGGCAAGATCCTTTTCCTCCTGATCGGTATCCGGATCATTGTAATTCACTCGAACCACTGTGACATCACTTGGAATCTCACTCATCTTCTCCCTAAATTCGGCATCGGCCAGCTTGCAATTCGGGCACCAGCTCGCGTAGAAGAAAAGAACGCGCCGGGAATCTTTGGCTTGTTCCAAACTCTCCTTGGAATACGTCAGGTACCGTTCACTCTTCGCCATCATCATCGCCTCAGGATTCATCATGCTTTCCTCTTTTGTTTCCATGCTCGGTTTTTCCATCATGGCATCACTCTCTTCCTCCATCATGCCTGCATCCTCCATCTTGGTATCACTCTCCATCATTTTTTCCTCGGTTGGTTTCATCATCGATTCTCCTTCCATCATCTGCTTATTGTCCCCTGATGACTGAGTATTCATCCACCACCACGCACCCCCTGCCACGACCACGAGACCGATTATGAGCACCAGTACTTTTGCCATATGTTTTCTCCTTTCGGAGCAGTTAAAAAAATTACCGTTTAAACTAATACAGTTTGCGGGCATAAACGCGACCGAGTATCTTGGCAAATACCATTCCGGCGAGCGCGGCCGGAAGCCACGGATCGATCGCATGAGCCATAGCCTGAAGTACCGTTCCCACAAGCAAGATCATACCTCCTGCCGTATAGGCAAGACGAGCGGCGATGAATCGATGCAGCTGCTCGCGTTCATCCGAGACCGATTCCCTCCAAATAAACATGGCGAAGATCGCAAAAAAAGCCGCAACCAGTCCGAGGAGTGTCATATGTACCGCATCCGTCATCCACCAATCAAGCGGATTGATAAAACACACCAGCAATACGATGAGCACCAAGGCGACCGCAGTCTCTCCAAAAAGTTGGTTCAAAAATTTCATAGCTTTATTTTAAAAAGTTTTTCAAGTGGTTCGTCAAAAAATCGCGCGATTTTGAGGGCGAGTAACACCGAAGGAACGTAGTTTCCTTTCTCGAGCGCGATGATCGTCTGGCGCGTGACCCCTACCGCCGTCGCGAGCGCCTCCTGCGTCACCTCTCTCTGCCGACGCATCGCTTCAATTTTGTTCTCTATGGTTTCTGCCATACGTATGTAAAGTATGCTTTACATGTTCATTATACGATTCCCATTTTCTCTGTCAAGTTGACTTTACATACCGAAACTCAGCTCTGTTCCAAGATTCCAAGCGAGTGGCTCAATCCCGTACGCAATCTGGTTCACATTCCAATAGCTACGCAACCAATGAAAAAAGCCCTCGTATGAGGACTTTCATTTATGCTCGCCAGTCCGGTCTAGAACCTATACGGGCCGTTGAGGGATCCTTTAGGGGTACTTTCGACAGGCCTAAATGAGACAAATGAGACACTGGAAGTGTACATGTCTCATTTCGGAAAACTTGACTTCTAAGGCTTACTATAGCCTTATTTCTTCACCATCGATACATACTCCTGAATCAGGGCTTCGGCGTAGATATAACCATGCTTTTCGATGATATTCCTCGCAAACAGGAGAAATATTCCATAAAAAACCACCGCGATTATCGAGAAGGCAAAAGCCACGCGATCTCTATCCATAAAGAAAAACGATACATCAAAGACAGACATAGGAAGCGCAAGAACGGATCCACCAACAATATTTCTGAAAAATCCATATTCGATGTTTCGAGACAACACCAAGCTTCCGTTACCAACAATCATCCTTACGGCGCCAACTGCCTCAACGATCTTTTTTCTGGCCCCATTCTCATCATCTCTCTCATCTCTCGCATTTGCCAGATCCAACGAAAAATCCTTGCGTATCTTTTCATATATCTTTCCCTTGAATTCGGAAGAGTAGTTCTCATTCGAATGCAGAAGTAATTCCGTACTTGGCATAGCAAGTCCATTTTTGAAGTATCTATTTTCGAAGAATTCCACCGAAAAGAATCTTCCCACAAGCGAAAGAAAGAAGATAGAGACAAAGAAAATAGAAATATCTCCGAATATCTTCGCGGTCATCAAACTCTCAGTAAAACCTGGAAGTATTTCGTCAAGATAGAAGTGACCAAAAACTAAAAACGGTACCGCACATATAATAGCTGGATAAATCCTTGCCTTTAAGCCATATTCGGTCATCCAAAACATTTTCATACGCCTTTGTACGTTCGAGAGCCATCCCGTTCGACCCTGATTACTATATGTCCATCACTCCTTGTCGTAAGAACCTTTCTTGGGTTTTGAAAATCACCATTCAGGCATACTCCATTTCCTAGGACGCGTTCCCCATACGCTTGGCTCATACCCTCCTGCGTGCCATGAACCACCTTTTTATCCGATATTATCACGCACTCAGGAAAACAATATTCAAACATTTCTTCTGCGTATCCGTTCTCTCTTCCATGATGCGCTGCAACCAACACATCGGTTTTCGATAACCAATCCCTGAAGTCTTCTTTTTTCAACATGAGTTCCCATCCTGCCTCTTCAAGATCGCCGGAGATGCAAACTGTTGTTCCAAGATATTCGACGAATACTACCTGGCTCAGGTTATTGGTGTTTATCTCCTGATCCTCGGGAAAATGATGCTGCTCCAAGTAGAATGTCTTCACGACATACGGCGGCTTATGATGCGCAGCGCTACCGGTATACGCGCGCTTATAGTGACATACGGAATCAAGAGCTTCGGTTTTCTCTGGCTTGATGTCGTATAACTCTTCCACGGAAATATTTTTCGGAAATCGGATCGTATCGATATGAACCTTTTTAGAAAGGTACGCCATCCCCGAAAAATGGTCATGATCGTAATTGGTAAGCGTCAGATTGCTGAGCACATGCCTCCGCCCATCATGATGCATGTATTCGCTTGAAATCAAAGTATCAATCGGATCAAAATCTGGCGTATTCCCACAGTCAACAAGCATCCCATATTCCGGATTATTGTGCGGATAAAAAAAGATGCTTTGCCCCATTTCAACATTGAATACAACTACGTCCATCATAATATTCAAATCTTCACATTCTTGATAACCTCCACGACTTTCCCACTCAGGACATACTGACCTATTTCACTTTCACCAATGACAATCGGCGGATAGTCTTTGGTCGATTCGGACACAAGCATCACCTGTTGGTGTTCCTCGTCGAGATAAAACTTCTTTATATTCGCCAAACCATCAATCACGGAAAGTACGTATTCCCCTTTCTCCGGAACCGTGACATCGCCGTCGACTATCACGTAGTCTCCCGGCTCGATACTTCTTTTCGCTTTCCCTACCTTTGCCTTATTCATCGAGAACCCGTCCGCCTGTACGGCGAACAATCCTTTCTTGTACGGGACAAGAGAACTCGAAACTCGAATATAGCTCTGAACGTAGTTCTCGGCAAATCGGGTCGCTGGACCGCAATCGGCAGACCCATATACTGGAATTGCCACCAATCCGGACATCCTGGAAACGCCCTCTTTAATACGTTCTACCACACCACCCTCCCGATCCATCTTGATCAAGCCCTTCTTCTGCAACTGAGAGAGGTGATGCTTCACCGTTTGGGCATTTTTAATCCCGGCAAGCTCAGCAATGTCTCGGTAAGTCATTTTCCCGAGATTATATTTCCTTGAAAGTTCGAGAAGTTTTTCCTGATTCTTATGCATAAGTTTTTGGCTAGCTCTTTTCCCGTAGCATATCAGACCAGTATAATCATGTCAATACTAATTGTTTACTTATTTACAAGTTTTACAGTTGGAGAAAAAGAAAACTGGAACTTCTTGCTCCAGACTTCAATAATGCTGGCTTACGGAAACCACACAATCCCCTTCCAGCTACTTATAATACCTCTTCGCACCTGATGGGAAAGTTGTGGGGCAGGTGCCGGTTTGGGAGAAGACGACATCGAGCTCGGTGGCAGAAATGACTTTGAAATAAGCCCAGCCACTCCGCTCTCCCGGAGAGAAGCCGTCAAAGCGAAAGAACACGCCTGTCAGGCATATTCTTTGATGGCTCCAGCTATTGGATGAGATTCGAACCTGTTTTTGAAAAAAGAAAAAAGCACCGTACCCGCCAGTCGTGTACTTGTTCATCAAAAGACGGCCACCATAAAAGTGTATCGTGCCAATCGAAAAAGATGGTTTTGTATTTCTTGCGCGTTTTCACAATAAATTCTTTGTCCACATAATTACGCTCGTATTATTTCCGAATGAAAAAACTGCTCCCGAAAATTCGCTCATTTCCCATAGGGAAAGAGTAGCACAAGACTCGCAAGAAAAACAAAGCCGCTGGGCGATACCATGCGGCTTCTTAGTTTTATTAAAACATTAACGGGATTACTATCTCACTTTTTTCCTTATCGTTAGTCGTCTTCCTTGATTTCGACCTCGATGCCAAATCGATCTGAACATTGTAACATCAGAGCGCCAAACGCCTCATTGACACTTTGACCATCACCCAAATCTCGCTGGTCTTCTCCTGCGATGTAGGAGCGATAGCGTTTGCCTCGCCTCTCTATAATGATCGTTGTCGCTATTGCACAGTCTGTCATTGCTATTACTCCTTATGTAAAGCCAAGAGAAAGATAATCGTCAGCAATCTCACGATACCAATTATAATACATGCATAAAATCATTTGTCAATTCAAGTTGCTGTTTAGAAATTAGAGAAGAGGTTATATTAAAGTTTTTTACTATAGTATTCGTAACATTTCTTATACCACTCGGAAATACTTTTATCGCTATTTATTTCATTTTCAAAAAATTTTACTAAAAGTTGTCTCGGCTTATCACTAAAAGGGATATGGTAAATTTTTGGCCATATTTCCCCATACCACGCTCCAAGGTTATTGGATTTGATGTCGCAAGCACCGCCTATGCCATCTTTCTGTATAAAAAATATTTGATCTACGCGGTTCATTATCGAAGCGCCAAGACACTGAATGCATGGCTCAAGAGTTGTATAAAGTTTAATTATTTTGTTTTCCTTATGTGCTTGCTTAATATTTATATCATTTCTAATTAGCAAAGAATTCTCTGCGTGAGTTACCCACGATTCTTTATTTCTTTCATTACCAGAGGTATCAAAAATTTTATCATCAATAACTAAAACCGCGCCAACGGGAAAATCACCTGCTTCATATGACTTATTTGCCATATCAATAGCCAGTGTGAAACATTTCTTATCAAGTTCATTTAGGACATCTCCCATATAAAAGAGAAAAGTACTCCGCGAGCAAGTATTATTTGCACGCTTTTTCTGCTCCCACTACTAGATAAACTTAGAACTTTAGATTGGGAGACCCTACGGAGCACTTTACAACACTTACAAGCGTCTTTACTGATCCAATCCTTTAAACATAAGGTCTAACAAGACCGAAAAATGTAACAACCGTTCAGGGCGCATATTTGATTGCAAGTTAATCAAAATACTTTCCTTAACCTCTTGCAGATCGTGATTTTCCCCAATTACTCTAAATACTTCTGCCATTGCTTTCCCTTTACTTTTTTCTGGGGCTGCAGGATCTTTTGCGAGCAACATAAAGAGGCTGGCAAGAACAAGTCCTAATGACTGGACCGATGTTTCTCTTCTCCCTACTGCCCTAATCAAATCAAAAACTTTTTTTACATCATATTCCTCCTTTTTGAGATGATAGAATATTACGCCGGCACTTACGGGTACGTACTCATAGTGAAGATTGATAATTTTTCTAATTACTTCGTAAGCTTCTTCAGAAGTTAGTACACCTCTCTTTTCAGCTTCAACAACAAGAGAGTATGTCGAAAATGAGTTAAGCTGATTCTCGCGACGAATAATCGCCCTTAACATTCGATCATCACAGTAAAAAGACAGCCTCTTCTCTTGCGCCAGAATGAGACTATCTCGCGTGCTATCCTCTAGGGCGTTTACTAGATTCTTCTCATCGAAGTTATGCTCTGTTTCTAGACCAGTAACTTCAAACGTCTCATTTGATATAATGAATCCCTTCACTCTTTCCAAAAACTCAATGGTTTTCTGTACTTGCTCTGGTGGTATCTCAGACATTTGATGTCTACCCTCTATCTTCCCGATATAGGTAATGCCTTTTCTTGCAGATACTTTTCTTTCTTCAATAGTATGAGTTAGTTCATCTAGAACCGACTGGTGTATATATATTTTTTCAAACATTTCTGGCAGAATCTCAAGTTTGCCTAGATGCCCTAACAAAAACAAAGTATAAATATCCGGCACCATACCCCTTCGAGTATCTTCTATCGCCAAAAACTCCTCCTTGGCTTCTTCTGGTGTGCCAAAGGCTATTTTCACTCCCAGTTCAGGGGTCTCAATAAAAGCTGCCCAGATATCAAATGGCTTTCTCCCGGCGATATGTGGTATAGCCGCAAGTGGCGCTGAAGATTCCTTATACAGCTTCACGGCTTTGCTCGTAATTTCCGCAGTAAAATCAACTTTTTTAAAAATTTCACTTAGATCCCCGTCCTTTATTTCTATGCTTTCCAGTGCCCTCTCTTCAGGAAACCTCTTTGTAAATTCTCCTATGGATTTTTGGAACTTCTTAATGTATTTCTCATCTATTTCATCCCCGCTCTCCTGTTCACGCTTTAAGAAAGTAAAAATATAGGCCAAATGAGTCTTTGGGTTGTTGTCGTCCGCCTCTAGTGCCTGGTAATTTATCTCCAGTGCTACATCGCGCTGTCCAATTAGCTCATAGCAGGTCGCCAATATAAGCAGGTTTTCAGTGTCTTTTGTGATGCCACGAATCTGATCAAAAGTTCGTGCCGCTTCATTCTCCTTCCCTAATCTAAACAAGCACGATCCGTAGTACACTATGTATCTGAGTGTCGAAGGATCTTGTTGATAAAGTTGCTTGAATAAAATAGACGCCCTCTCTAAATTGTTCAAATAAAGATTAGAGTAAGCTTCTAGCTGCCTAACTACTGCGTTTGATTTTATAACCTCCACTTGCCGATCTACCCATCGTAAAAGTTCCCCATATTGTCCAGAATTATACAGACACTCTGCAAATCTCTGATTCGCAAAATGTGCCCGCCCTGTATTTACATATCTGGTAAATATTGCCTGCGCCTCAATGTACTTTCCCGATTGAAACAAGTAATTTGCTAGTTCCATTTCAGAAAGTTCCTTGTCGAATGGAGTTGTTGCTACTTCCCCGGATTTTCTAAGTAGTTCTTCAACTGCTAAAGACCCTTTTTTCTGTAATTGCAATGCCCTCACTCTTAGGGCTGTTGAATCATCAGGGAGCTCACTTTCCAACCTTTCAAGAAGCTTGTCCACCTTTTCTACTTCAAGTTTTCTCGAATACAATTCAAGGGCTAGTTGAGCGACATCAGGATCAATATTAGTGGTCTGAGCAAGAAGTAGGGATAGTGATTTTTCGGCTCTTTCCAAGTTTCCACTCTTAAGCGCACAGTATGCTATATGTCTCTCTGGATCAGTACTCCCGCCACCAAGAATCTGATATCTATCAAAACTTCTAATTGCTTCAATGTACTTACCTAAACGCAACAAAGAAACTCCCTTATTTAGGAATGGCATCGCTGATTTCGGATCAATTGCAGAGGCTTTCTCAGCAGCATCTATAGATTTTTCATACTCCCCAAGAATTGAGTAACAAGCAGATAAGTTCGTGTAAGCATTTTCCCGTGCTTCGTTGGCATCTTTACCACCTAAAATACCAAGGGCTTTTTCTAAGGATTGTGTTGCCTTCTGAAAACTTTTGGAAAGTTCTTTCGGAAGCCTATCAGGCGGGTAGTCCTTAACCTTATCCTGATTACCCACTAAGATACTTTGTGCAAGTCGAAAGTGAGCCTCGATATTTTCCGAATTAATGGCTAGAACCTTTTCAAATGTGACAACTGCTTGGTCATACTGCTTAAGATCTATATTTTCCAATCCTTCGTAGGTATACCTCAACTCCGTATCCTTTTGGCTTTTAAGAAAATTACGCAGATCCTGGTATCTCCTCAGCACATAAAGAATATTTGCCTTTATCGAAATCAGGTGCTCATCACCAGAATTATCTTTAAGCAAGTTATCAACAATCTGCAAAGCCCCTTCTGAATCCCCCTTATAATGTTTTGCGAGAGCAAGGTTTCCCCTTGCCTTGGAATCCTTAGGATTGGCCGCATAGCCCTTCTCAAAGAATTCGCCTGCCTGAGTAAGATTTCCAAGATTCATCTCACAGACCCCTAGGTTGTTATAAACCCGAAATAGCAAATGCGAATCGACTTTTTCAGTTTCTAAGAGGAGGTCCTGAAGGATCAACTCATATTCCTTCTTGGCTGCCTCATTTTTTCCTGCATCTACTGTCTTCTTGGCATTTTCAATTCTTCGCTGGTAATCTTTCTCGATCTTCGTTTTATACTCCCTCTTTACTTCGTCTATCTCACTAAGGGTATTTTTAATACCCTTAATTTCCGTTTCGATGTCCGAAAAAATAAGAGACGGGAATTGACTTCTTAGGTGAGTGTGTTTAGCCAACAACTCAGTAAGCTTCACACCAGACCACGATATTCCTTCAAACCCCCGAACTTTTGACTCTTTTCTTAGAAAAGTAAGTGTGGGCTCCGGTAAATCACGGGGCGTAATAAACACCCATTTTTTAATGACATAATTTCCACTTTTTACCAATTTTTCAGCTTTTTCTAAATCCTCTCGTATCTTTCTCTTATATCTTGTGTCATTAGCTTTTTCTGGTTTCTCAGGACAATACATCTGAAAAAGAATGCTTTGAGACGAGGAATAACCGTCATTGCCTGCATCACCCCCACTATCGTCTACGGCCTCAAAATCCTCGTATTCCGCAGCAAGAAGAGCCTTGCAGAGGCTTGTATGAAGATCTGGTGAGGTATTTTGGCTTATTAAATCCATAGAAATATCCTCTAGTATAGGAGCAAAAGAAGAATAAAGGGAGGGGCATAGAGCAGAGATACACAACTTTTTAGTTTAATTCATTACTAAACTAACCCATTAATTAGCCGAATGAATCCTCAAAAATGTCGAAAATACCGTTGATCCAAAAAGCCCAATGAACTTATAATTTCTCCTGAAGTACTTACTCGAAGAACTATTGACTTCGCGTCATTTTGAAGCCATAATACAGGCACAATTTGTCCTAACCCCCGAGAGCAATCTCGGGGTATGGCGTAATAAACCCTAAGGAATAAAGATGGTCATCTGACCAGCACTTATTCCTTAGGTTGGATTCTCGAAAGGGTTTCCAGGCAGTCTCGAAAGGGATTGTCGCTGTGTTGGGTGACCTTTTTTGTATCCAACTTTTAATCACTTACATCCCACATAAAGTTATGAAAAAGTGTCCCCTCTGTTCTGAAGACATTCAGGATGATGCAAGCAAGTGTCGTTTTTGTGGTGAATGGATTAATAAGGGATCATCGAATCGGCAGAACGAACAGCCACAGGTAAAGGATAATCGGAAAGTACTAAAAATTATTGGTTGGGTTTTCGCTATCATTTTAGGGATCACATTCTGGTACATTTCGATCCCCCTCTTGGCACCATTCCTCATCTACAAAAAAACAAGCCTGCCGAAAAAGACAAGGCTCGTCGTTTCTGGAGTTGTATTTCTGGTATTATCAGCGATTGGCGCAAGCTTCCTTTATTCGGCTAATAAAACCCCGATTCTTAGTATCAGCGAGCCAGAGAATGGGGTTATTATTCAAGCTAAAAAGGTTTCTATTAAAGGAAAAGTGGAGCCGAAGGGAGCGGAGGTAAAAGTTGGAGATCAGACTATACCAACAAGTAATGGTGAATTTTCTTACGAAGCTCGGTTGAATAATGAAAAAAATACCTATGTATTTACCGCTAGAAATGGCTCTCATAGCACTCAATCGAGCATTGCAATAAACAGGCTTTTCACTGAAGAGGAGAAGACGGAGATCGAGAAACAAAAAATAGAGATGGAAGCGAAACAAAAAGCCGCAGAAGATGAGGAAAAGAAACAGGAGGAGGCTCAAAGACAACAGCAAATAGCCGAGCAAAAAGCTTGGGAAAGTACACGCGCAGGACAGCTCTGCAAGAAGCATCCTAAATGGAGCAGGGAAGATTGCCTTAAGGTTGCTGACAAAAAGATCTGGATAGGAATGCATTATGAGATGTTGGTTGAACTATTCGGAAAACCAAATCACGCCAACCCTTCAAACTATGGTGGTGGCACCCAATGGCAATGGTGCTGGAATAATTACAATCCGTCTTGCTTCTACGATAATGACGATGATGGGATCGTAGACAGTTACAACTGAGACTCGATAGTAAAATCACCGGCCAGAAGCCGGTGATTTTTGTTTTGCATTCTTGCTACATCATAAAAACAGTGCTTATGTAAAGAATAGTAATGAACTGGTATGGAATCACTCAACAAAATCGCTCAACAAGAGCAGGGCTTACGCAAGGCTATTTGGTGGCTCATCAAAGAACTTCGACAAGAAAGCGAGGCCACTGACTCAGAAAAAGTGGTCTTTGTTATTAGGGAAAATAGCCACTTTTCACCAGCAGAACAAAGACGATCAATAACTTTTCTGGAAAAAGAAGGGTTATTAGAAATACTGGAAGCTAGGCTTGCTGAAAATCTGGACCGACACAAAATACTAGAAATACAGGGATTTTTTGACAAATACACTCCCCAACCTATTCGATTCACTTTGAAACTCAATATAGGGGCTTTTAAGAGTCTCTACGGGGCTTATAAAGCATTCTTTAAGGAAGAAGAGGGAGCTGTGGCACTCTCTTTTGATGAAATTTCTGGAATCCTTCACTTTAATGACAAGTCAATCCGTTTTCATCCCCAGAGTAATTCTTTCTCTATTCTGAAAGCCCTATTAAGTAGCAAGAGGTCTTCCCTGTATGAAATAGGTGATCCGATGAGCTTCGATGAAATCAATAACGAGATTTGTTTCGATCATTCGATAGAACCAATTGCGAAAAAGGCTTTTTACAGTGCCCAAAAACACATAAATAAAAAGGCGGCTCAGTACCTCAGTGCGCCTGAATTTACTATATTGAAAGATTCAAATCTCAGTATAAATAGAAAGTATGTTTTGTCAGAAAACTGGTAGAAAATTGGTAGAATTTTGGTAGAAAGCGCAAGACAATCTCCCTTTAACCTGATAGCAAAACTATCAGGTTTTATGTTTGAAAGGATGAACAACGGGCATAAATCAGAGAGCGTATGCCTAAAAAAGGAGAGGGAAAGCCTAGTGAACGCTCGAGTTAGTCAAGCGAACCTTATGGATAGCCAAGAGAACCTCATCGGATTTTTTGATCTTTTACTCAAAATTGATATGCGTATCAATCCAAGTCTTTATTCTTCAAAAGATCACTATGATTGACACGGTAATACTCTCTATACCTAGGCAGAATTTCCAACCATTTTCCAATACTCTTTCCTCAAAGTGGGATCTTTACAGTAAGAGCAATGGTTTCGAGAAATATGTAAAAAATAAAACCGACCAACAAAAGCACGACGGGATCTATAGGCCAAGAATTTCGGTTATCAAACGTGGAGGTCTCAGCTTCCTTAGGGTTGAGTTTTCCATACCAAAACTCATCTTCGGAAACAATGTAGACGAAGTCGCTGAAAGTGACTTTGGAAACATTATCAAAATACTCCAAACCCACCTCAAAGACTTTGGGATATGTATTCACACCAAAGCCTTAGAAGAATCCCCTGTTTCTTCTTTTCACCCGTCAAAAAACATCCTTTTGAGTGAAGGGTACACGGCAAGCGGGGTGATCCGAGAACTCAAAAAAGTAAATTTGAGCACCAGGATGGACCTTAACAAAGACAGTTATCGAAACGATGGGCAGTCACTCCAATGTTACACAGGATCACATTCGCTAGTCATCTATGACAAAATAAAAGATTTGAAGAAGCGGAAAAAGCGGGCTTTAGATAAAGATCAAACTCCTATACAGTCACCGATTTCTCATACTCTGATCTCGTCAAATAGACATATCGAAATCCTAAGGATAGAAGTCAGACTATCAAAAAAGACAAAAATGAACGCTGTGCTCGTAAAGAATAGATTCAGTTGCAACCCTGTATTCAAGGACATTTTCCGAGAGTCTGTATGTCAAAGAATAATCTTGCAGTATTGGAACGATCTTGTAACAGACAAAAACATCTTTCTTTATTCTCTCGAGTCAAACCCAAAGCGTATTCTAGAAAGAATCTTAAGAAGGAAGGGGCTTATCAAGACGAAAGAGGCCATCTACCTAACAGGTCTTCACCAGCTCTGTAAAGATGCAGGCGGTATCAGAGAACTACGGGCGTTACTAAGCCAATGCACAACCGATAGAACGTGGTATCGAATTTCTAGTGATATTAAAAAGCTTGATGCCTTGCAAGATCCCCTGCTTTGCCACCAATGGCTGGCACAAGCGCGCTCGCAACTTCAATCCTACAAACCATTGAAGATCAAAGACTTGATATGTCCAGTATCGAAACTATAATTTTACTAACTCAACCCATATGGAAGAACAGGATAAAGAATTCTTCAAAGCAAGCGAGATAGCTGGGAGATTATCCGTTAGTGTGATGACAATTTATCGTTACATTAAGTCGGGTAAATTAAGGGCGTACAAAATTGGTAAAGAGTTTCGTATTGAACAGATTGAGTTTGAAAGATTTCTTGAAAGCGTCAAAACCAAATAGTTTATGAAAGCCGTTATCCTAGCAAGAGTCTCTACGGAAGAACAAAAAGATGCTGGCAATTCACTGCCTGCTCAAATTCATCGTTTGCAAGAATACTGTAAGCGGAAAGGGTTTGTTGCAGTAGAGACTTTCAGTTTTGATGAAAGCGCCTACAAAACTAAGCGGGACGAATTCGATAAAACACTGGAATACCTCGAAAGTACAAAAGAAAAAATTGCCGTCTGTTTTGATAAAGTGGATAGACTTTCCCGTAATGTCTTTGATAAAAGGGTCTCCCTATTGTATGAGAAAGCCGTAGCCGATGTTATAGAACTTCATTTCGCTTCAGATGGGCAAGTGATCAGTTCTTCAATGTCAGCCGTCGAAAAATTCCAATTCGGAATGAGTCTTGGTCTGGCGAAGTACTATTCCGATGCGATTAGCGACAATGTGCGGCGTGCTTTTGAACAGAAACTCAGGAATGGTGAATGGATCGGGCAAGCAAGGATTGGGTACATAAACACCCAAGATGGGGGTAAAAATGACCTCGCGCTCGACGAAGAAAAGGCTCCACTAGTCCGAAAAATGTTCGAGTTATACGCTACTGGAAACTATTCGATCAAAACGCTCCAAAAGGAGATGGGAAAGCTCGGCCTCAAGAGCAGGAACACCAAGATCATAAGTCCCAGTATGATCCATAAAACCCTCAAGGATAAGTTTTACATAGGCATAATGACCTCTAGGGGCAAGGAGTACCCCCATAAATACCCCATAATCGTACCGAAGATCACTTTTGATAGGGTTCAGAAAGTACTATCCAGCTACGACAAAAAGACCATAAAATATGCCTCAAAGCCCTTTGCCCTGCGAGGGCTCATTCGTTGCAATAGGTGTAGTGGAACAATCACTGCTGAAATTGTTAAGGGGAAATACACCTACTACAGTTGTTCAAATTTTAAGGGTCTTTGCAAACGAATTTATGTCAGAGAAGAAGACTTGCTCGCACCCATTCGTGAATTGCTCCAGGCTATCCATCTTCCTCAAGATCGGGTTGATGAAGTTGTTCAAGCCCTTAAGGCTTCTAATGAAAATAAGAACCATTTCCACAAGAAGGCTTTACGACAGCTTCAACTGGAATATGAGAAGATCCAAACAAATCTTGATCGTCTCCTTGACCTCAGGATCGAAGAAAGTATTACTCAGGAGATCTATGACAAGAAATTCAAATCCTACAAAGAGCGACAATATGAGATTGCTCTAAAGCTAGAGGAGTACACTTACGCTGATGAAAGTTACCATATTGGCGTAGAAATGGTACTTTCTCTGGCTAGCCGAGCCCTTGAAATATTCAATGGTTCTGAACCAGACGAAAAACGGCAGCTTCTGAATCTTGTACTTCAGAACTGCCGCCTTTCAGGGAAAAACCTCACATTTGAGCTCCGTTCTCCCTTTGATGCCATCCTAGAGACGGCACATCATCCTACAGTGCTCCGGCGGCAGGATTCGAACCTGCGACCAAGTGATTAACAGTCACCTGCGCTACCGCTGCGCCACGCCGGAATATTCTCCCAAAACAAACGTCGTTTTTGGCGACAGTTGCAGTATAGGAAAGGAATCTGTTTTTGGCAAGAAATAACCCCTCTCCAAAAACAGAAAGGGGCAGAAGTCGTCAGTGAACCAAGGCACTTTCTCCCGGAACTTTGCACTGAACTTGAGGCTGAATACTTGGCAGTCCCTCATTGAGGGTTTCTGCCATTTCTTTCAGAGTCTCTCGCGCTTTCTCGGGATCAATCTTTTGTAGTGCAAATCCTGCATGAACGATAACATAGTCTCCTATTATCACCACATCATCAAGGAGCGCGATTGAAACTGGTTTTCGTACGCCACCAACATTAACGGTGGCCCAGTCATCATCAATCAATTCGACAACCTCAGCCGGAACACCAAGACACATACCTACCTCCTCCGAGAACGCCGGTTCTCGTCGTTTAAGGAACAAAAAACATCACTAGTAATCCTTGAGCTTCTTCACAATGGAGTGCTCGCGGATTTTCTCGAGCGCTTTCGCTTCAATTTGTCGAATGCGTTCGCGCGTCACGCCGAATTCCTGTCCCACCTCTTCGAGTGTATGGACGATGCCATCCTCGAGTCCGAAGCGGATTTTCAAGATTTTTTGCTCGCGCGGCGAGAGCTCTTCCAAGACCTCGGCAATGTGTCCCGAGAGGAGTTTCCTCGCCGCGGATTGATGCGGCATAATTGTCTCGGTGTCTTCGATGAAGTCGCCGAGAACACTCTCATCATCCGAATCGCCGACACTCGTCTCGAGCGAAACGGTCTCCTGTGAGATCTTCTGAATATGTCGAATTTTCTCCACCTCAACGCCCATCTCAACGGCGATCTCCTCCGGCAGAGGCTCCCGACCAAGCTCCTGCACGAGGCGACGCGTCACTTGGGAATATTTATTGATCGTCTCCACCATATGAACAGGGATGCGAATCGTCCGCGATTGGTCCGCCAAAGCACGCGTAATCGCCTGTCGGATCCACCACGTCGCGTAGGTGGAAAATTTGAAGCCTTTGCGAAAATCGAATTTCTCCACAGCGCGAAAGAGTCCGATATTCCCCTCCTGCACGAGATCGAGGAGCGAAAGGTTGTGCGAACGACCGACATACTTCTTGGCAATCGAAACCACCAATCGCAAATTCGCCTCCGTCAAACGCTGTTTGGCCGAGGCATCGCCCGCTTCGATTTGCTTGGCAAGACGCACCTCCTCTTGTCCGGAAATGAGCGACACGCGACCGATCTCCCGCAAATACATTTGCACCAAGTCCGACGAGTCGCCCCCTTCTTCTTCCGCACGCTCCGGTCCGCCCAAAATCGAAGACTCTTTCTTCTTTGGCGGCTTCTTCCCCTTTCCGGTGAATTCCTCTCCGATCTTGTCGGTTTCGAGCTTCAGCATATCGCTCGAATCCACCACTTTGACGCCACTCGTCTCAAACTTTTCATACAGATTCTCGAGACTCTCGAGATCCTGTTCGATATCCGGCAAAATATGAATAATTTCGTCTTCCGTCACAAACCCACGCTGTCGTCCGCGAAAAAGAAGCTCATCAAAGGCGCTCGCGCGTTTGGTTTCTTTTTCCTGCTTCTTCACCTCTCGTTCCGCTTTCGTAAGCGGAGTTTTCTTCTCGAGATGTATCGACTTTTTGGGCGCCGATCCCTTCTTCGGTGTCGGTTTTTTGGCTAACTGACGATTGGATCCGGATTTTTTCAGCGGCTTTTTCTTAACCGTAGGCGCTTTCTTTGTATTCTTGGAGTGCTTCATGGGAGTTTTCGATTTCTTGGATACGGACCGAACGTGTTTCTTCGCCGGCTTTGCGGGCGATTTCTTCTTGGAGAGCAATTTCGCCTTCTTCTTGGACGAAGCAGAGCGAGAAGCGGGTATGCGCGCCATAAAAAAGAGAAGAGAAAAGAGACAATCTTACCCGATTGTCTTTCGCCTCTTGTATTAACCACTTTCATCCTACACGAGAGCGGAGAGAGAGTCAAAAAATTCGCACCAAAAAGTTCTCAAAAATACAACGGGGCGATCATACATTTATGTCGCCCCGTAAACAACTCTTCACAAGAAACACAAAGCTCCGACAAACGCGAAGAAAACAAAAAGACGAAGACTGATCTGCGAAGAAGTCACGTCCATTCGCAGTATCTCCCGCCCGCGTTTACGACCGTTCATACGACACCTCCCGCCATCAAGTTAAAACAGAAATTGCGGGTCGTTGGACACCGCTCTCAATACCCACTCCGGAATCGAATCCTCCGGTTCGGCAACTCGGTTCCTTCGATTTCCCGAAAATAGACCCCACACGATAATAATGCAAAGAAGAATCAGCCATAAAAGAGGAAACCATTTCGAACTCATAGGCTATACCTCCTTTCGATCAGACAAATGTGATGTGTCATTCCAACGAAGTTTTTCCAGTGTTTTTGGAAATCCGTCCCGCCACCCGACAAGAATTTCCGTGATGGAGCAGTTGTCAAAGCCGCCCCCGCCCCACGAAAGGTACGTTGCCAGATCTTTCGGGAAAACATTTTCAAGCACCATCAGGAAACACTTGGAAACCGTCCCGTGACCAACGATGAGAATCCGTTGGTCGAAAAATTCCGGCAAAAGGAGGCCGCGAACACTTCCTCTCACCCGTTCCCATGTATCCCTCAGAGACTCGCCGCGATTGGGTCGGAACGAAACCGGATCAGGCGACTCATTATGCTGTCGCCTCGCCTCCTCATTCGAAGATCCTACAAGATCTCCATAGTTTCTTTCACGAAGCCATTTCAGATATCGTCTCGGTACATGATCGTGAAATCCCACAAGCGCGATATCAGCCGTTTCTTTCGCGCGATCGGAATCCGCAACGACAATTTGAGAAAAACTACTTTCTCGAAGTGCGCTCCGCGCCAGTTCAGCCTCACGCCGCCCTCGTTCGCTCAACCGACCAAAAAACGAGTGTTGGATACAGCCCGCCTCAAGCATATCCGTTGATCCGTGCCGAAGGAAAGTAATGTGGAGATGCCCTTTATTCATAGCTTTCTTCCCCTTGTAAAAGTACTGCTCAAGACGCGTCGGGTCGCGTCCACCCTCCTCCGGAGAGGAGTATCCATTTTGTACCGTACAAATCTCATACAGTCAATGAACGCAGACTATCTTGACACACACCCACTCTACACGGTACACTCTAATTCGGACTGAAAGAGTCCGTTTTCTATGAAAGTATCACAAAAAGCTTCCTACGGACTTCGGGCACTCACGGCGCTCGTTCAATACCCAAACGGGTGTTCGGCGCGTATACTCGCCCAGGCGGAACACATTCCCGAGGATTATCTCGAGAAAATCCTCCAGCACCTGAAACGAGGCGGCTTTGTGATATCCGAAAAAGGCGTCCGGGGCGGTTATATGCTTGCCAAAACACCGGAAATGATCACGTCGTGGGAAGTGATCGAGGCGCTCGATGGCGGATTCCGAGAAGCAACTCGTCCCGCTTTCGCCGGCACGCTTGCCCCCTGCCCCATTCTCTCTCACTGTCACACTAAAAACGTCTGGGAACAACTCGAAGGCATCATCAAAAACACCCTCTCCAAAGTCACCCTCGCCGATTTGGTGCCGAAGGAAACACACCGCAAAAATTTTCAATTATCAATTCACAATTTTCAGAAAGCACCGTCTGGAAATTAAAACATTGAAAGTTCATTTGAAAATTGATCATTGGTGTTTGAAAATTTCTATGCTTCAACTCAAAAATCTCACCGCCTCGATCGAAGGCAAAACCATCCTCAATGATATTTCTTTTTCGCTTGAAACGGGAAAGACCTATGCGCTTCTGGGACCCAACGGCTCCGGCAAGTCAACGCTCGCCGGCGCGATACTCGGTCGTCCCGATATCGTCACTGGCGAAAAATCCGACATTCTCTGGGAGGAAGAGTCTCTCCTCCCGCTCTCTCCCGACCGACGCGCGCGGCTCGGCATTTTCGGCTCTTTCCAATCGCCGCCCGCGCTCCCGGGCGTTTCGATCTTTTCTCTCCTTCGTTTCGCTCTCCCGGAAAGTTCCGCCCTCGACACGCGCCGCCTCGTTGAGACCTATGCTAAAGAACTCGCTATTCCCCCGTCCCTCCTCCACCGCGGTCTCCACGACGGCTTCTCGGGTGGCGAAAAGAAAAAATTCGAAGCGCTTCTCTGGGCACTGCTTGCGCCAAAAATTTCGTTCTTCGACGAACTCGACACCGGCGTCGATGTCGACGCGCAAAAAATCATCGGGAACTTTTTGAAAACCCACCGTACGCCCAATCAAACTTTTATCCTCATCACTCACTCAACCGCCTTCCTTGACCTGCTTCCGCCGGACGAAACACTCGTCATGAGAGAAGGAAAACTCGTAAAAACCGGAGGCGGCTCGCTCGCGAGACGAATTATCGAGAAGGAAGGATTTGAAAGGCAAGAATGAGGAATGAGGAATGAGGAATGAGGCAAAAGAAAAAGGATTTGTGTATTTGTCAAAGAGAAAGAAATTAACGGAGGGGCGAACACGCTAAAAAAAATTAACCATGAGAATTTCCGTGTGAAAACTCCCCCTTCAAGCTATTCATACTCCCCGGAGCATTTCTTGAACGTGACAAATACACAAATCCTGACGCTAACTATGCAACACCCTAAGGAAGACACGCTCGATTTCGACACTCGCTTCGGCTTTTCTATGCCGGAGGTTTCGTCGCGCAAAATACAGCCGGGACTCACGAAAAAAACCGTCGAGGAAATTTCTCGCATCAAGAACGAGCCCGCGTGGATGCGAGATTTCCGAGTGAAGAGCTACGAAATTTTCAAGAAGAAAAAAATGCCCGCGTGGGGACCGAATCTCTCGGATATAGATTTCAAAAACATCACCTACTATCTCCAGGCGACCGAAGACCGCTCGACATCGTGGGATGAGTTGCCGGATGAAATCAAAGAAACCTATGACAAAATCGGCGTTCCCGAAGCGGAGAAAAAATATCTCGCGGGCGTCTCGGCGCAATACGAATCCGAAGTCGTCTACGAAAGTATGAACCGAGAACTCGAACGACAGGGCGTTATCTTTTGCGATATGGACACGGCGGTCAAGAAATATCCCGAGCTCGTGCAAAAATATTTTGGCACGCTCATCCCGCCACAAGACAACAAATTCGCCGCGCTCAATTCCGCCGTCTGGTCGGGTGGCTCATTCGTCTATATGCCAAAGGGTGTCAAAGTCGCGCTTCCGCTTCAGGCATACTTCCGCATCAACAGCGAACGCTTCGGACAATTCGAACGCACACTCATCATCGCGGACGAAGAAAGTAGCGTCCACTACACCGAAGGATGCACCGCCCCCACCTACTCAACCAACTCGCTCCACGCGGCGGTCGTCGAAGTCTTTGTGGGGAAAAACGCACGCGTCCGTTACACAACGGTGCAAAACTGGAGCAACAATATCTACAACCTCGTCACCAAGCGCGCCCGCGCCGAAGAAAACGCAATTATGGAATGGGTCGACTGCAACATCGGAAGCAAAGTGACAATGAAATATCCGTCCGTCTACCTCACGGGGAGAGGCGCGCATGGCGATATGCTCTCGATCGCTTTGGCCGGAGCGGGACAAATTCAGGACGCGGGAAGTAAAATGTTTCATCTCGCCCCCCATACCACCTCGCGCATTCTCTCCAAATCCATTTCCAAAAATGGCGGACAAGCCTCCTATCGCGGACTCGTCCATATCGGCAAAAACGCGAAAAACGCGAGAACCTCCGTCACCTGCGACGCAATGATGCTTGACGCGGCAAGTCGGAGCGACACCTATCCGAAGATGATGATTGAGCGCGGCGACGCCCACGTTGAACACGAGGCAACCGTCGAGCGTCTCGGCGAAGAAAAACTCTTTTTCCTTGAGTCCCGCGGTATCACCCGAGAGGATGCCGAAAGCCTCCTCGTGAACGGCTTCATCGAACCCGTTTCCAAAGAAATTCCCCTGGAATATTCCATCGAGCTCAATCGTTTAATCCATTATGAAATGAGCAAAAAAATCGGGTAACACCGAAAAATTTTCAATGAACAATGATCAATTTTCAATGAACACCCCGTCAATCCAAATTTTTCGCTCTGCAAAAAAATAGTTCCGAATTGAAAATTGAAAATTGATCATTGGAAATTGTTTGTATTCCCTATGAAACTCTTCAACCTCGCTGATACCGACGCTGAAAAAATCGTGCTCCGCCTCGAGCCGCGTGTCTTTTTTCTGTGGAATCGATCAGGAAATTTCGAGTTTTCTTTCGAAAAATCCGGATCGGAAGCGCGTATCTTCGCGCTCTTCATCGGGAAAAAAGATGAAGAATTTTCACTCTCCATCGTTCAGCGCCACCATATGCCGGACACAAAGTCACATCTCACCGTTTTAAGCATCCTCGACGAACACGCGCGACTTTCCTTTGACGGACTCATTCGAATAGAAAAAAACGCGTCTCGAAGCGATACCTCCCAACAAAACAAAAATTTTCTCCTCTCCGAAAGCGCGCGCGCCGTCTCAAAACCAACCATGGAAATTCTCGCGCATGATGTCTCCGCGCGCCACGCCTCGGCAACCGGGACAATAGACAGCGAGGCGATTCTTTTCGCCGAGACGCACGGCATCGCGCACCGTGATGCAAAAAAACTCCTCGCCGAAGGCGCCGTCAGAAATTTTTTTGACGAAATGCGGAAGTACACCGATAACCCGACAGTGGGAAAATTTGAAAAAGAAGCGATACAAATGTTATTCTCGCACAGAGAGCGTGCGTCTTTGACAAAGAGAAAGAAATTAACGGAGGGGCGAACGCGCTGAAAAAAATTAACCATGAGAATTTCCGTGTGAAAACTCTCCCTTCAAATCACTCATAATCCCCGGAGCATTTCTTGAACGTGTCAAAGGCGCACGCTCGGTTTGAATACATACTTATAGATATCATCTATGTTGAATTCTGAAAAAATCCGCGAAGACTTCCCCGTCTTTGCTCATCATCCCGATCTCGTCTATCTCGATTCGGCGGCAACGACTTTGAAGGTACGTTCCGTGATCGAAAAGGAACGCGAGTATATGGAAGAATACCCGGCGAATATCTCGCGCGGGCTCTATCCGCTTTCGGAAAAAGCAACCGAGGAATACGAAAAAACACGAGACGCGGTCGCGGAGTGGATCGGCGCCTCGCGCGAGGAAGTTATCTTCACCAAAGGCACGACCGAGAGTTTAAACCTCCTTTCCTACGCGTTTGAAAAAAACATTTCCAGCGAGAACAACATCGTCGTGACCGCGATGGATCACCACGCAAACTTCCTCCCCTGGCAAGCGCTCGCCACACGCGCCGGCGCGGAATTTCGCGTCGTTCCCGTTTCGAAATCAGGAGAGATAGACCCGAACGCACTCGAGAATTTCATTGATCGAAACACCAAAATTTTCGCCTTCCCGCATATTTCCAATGTCCTCAGCACCATCGTCCCCGTTCAAGCTATTGCGAAAAAAATTCGAGAGCTTGCGCCGGAAGCGAAAATCATCCTCGATGCCGCTCAAGCGGCGGCGCATATGACGCTCGACGTGAAAATGCTCGATGTCGATTTCCTCGCCTTTTCCGCGCACAAATGTTTCGGCCCGACCGGCGTCGGCATCCTCTGGGGAGAGTACGCGCTTCTTGAAGCGCTCCCGCCCTTCCAGTACGGCGGCGATATGGTGGAGAACGCGAGAACCGAAGGTTCAACCTTCAAAAAGCCTCCCCACCGTTTCGAGGCCGGAACGCCAAACATTTCCGGCGTCATCGCCTTCCGCGCGGCGATTGAGTACATGCAGGCGCTCGGTATGGAACATATTCGCGAACACGAGTTCCTCCTCACCGAATACACCCTCGCGAAACTTCGCGAACACTTTCCGGACATCTCCATCCTCGGTTCGGATGAAACACAAAAACGTGGTAGCCTCATTTCATTCACGCTCCCGGATATTCATCCGCATGATCTCGCCGAAATTTTGGGACAAGAAAACGTCTGCCTTCGCGCCGGCACCCACTGCGCCCATCCCCTCCATAGCGCTCTCGGCATTCCCGCGACGGCGCGTATGAGTTTCTCGATCTATTCTTCAATAGAAGACATTGACAGGGCAATAAAGTACATGAGAGAAGCATATGAAATATTCTCAAAAAAATAATACCCACCCATATCTTTCTGGACTAAAATTTCCAATTCCGAGTTTCGAATTTCGATTCAAAGTTTAAAGGATTCAATTTCAAAAATCCGTCATTTGAAAATTGATTCAAAATTCATCACTTGAAATTTAAAATTCTATGAACCCAAGCGATCTCATCCTCGATCACTATCATCATCCGAAAAACTTCGGATTGCTTCCCGGCGCGACCCATCACGCCAAAACGGAAAATCTCTCTTGCGGGGATTCGCTCACAGTGGACATCGAGATAAAAGATGATAAAATAGAACGTATCGGATGGATCGGTAGCGGGTGTGCCCTCTCACAAGCGAGCGCCTCACTCCTCTCGGAATCCGTGAAGGGAAAGTGCGTCAGTGAAATGAAAAATCTTTCAAAAGAAACTGTTTTTTCCTTACTCGGAACAAACGAACTTTCTCCCACTCGCGCACGGTGCGCATTCCTCTCGTTGGAAACACTCCGGAAAGCACTCGAAAACAATAATCAATAAGGAAATGCATATGTCGAATGTGAAAGACGCGGCAAAGCCGCACGGTCCGATTGTACTCTCGAATGGCTGGACGGTTGAAGTGGACGCGAATGTCTGTATCGGCGCCGGTCCCTGTGTCGGTGTCGCGCCCAAAACGTTTGAACTCAATGATCAAGCGAAGGCGGTTATCTTGGAAGGTTGTAACGAAGACGACATTGAAACCATTTTGAACGCCGCTCGCTCCTGTCCCGTCTCCGCTATCACGGTGAAGAACGAAAAGGGCGAGGTGGTGTTCCCGAACTGAAAGAATGAAGCCGGAGAAACCCACGAAAGCCACCGTCACAAAAGCACTTGAAACCGTTCTCGATCCCGAGCTCGGAGTTTCGATTGTGGACTTGGGACTCGTCTATGATGTCACCATCAAAAAAGGCGCTGTAAAAATAACGATGACTCTGACCACGATTGGGTGTCCGCTCTTTCAGACGATCGAGAATGAAGTGAAAGAAAAAGTATCGGCGATTCCCGGCGTCACAACGGTCGAAGTCGAACTTACCTTCAATCCCCCGTGGGACCCCTCTCGCCTCTCCGAAAAAGCCAAAGCGGAATTAGGGATGGAATAGAGAGAATTTTCAGTGATTCGTTTTCAATTTTCAAAGCGTACGTTCTATGGATGATGAAATACGCGCACGGTTCGATGCGCAAGAGGCGAAGCTTTCCGCCATCCAAGTTTCGGTTGAGAAAATCCGGAAACAACTCTTCTGGAAGTCCGTATTCAGTACACTGCTTTTTCTCCTCCCCCTGATCGGTCTCGCCGCTCTCATCCCGTGGCTTTTCAACACGCTTTCAGATTCACTTTCGTCATTGTCCACTATCCAATGAATCGAATCCTCTCGTCGCTTCGGAAGCGCCGCCTCGAATGGACGGGTGTTTTGGCGTTCACTACGGTCGGCGCCTTTCTGCGATTTTTCGGGCTCAACGAACAGTCCCTCTGGATCGATGAGGGATTTACACTCATGCAAGCAAGGGCTATCGCCGAGCACGGGTATCCCTTGCTCGATTCCGGACTCGTTGAAAAAAAGGATGCACTCCTTCCATTCCTCCTTGCACCCTTCACCGCGTCATTTGACGCGTTCCAACCGTCCCTTTCGCGAAGCTGTGTCGCGATATTCGGATCGCTCTCCATTCCCCTCGCGTTCCTCATCGGAAAAACCCTCCGCGAAAAACCGCTCGGCTTCCTCTTTGCTTTCCTCTTGACTTTTTCGTATTCGCATATCGCGTGGAGTCGGCAAATTCGAGGATACGAGGTAGCGGTGTTTTTTACTTTACTTTCCATACTCTTTCTCGCGCAATCGATACGAAACAAAATCGGAACACGCTTTTTTCTTGCCGCGGGATCAAGTATACTCGCGACACTCTCCAAAAGTTTCGGAGTATTCCTCCTTCCGGCAATTCTTTTTCTCGGTTATCGGTTTCAGCTTCCAAAACAGCGCGCCCTTTTCGTAGCACTCGGAATAATCGGGGTCATGATGATCATTCTCTTCTTTCCGGCATTCATCGGCTCGCTTCATCTCGATCATCCGGCGTATCTTCCGCATTACCTTCTCGGAACGCTCTGGGGATCATTCGGCATACTCTTGCCGATCGCGCTTCTTGGCTACGCGGAAAGTTTGCGAGAAACATCCGAGCGAGCGTTCCACCTTTCTCTCGGCATATTTTTCGCCGGCACACTTCTCTTCTTCAGCTTTTTCGTTTCGGTTCAGGAAGATCGATACCTCCTTCTCATCACGCCCCTCCTGTTCCTCTACGCGAGTCTCTTCATATATTCCATTTCCACCCATCTCCCTCTCCGGAAAATATTCGGAATTCCCCTTTTGCTGGCTCTCATGGTGGGAATTGATATGTTCACGGTTCGATCATTCCTTTTTTTCCCGCAACGCTTTTTCGCGCTCGAACGCGGAACACCCCAACCGCCGTTTCGAGACGCGTATGAGTTCCTTCGGCACACTCTCAAGCCAAACGACACCATCATCTCTCCCTATCCCTTTATGGACATACTCTACCTCAATCAACCCGGGTACGCGCTCCCGATCTCATATACCGGTCGCGCCGGCGATTCAAATATCACGCGAAACAAAGAGTACTACTCCGGCACGAGAAATCTCTTTGCAAACGGCATTGAGTCAGGGAAGCGAAAAATAGCGTCCCTGCGAGAAAATGGCGATGTCTACCTCATACTTGATTCGCTCGCGCTGAAGCGAATCGACTCGGAAATCCTCACCGCCACTCAAACATTCACCGATCCCCGCTTCACCCGGTCATTTTCCTCTCGCGACAATCAAGAAATCGTCGTGTACCGAATTCCCAAAATGACAGATACCCCGCAAGAATACACTCCTTGAAAAATCTATCTCACTTGACAAAAAGAGTACTTTGCGCTACAATACCCAGTTCGTTTAATTCGTAAGAGACGAAACGGGTATGAAGAAGTGCGTGTTTCAGGGAGCGAGCATAGCCGCTCTGTCAGTCGTTTTCATTGCGGGATCGCTCGTAATGAAGCCGGGAATGGCGTTTGGATACGGATACGGTCACGAGACTCCGTCTGATGAGCCAAAGGAAACCGTAACGCCGACCGATAACTCGACGAAAAACGTCGACAAGGACGAGAAGCGAGACGGAAAGAAGTATCGAAGCTACCGCGAATATCGCGAGAAGTATAAGTCAGGACGACTGGTGTATCTCAAGTTGCGGTCATACAAGAGAAGTTCCGATCCGGAGCTCGTTCGACAGTTCACAGAGAGACAGGCGATTTACCAAATGTATGCCGGTCAATCGGTTGCCAAACTGCAAAGCGCCCAGATCGATAATGCGACCCTACTCAAGTATCTCGAGTACAAACAGTACCGAGGCTACAAGAAATACAAGGAGTTGAAGAACGATCTCGGTATATAAACTAGTCACACGCCATATTGAAAAACACCCCGTCATCTGATGGGGTGTTTTGTATCAATCAAGAAAAGTCACGCGCATCATGGTTCAGACCTTCTCCCGCGTCATCTCCGCAAATACCTCCCGATTCACTCGGTGCTTATAGAGCGGCAGGGCATGATTGCCGAGCTGGCTTTCGAAATTCGTTCGGTCGGGATTTTCATAAAAAACACCGAGCGGCAACTTTTCACTTTCAATCGCGCGACGGAACGCTTCGGCGCGATTTTTTGTGTCATAGGTTTCTTCGAGATAATACACTTTTTCTTTGAACCATGGGTAGGTATTTTGTTTGTTAAAGACGGGACAGGGCTGGAAAATATCGACGAGCGAAAAGCCTTGATGCGTGATCGCTTTTTTGATGATTTCTTTCGTTTGCGCCACATCGCCTACGAAGGCGCGCGCGACAAAGGAGCAATCGAGCGCGATCGCCGAAGCAATCGGATTGAACGGCTCCAAAACGACACCAAGAACCTGCACCGGCGTTTTCATTCCAACCTCGCTCGTGGGTGACGCCTGCCCTTTGGTGAGTCCATAGACCATATTGTTATGGACGAGCGCGGTGATATTGGGATTCCGACGAATCGTATGCGTGAAGTGATTGCCGCCCTCGCCATAGAGATCGCCGTCGCCACTCTCAACAACCACGGTAAGCTCGGGATTCGCCATCTTGATTCCCGTCGCCGCGGAAAGCGCCCGCCCATGGAGCCCGTTAAATACGTGGGTACGATAATAGTGCGGCGCCTTGCCGGCTTGCCCGATACCGGAAACCGAGACAAGTTTCTCCGGCACGATATCAAGCTCCAGAAGCGCCATCTTCACAATGGTGAGGAGCGGAAAATTCCCGCACCCCGGGCACCACGCGATATCAGTCTCCTTCGGCATATCGAAATTTTTTGAATCCATACTCCTTTATAAAGAGACGATCTGTTTCACGAGTTCCTCAACATCAAACGGTTCACCCGTATATTTCAAAATTCGCTTTGAAACCTTCGCACCGTGTTTCTCCAAAAGATTCGCGAATTGCCCCGCATAATTATTTTCCACAACAACAATATTCCGCGCGCCCTCAAACCACGATTCAATTCCCACGGGAAACGGATAAACTTGCTTAAAGTGAAGATAGGCGATATCTTTTCGTCCGGACTTTTCGAGCGCCTCGGCGATCGCGCCGTGAGTCGAGCCCCAGCCAACCAACACCGTCTCCGCTTTCTCGGCGCCGAGACGAACGGGCGGGAGCGCATCAGTTGCCAGTCCCTCAAGTTTCTTCATCCGTTTGTCCATCATCCGGACACGCGTATCGAGATCCTCGGTCAGGTGTCCATCTTCGGTATGTTCGTCGCTGTCGGAAACGACGAGTCCTTCGCCATATCCCGGCACACCACGCGGCGAGATGCCGTTCTCGGCGTATTCATAGCGGCGATAGTCTTTGGTTGTTTCGATGATGCCTCGTACTTCCGGAAGTATGGTAAAGGCGTCATTTGAAACTGTCGCCACCGTATCGAGAAAGTACTGATCCGAGAGAAGGAAAACCGGCGACTGCCACTTCTCCGCCATATTGAATGCCCGTTGCGTGACTTCCAGCACCTCTTCGTGGTCCCCTGGCGCGAATATCGCCCGCGGAAATTCTCCGTGTCCCGAATAGAGCGCGAGCTCCAGATCGCCCTGCTCGGTCCGCGTCGGGAGCCCTGTCGCGGGACCCGGCCTCTCCGCGATGTGAATCACAATCGGCAGTTCCATCATTCCCGAGAGACTCACGCCTTCACACATGAGCGCGAAGCCGCCACCGGAGGTCGTAACGAGTGGACGCGCGCCGGCAAAGCTCGCGCCGAGCCCCATATTGATCGACGCGATTTCATCTTCCGCCTGTTCGACCGCGATACCGAACCGCTCGGATTCTTTGGCGAGAAACTGGAGGACACCGGTCGACGGCGACATCGGGTACGAGGCAATAAAGTTACATCCGCCGGCAACCGCTCCCATCGCGATCGCCTCCGTCCCATCAATCATCGCCTCGCCCTTGACCGATTCTTGTTTCGAGAGTTTGATTTCAAGATTTTCGGCATAGGCGAGATGCTCACCGATTTTGTATCCCTGCCGTCCCGCCTCAATATTTCCCTCGATGATTTTGTCCCCCTTCGCCGCAAAACGCTTCCGGAGAAAGTCTTCGAGTCCGGAAATATCCGCTCCGAGAATACCGAGAACCACGCCCGCCGCGACCGTATTCTCAAAGAGCGAATTTCCAAGTTCGGTCGCAATTGAGGAAATCGGCGCGTGTATTATCTTGTAGTCCATGCCACTTACCACAATCCGTTCGTCGGCAATAATAATCGTCTCGGAAGAAATGCGAGGCTTCAAATGCTCAAACGCCGCTTTGCCAAACGGAAAACAAATATCCATCGCACGCACATACGCACGAGGTTTCTTGGACGCGACGCGGATCTCGGTCGAGTTGGAGCCTCCTCGCACCCGCGACATATATTCCTTGGACGCAAACACGGCATACCCCTCACTCTTCAATACCGAGAGGAGTATCCCCTCCACCGTCTGTACCCCCTTCCCCGCCGCCCCCCCAAGGACAATCGAGATTTCATCGCGAACACTTTTCATATTTTTTTCAAAATTTCACTTCCCTAGTATATCACAAAAACAAAATGACCTCGACATACCGAGGCCATTGTTTTACGGAACGGATATCAATAGTCCATTTGTAATTTTCACAGAGAAACCCTACACAAAGAAAGGAGGTAATAAGCCCACCTTCATGCAAGAGCTTTAATCCGCAATGCAGATACAGATTGAATTGCCAGAAAATTCTCCAGATAATCCGCAAAGGGAGTTACTATCTTGTGCGGCGCTACAGAGAGCGCTCGCCGCCGGTCCTGCAACACAGCCAACGCCCCATCTCTCGGATATAGTTGTGCCACTCATTCGGCACCCCCCCGTTATCCCGCTACCACCGCCCGCCGCCACTGCCACCTGTACCGCACGCGTCGTATTGCCGTAGGAACCGACTGACTTGATAGACCAGACATCAGCTACATCATCATTGCATCGCAATGGACTTCCATCTTCACCCTGAAAGGTGATCCGATATCCACCACCGAGAAAGCCGGAGGGGACATCTATTGCCGCTTCTTGCCCGCCGGGGCAATTGCCAATCATACCACTCAGTTTATCTTCCATTGTATCTCTCAACATCTTCACCGCAATCTGTGATCCCGAATCGGCGATTTGGAAAGCGCTTGAGGATTGATCATTTGAAGAGACGGAACGGAAGTTAGTGATGGAAGCAGAGAACATCCCGATCGACGCGACGAGCACGATGCCGAGCAAGATGAGCGTATACGCGAGAATGGATCCTTGGGAGAGGGAGCGAAATACCTGCTTCATACGTTTGTGTTTTATGAATAAAAATCTCTACGAACTTGTAAGCAGTATACCATACAATTTATCGGTCGACTATCTTTTTCACTTCGTCGAAGCGATTTTCGATTTCACCGAGGCGCTTCCGACTCGCCGAAAGGAGCAGGGCGGCTTCTTCCACCTTTTTGAGTCCCTCCTCGAGCTTCGGTTCGTTTTGTTCTTCGAACCACGCGGCTATTCCCTCGAGCTTTTTCAATGCTTCATCGATATTCATCGTATTTGCTTTCTTCATATCGTTTTTTTCAAAGATGAATATATACCTATCGCTCTCGCCGAAATATGCCCGTCGACAAGCACGCCTTCCAGCATATCCCCTTCGACAATATCCGACACGCCCCGAACGACACGTTTGTTTTTGAGGAGCACGCTGTACCCGCGAGCGAGGAGTCGCGTCGGACTCCTCGAGTCAATCATCGACGCGATCGCTGCTATCCTTCGACGCGTCGATACCGGATCAAATGATCGAAAGATCGTCCGAGACAAGTGGGTCGCTCGCAGATGACCCTGCTCGCACCAGCCAAGAAACTTCGACTGCAATCGGATGACGAGCTGTTCGAACGCGCGAAGGGCGGTGAGGCGCTCTTCCTTTGCCAACCGAATCGCTTCCGAACCGGCACGGAGCCGTTCCTCGGCGTCAAAGAGCGCGTTCCGAAAGTGTTCAAGTATCGTCCGTTCATTTGCAAGAATTCGCTCCCGCGCGCCCTCCCACGAGACTCCCAGTCTTTCCGCAACCGCAGTCGGCGTGGAAACCATACTATCGGCGGCGAGCGCCGAGAGAGAAACATCCTTCTCGTGCCCGATGCCGGCAAGCGTCGGAATCTTCGACGCGGCAATTGCGCGAACGAGCGCTTCGCTATTAAACGCTTCGAGACTCTCAAGGCTTCCGCCGCCACGAATGATGACCAATACATCCCACTCCTTTGGACGAGCATTGAAATATCGAATGCCCGCAAGAAGCTCGGCGACGGCGCGCTTCCCCTCAACCTGCGCGTCAAAGAGTGTCACCGAAAACCCGTGCCGACCGATATTCGTCATAAAGTCCCCGATCGCCGCGCCCTCCCTCGAAGTAATGAGTGCAATCCGTCGGGGAAAAGAAGGAAGTGGTCGCTTCCGTTCGAGCGAGAACATTCCCTCGTGCTCGAGCTTCTGCGAGAGTTCGTCATAAGCCTTCTTGA
The DNA here is from genome assembly GCA_052035095.1 of Candidatus Moraniibacteriota bacterium. Classification (GTDB taxonomy): domain Bacteria; phylum Patescibacteriota; class Minisyncoccia; order Moranbacterales; family UBA1568. The sequence continues at coordinate 65,082 of JBPOHW010000002.1, forward strand.
GCGCACCCTCGCCCGCGAGACGAACGACCGACACGCGAAACGACAATCGCCCGCGCGGCCTCCAGACATTGGGCGACCCTTCGACAATCACTTCCTGCCCGTTTTCGAGTCGAATGCCTTGCCGAAAAGAATCACTTCGAAAGATAAGACACGAGAGCATTCCTTCTTCCTCGGTATCTTTGAGGGAAAAATACGTCACGCCGCGCCGTTCCTCGACGCCCGACACCTCACCCAGAATCGCGACATGCATACCGGCAAAGCTCTCATTAAGTATATCGAGAAACGCCCCGACTCGAAGAGGCTCGTTTTCTGTTTCCATATCAAGGAATCGAGATAATCAAGAAAATCATGGTCTACTTCAACTGGCTAACTACTTCCGGATGAACGATGAGAAGATATCCGAGAAGGATCATAAGCATGCCGCCAACCAACGCCGACCAGCGGGAATATTTTTCGGTCAGATGAAGCTTTTCAAAACCCCAGAGCGCGAGCGCGAACACGAGCATATCGTCAAACATATAGAACAGAATATATATCGCCATCAACCCCTCTGTCGAAAGCCACCCAAGGTCATTCAGTTCGATAATCTTCGTAAACGCCTGCGGAATCCCGATCGAACAGGCGAACTCAATCACATTCACGGTAAAGGCAAGTCCGATTACTCCAAGCGCCGCGAGCCATGTAAATTCTCCCGAAACAAACGCCTTGATCCTCTGAAGAATCTTCGAGCGACGTTCCACATCAACAATGCGGCAAGCCATCTCCGTGCCAAGCGACGTGTACCACTCGTACAAAAAGAAGAGTCCGCCGCCAATCGCGACCATACCGACAATCGGCGTCACGATTCGATCGAGTCCGACGAAATCCCAGGTCGTAAACCAGACATTCAAAATGAGATAGTACATCACGGCTTCCGCGACAAGGAAGAGTCCCGCCACTTGAAGCAATCGTTTTCGCGACTTGGTCTGAGAGAGTATCAAGAGAAATGTCACGAGCACCCACATAGCGCACGGGTTGAACCCGTCAATAAACCCGAGCACAACGGCGAGCGTCGGCAAAGAATACTCCGAAACATCCACCATCTTCTCGGTAAAAGGGAGTCGAAATACCGCCTTCTCTGACGAAGGAAGCGGACACACCCCTCCATCTTCACAGGTCGCGCCGGCGATACGTTCCGTCCTTGATCCGGCATCTGCCGTTCCCGAGAGGTACTGTTCGAATGTCACCGACTTCTTACCGCGACTCGCCTCAAGAAGCGCCTCAAAGCGCTTTCCGGTCGTCTCCGGCGCGTCAAATCCCTGTATAATGCTCCCGCCCACAATGGTAATCGGCGTCGCTTTCGCAAGCCCTTCTCTCGCCGTTATTCTCTTGAAAATATCTTGCCCTTCCGCCGTATCGATATCAAAAAAACGAACGGACACATCGCTTCGCCTCCGGAGCATATCCGAAAGAAACGCGCGCTCCGTTTGACAGTGTCCGCAATCTTTCCGCTCGAGCACCTCGATGATATGCAGATCTTCGGCAAAAGCCACGTCCCCGAAAAAAGTCGCCGAAAAAATCCCGAGAGCCGCCACCATCAATAAGCTCCATCGTAATGCGAGTACCCCTTTCATAGAAAATCATTTACATTCCCCGAATAAAAAGCGCGAGGAGCAATCCCGAGAATATGAGAATCGCGAGAATGAGGAAAATTTTCAGCCCATATTTCTCAATCCATCCTTCCCATTGCGTCCGGTCAAGAAAAATGGGATCCGCGCCCCACGAATGGTTGCGGCTTTTCTTTTTGGTAAGCGCGGTAATGAGGTCGATCACGTTCTTCGGCGCCGAGAAACCCCGCACAAAGAACCCGTCCACCCCAAACTCAACCGCCCTTTTTCGGTCTTCCGGACGATCATTGTGACTGTTTACGATAAATGCCGGCTGGGGAAGATCACTCTCGCGAATATCCGTAATGAGCGAAAACCCGTCCGATCCGGGTAAATCGATACCGGTAAACACCACCTTCGGAAGATACTTTTTGAACTTCACAAGCGCGTCATTACCGTCCGCCGACTCGATAATCGAGAAGCCGGCGAGACTCAACAAATCGCGGTACACTTCCCGCGTCGACTGATCATCATCCACGATAAGCACTTGTGTGTCTATTTTTTTCATACGACGAGACAATAGTTATGGAATCCCCGCTTCAGTATACCACCGCCAAAAAAAGAAGAAAGGGTGGTATAATGAACTGTAGCCGTTTCATTGAAAGACTATGTCCGAACCCATCATCGCTATCAGTCGTCTCCGCGTCATCTACAATCAGGGAAAGTCAAATGAAGTGCGCGCGCTCGAGGAAACCAACCTGGATATTTATCCGGAAGAGTATGTCATCATATACGGTCCCTCCGGATGCGGAAAATCAACGCTTCTCTATTCGATCGCCGGACTCCAACGGCCGACATATGGCGATGTCGCCGTCAAGAAAAAACCCCTTTCCAAAATGACACGACGCGAAGAAGTCGAGTTTCACCAAACCTGGATCGGAATGATCTTCCAGGCCTTTTATCTCATTCCCTCGCTCAATATCGTTGAGAATGTCTGCCTCCCCAAAACGTTTCGCGGTGAAAACGTCACAAGTCGCCGCAAGGACGGCATCAAACTCCTGCGGCGCTTCGGCATCGCCGAACAAATGGACAAATTCCCGAGCGAGCTCTCCGGCGGACAAAAACAACGCGTCGCGATCGCCCGATCGCTCGTCAACAATCCCGATATTATTCTCGCGGACGAACCCGTGGGAAACCTCGACAGCGAATCCGCCCAAAACGTGCTCGATATTTTGAAGGAGCTCAATGAAGTCGACCGGAAAACCGTTATCATGGTGACGCACAATGCCGAGCACCTCCCCTACGCCGACCGCATCATCTATATGAAGGATGGTCGCATCGAGCGGGAAGTTGTCCAAAAAGACAAACGGAAGATAGAGCCGAAAAAGCCGGACGCGGAAATCGTCGAGGACAACCTCCCGCCGGAACTCAAGATGCTGATGGGTTCCTTCCGCTCTCTCTCGTCGCAACAAATGAACGTCCTCCTCATACCGTTCAAGGCCAAGCAACTTATGGCGCACGTTCTTTCCAATCTCACGGAGGAGCAACTCTCCATGGCGGAAAGTTTCCTCAAAGAATACCTCTTCAACAATATCGATCGCGAACAATTCTCCGGAAAACTCGATATGGATCCGGAAAAGGGCGGTGGCGGCTGGAACAAAAAGCAGGCGAGAAACTTCACCGCGAGGATCGATGCGCTCGTCGCGCAGTCAAAAATCGTCTCGGGCAATCCCGATCGAGCGCATATCGCGCTCGCCGAATATTTGTCGGAACAATTCGGCGTCAAACTTTCCGGTGTCGCCCTCGACCGCTTCCGCGCCTGCCTCAAACTCCGCATCGAAAATCGCATCAATCGCGCCGAACTCGAGAAGCGCCTCGACGTGCCAAAAACTCTCGGTGGCGTCGGCCTCTACAGCAATACCGCCGATCGCATCGTCCGCGAAGTCGAAGTTATCATGCTCCTCAAATACTCGTGAAAAAAGCGCCAAATTCAAAATTACAAGTTCCAAATAAATTTTTAAATTCCAATTTTCAAAACAAAGTGAAAAAATCTCGCTTACAACATTGTGATTTGGCGCTTACCTGCCTTGCCGGTAGGCAGGTTTGGAACTTGTAATTTTGAATTTTGAATTTTTGAATTTTTATGCATTTCACCGATATCTTGAAACTCGCGCTTCGGATGTTTCGCGCCCGTACCATGCGGACACTCCTTACCATTCTCGGTATGTCGATCGGCATCGCCGCCATTTTGTTCCTCGTCTCCTTGGGATACGGTCTCCAGCAAACGCTCCTCCAGAGAATCACCACCTCCGACGCTTTGGCGACGCTCGACATTACCGAAGATCGCGGAAAAGGCGCGCTTATCGACTCCGCGTCTATGGAAACCATCCGCAATATCCCCGGCGTCACGGCGACCATTCCGGCCGTCCGCGTAAGAGGACAGGGGAAATTCGAAGCGATCACGCTCGACCTCGACACACTCGGTTCATCGGCAACCTTCCTCAAACTCGAAAATATGAAGGTCATCGCCGGCACACTCCTCTCCACTGAGACAAAATCCATCGTCATCACCTCCGGCATCGCGAAGACCTTCGGGAGAACTCCCGAGGCGATGATCGGGCAAGAATTCGCACTCACACTTTTCCTCCCCATCGAAGGAAAAGAAGGTCAGACGGAAGCGAAGGGACCCGAAATCTTCCGCGTCGTCGGCGTCACTGAAAGCGATGAAAACGTCGCGTCTTTCGCGCTCGACGACTTCCCGGGCGCCAATACCGGACGGTTCCAGGCGCTCAAAGTCAAAGCGGAAACCGCCGAACGGACGACGCCGCTGCGCGATGAAATCTTGAAACTCGGCTTCGCCGTCTCCTCCATTTCCGATACCATCAGCCAGGCCAACAAAGTCTTTCGCGCCGTACAAATCATCCTGATGATTTTCGGTCTGGTCGCCCTCGTCGTTTCGGCAATCGGTATGTTCAACACGATGACGATCGCCCTCCTTGAGCGCACCGAGGAAATCGGCATTATGAAGTCGATCGGCGCCTCGCGTATGAGTATCTCGCTCATGTTCATCGTCGAAGCAACCATGATGGGATTTCTCGGAAGCTTGGTCGGGGTCGTCTTGGGATGGCTCGGCGGTGAAATTTCCAATTATCTCCTAAACCTCATCGCGACTCGCTTCGGCGGCACGAGCGTCGATCTCTTCTCCATTCCCGCCTGGTTCATCGCGCTCATCATCGCCTTCGGATCTACCGTCGGCCTCTTCACCGGCCTCTTCCCCGCCCGCCAAGCAAGTCGCATCGACCCCTTGGATGCCTTGAGATACAAGTAGGGCGATTCTGTGTAATCGCCCAGTATCCGTATCCGTATACAAAAACGGATACGGAAAATAGGGAAAACAAAAAACAAGGGCGATTACACAGAATCGCCCCTACGCAAAATTTCTTCTATCACCCTTCGGTCGTTCCACGGAATTCTTGTGTCGCCAATCGCCATCGTTTCTTCGGCGCCTTTGCCGGAAACGACGACGATATCGCCGGGCATCGCGAGGCGAAGCGCTTTCGCGATCGCTTTCCGTCGATCCATAATGGTAAAGAGATTTTCGCGCGGCGTTTTATTGACGATGCCTTTTTTGATTTCCCGTACGATCCGATCGGGATTTTCGGTATACGGATCCTCATTGGTGAGGATAATTGTGTCGACGAAGGACGAAACGATTTCACCCATAATCGGTCGCTTCCCTCGATCGCGATCACCGCACGCGCCAAAAACAGCGATGATCTTTGATTCCGTGTTCGGTCGCATTTTTGAAACCAAGCCATAGAGCTGTTCAAGCGCGTTCGGCGTCACCGCATAGTCGATGAGGATGGTAATACCTCGATCGTTGGTCACGCGCTCCATCCGCCCCGGGACGCTCTTGATTTTTTCAAGCGCACGCGAAGCAATTTCAAATGAAATATTGAAAGGAACGACCGCTGCAAGTGCCGCAAGCGCGTTTTCGATATTGAAAAGTCCGGGAAGCGCGAGGTGAAATTTCGTTTCACCGACATGGAAAGTGGAACCGTCAAGCGTTGCCTCGACCCCCTCCGCGAGCACGTCTGCCGACGTATCGAGACGACTATAGGTGATTTTCTTGGGGGGCGGCGTCTTGAGAAATTCGCCCGGGTCTTCCATATCAAGGTTCACCACGCCGACCCGCGCGTTCCGAAACAGCCGTCGCTTCGCCTCGCGATAGTCTTTCATCGTTGTGTGATAATCGAGATGTTCGCGCGTCACATTGGTAATGACCGCCACTTCGAAGGGAACGCCAAAAACCCGCCCCTGATCGAGCGCGTGCGATGAGACTTCGAGGATGGCAACTTCGCATCCTTCGCGAACCGCCTCTCGCAAAAATTGCTGTACCTTCCATCCCGAAAGCGTCGTGTACTTCGACGAATTCACCCACTCGCGCTCATTGATGCGAAAATTGATCGTCGAAGCAACCGCCGCTCTTTTCCCCGCCTCGCAAAGAATGGCCGCGATGCATTGTACCGTCGTCGTCTTCCCGTCCGTCCCCGTCACGCCAATAATGCGGAGCTTCCTCCCCGGAAATCCGAACACAATACCCGCCAAGACGGACACAAAACGATGGTAGCCATTCTTGAGAAATTGCGGGACACATTGCCTAAAAAGAGTCGGTATCATACTTGAAAGTATAGCACAATTCAGCCACAAATTCCCTCCCCTTGACAAAGTCTGAAAATGTGCTAGCTTCAGATTAGAAATGGACGGCAGTGAAGTTTGACATGGAATAGAGTTGTTCTTTTAACCCCCGAGGTTCGTGTGCGCACACGCAACCGAAGGAGACTCCGATGAAGGAGAAATGTGATGGTCACCTAAAAACCCCCAAGGCTTCGACTCTGTCGAAGCCTCAATTATTTTCAGTAAAAATCACCCGAATTTCTCGAGTGATTTTTATTTTTTCGAAAAAAGTAAGCTATTTTGCTTGTTTATCTCGATTCACCCACTTCCATGCCAATTCAAATATAGTGCGAAAAGATTGAGCGATTTCCTTGTCTTCTATCACTACTCCCATAAGCCTATCTTTGAATGAGGCGATGCGCACCTTGTCTTCGTAAAAAGCGATATCGCAACTCACAGGAAAATCTTTAGCAGGAAGACGAATCATTTCAGCGTTTTCAACACCTTCCAAATCTCCCTTTTCTCGAGTATAAATCGTTTTCGTTGTAATCTTATTTCCCAACCTTTCCTTTCTAATGTGAATAAGGTCATCTGGAGTTATTGCCTGCTCAATAACATCACGTGAAAAAACATTGAAGAGTTGCTGATTCTTGCTTGATTTCATGTGCTCCAGTGTCATCGTTAATATCCCATCTTTCCCTTCGTAGTACTTCACTACCGGCTTGTCTTTGTTGCGGTTGTTGATGGATTGGAGCTCGGGAAGGAGACGCTTGAATTGTTCTTCGCGAAGTTCCAGTTCCTTACGTTCCTTGGCGATAAGGTCGAGGATGCGCTCCGGCATTTCCGCCATAAAGAACTGCTTCTTCCCTTGGTAGTAGCTCGACATCAAACCACGCTCCATCAGCCCTTCGATAATAAAATACGTCGTCGGGCGCTTGATGCCCGCCTTCGCCGAAATCTTCTGCACCGTCGCCTGTCCCAGTTCGAGTGAGGCGAGGTACACCTTTGCCTCTTTCTCATTGAGACCGAGTGACTGGATATCTTTCTGGATCATAGACATAGAATTAAAGTGAGTCCGCTCCTCCACCGGACGTGCAATTATCGCAAATTAGTATCGTTTTGTCAAGTGTCGAATGGCTTTTATGACAAACATTTTTGACAGAGCAATAATCCTATAGGCGTAAAATCGGCTCGGTATAAGCACTCTATCATAACTTCCCGGATACTGAACAGTCTTGACACTTTCCGCAAATCCCCGCTTAAATCGCGTGACGCCCGCAAGCGTCGGACGCGTTCCTGTCGTGTCGACACCTCCCATATCATATCGGGTACACCCGCGCCGCCGCGCCTCCTGTATCGCCCGAAATTGAAGCAAAAACGGCGCCATACACCCGCGATCATCGTTTGACGAGGCGCCATGGAGATACGTCGCCGTATCGCCGAAAAACGAAACAAGAATCGCCGCAAGCGCCTTCCCCTTATGCCGCGCCACCAAGAGCTCCAGCGACTCCCGCGGAAACGTTTCAAAAAAAGTACGGTAGTGTTTCTCGGAATGCGCCGCAATGCCGTTTCGCTTCGCCGTCTCTTGAATCATCCGAAGTAATTCCCGAATCGCCGCCTCATCACGCTCAAGCGACACCGAGACACCGCGTTTCTCGGCAAGGCGCACATTGTAGCGCGTTTTCGCCTTCATACCCGCCAAAATTTCCTCTTCACTTTTTGAAATATCCACCACCAAAATTTCCCGCGGTTGCATATCATGAAGCGCTCGACGCACTCCATGCAGCTTCGACCACTCCCGAATCACTGCGAGTTCCCCCTCATCCTTCGGCTCCACACGCACCCACCCTACCCCCTGCTTCTTCGCCTCTTGAAGCATCTCCTCCCAAACATTTTTTGCCGACCGCTGACCGCTGACTGCTGACTGCTGATTGCTGATTGCTGACTGCTGAAGTATCGGCCCCCTCGGCACATACCAGTATTTCCCGATAATCGGAAGCCGGCGTTCAATCACATTTGCCCACAATCCCTCGCCCTCGAAGTGCGCTGTATAAGATCCCTCCCGCTCCTCGAGCGCGCGCCACTCCTCCGATTGGAGAAATCCCCCGTCGGGACAGTTTCTATTGAGCCATGAAATGCGTTCCTGATTCATGTGCCTTATTCCTAATTCTTCATTCCTCATTCTTCATTCTATCCCTATCGTTTCTTCCCCAACACCTTGAGAAGCGCACCAATCTTCTCCTCAACGCGAGAGAGTCCCGGCGGCAAAAGCTTCATCGCCTCGCGCACCTCGCTTGGCGCATAGCCCATCGACGAAAGCGCCTCGATTGTTTCACTCTCTTCTGTCGCACCTTTGATACCGGCTTCCGTAAGCGTCCCCACTTTGTTCTCGAGATCGAGAATGATGCGCTCGGCGGTTCGCTTCCCCACTCCCGAGATGCGCGTGAGAATAGACGTGTCTTTTCCGACAACCGCGGCACGAATGGAAGCGGGCTCCGCGACCGAGAGAATGCCGAGCGCCATCTTGGGACCGACGCCATTCACGGAGATGAGGAGCTCAAACATCGAGAGTTCCCCCTCATCAAGGAAGCCATAGAGCGTGATCGCGTCTTCGCGCACGTTTGTAAATATATGAAAACGCACCGAAGACGCTCCGGCGATTTTCCCGAGCGTATAGGGCGTGAGATGTACTTTGTATCCGACGCCACCCGCCATCACCACCGCCGATTCATGACGGATCGCCGCAATCGGACCTTCAAGGAGAGCGATCATAGGAGAATTCATTCGCTGTTGTAGAGACGCAAAATTTTTCGTCTCTACTGTATCACGGAAGCCTTCCCCTTGCCAAAAAGCAAACCGCATGATACAAGAAATATGGTAACAATTTTCTTCTTTAACAACCGAGGAAGAGGTGTTTCAATGACCAACCTTATAGTCTCGCGCCATCCATTCGGATGGGACGTTCTTCAATTTTTTCCTCACCTCAATAGGGATGATATTTTTCAGGCAACTGTCCAAAACGGAGAAGGTGTAGAACAACTTGTGCAGTACATGGATGCATCGCAATCGGGGCTACTTGAAACATGGGCAAAGCGATACATCTCCCAAGGGGTGACACCGCTTCTTGCTACCGCGATCCCTCTCGACAATCACTGGGCGTGGAACATGCTGAGCGATCCCTATGCTTACTTCGGCGAAAGAGATGGCGATTGTGTTAGAGAACAAGTAGTACAAAAATTGTGGAAGTATGTACACTACTATTCACCACCATACGTCAAGCGAGCCATGATCGCACACATCGAGCTTGGGTGTAGAAATTATCCCGAGGCTACTAGGGCGGCGGATTTTTCCTTGTGCGAGTGGCAAATACCTGATTTTGGCACTCTTTTCATGAATAACCGTGAAAAAGCACTTCCAACACTCCTTGAAACTGCGCGCCAAAAAGCACAACTCCTCGTATCCATTTTGGAGGAACACAAGAAGCAACAAAGCACTGCCAACTGACTCTTCAGTCCGTTTGTGCAATGGGGGGTCCCTGATAGACTCCCTTTTTCTTGCTATTTTTTCAATATATTGCTATAAGGAAGAGTATTCATTTAATTCGCATCTTATGCCTATCAAGAATTCCGCCAAGAAATATATGCGCGTCACCGCGCGAAAGACCGAGCGAAACAGAGCCGCGAAAGGAGTCGTCAAAGGCGCCATCAAGAAAACACGCGAAGCCGTGAAGAGCAATGACCTCACCACCGCTCAGACGGAGCTCAAGCTCGCTATCAAGAGTCTCGACAAGGCGGTTGAGAAGAACATCATCAAGAAAAACACCGCCGCCCGCAAAAAGTCGCGCCTCAACGCCCTCGTCAAGAAGGCAGTCCTTGGGAAGTAGACACCATTCGTTTCGATTTCACCGACAAGAAAAATCCCCAGCCAACCGGTCGGGGATTTCGTGTGTTCTCGAACAATATTTATCGCGCTTCAACAAGGTACTTTCGCATGGTTAGCACCGCGATGAAAACAACTCCCATCGCCGCGATCGGAAGATAAAAGAACCGTTCAATATCGGACGCAACAAGAATCGCGACGCCGAAAACAACCATCCGACCAAGCACGGTCGGGATTTCTCGCAAAACGATGAACTCCGCATCTTGATCGCCCTTTACTTTACGATAAATCATCGCAAAGTATGACACCAAGAAAAGTGTCATCACAAACGACGAAACAATGGTGATGAGGTATGCCGGAAGCGGCGTTGAGATAAGAAACCGGGCGCACCACACGAATGCCAAAAGCACGATACCCGCAAAGAGGATGCCAAGCGTACTTTTCTGCTTGTTCACATATCGTCCAACAAGAATCGTGAACACAGCGCCACCCAGAGACTCGAGAGAGCCGACGATACCCGGCGTCGTAAGCGACCCAATGAGAAGAAAGACGATAATGCCCCACAGCCATTCCGACTCTTCCACAATATTGTCAAATCCTTCAAGGAAGAAGAGGAACTTTCGTCGCCGAAGCATTGGAATCATCTCGGAAAGGTGAAGATCCACTCGCTCGTCATTTTCGAACGCTCGAAGCGGAAGAGAGGAAATCAGGAGCCCGAGAAACGCCACCACAAATGTCGCCCAGAATCCCACCGACACTACGAGAACCGCCCCAAGAAGCGGACCAATGAGACCGAAAATCATCGGAAGCGCGAAGAACATCGAAAAATCCTTCGCAAGAGCATCTCGATCCGTGTGTCGCATGAAAAGAATATTGAGCGGAACCCAATACACCATATTGGCAATACCGCCGATAACGGCCGCCGTCCACACGGAAATACTTCCGCCATTTCCCAGAAGAAGAATTCCGAGAAATAGCATCTGAAGTGGATAGTGCCACCGCAGTGTCGTAACCATCCCATACTTTCGCAACATTGGCACTACCAAGAGAAACACCGAGATCAATCCGATGCCATGATACGCGACAAAAAACAAGACTGTCTCTCGCAATGAATATCCGTGCGTCAAGAGAAACGCCGGCACATACACGCTCACAAATGACAATGCCACCGATCGCAACACATGCGCCGCCTGCACGCGATAGATCATTCGCTCATTCAACATGGAAAAGAACTTTTTCACGGTTTCTGCAACCATAAAGATACCCCCAACCATTGAATTATCAAACCCTCCAAAATCCTACCACCTCCCCGAAGGACGCGCAAACTCAACATTTCCCCATTTCCGGGCTCTCTCCCATCACAAATACTGTGAGCGCTTCTTCGGGGTCGCGGTCGCCGGTTTTGGCTTCGCGGTCGAGGCGGGCGAGATGCGTGAAGGCGTGTTCAAGGGACTCGAATGATGAACGCGTGGCGATATCGAAGCATTTCCCGGCGGCGAAGGGGTGCATACCGAGGAGTCGCGCGGCATCCATTGCGTTTCGAATCTCTCCGTCATTGAGGGCGCCTTTGGTGCGGATGATATTGCGCAATTGCCACGCGCACATCCCGAGGAGTCCCAGAGCGCCACCCCCTTTCATTAGGCGCGCGAAGAGAAGCAGCGCCCCGTTTCGTCGCCCGGCAAAGAGAAGATCGAGCGCCTGAAACACGGTTTCTTCGCCAATTGCGGGCGGCGAGAGGAGTCGCGCGTCTTCTTCGTGAATCATGTCACTCATTCGATACGCGGCGAGCTTCCGAAGTTCCGATTCGAGTTGAAACATATCCGTCATCCGTTTCTCGCCCTGCTTCTTCGCTTCGGTACGGCAAATTTCCAGGAGGAGCTTTTTCGCCGGAAGGTCAATGCCGAGAGCGCCCCATTTCCTCGCCGACTCATCCATCCACTTTGAAAGCGCCACCCCGGCGAGCGGGAGAAACTCTTGCGACTGTATCGTTTTCGCCGAGAGCGCCTTCCAGAGTTTCTCGTTCTTCTTGGGTTGGTCGTTCTGATAGAGAAGTAAAATTCTGTTCTCATCCGAAGAGATCGCGACCGCGTTCTTCTCGAGAAACTCCGCGAGCGCGCGCCGCGTCTCGATCGGCGCGTCAAACACATTGCCCGCGATCACAAATTTCTTGGCGTCAAAAAGTCCCGCCTGCGCGAGGCATGCCGAGAGCGCCGACACTTCGGCACCGTCCGAAAAATCAAATTCGAAAAAACCCGCGGACCCCGGGTTTCTTTCAAAAAAAAGTTTTTTCAAAGCAAGCCGCTTCTCCCGAATCCGAAACGCGTCCTCGCCAAAGAAGAAGAGAATCATGAAAACAACTAACAACTGACCACTAACAACCAGCAACTCTCTATCGTTTTCTGTTGTTTGTTGTTCGTTGTGAGTTAAAGGTTAGTTCTGCGGCATCCACTCCACCTTGAGGCCGGGTACCACCACGTCCACCCATATCTGCCCGGGGACAAAGGTGATTTCTTTGCCGGAAGCATCATAGAAGAAGAGCTTGCTCGCGATACTCCCCTTGTCTTTCTTCCAGGTGCCGCGAAATTCTTTGCCGTCCATATAGTAGCGCGCCTCGCCGGAGTCTTTCGTATCAAACCACGGATCGCCAATCTGGAGGTTATTGTACCGCCCGGAAATATTTTTGGGTCCCATCTTCTCCCATTCTTCCAGTCCACCCCATGGATCTTGCGGACGAGAGGAATAATTTTCCTCCGCGAGAATCTGCTCGTTCTCCGCAACCATAATGACAACATTCTTTGGCGCGATACGCTGACGGTTGTTGCGGTCTATATCGGGACTTCCGCCCCAGGTGCGAAGGTAGCTATTCGTCTCTGGATCATAGGCGTATTCCGCCTTGGCGGACGTGGGATAGCCGACCGTGAGCACTCCGCCCTTGGGACGATCGGCGCGCGCCGACTCCGTCGAGTGTCGATACCCCTCAAGCTTTCCTTCCGTCCGATAGCCGAAGTCTTTGGCACACTCAAAAAGCTTCGCGCCCTTTGCGTAGCCCGTATCCTCGACACGATTCAACCCGTCTTGCCCCAAGGGTTTGCGATAGCAACATTCCGGCGCTTTCTTGCCGCCTTGGCCGTTACAGTCGATGTTTTCAATTACGTTCTCATTGAGTTTTTTGAGCGCAAACGCCGAGCCGCCCCAGCCGACAAAGACCGCGTCGAGTCCGCCTGCAAGCGCAATGAAATCGTGCCGCGTGCTCCGCATTGATCCGATATCCTCCGGGGTGTTGCAGAGGTACACCCCGAGAAGTCGCGTCACCATCATATCAAAAGCAGGCGTCGGAATTTCAAAGACCATATCCGCCTGTGAGAACCCGGCGGCCGGTCTCGCTTGCCGATCCGAAGGTTGCATCACCGCGATGGGTCGGCGATTCCAATTCTCGCACGGAAGCCCCGTGATAGGACTCACGGGTCCCGTATCTTCGACCGGTTCCCGTTCCGAGGGAGTAGCTTCATTCTTCACAATCTCGATCGGCGCGCGCTTCTCCTTCTCGGCAAACGGCCACACCCCAAACCCGTACGCCACCCCGCCCAAAAGCGCGAGAACCACCACCAACACCCCTACTTTTTTTCCAGAAGACATAAGAATGCGAGAAAAATTATCGATTCACATCGAACACTGTATCACAAAATATATGAAAAAGAAATTGTGGACCATTGACAAAAAACGTCGAGTGCGAGACAATGCACATCCGTTCTTTCAAACACTTACAACTAAGGAATCGCCATGCAAGACACTCGAGATACCCTTATCCAAACCTTAAGAGAAAGGATCGTGGAATTCGGAGAAAGAAATCTCTACCTCCTTGAAGAACAAGAATTCCAAAATGGTCTGCGATATAATGTTTTTCAGTCCGTGGAAGCTCCCGTCGATGAACACGATGGGACAGAAACCCAAAGAGTTGTTTTTGAAGGATCATCCTTTGCTGTTGTGCGAGAGCTCACCGGTCATGCAAATTAGCATGACCGTTTTTTTCTAAAAATTACCGCCTTTCCACATAGGAGAGATTTCCACAAACGAGATGCGCAAAGTTTGATATCTTTTTGATATCGTTCGGTTTTGTTTCGGCGTACTTTGTTCCGAAAATCATGATGCAAAGATTATTGTGAAGCGTCCTCCTATACGACTGACTCAACTTTAAATCTTCCCCTGTTGGCGGCTCGGACATTTCCCGGTGAACTTCGTTTGAATAGTCCCTACACGCATCCAACAATCTTTGATATGCTTTGGCATCCTTCTTTGGAATGAGCTTTGTATCAATTCCGGAGTCCTCGGCGGCATCCCTTAACAAGTCTTCATCATCCGATATTTCCTCTTTTTGATCGGAAAAACGTTCCAAAAATGTTCTTTCCATAATGAAAGGAGCTTAAATTTTAATCGTACTGTTTCATTTTATATTTCTCCCCAATTTTTCCCGACCGACACCTCGGCGACAAACGGGACGCGAAGCGGATAGACCGATTCCATCACGCCCTTTATTTCATGCGCAAAAATCGGAGCGACGGATTCCTCGACTTCAAAGATGAGCTCATCGTGAATCTGAAGAAGGAGTTTTGCTTTTCCCGCAAAGTTTTCACGAATAAATTTTTCGACAGCGATCATCGAAAGCTTCACGATATCCGCCTCGAGTCCCTGCACCGGCATATTGATCGCCATCCGCTCGGCCGAAGCGGCAACTTGCGCGTTGTTACTCGTAATGTCCGGAAGATACCGTCGCCGCCCGAGTTCGGTTTCGACAAAGCCTTTTTCCTTCGCGAATACCTTCATATCCTCCATAAATTTCCGAATGCCCGAAAAATGTTCGAGGTATTCTTGGATAAATTTCGCCGACTCTTCTCGCGTCATACCGGTTGACTGCGAGAGCCCAAAGGAACCCATACCGTAAATAATGCCGAAATTGAACGCCTTCGCCTTCCTTCGCATTTCATCCGTCACGTTGTCCGGCGCGATATCATAGACCAAAGATGCCGTCCGCCGGTGGATGTCTTCGCCGCGCGCGAATGCCGCGCACATTTCCGGGTCGCCCGAGAGGTGCGCCGCCACGCGAAGTTCGATCTGTGAATAGTCAACGCCCACGAGAAGCATGTCCGGTGACGCCAAGAAGGCGCTCCGAATTCGCTCGCCCCACTCGCTTCGAATGGGAATGTTTTGGAGATTGGGATCGGACGAGGAGAGTCGCCCCGTCGCGGTCGTCGCCTGCTGAAAGGTCGTATGGAGCCGCGAGTCGGCATCAACCAGGCGCGGCAACACGTCGAGATAGGTGTTCTTCAGTTTGGTTCGCTCGCGGTATTGCTCGACAAGCGCCACGATCGGATAATCCCCTCTCAATTTTTCGAGCTCGGAAGAAGCCGTCGAAAGACCGGTTTTCGTCTTCTTCACATTCGTCGTCGGAATTTTGAGGTCGATGAACAATATTTCCGAAAGTTGTTTGGGCGAACTCACATTGAACTCACGGCCCGCGAGCGCAAAAATTTCTCGTTGAATATCGGCGATTTCTTGTTCCATCTCTTTCGAGAGCCTTGTGAGAATCGAGCCGTCGAGCCGAATGCCGGCCTGCTCCATCGCGCGAAGAACGGATACGAGCGGCATTTCTATATCTGAAAACACGTCAAAAATCGTTTTACCTTCTTTTTGTTCTTTCCCGATTTCCTTCATTTTTTCCACAAGCTTTTCTCGAAGACCGAAGAGCGCCTTCACTCCCACATTTGCGTCGGAAGCGGGCGTCTCGCCGAGATACTCGAGCGATAATTCCGAAAGCGAAACTGATCCCCCGGCATTCAACAGATACCCGGCAAGGAGGCAGTCGAAATCAACCCCCCGCAATTCAATTCCAACCGTTTCCAAAATTTTCATCGCCGCTTTCGCGTCATAGGTCGTCTTCGGAAGCGCACTCACAAAGAATTCCGCAAACAACTTTCGGCTTTCGGCATCAAAAGAAATCCGCGCGCATTCCGTTTCACCTTTTCGAATAAAAGCGATATCACACTCAAACGCGGACGTCTGAAAGAGCGTCCCCTTCTCGGGAAGCATGAGGAACGCGACGCGCTCCGCTCCGGCGCATCGTTCGAAAAAGAGCTCGCGGTCTTTGTGTTTGGTCAGAAGATTCCCGTCCGATTTTTTCGCACCGAGAGCACCATCAGTCGGGGATGTTTCGTGCCCGGGAATTTTTTTGACGAGACTGAAAAATCCGAGTTCGCGAAAGAGCGCTTCGACCGCGCTTCGATCAAAGTCACGCGCGCGACACGCCTCGAGGTCGAGCGCAACCGGCGCCGCCGTATCGATCGTTCCCAGTTCCCGCGAAAGAAACGCCGATTCGCGTCCCGCCTCGAGTTTCGTTCGCGCGGACGACGAGAGCTCCTCGAGATGCGCGTAGATATTTTCGAGCGTCCCGTATTGTTTCAAAAGGTCCGTCGCGCCCTTTTCGCCAATGCCATGCACGCCCGGAATATTGTCCGACGCGTCGCCACGCAGACCTTTGAACTCAATAAGCGTCCGAGGCGAAAAACCGTACTTCGCAACGACGCCGGTTTCATCGTAGAGCACCGTGTCCTTGACGCCCTTTCGAAGCGAGAACACGCCCACTCGATCATTCACCAGCTGAAGCGCGTCATTGTCACCCGTCACGATGATTGTTTGAATGTCCAAATCTTTTTCCGTCGCCTGCCGCGCGAGGGTCCCCACGCAGTCGTCCGCTTCGTATCCCTCCTTTTCGTATATCGGAATATTGAACGCACGCACGAGTTCCTTCACCCGCGGAATCTGCGCGTAGAGTTCGTCCGGCGCTTTGACGCGCGTCGCTTTATAGTCGGCAAATTTCTCGTGCCGAAAGGTTGGTCCCGAAAGATCAAAGGACGCCGCGATATATTCCGGTTTGAATTTCTCGAGAACCGACAGGAGCGTAAGCGCGACGCCATACACCGCGTTCACCAATTCCCCAGATTTCGATGTAAGCGGGGGGAGCGCGTGATACGAGCGATGTATAAGCGCGTTCCCGTCGAGAAGGATAAGTTTCTTTGTGCCATCCATACGAAGAAGCATAGCACCAAATACCACCTCTATTCAACTGAAATCAACCCAAAGTCAGTCGTGTTGCCAACCCTTGACAAAGTATTCCCGAGGGGTATACTGTTCCCTTCAGAGGGAGAAAGAAGGAAAAAGAGAAAGAACGCCCCTCTGGAGCAGCTTAATAATTAAAGAAGAAGCTATGATACGAGTTTCGCTCCTTGCCGGACCATACGCCGGGCAGGTGATCGAAGCGCCGTTCGGAGTCGTCACGCCACAGGACATCCTGTGTGGCGTCGCAGGCTATCGCTATCCGTGGAGTACGGATTACGCGGAAGCGACGAATGACGAACGGGCGCTGTGGGAGAGTCAAGAATTCTCCATGAAGCTTGTGCGGGCGCTCGCAACCGGAGCGACGGTAACATTCCTCGGAAAGGAATACCGGAGCGACGGAGTGACAGGCGCCTTCGAAGTAGCCTCCCGGATTGAGGAAGACATCCTCGATGCCGGAAAGGTTGCATACTTCGAGTCCGAGTCCGATGACCGCGTCATCCTCGGCGCACGCTAGAAATTTTGCACGGACGCAACGCCGTACGGCACAAATTCTAGAAAGGCCACCCCTTACAGGGCGGCCTTTTTCAATTTTACGGAACTCTCATCCCTCATCTCATGGGAGACTCTTGCCCGCTGCCGGAAAGTTTTGAAAAAATAGCTTGAAATTCCTCCTCGGAAAAATAGTCGATGCGAATCGAACCGCCGACATTCGTTTTGGCGATGCGGACTTTCGTGCCAAATACTTCCGACAACGCTCGTTCCCGCGCTTCGAGATCGGGATTCTTTGGCGCGGTTTTTCGAGGCGGACGCGTCGAAAGTTCCCGCGTCTTTACTTCCGTTTCTCGAACGGTAAGTCCTTGCTTCACGATGAGATCAAAGAGCGCGCGCTGTTTCTCGGGATTCTCAATGGAAAGAAGTGCCTTCGCGTGTCCTTCGGAAATCGTCTCTTCAATAATCGCCCGCTGAATCTCAACCGGAAGCTGAAGAAGTCGAAGTGTATTGGCGATGGCGCTCCGGCTCCGCCCCATTTTCTTGGCGATATCTTCCTGGGAAAGCTGAAACTCTTTTGAAAGCCGCTCATAAGCACGTGCCTCCTCAATCGGATTGAGGTCGTGTCGCTGGATGTTTTCGATGATGGCGAGCTCGAATTTTTGCTGTTCCTGCGCCTCGCGCACGATAACCGGCACCTCGGAAAGCCCGACGATTTTCGCCGCCTGGAGCCGCCGCTCGCCGGCGATAAGCTCGAAATTTTCTCCGACACGCGTCACAATGAGAGGCTGCAAAATACCGTGTTCCCGAATCGACTGCGCGAGCTCCATCAACTTGTCTTCGCTAAATTGAATTCGTGGCTGATGAGGATTCGGTACCACTTTCCCGATAGGAGCGAGAGACACGCCCTCTTGTTTTTTTTCATTCGAAGAAGGAAGGGTCGCCGGCGAAGTTTCAGAGGGAGTTCCTTCCGACGATGAAATCCGAACAGGAACGTCGAGGGGAGGTATTGACGCCGCATCCGGAAGATCCTTGAGCGGATGAGAGCTGTTTCGCGCGGTATGTATCGGAGCCGACGTCGGAGGATTAACCTGCGTCACGGACGCCACTTTCACGCCGAAGGGATTCTTCCCAAGAGGTTCCGGCGTCGAAACAGAAACGTTCGATCCGCCCCCTGACAAGTCATTCGACTTTTTTTGCGGTATGAGAGACGCAAGTCCCCTCCCCAAACCATGCGATTGCGGCATAGCGCGTGAAACAATAAAAATAGTGCGTACCACGATTATACCACAAGAGGTAAAAAACAGCGCTACTCCATTTTCAAACTTCGCTTGAGTACCACCGTTTCAGTATCGCAACTTTTCCCCGCTTCATGCGCGCTCCACTTTCCCGATGTCGGACCGTATTCGGAGAGAAGAGGTTCCGTCGAGGAGGTATCGCCTTCCGAATGGAGACCGAAAACCGCGCACAATTCGAACATCGCTTCACTCCCCTTTTCCGGTCGATCAAAATCTTTCACAACACGATACGCGTACGGATTGCCGGTTTCCGGATCATTGGGTCGAGGACAATAATTGTAATCCGTTGAAGCTTGGAGATCCGCCAGTGTCCGAGGAAGCCGGGAAAAGTCTTCCGCGTACTGACGGACACACCCCGCGAGCGCGCTCAAATCACTCGCTCGACGCGCGTCAAGCGCGCGTTGCCTCGCCGTCTCCGGAGATCCGGCCGTCACAAACCCGAGCGTGATACCAAGGACGATAACGCCAAGGAGTCCCCACCCGAATGACTGAAAGACGCTTCGAGAAATATCCTGCCGATACTGGATTTTTTTTCGCTCAAGAAAATAAAAGCCGAAAACCATCCCCGCGATCCCGAGCACCACCAGCGCCTTGAGAAAAAATCGAGCGGTAATTTCTCCCTGAAGAAACGTGAAGAGAATCGCGATGAGATCGCCCACGATAGTCACCGACGCGGCAAGAAGAACAAGATACGTCACCCACTTGGTGAGACGAGACTCCGTCCGCCCATCATCTTCGCGAAATCGCCGAAACCACAAACGCACCGCGAAAAAATAGAGCGGGAAACCAATGAGGAGCGCCGCCGTCGAATAATGCACCGACTCCAAGGATACCGTGGAGCCAAACGCCCCATTTGCCGCCGGATCGGGAAAGAAGCGATCGATAACTTCAAAAAAAAGCGTCCCGATCGCGGAAACGACGATACCGAGGAGAATAAACGAGAAAAAGCCAATCATAATATCCGCCGTCGACGATTTCCGCGCGAAAGCACCGGTCCCCTCCGGAACCGGAATGCCACCCTCGATGAGGGCCTGTGCATACGCCGCATCCGCCTCCTCCTCCGACCACCCGACCGCGAGAAGTTCCTCCTTTACATCCGATTTCTTCGCGCCGCCCCGCACTCGACTCGCCACATACGGAAACAGTTTTTCATTTTTCATAGGTGCGTTAAAAAATATTACACCACGTTACCCTGAAGTCATCTTTTAGGCACGCCGAGACCGCGAAAAATAATTTTTCTCTAGTTTGCTCCGACTTGAGAGGAGCATGTGAGAAAAATTATTTTTTGTGGTCGAGGCAACGTACAGAAAAACGAAAGTACATCGATATTACACTTGCCACTTGTCATCTTCTTTTTCCGCATCATCGGTTATGTGCCGATCATTCGAAGGGAGCGGTGTGTGAAGCGGCGTTTGAGCAACCGGCGCATCGGAAGCAATGAGAATCTCGCGCGCTTTCGAGCCGTCTTTGGGACCGATAACGCCCTCCTGCTCCAAGAGGTCGATCAATTTCGCCGCGCGCGAATAACCGAGCCCCATTCGTCGTTGAAGAAACGAGGTCGACGCTTGGCGAAGTTCAAGCACGATTCGCTTCGCCTCTTCATACCGCGGGTCCATTCCCTCACCGGCTTCTTCTTCGTCATCAAGTGAAAACACCATTCCGTCCGAAAGACGCTCCGGATGAAGGAAGGTATCCGGTCCGACCGGCGCCGCTTCGAGATCCCCCCCCGACCGAGGCGCGTTCGAGAGAGAAAATTCCGGCTCGCGAATGGGAGAAGCGGTAATATCCTCGCCAATCGATTCTTCAAAATGTGTGGCGCGTTTTTGCTCAAGAAGAAAGTCGACCACATTGTGCACCTCATCTTCGGAGACGAAGGGACCCTGAATGCGAGTCGGCTGAGGAGAGCCGGAGGTCATAAAGAGCATATCGCCCTGCCCGATTAGTTTCTCGGCGCCGCCCTGATCGAGAATCGTACGCGAGTCAATCTGCGTCGCCACCTGAAAGGCGACGCGACTCACGATATTCGCCTTGATGAGGCCGGTAATGACCTCGACGCTCGGTCGCTGAGTCGCAAGGACAAGATGAATGCCGACCGCGCGCGCCATCTGCGCGAGGCGCACGATAAGTCCTTCCACTTCGCGCCCGTGCGCCATCATCAGATCCGCCATTTCATCGATCACAATGACGATATACGGGAGCCGCGGGAGTTCCTCCTCGCGCGTTCCGCCGCCCGGCAGTTCCACCGTGCGCTTTTCACCGCGCGCCAACCGCGCGTGATACGACTCGATATCGCGTGAATGAACCTGCTCCAAAATTTTGTAGCGACGCTCCATCTCGCCCGTCATAGATCGAAGCGCATTCACCACCTTTTTGGGTTCGACGATAACATCGGTGATGAGATGCGGAATTTTGTTGTAAAGCGAGAGCTCGACTCGCTTCGGATCAATGAGGATGAGATTGAGATCATCAGGCGCGTTCTGATAGAGCAGCGAAAGAATAAGCGAATTGATAAAGACGCTCTTCCCGCTCCGCGTCGTCCCGGCAACCAAAAGGTGTGGCATCTTTCCCAAATCCGCGACCGAATATTTGCCGTGTACGTCCTTGCCAAGCACAATCGTGAGTGGAGATTCCCGTTTCAAAAAAGAAGGGCTCTCCAAAATATTGCGAAGCCGCACGACCGCCTGCAGTTGATTGGGCACCTCGATACCGATGAGTGATTTCCCCGGTATGGGCGCCTGAATGCGGATGGAGGGCGCCGCGAGCGCGAGCGCCAAGTTATCCGAAAGCGCTGTAATGCGAGAGAGTTTCACGCCTATTCCGGGGCTAAACATATACTGCGTCACCGTGGGTCCGACCATAGTATCGTGATGGGTCACGTGAATGCCGAAATTTTCGAGTGTCCGACGAATAATCTCGGCGCGCTCCGCGGTATCGCCGCCAAATCCCTCTTCATCCGATGTATCGAGAAGGTCAAGTGTCGGCAACTGCCAAAATCGCCGCTTCTTCGAAGCGCGGCGCAATCCGGGAAGCGGCGGCTTCCGATCGCCGGAGAGGAAATAGGCGGGAACCGATTGCAGCTCTTCTTTGCTTGATGCCGGTTCCTCACCGGGGAAACGGAGATTTTTGATATTCTCCTGCTCCAGCTTTTCCGCTTCCGTTGGAACTGCCTCGACAGTTTGAGGGCTCGCGCCATCATCCGATGATATACCTGTCGGAGTTCCCTCGACAGCCGGCGCCGTGATGGTCGAGGAAGAGTCCTCCGAGCCTTCCTCAACCGACTCATCCTCCGAGCGAAATCGGCTCTTGAAAAAATCAGAGACTCGAAAGAGCGACACATTGAACGCCGCGATCGCGCCTATCAAAAAGAGCGCGATAAACAAAATGGCGCCACCCACCATCCCCGCAAGCTTCCCAAAGAGAAACGCGAGGCCAAAGCCAACATAGCCACCTCCTTCTCCTTGCTCCGCGATATTTGCCAAATCGCCACTTTGGAAAAAATGAAAAAGTCCCAAGAGACTCGCAAAAGCGAGGAATAGCCCGCCGAGCTTCACCATATCCGACCATGAGCTTGTCCGACGACGAAAGAGAAACACGCTCGAAACGAAGAGCAAAAACGGAAAGAGCCATTTCCCCCACCCGAGAGCGAGTCCCGCCACTCGATCAAAAAAGGCGCCGAGCATTCCCGCGCTCTCAAAAAATCCGAGCGCAAAAAGAATGCCGAGCGTCGAGAGCAACACCGCGAGGATGCTGCGCCTCACATCGTGATGCAATACGCCGGACGACGATGATTCCTCATCCTCTTCGACGACACGCAACAATTTTTCATCCGTTTTCTTTTTTCTCCCCATATGGGCGCATTATACCAAATCCCCCCGGAAAAAGAAAAAAGCCCCGAGTCCTTTCGGGGCATTCATCGGATGCCATCGTATTTCTTCATCGTTACCTCCTTTACGCCGCAAGGGAAAATTTCACATCATCGCTCGAGAAGAGCTTTACTTCTTCCTCATCATCGACATCCCGAACGCGTCGGGAGATCTTCTTTCGGTCGACAAGTGAGGATACAATGCTATAAAAAAGAGCGGTCCTCTTCGGGTCAAACCTGGGAAGTGCGCCATCATCGTACAGGTCCAAGAGAAGTTGCGACGTAGCCAGCCACTCGCCCTCCTTGAGGATTTTGAGTCTCACTAGAATCGCACGCTCTATACTCTTCTCCAACGCCCTATCCAGCAGTTCTCTCATCATACCCGCCACCTTGGAACATGCGGCCGTTCGACATCCGTCCGAATCCCAAGCCTCGAATGATCGCGGGAATCGGGAATGAACGCCATATTCCGAGAATGACGAGTCGAGGGATAGCAGACGGGAAGGGAAACGCTTCTCTCCACTACCTGAAAATTCAACACCTCTTCCTCTTCGGGATGATTCCCGATACAGTTGGAGAACCACCTGATTCCCCCATCAGTTGGAACGGGAAGATTATCAGAGGAAACGGAAAGGAGACCGCGCTCAATCATGAAGCCAATTACAGCAGGAACTTTTTCCCCGAGCGCCCCGGAAACCATAGCCCGTCTATAGTCATGACCGATATTGGTTAGAAAAAAGAAAAATACATCCTGCAAAGGAGCCTGAATCGATGGGTTCATTTTTCACCTCGTTGTTAAAGAAAGAGACAACTTCATTATGCACCAAATTTACAGAATGTCAACTTCCCGTGTCTTTCTGAAAGAGAAAAACCGGCGCAAGAATGCGCCGGCTCTTTCCGGAAAATACGGGTATGTTCCGATAGCTATACTCCCGTGGGAACAGCCTCTTCCGCTCCACGCCGTTCGAGGAATCCCGTTCCCGCCGGAATGAGGCGGCCGATAATGACATTTTCCTTGAGACCGCGGAGCTTGTCGGCGCGACCGGTGACGGCGGCATTGATGAGTACACGCGCCGTCTCCTGGAAGGAGGCGGAGGAGAGGAACGACTCGGTCGAGAGCGCCACCTTGGTAATACCGAGGAGGAGTGATTCACCGACGGCCGGCTTCCCGCCGGTTGCCGCCACTTCTTCGTTCGCCTCTTCGAATTGATCTCTCTCGACAATATCACCCGGGAGAATATCGGCGTCCCCGGCATCGAGCACGCGCACGCGCGAGAGCATCTGCCGGATAATCACCTCGATATGTTTGTCGTTGATGCCTTCGCCTTGGGACGCGTAGATTTCCTGAATTTCTCGCAAAATATAGCGGTGAAGCGCCTCGCGTCCCATCACCTCGAAGAGCTTTCGAAGATCGAGATTTCCTTCGGTGAGGGGCGTCCCCTTCGCGATGAGATCGCCCTTCTCGACCCGAATCGAGCTCCCCGCCGGCACGAGATATTCCTTCATTTCCCCGTCCGATGTCTCCACTTTTATGGATGTCGTTTTGGAATTTTCGCTCAGAATGGAAATCACCTTGCCATCCACTTCCGAAATGGTCGCTTCACCCTTCGGCTGACGCACCTCAAAAATTTCCTGAACGCGCGGAAGCCCCTGCGTGATGTCCGACCCGGCGACGCCTCCCACATGGAAGGTGCGCATCGTAAGCTGGGTTCCCGGCTCGCCGATCGCCTGCGCGGCGACAATACCGACCGCCTGACCCTCCTGGACGAGCGCGGCGCGACCCAAGTCGACACCGTAGCACTTCTGACAAACCCCGCGGCGCGTGCGACACGAAACGACACTTCGAATATGCACCTGCGGAATGTTCATCCGTTCAACTTCCTGTGCCTGTTGTTTGGTGATAAGCTCGCCCTTCTTGATGAGAATCTTTCCGGTTTCAGACTTGATCTGTTCGAGCGACACGCGTCCTTCGATACGCGAAGCGAACGAGAGTCCGATCGGATCGCTGTCCGCGCGGTAGAGTATCGCTCCCTCGGTATCGCCGCAGTCTTCTTCGCGGACAATGACATCCTGAGACACATCCACCAAGCGACGCGTGAGGTATCCGGCAGTCGCCGTTCGGAGCGCGGTATCCGCCATACCTTTCCGCGCGCCGTGCGTCGAAATGAAATATTCGAGCACATTGAAACCCTCTTTGAAGGAGCTCTTCACGGGAAGTTCGATTGTTTCTCCGGTCGGTCCCGCCATCAACCCCTTCATACCGGTCATCTGCACGACGACCGATTCAGTGCCGCGCGCCTTCGAATAAATCATCGAATACACCGGACCGTCTTTGTCAATCGAGGCGCGAACGAGCTCGGTAATCGTATTCTTCGTCGCGTTCCAAATTTCGATAACGCGGTTCCGGCGCTCTTCATTGGTGAGAAGCCCCATCTGATACTGTTCTTTGACTTCGGCGACCTGCCGCTCCGCCGCCGCAATCGTCTCTTCCTTGGCGGGCGGCACGACGAGATCATCCATGCCCCAGCTGATACCCGATCGCGACACGGCGCGAAACCCGAGGTTTTTGACACGATCGGCGAAATTCGATGCCTCATCGCTTCCCTCCGCCGCAAGTATCTGCGACATCAGCACCTTCAAGTCTTTCTTGGTCATTTCGGTATTCACATACCGAAGCGATTCGGGAAGAATATCATTGAGAAGAATGCGCCCAATCGACGTTTCAATGAGTTCACCGTTATAGAGCAGCTTGACACTCGCGTTTGCATCGACGAGTCCCGCATCGTGGAGGTAGATACCCTCGTTCATCGAGCCGAGGACCCTTCCCTCGCCCTTGGCGCCTTTGCGGATATGCGTGAGATAGTAGATGCCGAGCACCATATCGAGAGTCGGACTCACAACCGGTTCGCCGGACGCCGGCTTCAGAAGGTTTTTCGATGAGAGCATCAGATTCGCGCTCTCAAGGCGAGCCTCGTCCGTAAGCGGCACATGGACCGCCATCTGGTCACCGTCAAAGTCGGCATTGAACGCGGAACACACGAGCGGATGGAGCTGAATCGCTTTCCCCTCAATAAGAACGGGTCGAAACGCCTGAATGGAGAGACGGTGAAGTGTCGGCGCGCGGTTCAAGAGCACATAATGTCGCTCGATGATCTCATCCAAAATCTCATACGCTTCTTCGGCTTCCGCGTCCACCATACGACCCGCCGTCCGGACATTGTGCGCGTATTCCTTCTCGATCATCTTGTGAATGATGAAGGGTTTGAACAATTCGAGCGCCATCCGCTTCGGCAATCCCGCCTGATAGAGTTTGAGCTGAGGACCGACCACGATGACGGAACGACCGGAATAGTCCACGCGCTTCCCCAAGAGGTTCTGACGGAAGCGTCCCTGTTTGCCTTTGAGCGCGTCGGCGAGCGAGCGGAGCGGTCGGCGCTGTCCGGTCGAAGCGGCGGTTGACGCCTGACCGCGACGGGCGCTGTTGTCAAAGAGCGCGTCCACCGCCTCCTGAAGCATTCGCTTTTCATTGCGCGTAATGACTTCCGGCGCGTTGATCGAGAGTAATTTCCGAAGACGATTGTTGCGGTTGATGATGCGACGATAGAGGTCATTCAAATCAGACGTCGCGAAGCGCCCCCCGTCGAGCGCGACCATCGGGCGCAAATCGGGCGGAATCACGGGAATCATCGTTGGAAGCATCCATTCGAGCTTGAGTTCCGCTTTTTTGAAACCCTGAAACAACTTCAGTCGTTGGAGCGTTTTTTTCTCATCATTCATTCCGTTAATCTCGAGCTCTTCTTTGAGCTTCTCTATGGTGTCATCGATATCGAGGCGCTCCAAAACCTTCCGAATCGCTTCGGCGCCGATACCGGCGGTAAAAATTTGTCCGAAGCGCGTCGAGAGATTAAAGTATTCAACCTCGGTCAAAACACGGAAGAGTTCGATATTCTTGATTTCTTCCTTGGCGGCACGGTACTGATCCTTCAGCGTATCGAGTCCTTTCTCGAGATGTTCGGTCGTCCCGGACTCTTCTTTTACGTCGCCCTGCTTCGACTTGTATTCGCGCTCGAGCTGTTGAATCATTTGCTCCCGCGCCTCTTCATTGACGGACGTGACGATATATGAGGAGAAGTACACCACCTTTTCCACTTCCTGCGGAGAGAGTCCGAGCGCGAGACCAATCTTCGATGGCACGCCGCGCAAAAACCAGATATGCGACACCGGCGCCGCGAGCTTGATATGTCCCATCCGTTCACGTCGCACAACCGAGCGCGTCACTTCGACGCCGCACTTGTCGCACACGATACCCTTGTATCGAATGCGCTTGTACTTGCCACAGTAACACTCCCAATCCTTTGCCGGACCGAAAATCTTCTCGCAGAAGAGTCCGTCGAGCTCGTAGCGCTGGGTGCGGTAGTTGATCGTCTCGGGTTTGGTCACTTCCCCGCTCGACCACTCGAGAATATGCTCGGGCGACGCGAGCGTGAGCCGCACACTCTCGAAATCGCTCACCTTGGTGGTGATAGTTTCTTCCATCATAAAATTGGGAAATTTAGAGATAAAGAATATGAAGTTAAATATTTTTTCCGTTCCGTAACAATAATTAATTTCAGTTGTCCGATTCTCGGACGACTCGAGATATCCTTCATCTACACACGGTCGTTTTCTTCCTCCTCAATCGGCTTCGCGCCCACCAAGTCAACATTGAGACAGAGTCCTTTCAGTTCATTGACCAATACATGGAAGGAGGCGGGAATATTGGGGCTTCGGATCGGTTCGCCTTTGATGATGGATTCATACGCCTTCGAACGACCGAGGACATCGTCAGACTTGATCGTGAGCATTTCTTGGAGCGTATGCGCCGCGCCGTAGCCTTCGAGCGCCCACACCTCCATCTCGCCAAACCGCTGTCCGCCAAACTGCGCCTTACCGCCCAAGGGCTGTTGGGTAATGAGCGAGTATGGTCCGATCGAGCGCATATGGAGTTTGTCGTCAATCAAGTGATTGAGCTTCATCACGTACATCACGCCGACGGTTGATTCGTTGTCAAAGTATTCGCCGGACTTCCCGTCACGCAGGCGCACCTTGCCGTTTTCGGGGAGTCCCGCTTTTCGAAGTTCCGCCTTGATATCCGCTTCGGTCGCCCCGTCCAAAGCCGGCGTCGCAACCGTATAGCCGAGCTTCTTCGCCGCCCAGCCCAAGTGCGTTTCGAGGATCTGCCCGATATTCATACGGCTCGCCACGCCCAAAGGATTCAAAATCATATCAACCGGCGTGCCATCTTCGAGATACGGCATATCCTCGACCGGCGCGATACGAGACACGACACCCTTGTTGCCGTGCCGCCCCGCGAATTTATCCCCGACCGAAACCTTGCGGAGTTGCGCGACCGACACCTGTACCTGCTGAAAGACGCCCATCGAGAGTTTGTCGCCCTGTTCGCGCGAGAATATCTTGACATCCACCACCTTGCCGCGCTCGCCGTGCGGGAGGTAGAGCGACGAGTCTTTCACGTCGCGCGATTTCTCACCGAAAATAACGCGCAAGAGACGCTCCTCGGCCGTGAGGTCGCCCTCGCCCTTGGGAGAGATTTTCCCGACCAAGATATCGCCCGAAGACACCTCGGCGCCGATACGGATGATACCGTCTTCGTCCAAGTTCTTGAGACGATCCTCGCCGATATTCGGAATATCGCGCGTCACCACCTCGGGACCGAGTTTGGTATCGCGCACGTCGAGCGAGAAATCTTCAATATGAATGGAGCTATAGCGATCATTATGGAGGAGTCGTTCGGACAAGATGATAGCGTCTTCAAAGTTGTACCCCTGCCACGGCACAAAAGCGACCACCGCGTTTTGTCCCAAGGCGAGCTCGCCCCGATCGGTCGAAGCACCGTCGGCGATGAGGTCGCCCTTTTCGAGTTTCTGCCCCTTCACCACGCGCGGAACCTGGTTCATGCTGGTAAAGTTGTTTGACTTGGCAAAGCTCTTCAGATGATAGGTCCGATCAAAGTACGGTTTCTTGGATCCGGCGGGCGCCGCCTCCCTCACGACCGCGTGCGTCGCATCGACGGCGATCACCTCGCCGTCTTTTTCCGCGAGAATGACCTGTCCCGAATCGGTCGCCGCTTTGTCTTCGATACCGGTTCCCACGAGCGGTGCTTCCGGCACCACGCACGAGACTGCCTGCCGCTGCATATTCGAACCCATGAGCGCGCGGTTCGCGTCGTCGTGTTCGAGGAACGGAATAAGCGACGTCGCGACCGAAATGCACTGCTTCACCGAGACATCGACATAGTCGAGGCGTTCCGCCTCAATCATTTCCGGATGCCCGTTGACGCGCGCTTCAACAAGCGGCTCTAGGATATTGTTTTTTTCGTCGGTTTCAATGCCGGCATGCGCGATAATTTTTCGATCTTCCACGATGGCATTCAAGTAATCAATCGAAAGCGTGATAAACGGCTTCACCCGAACGGTTCCTTCTTTTCGTTCCTTGAGGATTTTGTTCGAGAGCGCCTCGTCGATAACGGTCCCCACTTCGGAACCCGCCACACTTTCATTGAGGATTCTTCCTACCAGTTCTTTTTCGTCAAGAGCGACATCTTTCTGAACACGCAGATATGGTGTCTCGAGAAAACCATATTCATTGACGCGCGCGTAGGTCGCCATGTGCCCCACGAGTCCGATATTGGGTCCTTCCGGCGTTTCGACGGGACAAATTCGTCCATAGTGCGATGAGTGCACATCGCGCACTTCGAAACTCGCCCGCTCTCGGGTAAGTCCCCCCGGCCCCATCGCCGAGAGTCGCCGTTTGTGCTCGAGCTCCGCCAGAGGATTCACCTGATCCATAAACTGCGACAACTGGGAGCTCGAAAAGAATTCCTTGACCGCCGCCGCGACCGGGCGCGGATTGATGAGCTGTCCCGGCACCACGGTTTCAACATCGCAGGTGCTCATACGATCCTTGATATTCCGAACCATACGGTAGAGACCGACGCGGAGTTTGTTTTGAATGAGCTCGCCCACGGCGCGCACGCGACGATTCCCGAGGTGATCGATATCGTCGGGACGCGCTTCCGGATCATTGTTGAGCCGGATAATTTCACGGATAATGAGTACAAGATCGTCAACGTTCAACACGCGATTCGCTTCGAGATCCTCGCGATTCGTCTCGAGACGCTGATTGAGACGATACCGTCCGACACTGCCGAAATCATAGCGCTCATAATTGAAGAACATCGAATCGATCATTTGCTTCGCGTTCTCCTCGGTCGCGAGGTCTCCCGGGCGGAGTCGCTTGTAGACTTCTTTGTAGCCTTCGCCCTGCGTTTTCGCCGGGTCCTTGGCGAGCGTTTCTTCGATATAGTGCACGTCCCCCGTATCGGTTTCGGCAAACAACTCTCGCAATTTCGCGTCGTTCCCGTAGCCAAACGCCTTAAGGAGAGACGTCACCGGAACCTTGCGCTTTCGGTCAATCTTTGCTGAGAGCACGCCGTCCAAATCCGTCTCGAGTTCAAGCCACGCGCCGCGATTCGGGATGATTTTCGCGCCAAACAGCTTCTTCCCCTTTTGGTAGTTCATGGTAAAAAACACGCCGGGAGAGCGAATAAGCTGACTCACGACGACGCGCTCGACGCCGTTGATAATAAATGTTCCCCGATCGGTCATGATGGGAAATTCGCCGAGATAAATCTCTTGTTCCTTGACTTCCCCCGTTTTTTTGAAGAGGAGTTTCGCCTTGGCGCGAAGCGGCGCCTCATAGGAAATGTTTTTTGACTTTGCCGTCACTTCATCGTATTTCGGCTCATCGAGATAGTACTCGCCGAGCGACAATTCGAGGTCTTTGTTGGTAAAATCACGGATCGGATTCACTTCTTCGAGCAACTCTTTCATCCCTTTGTCCCAGAACCACCGGTACGAGCTCGTGAGCACATCGATCAAATTGGGAAGCGACACCATAATGCGCCGCTTGAAAAACTTCCGCGTCGAGAGCGACGAGCCGGAACGAAACGAATCGCGAATCTTCAGTACTTTCTCGTGATTTTTGGACATAGAAAGACGCTCATCCGCTGCAACCCTTCGGGAACACAAAAGTTCTCCGGAGAGATGAGAGGAGATGAGAAATTATGGCGATTACAATAAATGGTGAGACCCTCGCGGCAGAAACGTTGACATTCGTTTGAAAAAGACTGATGGTCTTATTCTCTCCTTGTCCTTTTGTCTACACTATGCACTGCGCTGGTCTTGGGGTTCGTTCCGAATTCATGCGTTCCAAGCCCGAACTCTATCGTCCGCCGAGTATAGCAGAAGCCCTTGAAATTTGTCAAATTTCATCAAATTCACAACTTGTCTACCAGCAGGCGAGCTATCGACTATGAGCTCCCTACGGCGCCCACTCCCCGCACCATCCGGTAGAAATTCCCGCACGTCGTATCCCGACACCCCCGTCCGAAACGCTTCGCAAACGTAAAGCATAGCGATACGATGCAGGCAGGCGGACACGCTTCCGCCCTACTGACCAGCTCCTTACTTGTGTAAATCGTGTTATACTGAACGCATACTTTTTCGTACGGTCCCCAATACATCGGAATCCTCACCCCTATGCACTTTTCTCCTCTCCGCGCCCTTCAATGGCTCGGCATCGCCCTCTTTGTGGCGGCAACCGTAGGGCTCACCTATGACTTCGAGTCCGAGGCAAGTAAAACCGTCAACGTCCCCGTTGAAAACCGCCTCTCCCAAGGACTCTTGGGCTACTGGAAGATGGACGAAGGAACAGGAACGAGCACCA
>JBPOHW010000009.1:0-26627 GCA_052035095.1 Candidatus Moraniibacteriota bacterium
TCCAAACACATTTTTTTCTCGCGCGAGTTTTTCAAGTCGATTTCGATCAGGTCCATCTCCAACGATGAGGCAATGATAGCGTCTTTTGCCCAGGAGGGCGAGGGCTTCAATGAGATTGCCGACGCATTTTCCGTCTATGAGACGACCAATGAAAACAATTTTTGGGATATTCCCAAATTGTGTTTGGACACTCTCGTTTCTCGGTGTGTTTTCTATCGTGTCAACTTCAATGCCGCGATACACAACCGTGCATTGGTTGCGTTCGGAAAGCTTTCGAACGAATGCGGCGGATGCTTCGGAATTGGCGATGTTCTTGTCGGAATGTTTCAAGACAAATCTTCCGAAAAGATGATCATATGCTTTCCCGAGGAATGTTTTCGCGCGACTGTTGAACGCGGCATAATCGGACCCGTGTTCGATGTGGATCCAGAAGACTTTTTGTTTTCGGGCGAAGCGCCACGCCATGAGAGACGTGAAAAAGAAACGGGTTCTTGAAAGCATAATGTCAAAAGGTGTTCGCTCTATTTCTTTCCATTGTCTCCAAAAAAGAGGATTCCAAAATTTCGGAATGGGATAATTTGGAAAGAGTTCAAAGGCCGGGAAGCGAATGATAACAGTGTCCGAATGTTTTCGTTCGAACAGCGGCGCGTTTTTCGGAAGTCGGGGCGTGAATACGGTGATTGATGATTTGTTCGCGCTTATATGTTTGTTGAACTCGTCGGCATGCGATTCAAGTCCGCCGATATGCGGAGGATAAAATGGCGAGAAGACCAGAATGTTCATAAGATTTCCCAAAGATAAATGTCGTGTTCTTCGTCGGCGTATACCCGATGAAAGCGCTTCGGGTTCTTGTTGAAAATAAGATCGCGTTCTCTTCCGATGATTTTTTTCATATACGGACGATCGAGATACGGGTTCCTCGAATCCGGGGCGGCATAATAGACGTAAAAATTTTTTGACGTTTCCGTTTGCGTCATATCGGAAAATTCTCGGAGAAATAACCGCGAACTTGAGAGCGATGAACTGATCTTTTCCATGAGTGATTCTATGTCGGAAATATCTTTTTCAAGACTCTTTGTTTTGATTTGGTCGAGAGTGTTTCTTGCTTGCTCCATTTCCCTTTCGTACGCGTGAAGCGCGTATTCTTTGTCGTGATCGTATTTTTTCATTTCTCTTTCGAAAAGGGAAGTATCATAGAAAAAGTTCGGATCTGTAATCGAGATAACTTCCGAACCGGAATAAAACTGGAGTAGGCGTTTGTGATCCGAAGAAAGTATGGTTCTATTTTCCGGAAGATTGTCTTTGATCCATTGCGCGGAAACGAGCTGATATTCCGTAATCGTGTATTTTTTGAGGGTGTTGATATATATCGCCGCTCCGATATTGAGAGAAAATCCGGCAATTAAAATCCAAAGAAAGAGCTTTTCGCGACCAAGGGAAGTTTTCAGGATGGGCGGGACGAATACGAGCGCGAATGCTCCGGCAAAAACCCATGCGCGATCCGGCAGAAGGGCGATACTGAAAAATCGAGGAAGAATTTCAGCAAGAGCGAAAAACAGGAGAAAGGAAACCGTGAGCGGAGCCGAATATTTTGAAAAAAGAACATGGCTTCGAAATATGTGTTTGCGTTTGAGA
The DNA here is from genome assembly GCA_052035095.1 of Candidatus Moraniibacteriota bacterium. Classification (GTDB taxonomy): domain Bacteria; phylum Patescibacteriota; class Minisyncoccia; order Moranbacterales; family UBA1568. The sequence goes on from JBPOHW010000009.1 coordinate 1,636, forward strand.
AAAAGTGCGCACAGAATGGCGAATAATGCGGGTCCCATATAAAACGAGTAGTATTTGGAAATGCCAACGAGGTCTCCCCACCCCATTTCATTGCCGTCGATATTGACATAGTGTTGAGGGAAAAGAAGATTCGTCCGGAATTCGGCGAGCAAAGGAAGCTGTGTTTGAATTTTTGAAACGACAAATTGAATGGGGGCGAAAAGGTATGGCAAAATCAGCATGACGCACAAAATGGTTGAGAGTGTGTGGGATCGAACAAGCACGTACAGTTCTCGACGAAAATAGAATCCGGCTGTGAGTGCGAACATTGTTATCGGCAGTATCAGTATTTCATGGTACCAATACCCGAGACAGAGCACCGCGCCACCGACAAAAAAGAAGAAGTTGCTTTTTTGGATCCAGGCGCATGTTATGAGCGCCGCCGCAAAGAAAGAGGCGATACTTGCCATGGCCTGCGGGATGGGAATGGTAAGGTAAATGATATTTATGCCGTTTATAAAGGGAAAGAGTAGGAATATCGCTTGATGAAGCGACCTTCGAAATTGCGAAGCGAGCAGAGAAAACGGGAAGAGGAGCGAGAGAAACAGAAAAGGGAGCACATACTTGAAGTACGCGTAAAAATCAATATGCGCTCCGATTGTGAGAATATACACGAGCGCCGAAAAGAGCGGGCGATGTCCGGAAAACTCTATGAGCTTCTCTTCGGAAAAAAGTTTCTGAAATTCCGTGTACCAATAGTAGGGATCGAGATCGGGAAGCGGATAGAAAGCAGTTACAATACCGATCGCAACGGCTCCGTACAATACAAAAGAAAAAAGAAAGCTCTTGGAGAAAAAAAGGCTTCGTATGAAAGACGAGTTGAGAGAAAAATTTTGCGGAGAGGTTTCTTTTTTGGCATTGGAGAATTGATACAAAGATATTCCGACGAGCGCAAGAAATATGAGAATCGAATTGAAGAGCGGTAGGAACGGAGATATCGTCTTAAAAAGACTAAACTCAATGGAGAGGAGCAGTGGAACAAGAAAAAGAGAGGCGGCGACAGAAAGCGTGAGTGTTTCGTGAAGGGAAAAATTTTTCCGTGAAAAATACCAGGAAATGACGACGATATTTATTCCGGGGAGCGCAAAAAGAGCGATCAACTCGATGATTGATCGCGCTATTCTTCCGATTGAAAAGGTGTCGAGTGGAAGTATGGAGACGAAAAGAACCAAGGAAAAAACGACTATGTTGGTTTTGATAAGCCACCGCATAGGGAGATTGGGCTACCGAGTTTCTCGACGATCAATATCTTCCAGCGCTTTCTTTCTGGTGAGCGAGGTGATATGCGCTTCCACTCGTTCGATGGCCGAGAGAAGCTTGAAGATCATAAGAAAAACGAGGATGAAGCCGACCATAATGACGGCATTGATATTTCCTTCGATGCCGATGAGTGTGGCGAGGTCATTGCTGAGCGTCGGGAAGAGAGCGATCAGTGCCATACCGCCCCAGACGACAAATCGCACGGAAAACTTGAAGAATGTTTGACCGCCTTCTTGGCGGAAGTAGTGTGTGCCACCCTGCCAAATCATGAAGCTGGCGAGAATGACGATGGCGATTTGGTAGAAATGGAGTTGCATAGGAATACGATTAACAAGTGACGATTAACATTTGACAGTTGACAGGTGACCAGGGGAAAAACAAATAGACAATTGACGGTTGACGAGCAAGCATTCTCCATTCTCCATTCTCCATTCTCCATTCTCCATTCCCCATTCTATTTCAGCATATGGAAAATCATACGGGAGACGGTTTTGATGCCGGTCAAGAAGCTTTGCTTGTAGAGTTTTCCCATGGAGTATTCGGTGTAGCGAACTTCGATCGGGACTTCGGAAAACTTCAGGCGATGTTTTCTTATTTCGCGAATCACTTCGCTGTCATATTCGTAGCGATCGGTTTTGGTATCAATCATTTGCATCGCCTTTTGAGAATAAGCGCGAAACCCCGACTGGCTGTCGGAGACCCAGAGTCCGTAGAGGTACCACACGATGGCATTGCCAATCCAATTGTGCGCGATTTTGTACCAGGGCATCCCCTTGGGATCTTTGAGTCTCGTACCGAGGACAACATCCGCTTTTCGGTTTTGAATCGGGAAGATGAGGTTTTGTATATCTTCCGGATTGTGCTGACCGTCGCCGTCAATGGTAACAACAATGTCTGCGCCAAGCAATTTTGCCGCTTCGATGCCGGTTTTGGTCGCGGCGCCTTTGCCGCGATTGAGGCGATGACGAATGGCTACGGCTCCTGATTTTTGAGCAACTTTAAAAGTGGCGTCCTTGCTCCCATCATCGACGACGAGTATGTTGTCGTATCCCGCGGCGCGAATATCGGCGATGACCGAGGCGATCACCGCTTCTTCATTGTACGCCGGAATGACGATCCAGACGGAATCTTTTTTGTTGTCGCTTTGTTTATCGCTTCGGATCGACTGGTGGAGCATCTCTTTCATAGGAGTGGAGGGACAGCTGTGTCATACGAGTGAGATATCATATCGGTGGGAAAGAGCGTCTTTGGGGAGCATTATCTTTTCGGGTATGCCCCCAAGGGAGATGTCGTCACAGAGAATATTGGCTATGGTGTTTGCGTGCGATTTCTCGGCGTGAAAAACAAGCGTGATCGGTTGAGAGCGCAGAGAAAGCGTGAGGGATGCTCTCGTCCAGTCTCGCGGGAGCGACGGTCGGAGCGTAACCGTATCGCCTTGGACGAATACGCCAAACAGGGTCTCGATGATCGTGCGATACATAAGGCCGGCAGAGGCAGTATACCATGTCCAGCCGCCTTTGCCGCGGTGTTCGGCGGAGTAAATGTCAGCGGCAACCACATAGGGCTCCACTTCGTAGAGGAGCGCTTTGCGCTCGGATTCGGAGCGGCGGATGGGGTTTGCCGCGAGGAGGAGTTCGGAGACCATATCGCTTCGCCCGAGGCGCGCGAAGGCTTCCGCCGTCCAGAAGACGGCGTGATTGTACTGCGAGCCGTTCTCGCGGATGCCGGGCGGATAGTCCTTGATATAGCCCGGATTTTTTTTGGAGAGATCATTGAAGGGTGGATCGAGGAGTTTCAGGATGCGCATCTCGGGGTCGTAGAGGAAGCGCTCGAGATTTTCCATGGCTTCTTTTGACTTCTCGGCGTCTCCCGCCCCGGAGAGGACCGACCAGCTCTGCGCGATCGCGTCGATGCGGCATTCGGCGTTTTTTTCCGATCCGAGTGTCGTTCCGTCGTCGGAAAAAGCGCGGAGAAACCAGTGTCCGTCCCAGCCCCTTTCATTTAGATTTTTTTTGAGATGCGCCGCTCGTTCGCGATAGGTCTCGGCGAGAGCGGCGTTTCCCTGATCGGAAACGAGGTTGGCGAATTTTTCGAAGATAGAAAAGAGAAAGAATCCGAGCCAGATACTTTCGCCTTTTCCTTCGTGCCCCACGCGGTTCATACCGTCGTTCCAGTCGCCGTCTCGCATAAGAGGGAGCCCGTGCGTCCCCAAGGCGGAAGCAAAATCGATGGCTCTTTCGCAATGCTCGAGTATCGTTGTCGAAGTTTCCGTGCGGGTTTCTTTCTTTACATCGAAGCGCGTCGGATCTTCTTGGGAGGGAGTGAGGAAGAAGGGTGTCGTTTCATCGAGAATACCGGTGTCACTTGAAAGTCTGATGTATTCGGCGACCGCCCAGGGGAGCCAGAGGGGATGGTCGGAACCTTTGTTCCGGACGCCGAAATTCGAATCCGGCGACCACCACGCGCGGACATTGCCGTCTTCATACTGCTCGCGCGCGGCGGCAAGGATATGGTCTCGCGGTATCTTTGGATCAAGGTAGAAGAGCGCGACGGCGTCCTGGAGTTGGTCGCGGAATCCGTAGGCGCCGCCCGGCTGATAAAATCCCATTTTCGCCCACATCCTCGAAACGAGAGTTTGATGGGGAAGTCGAGTGTTGAAGAGGATGTCGAGCGACGGATCCGGCGTCGAAATGCTTGGAACATTTCCGCCTCGTTCCCAGAAAGCGCGTACGGCGCGACCGGTAATGGGATCTTGTTCGCGCCACGCGCGTTGGACAATGGGAAACAAGTTTTGTACCGACTCTTTTGATTCGCCGGCGAGGAGAGCGAAGTATACTACCCTTGTTTCTCGGGACGCGAGTGAAATTTTTGAAGAAAGAATGATTCCCGCGTCGCAGGGCGAGGCGGGTGGCGTATTTGCATCTGAATTTTCGAGGGAGATGCTCTTTGAAAAGACACCCGCGATCCCAAATACGCGTTGTTTGCTGAAGGAAGTATGCCGTATCGGCTCGCTTGAGAGGATAGCTCCGTGAATGGCAACCGATTCCGGAGTCGGTTTCGGAGAAAAGTATGACGGATCGAGGAGGAGGGCGTTTTCTTTTGGCAAAAGGGTGGATGTTGGCGTGTTTGGAGGAGTGTCGGAAACGTGATCGTGCGGCGCGTCGAGAAAGAGAATGACGTCGTATTCGACGGATTGGTCGGAGTCGTTTCGGATTTCGATGCCGTAGTGCTTGACGGGTTTCTGGGGATCGATGGATATGGTGAGCGCGTGATGAATCGTGCCGCGGCTGCCTTCGTATTTCGTAAATCCCCTCCCGTGAGTGACGATATATTCATTTGAAGAGGGGAGCGGCGAGGGCGTGAGTGACCAGTACTCGTCGGTTTCAAAGCGTTTCAAGAACACCGCCTCCGATGGCGGGTCGGTGACGGCGTTGTTGCTCCAGGGGGAGAGGCGGCCGTGTTTGCTGTTTCTGAACCAAGTGGTGCCGAGCGCGTTTTCGGTCGTCATTGTGCCAAACATCGGATTTGCCAAAATATTCGCCCACGGTTGCGGCGGGAGCGCGTCGGGCTTGATGCGCATTCGGTAGTCGTGCGTTTTGGGATCGAAGCCGCCGAAACCGTTCCAGAAGAGTAGGGATTCCGTGTCAAATGTTGAGGAATCATCTTGCTTGGAATCAGCTGGCGGTTTCGGGAATGCTTCGGTCCGCGGGAGATCGGTGAGAATACTCTGTTTGATATTTTTTTGTGTCGCGCGATCGTTTTCAAATTCCGGAGTGAAAAAACTTCGGACGGCATCGATATTCGGAAATCGTTTGAAAAGCGTGTTCGGTTGCTCGGGGGCGAAGTGGGCGGAATGCGCAAAAAAGATTTCGGCGGATGCGCCGGGCGCGAGTGAAACGCCGGCGCGGAGATTGGCGAGGGGATCGAGAATATACCCTTCGGTATTCCGGAGCGGGCGATCGAGCGCCAGCGGTCGTCCGAATGGGCGCCCGCGCCCGATGAAGGCTTCGCGGTCGGTTTCGAATCCCAAAAATTCCGCGGGCGCCTCATGGAATATCCGGTGCGCGAAAATGGGGAATCGTTCGGGATCATCGAAGAATCGCCGGTGGTAAAGAAGCGCCTCGTACTCTTTGGCAAATTCCGCTCCGATAAACATATTGCTAAAGGTCTGGTGATACGAATCGCGCAGGCGGTCGTAGAGGAGAATGATATCGAGCGAACTTGTCACTTCGAGTCGGCGCGCCGTTTCTCCGTTATTCCGGAGCGTGAGTCGGCGGATTTCAAAATCGCCCGTTTCGGGGACGAGTATATCGAGCATGGTTTCTATCTCTCTGTCGTGGCGTTTGATGCGTGCCGAGCGCGCGCCTACGACCATTTCAAATGAATCCGGTCGCGTGAATGTCGGCGCGGGCGTCGCCGACCAATACTTCTTTGACTCGACATCGCGGACGAAGAAAAAAATGCCGTCATCGGAAGACGGCCGGTGACTCGTCAAGAAACATCCGCGCGCCATAAGTCGCCCGTTTCCAAGCGCGTCAAAATGGGACTCGAAACTGCCATTGGTGAGGATGTATTCGGGAGGCATGCCTCTATTATACCGTACTTCCCCTTCGGGGCAATTTTTGCGAGAGAGACGAATTTTTCGATATTATTTATTCCGTCAACGTGACTTTTTTTGGGCGCCGAACTTGAAAAAAACATACCATCCTGCGACGGCCGGTTGCTGAAGGGTCTTTTTTGCGTTTTCTGAGCGGTTGCGTGGGAAGTTGTGGGGATTTTATAGCTTTCTTTTGACGTGCAAAGATGTCGTATGTAAGGGAAGATGATCGTTTTTGTCCGAAAGCATTGACAAAGGAAGGATTTCGTGCTATCCTCGGGAGTCGGTTGCAGGGTTTCGAGTTCTTTGAAAAGAATAGTCTCGTGTGATCCCGATGTTTGGCGCGTTTTTGGTTTGTTGTTTTTGTTTCTCTCTCCTTACTACAGCAACCCAAAAACGCGTCCGGCACGGGGTCGGATTGCTTTCATTTCCCGTAAGGAGGGAAAATTGCATGAAAATTAAAGCGTACTATACAGCGGGCAGTTATTTTGTTAACTACGATGTCCCGGAAGATTTTCCAACTAGAGTGGCGGTTTTGCAATCGTTGCTGTCATTGATTGATTTGGGATTAGGCGAAACCCTATCAATCAATATGTGGTTGCCGGCGACAACATACCATGAAAGGATGATGGTGGAAGTTTTTCCACACTATGTCAAATTCCCGTCGGTATATTGCGAGCTCGAGAAGATGGAGGTAACTCCGGAATGGTCTCCCGACGATAGAATCGAAGGGAATATCTTGCAGGAATATGAATGGATTCACGTAAAGGAAAAACTACAGCAACCCCAACATCGGTTGTTGGCGCAACTGCTTAAGAGGGGGCTAATGTAGAAAATCGCGCATTGGTGGTTAAAAGGGCGAGGAACAAATGCCGCGACGTTTGCTCCTCCCCTCAACTGAAATCGTGTTCGGGAAAAACAAAAGCGGTTTTTGAGAGGGAATTTCTTTGGGGATGGCAAGTGAGCCATCCTTTTTTGTATCTTTCCGTAGGGCTCCGTGATTTCTACGGTGTCCTTGGGTGGATGAGGGTGCTTCGGAGATAGGGGGTGGCGGGGCGCGGGAAGGGTTCCTTGTCGATGGGCGGGAGACCTTCGTCGAGGACGAAGAGAGAGTTTTGGATCAGGGGGTGTGATTCGAAGAGGCGGGCGAGGAAATGATCGAAAAAATAATTGCCGAGCGCCGAGAGGATCATTCCCTGGTGATGACTCATACACATTCGGACGGGTGAGCCGTGTCGTGAGCGGTGAAAATCGATCGCTTCGATGAAGCCGAACGGCGAATATCCGCCGCGCGCGGCGTAGGCGTTCAGATTAGCGCAGGAGGCTTTCGGGAAAAAGGGGAGTGACATCGCGGAGACATACGCCGAGATAACCGGGCGATCATCCGCCGATGGAGCGAGCGACAGAGAGGGGAGTCCGAAGGGTTTGTAGCGATAGCTTCCGCCGCGATCGAGCTCGGCATATCCCGATTCGGAGAGTCCCCATACGGGGAGGTGGCGTTTTTTCGCGTACCGCCGATTCATTCGGATCGCGGTTTGGATGCTTCTCCCGACCAGCGAGTCACGGTGCTCTTCGAGGAAGAGCGCCGGCATCAGGTATTCAAAGAGGGTCCCGGTCCATGAAATGAGGCTGGGTCCTTCGGGGAGAGCGAGGACGGTGCGATTCAATTTGTTCCATCCGCGGAAGGAGAGGGTTCCCTCGGCGAGCGCGAGGAAATTGGTGAGTCGCGCTTCGGAGGCGAGGGTTTGATAGAAGCGGTTCTCAAGCCGTTTTGACGGTACGTGAAACCCGATGGAGATGAGTCCGCGCTTTCCCGATTTCAGAAAATCGAATCGCATGGCGGCGATAATCGCGTCGAGGTGTTTTTCGAGATCGGGCGACGATGCGGTTGCGTCTCTTTCGGTTTCATTCGCGATATCGGCAATGCGTTTCCGCAGAAGTATGAAAATATCTCGCGCCTCGTTTGGAAGGCTGGAGGGAAAATTGTTGTCCGGTAGCGACGCTTCGATCGATCGACAGCGCTCGCGAAACGTTTCGATGTCCTGGTTGAGTGGGATCTCTTCGATTCGTTCAACAACCGCTTCCCACGCGTCGAGTGATGACTGAAAATCGAGTGTTCGGGGAATGCGGTCGCGTATGAGGCGAGCCATATCGCGAAGTCCCGGGAGGATATCGATCGGAAGTTCCGGAGCGTAACTTTGCGGAAGCCACTGCCGGAGCGCGAGGAGCGCCGAGAGGAGGTTGCCGCTATCGACGCTTGAGATGAAAAGAGGTGGCGCCGGAAGGGCGGTACGCACATCGTACCAGTTATAGAAATGCCCCCGATAGGTTTCGAGTCGCTCCAGGGTTTGAATGGTTGTGGAGAGTCGCGCCTGCGCATCATATCGGGAAATGAAACCAAATCGATGCGCCGTAAGAATCGATGTCAGAAAAAATCCGATATTGGTGATGGAAGTGTAACTCGCCGTTTGAGGAACGGGATTGAATCGGATGTAATCGGGTGGGAGGAAATTCGTTTCGGGACGTACCGCGCGCGCGAAAAAGCTCCAGGTTTCGAGCGCGTTTCGACGCAGGTTTTCGCGCACACTCTTTGAGAGCGCGCTTTTTTCCGTGTAGGGACGATTCAATACGAAAACGAAAAGCGGGATGCCCGTCCAAATAATGAGCAAGAAGGCGAAAAAAGGCGGCATCGGGGAATCGAACCGGAAACTTATAGCGACGACGAGGATGGTGAGAAGCGGAAAGATCATCGGCTCCCGACCGGCCGGGTTCTCGAAATGCGCGGATGGCACCCATTCGAGCATATGCTTTTTGCTGAAGAGGCGGCGGAAGAGCGCCGTCGTAATCGCGTGAAGCGTATCGAGGGCGGTATAGGGGAGGAGCGCGCATTCGAAGAGTGTCTGACGTATGAGGCGAGCGCTTCGAACGAGTGTTTTCATCAAGCGAAATCGCAAATGTTTCCATTGCCTCCTCACGAGTTGCATTGTCCAGCGCGTCCAATCGATGATCGCGTCGAGCAGAAAAAGCTCGGTCAAGAAGAGTCCCCAGACGAAGAGGGGGAAGTCGCTCTTCCCAAGTATCCACGAGAGAATCGTGAGCGCGAACACGGCGGGACGAAAGAGGCTTTGGATGAGATTGTCCGCGATTTTGAATCGATGAATGTTGGCAAGGGTATTCTTCCTCGTCGTGCCGCCTTCGTCGCGCACGGTGGGGAAGAGCCAGTCGATGATCTGCCAGTCTCCCCGCGTCCAGCGGTGACTCCGCGCCAAGAAAGCGCGGAGCGACTTTGGAAATTCGTCGAAAGCTTCCACATCGGCCGCGTAGGCGGTACGCGCGAGCGATCCCTCGAGGAGATCGTGACTCAAGATTTGATCGGTCGGAAGCGTTTTGTCGAGCGCGGCCAAGAAGCTGTCTATATGAAACGATCCCTTTCCGGCATAGCTTCCTTCGGAAAACACATCCTGATAGAGTTCGGAAAACGCGCTCGAATAGATGCTAAAGCGCTTTTCATCAAAAAAAATCCGCGGCAAGCGAAAGCGATGGCGATTTTTAAACCATTGCTTGACATGGGGCTGGATAAAGGTGTAGCCGGAGGTGAGTCGCGAATCCGAAAGTATTGGACGCTGAAGCGGGTGCGCGTGAACGCCAAGAATGTCCTTGATGAAGTCCCTCGGGATAAAGGCGTCTTCATCGAGGGTGACAACAAAATCCGCGCGCGGAAGTATTTCCCGAGAAACGATAAACGGGGATAAGGTGGGGCGGTCGCGGAGCAGGCGCGCAAACTCGAGAAGCTTGCCCCGTTTACGCTCCCATCCCATCCATCGCTCCTGGGGCGCCGACCATACTCGGGAACGGAGCACAAACCAAAAACGATGCTCTTCGCCATAACGAGCATTGAGCGCGCGAAATGTCTCTCGTGTCGTTTCGAGGAGTTTGGCGTCTTCGGGAAGCGTTTCGCGTTTCGCGTCCGGAAAGTCGAGGAGGAGACAAAAGGAAACGGCTCCGGTTGTATTGCTCAAGTACGCCGTTTCCAGTTTCCCTATGAGGGTGCGGAGTGTTTTTGCGTCCTTGAGGAGTGCGGGAATGACGAAAACGGCGGACGCAGTATCGGGAATATTTCGACGGAAATTCAATTTCGGGAGAAGCGTTGCCGGTACGACACTGGTAAAGAGGCTGTCAATGAGATGCTTCGTGAGTCTATAGAGAATCGGGAGCGCTATGATCGCGAGAAACCAAGTGTGGAAAAGGAAGGTGATGACGGAAAACAGTATGCCGGATCCGACCACTATGAGCCCGAAATATATTCTTTGAAGAAGTGGGAGCTTTTTGCGATCATGGTACCAGTACCACCACGAGAGGGTGTCGCGTCCGGTGAGGCGTTTCAAGAGTGTCGGGAGTCCGTTGTCAATGAGATAGTACCCCATATGATTTCCGGGCGACATCTCGGATGCTTCGGTCAGTTCGAGAATTGTTTTCGCCAGGGTCTCCTCGGAAATTCGAAGAACCTTGGCAAGTGCGGCGGCTTTTCTTCGGTACATCTCTTGTGAGAGCGAGGTCATTTGAGTGTAGATATCCGCCGGATCGCGCACGAGAAATCGATGGAGCGCGTTGGTTTTTTTGAGAAGCGCGCCCCACTCGAATTCGCCAAGCAGTGAGAGGGAGCGCAGAAGAATTCGGACGCGGGTTGCGAGGACACTTTTTGATTCGGAGATCGTCGGTGTATTTATTTCATTGGCTCTTTCCCGAAATCGTGAGATCGGACCAACTTCTTTGATGAGGCTTTCCGAAAAAGTCTCGGCAAAAACGCGAGCGAAATCCGTCCCGCGTTTTTTTTCGGTGCGGAGGCGCGCCGCGTTGAATCGCGCTTGATCGGGTCCAAATGCTTCAAAAAATTTTCTCGCTTCCGTACGCGCCTGTTCCGCTTCCTTGAGTGATCGGGCGACGAGGGAGAGTTTGTCGAGTGCGAGGAGGCGGAGAATCGAGGAAAGAGCTTCTGTTTCGGCGAGCGAGAGTGCGACTCCGCGGCTCTCTTGCCAGTCATTGAGCGTGCTCGCGAGTGTTTCTTCCGAGAAGCGGAAGGCGGTTTTTTCGACATAGTCATTGAGAAGGAGGCTGGTCTCGAGGAGATGCGCCGGAGCGATTTCATCCCATGAAACGCGAGCAATCGATGTTTCCAGTGCCCGAAACTCCGCCGAGACGGCGGCGTGTTTTTTGAGGAGCCATCGTGTCGGGAGGAGGAGCGTTTCGGGCGCGGCGGGACGCGCTTTGAGCGTGTCGAGCCATGAAAATCGTTTTGCGTAGGGGGCGTAGAAGGTTGAAAATCGGGTGCGAATTTCCCGAACCTTTTGAGAAAAGGCTCGATCAAGAACACGCTGTCCTCGTCGAAGGGAGAGGGTAAAGATGAAATTCGCCGTGTCCTGAAGCCATTGTTTCGATTCCGTGTTGCTTTGAAAGCAGTGTTTTCCGAAGAAAAAGGGGGGGAAACTCATAGGAAAGAGAAAGGGAAATTGCCTTGTATACGGTGAAGTATAGCAGGAAAACGCCTTGTTGAAAGGAATCTCTGTTTTTTTGAATATTCTTGAAAGTTGAAGGCTGGTTGATTTGACTTGGAGGTATGTGAGAAAAGGGGTAGGATGGAATAAATCGAGTATGGTGCGCGATGTGGTGAGTGCTCGGTTATTTTTTCAAACATATGGTGTCACCTGTTTCAAAATCGGTCGTGAAAGTGTGCGTGCATCAGGACTGCTGTCGGCGCGGGTCGGAGCGCGTGTACGCTCGGCTTGCGCGAGACTGCTCGTCCGAGGCGGATATTCGGAAAACCGAGGATTGCTTTCGCTGGTGCGCCAAGGGACCCAATGTCGCTGTCAACGGAAATGTGCTCCACCATATACGCGAGGATACCGCTGTGTCGCGCGTTCGTTCCGAGCTCCGGTCACCTTCGATCAAGCGAGATGGGATCGGTGCGAGAAGTCTTGATGATCTTGATGATGTTCTCGAAAACCTTGCGCCATAAAACGACGGAGAAATGTTGCTTTTTTTGGAGTATGCTATACTGAAAGGCGTTCGTGTATCATTAACCGTACAAGGAGGGGTACCCAGTGCGGATATGAGTGAAAAACCGATACGGGAAGGAGAGTGGTCCGAGGGAGGGGATGATCGGCAATCGTCGCCGACCGAAACGATACGAATGGCGGTAAGTAAGATTCGGGAGCAGATGGCTCGGGGAGGCGTTGTGGCACTCGCCGTTTTTTTTGCGCTCGGCATCGTGTTTGGTATTTCGGCAAAGACGCTTGCTGCGCGGAGTCTTACCATGGGCTATTGGGATTATATGATCGCACCGCAAGATATTTCCGCCGCGAATCTAAACGCGATTCAGCAGAAGCTTCTCGCCAAACAGGCGGAGGCGCTGAAAGAGCAGGAGGAAGCCGCGAAGAAAGCGGAAGAGTCTGCCGGGGAAAATGGAGGGAATGCCGGGGAACTCCCGCCGCTCCCGCCAGCGCCCGAACCGCCGGCTCTGCCGGAAGAAGGAGGGAATGAGTAGTCAGTAGTCAGTAGTCAGTAGTGGGTAGTGAGTAGGGAGTAGAAGGTGGGGAGCGATGGGTGGGGGTGTGGGGGCGAATAATTATTCGCCCGTACGAACAGAGAGTTGTCATTTTATAATTATCTACCATTATGGATTTTACGGAAAAGAAAGAACGAAAAGAGACGGAGGATGGAGCGTCATTTTTGGGAGGTTCGAATGATTTTGACGGAATGCCCTCGGATGAACCGACCGAGTCGTGGGAAGAGACGGTGCTCAAGAAAAAGGTGAAGAATTTGACCGCGATTCTCGTGGTGGTTGCGGGACTCTTTGTTGGGAGTCTCTATGTGGATATCGCGCAACTCGTCACTAAATCCGGATTTTCGTCGCAAGCGCTTTCAAAGACCGACATTGTTTCCGCGGCGGGGAAGACCTGGGTTGCCTATGATCAGCCGATTGTTCGCGTGACTGCCCTCACTGATGAGACCTGCGAGAAGTGTCAGACGGACGAAGCGCTGGTGTGGCTTCGCCGCATCGCTCCCACGGTCTCGGTGGAAAAACTCGATGTGTCAAAAGACAAAAATGCCAAGGAAATTGCTGAATCCGCGCAGGTGATGTTCATTCCCGCCTTTGTTTTCTCCAAAGAAATAGCGGAACTTTCGATCTTTGAGCAGGCGGGACAGCTCTTCAGGAAACTTGAGAAGGGTGATGAATACGCGCTCGATACGGCACAGGTCGGTATTCCGGTCGGGAAATACCTCGAGCTTCCGGAAATCGATGAAAAGGATATCAAAACGGGTCCCGAAGACGCGCCGGTTCGCGTGGTGGAGTTTACGGATTTTCAGTGTCCATACTGCAAAGCGTTTCATGACACGGTGCAGACAACGCTCAAGGAGTATGGAGACAAGGCGCTTTATGTGTTCAAACAGTATCCCATAACCTCGATTCATCCGCAGGCGGAAAGCGCGGCACTTGCTTCCGAGTGTGCCAATGAACAGGGGAAATTTACCGAATACGCGAATACGCTCTTTTCCAAGCAGGATGAATGGGGCAAGACTACCGGATCGCAAAAGTTCAAAGACTACGCGCGCGTGCTGAAACTCGATACCGCCAAGTTTAACGCGTGTGTCGATGAGAAGAAGTATCAAGAAAAAGTGACGGCGAATATGGAGGAAGGAAAGAAATTTGGCATCAGCGGCACGCCCGGCACTTTTGTGAACGGCACGTTTTTGAACGGCGCCGTCTCAAAAGAAGACCTCACGGCCGCGATTGACGCGGAACTCGGTATGGATTCCGAAGAAGAAAAGAAAGACGAATAGCGCTGACACAGTGTTTGGGGTGGTTACCTTGGCACGTCGCTCGCGAGCGACGTGCCTTGTTTTTCTCGAGAGGGCGGGGTATAATTGAAAACAAAGCTTTTTAACAAGTCAAAGGGGACGCTTTATGAGGCAAAACGAATTAGAAATGACAGAGACTGTGCAGACTGTGCAGATTGCATCTCCAAATGAAGAAACAATCGTAGTAGAAAAAACTGCCTGTGGACTTATTGCAATTTCTTCACCGAGGATAAGGAGATATCAGGAGGAAAGTAGACGGAACTATGAAAAACTTCGGGAGAAAAATAGAGGAGCAAGATCCACACATCCATGGGCAAGTTATGGTAGTTCGGGCAATGAGCGATATAATCCTCATTAATCTTTGATTTTGAAGTAGGTAAAAAAAGGCAAAACGGAAGTCTTTAATCCGTTTTGCCTTGCTTTTTTCTTGTAAGAAAGATACACTGGAACCTAGTTTTAGAGACTTTCAATACAGATTTCGGGGCCTGTAGTAAAGTGGTATTACGCAGCATTCGCATTGCTGAGTCGGGAGTTCGATTCTCCCCAGGTCCACACAGTATATAACATAAAAGAGACCTTTTCAGGTCTCTTTTTGAGTTACTAGCTCACCTTATGCGAAATAAATTTACACCACCTTTTTCGTCATTCCCGCGAAGGCGGGAATCCAGTTGCCACTTGCTCGATATAACGTCCTTACGAATGAACTCTGCAGGGCGCCTTCTGAAAGCTGGTGGAACCTGGACCCCCGACTTCTCGGGGGTGACGGCTTGATTTCCACACTACAAAGCAAGTAAAAAGTTATTTCGCATAAGGCATGTTACTATTTTTGGAAAAATCGGCGTGTCGAGTGTGCTATAATCGACTGTATCAAGGTATTTCCTGTATATATTTATGAAACAACAACTCGTCGAATTTCTGAGAGAAAAATATCATCCGCGAGTTATCGTGTTGGCCGGTTCCCGAGCGAACGGAACGCATACCGCGGACAGCGATTGGGACTTGTTTCTTTTCTGCGATATCAAAGGCATCGGGGGAATTTCGAAATTAAATGATCAAGAATTGGACATTACTTTTTACGAGTGGCCGAAACCGGAAGGATGGATTTTCACCAATCCATACAGCCCCGTGTGGCCGGTGGAGGTATTGTTCGACGATACTGATGGAGTTTTCGACACATTTCTCAAGCAAACTGAAGCAGTATACAATAAAGGATCGAAAGTTGCCTATCCGACCGGGTGCGAAGAACGATTGCGCAAACTCGATCGCTGGGTTGGGAAATTGGAAAAGTATCAAGACAATCCAGAGGTGCAGTTTTATTACACTGGCATCGCCTACGAAGCCTTCGTGCGAGTTTGGTTCGAGCGACGAAACCTCTGGCCACTGCCTCCGGTGCAAGCATTACCGTTTATCCGAGAGAATGACTTGAAGTTTTGGGAATTATTGAGCAGGTTTGCGCAGTCGAGCGGATGGGGATTAGTTGAGACGGCTCGGGCAATTGTGGAGCGACTTCAAACCAACTGAAACTCCACCAAAGCAACCCCGAGTGATTGCCACTCCTGCAACTCCTTGATAAAATGGTTCCAATTGAGTAGGAGGTAGTCCACACCGAAGTAAAAACACACAAGACTCTCCCGGGAGAGTCTTGTTTTGTTGATGTGGAGATGAATAGGTGGGTGCATCGAGGAATGATGGAGGCGAAAACTCCCTTCGGGAGCCGATTTCGGCGCATCAGTTTATGGATCGAATAGCTCGGAAAGGGGAGGTTTTCAACGTGGGGGTGATACCAATTTGACAGAAGCAGTTTCCCTATATACACTGCCTTAATATCATTCTGGCTCAACTAAGTTGCAATTACTTGAGTGATGGGTTTATTTCTCTGATAGGGAACAGGTATGAAGATAGCATTTGTGGGAAAAGGCGGGAGTAGGAAGTCGACGGTGGCGACGCAGATGGCGCTCCATCTTTCTTCGGCTGGGAACCGTGTGATTGCGATAGATGCCGATCATAATATGGATTTGTCATATAACCTTGCAGAAGGGAAGGTTTCAGATCTCGTGTTTTTTGGAGATTCGCTTGCGGATATTTCTCAGTTTGTCGGATTGCGGGAAGGGGAAAAGTATCCGGAACTGTTCCTGGGCGATCGCTACCAGGAGTCCCTTTTCACGACGGATGAACGGGATTCTTTCTTCGCGAAGTACGGGAAAAAAATTTCGGAAAAAATACTCCTGGCGACGGCCGGTCCGCAAACGGACGACGTGCTGTATGGAAAATCCTGCAGCCATGTTTTGACGACTCCGCTCAAGATTCTCTTGCCCCTATTGCGGCTTGATGAAGACGAGGTGGTCATCGTTGATGAGAAAGCGGGGGCTGACGGAGTATCAACCGGGATCATTACCGGGGTGGATGCAGGTGTGATCGTGTGCGAACCGGCACTCCATAGCGTAAAAACGGCGAAACAGATCGCGGAGCTTATGCAATTTTACAAGACTCCGTATATTTTCGTGGGCAACAAAGTGGCTTCAAGCGAAGATAAGGATTTTATCACTTCGGAAATCGGGGAGGAACCGGTCGCATTTCTGATGGAGAGCCTTTCAGCCAAACGGAGTCCGTTTGTTCCGGTAGCCGAATGGGGCGATGAATTGGAAAAAGTCTTTTCTCTCGCCAAGGAGCGCAATCGGGACGACGTGCTTGAGAGAACGCGGGAGAAGTTTCTGAGGAATAAAGAATGGCAGGGCCATGAATAGGCGATAGGTCGTCGGTCGTACTCTGATATGGAATAACGTTTCCACGTCAGAGCTTCGGTTGTGGGACTGCAAGCAGCCGCTCTTTCAACTGTTCTCGCCCATACGAGAGAGGTAATCACGATGTGCCAAAACTGTGTCGCAAAGCAGCAAGACTCGCTTATGGTTGGACTGGCAAGTCAACACGCGGAGAAGCTTGTTGGGCGATATCCGGATGATGCGCGGTTCATCTACGCATTGACGGGCGCTCTTACGAAAGCGCTCACGCCGCACCTGCTGATCCTTCCGATGTTCCTGGCGATGAAGCATTTCCTTGACCAGGAGAAATTCGGTGTCCTGACGGATCACCGGCTGGTTCGGGTCCCGCTTTCCATCATTCCGGCGGATCGCAAGCGGTATCGCACGCCGATCGTCTCCCTTCTGCATGAAACCGTGCTTTCGTTCCGTATGTCCGAGTACACGGTGAACGCGGTGAGCGAGGCGCTTAAACCGTTCGGGGTATGCGTGCTGTATCTCTGTTCGTGCGGAGTGGTCATGGGGCGCTGTCACGACGTGGCGGCGTTTCGTGGGACTCCCGCGCATCTGCAGATGGACCGGGTCCGCTCCGCCATAGATGCCGAGGGGAATCCTGTCATCGAGGTGCGGAGCTGGGACGCGATTCCGATGCCGAATATGGATATCGCCGCCAACGGTTCGGAAATCGCGATGTTTGAGAGCATCAGCGATATGACTCTCCTTGCCGCATCGGCTGAGGCGCCGGAGTATCCGTGGATCGGTTCGTTGCTCGATCAGTACATCGGCCGGGCGAATTTGGCGGTCACTGTGAATGATCGGCTGAGAACAGCCTAGTACGCGAGTACAAACCAATCCAATCAGGTAAAATTCATTCCCACTCTTCCAAATGGACGAGCGGGTTTTATTACAATGCGAATCACGAAATAGAATACAAAAGTTGGCTTATATAAAGTAATTAATTCTTAAACAGCGCAAAAATGTATAAAAAAATCTGTTTTTTCTCCCTTCAGATAAGCCCTAAACTAATTTCGTGATTCGCATTTTCACATTGAATGTGCCCCTCATTCGTGGGGGTGTTCGTGATGATGACCTTCGTGATCGTGATGATGGTGGTGTCCGGCGGGCGCGTACGTCATGTCCTCCTCTCGTACTGAAAAGGAAGCCTTGATAGATTCTTTGAAGGACTGAATATGCGTTCCCATAAAGACGATTTTTGACGCATCCGGTTTTCGTCGTATGGGAATGAATTGCAGTGAACCGAACGCCCAGTTGAGTATGAATGGTTCCTCGGAAACGAGAACCACTCCTTTGATTCGGTAGAAGTGTTCTTTGGGAAATTGTTTGAGCGCGGTTTCGAGCTCCACGCGGGAGAAACTCTTCTCAAAGGTAATTTCAATGAGATCAACTTCATTGTGCTGATGTTCTTTTTCCACGTGAGATTCTTCTTCGTTGACGGACGCAGCGGTTTCGAAGAGTCGACTGTCGAGACCAAAGAGGACATCGGGAGCAACCCATCCGTTTTCGGTTTTTATTTTCGGCGTGTCCGGATTGAGTTCGTAGACATCATCGAGGATACGATCAAGATCGTGTTCGGATACCTGCTCATGCTTATTGATGAGGATGAGATCGGTATATTTTGCCTGAAGCTTCGCGGTATAGCTCTTGTCTTTGTATCCGGGGAAATTGACGGCATCAATAACGGTGATGATTCCGTCAACCAAGAGGCGGGGGTGCTTTCGAATTTCCCAAACGATTGGGGCCGGGGCGGCTGATCCGGATGTTTCGATAATAATTCGGTCAGGATCGGAGGCAAGCATTTCTTCGAGCGCCTGGCCGAGCTGTCCAATGAGAACGTGACATATGCAACCCTGAAGCATTTCCTTGACTGTGGCGATATTGTTGTCGGCGGCGAGTTCGGAATCGACCGCCGTACCGCCAAATTCATTTTTGAGCCAGGCAACGCGATATTCCTTGGGGAGGGATTTCATCAGATTGACGATAAGCGTCGTTTTTCCGGCGCCGAGAAAACCGGTGAGAACGGTTACGGGAACCGATCGGTTGGGATCGGGATGACCAAGGAAACGGGCGATGACGGATTGAGCTTGCTTCAGAAATTTTTTGGTAAAACCTTTTGTTGGCACGCGATATATTTCCGGCAAGCGAGAATTGTCCGAGTTTTTTTGGGAATCGTCTCGATTGGCTTTTTCCTCGGGGGATTTTTGAAAGAAAGGATGTTCCATAGGAGAAATGAGTACGAATGTTGACAGGCTGAACCCTCTCGCAGTATAGTGTGAATATCTATATAACGCAACTGTGTTGCAATTTTGTATGAAAAGGGAATACTTCGAAAAAGATGAGAAGCTTACCGAGAAAAAAATGCGAAAGTCTATGGCTCGCGAGGCGATGCTTTCTATTTTATCGCGATCCAAACAGCCTGTTTCGGCGTACGAGATATTGGAGGTGCTCGCGAAGCGAGGAAAAAGTTTCAATAAGACGACGGTATACCGCGAGCTGGAAATATTGAAGCGTCTCGGGAGTGTTCGGGAACTGTTTCTGCGAAATGATGTCGCGCTCTATGAGCTTGCCGGGACGCACCATCATCACGCGGTGTGTGTTTCTTGCGGCAATATCCAACATATTGACATTGATGAACCGAAAGAATGGTCAAAAAAATCCTTTCTTGTAAACAAAGGATTCATCGTATTGGATCACTCATTGGAATTTTTCGGGATGTGTCGGAATTGCCAATCAGCTTCGTAAACAGTTTTTAATTTTAATTCGTAAAGGAACATGAGTATGAATACCAAATTGTTGTGGTTGGGAGGGGTGGTGGTTCTTGTCGGTATCGTTGTCGGTATTGTTTTGCGGGCGCCCTCTTCCGAGGAATCGCCGGTCTCGGGGAATACACCAAAGAAGCTCTCGGTGGTGACGACGCTTTTCCCGCTCTATGATTTTTCAAAGGCGATCGGCGGTGAATATGCCGACGTAACGCTTCTCTTGCCGCCGGGGGTCGAGTCACACTCTTTCGAACCGAAGCCGAGCGATATGATAAGAATTGATCAATCGGATATATTCGCGTATACCGGCAAGGCGATGGAGCCGTGGGCGGAAGACTTACGCAAGGGTATCCGACCATCGGTAGCGGTTGTGGATGCGAGCCAAGGAATCGAGCTTATGAAGGAATCGGAGGAGATGGAAGAAGCGGAGGAATCCCAAGAAATGGATCATGAGCATGAAGGCGAGTCGGAACATGCCGATCATTCTTCCGATCATGAGGAAGCGGAGGAACATCACCATCATGGCGGCGCGGATCCGCATGTTTGGCTTGATTTCGACAATGCGGCCATAATGGTTTCTTCTTTGGAAAAGGCATTCCTCGAAAAAGACCCTGCGCATGCCGCCGTGTACCAGAAGAATGCTGAAGCATACCGAGCGCGACTTGCCGGTTTGGACAAAGAGTATATTGCCGGATTGGCATCGTGTTCCACCAGGCAGGTTGTTGTTGGCGGGCACTATGCCTTCGGATATCTTGCGCATCGGTATGGGCTTGAGTATGTCGCCGCTCAAGGGTTTGCTCCGGATGCGGAGCCGAGCGCCAAAGACCTTGCCTTGCTTGTGGATCAAGTAAAGAAAAACAATATTAAATTCGTTTTCTATGAAGAATTGACGAGTCCGAAGATTGCGGAAGCGCTTGCCAATGAGACCGGAGCGAAGATGCTTCTTCTCAATGCCGCGCATAACATCGCGAAGGATGACTACGTGAAAGGAACGACTTTTCTCGGAATTATGACTGAAAACCTCGCAAGTCTTCGGGAAGGCCTCGGTTGTAAATAGCTTGTTTGTATGAAAGCAATCGATATACAACAACTTTCGATTTCGTTCGGTGGAAACAGCGTTGTAAACAACGTGACATGTTCTATCGAAAAGGGTCAATTCGTCGGTATCGCCGGTCCGAATGGAGCCGGGAAGACCACGCTTATTCGCGGTATTCTCGGGCTTGTTCCGGCGGCGTTCCAAAAAGCCGAGGTTCTGGGGATGCTCATTGGATCACAAAAGCTCTACGGACACATCGGGTATCTTCCTCAAAAACAAAAAATGGTGAATCCACTTCTTCCGGCAACGGCGGAAGAAGTGGTTCTCCTTGGATTGTATTCCGCGGATTTTCGTTTTCGGAAAATTTCTTATGAAGACAGGAAAAGGGCTGGCGAATCGTTGGAAAAATTGGGGATTAGTGACCTGGCTTCAAGGCAGGTGTCACGCCTGTCCGGAGGACAGTACCAACGGGTGATGCTTGCACGGGCACTGGCTCGTGACCCGGAGATACTGATTCTTGATGAGCCATCAACGGGACTTGACTCGGATGCGCGCGAATCGCTCTTTTCGCTTTTGAAAAAATTGAATGTTGATCGCGGGATTACCATACTGCTCATTACCCATGACACCGAGTACATAGGGAGGTATGCCGATACGTTGCTCTACATGGACAGAGAGTTGCTCTATTCCGGTCCGGTAGCGGAATTTCCGCATGCGTCAGTTCATACCAGTTCAAAAATCGCACCCCATCATACATAATATCTATTATGGACATCTCTCTCGCCCATATCATCCACTATGACTTTATGCAAAAAGCCCTTTTGGCGGGGTCTTTTGTGGCGATCGCCTGCTCGTCGCTCGGTCTTTTCCTCGTGCTGCGTAATATGTCGCTTATCGGTGATGGCTTATCCCATGTGAGTTTCGGCGCGATTGCCCTCGGCCTTTTCCTTGGCTTCTATCCGATGTATATCGTAATTCCGGTCGTGATACTTGGGTCGCTGGTTATTTTGAAAGTTTCCCAGAAAACGGGAGTGTTCAGCGATACGGCCATTGGTATTATTTCTTCTCTCGCGGTCGCCGGAGGTGTTATTTTGGCAAGTCTCTCGCAAGGATTCAATGTAGATCTTTTCAGTTATCTTTTTGGAAGCATTCTGGCGGTCAGCTGGAACGAAGTCTGGATGTCACTTCTCCTGTCGCTTGTAATTTTGGTATTTGTTGTATTTTTTTATTGGGATTTGTTTTCGATGACGTTTGATGAAGAATATGCCAGAGTGAGCGGGGTGCGGACAGACACGATGAATGCGCTTCTCGTTGCGCTCACGGCCGTGGTGGTGGCGCTTGCGGTAAAAGTGGTCGGAGTGATGCTGGTATCAGCACTGATTATTCTTCCGGCAACATCGGCGCTTCAGGTTGCGCCAAACTTTGCTAGGGCATTCCTCTATGCCGGGGTGTTTTCGGTTGTTTCCGTATGCGTCGGTGTCACGACCTCTTTCTTTTTTGATATACCAACGGGCGCGACTATTGTCGCGATAAACGGAGGTATTTTCGCTGTACTCGCGATTGCAAGAAGGTATATTTCCTGACCATTGCCAGAGCGGGAATTCTTTGGTAAGCTGGCTTTGTTTTGGGCGAGAAGAGGTTGATGGCGGACAATTAGCTCAGCTGGTTAGAGCGCTGCATTCACATTGCAGAGGTCGCTGGTTCGAGTCCAGCATTGTCCACCAATTTTTGAATTTTTAACGGGAATCGTATGCAAACGCGAGTGGTTTTTGTGAAGGATGTGGAGAAAGTAGCGAAGATTGGGGATGTGAAAACCGTGTCTGCCGGGTACGCGAGGAATTACCTCTTCCCCGGAGGGTTTGCCGAACTCGGAACGGACGCGGCGCTTCGGAAGGCGGAGGCGCTTCGCGCGCGCGAAGAAGTCAAGGCGAAGGCGGAGCTTTCAAAAGTAAACGAGGAGGCGCAGGCGCTTCGAGAGCGAGAGGTGCGAATTGGCGTCAAGGAAAAAGACGGGGTGATGTTCGGCTCTATCACAGCGAAAGATATTGTGAAGGCGCTTGAGAAAGACGGCGTTGTCGTTTCGGAAAAGTGCATTCTTCTTCAGAAGCCCTTAAAGAAGCTCGGGACGCACGAACTCGAAGCGGATTTCGGACATGGCGTCAAAGTTTCTTTTGTGGTACTTTTGAAAGGCGCGTAAGATGTGCAGTACTTTTTCAGATCATAAGGGGAGTCCTCATTGTTTGAGGACTCCCTGTCTTTATAGGAAGAATGATTTAACCGAAATATTATGGCGAAGAACAACAAGAGAAGGCGGACGTGTTTCATTTTTGTGGTGGGGGGAGTGATGAGTGGGGTGGGGAAGGGGATCGCGACGTCGTCTATCGGGAAGATTCTCGAGTCGAGGGGTTTTAATGTGACGGCTTTGAAAATCGATCCGTATATCAATGTGGATGCCGGCACGATGAATCCGACCGAACACGGGGAGGTTTTCGTCTTGAATGACGGCTATGAAACGGATCAGGATATGGGCAATTACGAGCGTTTTCTCGGGAAGAGTCTCTCTCGCGAGAACTATATGACGACGGGAAGCGTGTATCAGTCGGTTATCGCGCGCGAACGCAATCTTGAATACGAAGGGAAATGCGTCGAGGTGGTGCCGCATATCCCGCTTGAAGTGATTGATCGGATCAAGCGCGCCGCGCACAAAGATGGAGCCGATATCGCCATTATCGAAATCGGCGGTACGATCGGGGAGTATCAGAATATTCTCTTTTTGGAGGCGGCGCGTATGATGAAGATCAGCCGACCAAGCGACACGCTCTTTGTACTCGTGAGCTATTTGCCGGTTCCCAACAAAATCGGTGAGATGAAAACGAAGCCGACCCAGTACGCCGCGCGCACCTTGAATGGCGCCGGCATTCAGCCGGATATCATTGTGGCGCGAAGCGATCATCCGCTCGACGAAAAACGCAAAGAGAAAATCGCCGTCTACTGCAATGTAAAGAAAGAAGATGTCATTAGCGCGCCGGATGTTGAGAGTATTTACGATGTGCCGGTCAATTTCGAGAAGGATAATTTGAGTTCCATTCTTCTCAAGAAACTCGGACTCCGCGCGAAATCAAAAGATATGGGTCGCTGGAACAGTTTGGTGTCTCGCATTCGAAGTTTCGAAGAGCCGATTCGGATCGGCATCGTGGGCAAATATTTCAAAACCGGCGATTTCGTGCTTTCCGATGTCTATATCAGCGTCATCGAAGCGTTGAAACACGCCGCGTATTCCGTGCGAAAAAAACTGATTCTTGAATGGCTCGACAGTGGCGACTATGAAAATGATGCGAAAAATCTCAAGAAACTCTCGGAGTATGACGGCATTTTGATTCCCGGCGGTTTCGGATCGCGCGGCGTCGAGGGGAAAATCGCCGCGATCAAATACTGTCGCGAGAAGAAAATTCCGTATTTCGGACTCTGCTACGGGATGCAGCTTGCGGTGATCGAATACGCGCGGAGCGTCGCCTTGCTCGGAGGCGCCAATACCGTGGAAATCGATTCGAAGACGCCGCATCCGGTTATTGATATCCTGCCGGAGCAAAAGGAGCGGCTCAAGAAGAAAGAATATGGCGCGACGATGCGCCTCGGCGCCTATCCCGCTCTCCTCAAGAAAGACACGGTCGCCGCTTCCGCCTATGGTAAGAAAACCATTTCCGAGCGCCATCGCCACCGCTATGAAGTAAATCCTGAGTATATCGAGCCCCTTGAAAAGGCGGGACTCATTTTCTCCGGCACATCACCCGATGGGCGCCTCATGGAAATCGCCGAACTCCCGCGTGAAAAGCACCCTTTTTTCCTCGGTACGCAATTTCACCCCGAATTCCAATCCACCCCCCTCGATCCCCATCCGCTTTTTGTCGAATTTATGAAAGCGTGCGTGGAGAAATCAGGGAAAGGGAAATAGTGAATTTTTCTCTGGAAAGTAAAAAACCGGTCGCAAACGCGATCGGTTTTTGAAAATCTTGAAAAGATTTGGCGTGCCAAGTTATCGCGCCTTCACGTGGACGAAGACGCGTTTCGCGAGCTTGCCGGTAAAGGAAACAACCTTCTTGTGTTGGAAGGAAACCGCGCCGTCGGCGAGGGAGAAGAGCGTGTCGTCGGCGCCCTGTTTGACGTTCTCGCCGGGGTGAAACTTGGTGCCGCGCTGACGGATGATGATCTCGCCCGGGCGGACGGTTTCGCCGCCGAAGCGCTTGACGCCGAGGCGCTTGGAAATGGAATCGCGACCGAGTTGGGTAGAGCCGCCGGCTTTACGATGGGCCATAGGAAGAAAATAGGGATAACAGGGGAAGGATATCGTTTTTTCAGCCCTCTGTCAATGGCGCGTTTTCCACCCTGAGTTTTCTTAAGATCCTCAGTACCGCTCTTGTCAAATATGTTATACTAAACGCATACTTTTTCGTACGGTCCCCAATACATCGGAATTCCTACCCCTATGCACTTTTCTCCCCTTCGCGCCCTTCAATGGCTCGGCATCGCCCTCTTTGTGGCGGCGACCGTAGGGCTCACCTATGACTTCGAGTCCGAGGCAAGTAAAACCGTCAACGTCCCCGTTGAAAACCGCCTCTCCCAAGGACTCTTGGGCTACTGGAAGATGGACGAAGGAACAGGAACGAGCACCA
>JBPOHW010000015.1:0-47795 GCA_052035095.1 Candidatus Moraniibacteriota bacterium
GGAGAGTCCATTCGCCTTCGTCCTCGTTCATCGCAACCTTGTAGAATGTATCGGTTTTGACCTCGAAGTCTTCGTTGCCGGTCGTATTGCCATTTTGACAATGTTCCTCTTTGGAAACCGGCCAGACGTTCACCTGGTAGGATTCCTCGACATTCATGAGACTTGTTTCTTCGGTGAGACGCGTATTGTCTCCGTCTTCGGGAACAGTGTGGACGGTGATTTCTTCGATTTGGAGGTTGGGGAGGGGGGTGGTGGGAGGAGGATTTGAATCTCCGCCGGCACCTTCCGGATTGCCACTCGTTGAAGCTCCATGTCCAGTAGCGCTCCACACCGAAGACGGTACGGCACATAAAGAACTTCCTTCATACACACATACAGTATACATCTCCGTATCAGAAGGGTCGCACCGACTATCCAAAGCAACCCCCGGACAAAGTTCCGCAAAACAAGCATGGTCTCGAGTAATTGTAGCGGGGAGATTGTTTCTTTGCTCGGCACAAGAAGCAGAATTCTTTGCCCCATGATGAGCAATGAAATAAATTGGATCGATGAAGCCATTGTCGAAATATCCATTCTCGGAAACGCCGTATTTGGCATAGCTCCAACGACCATAACCACTGGCTGGGGGATAAGACAATCCCGGAGTAAGCATTCCAAAATGGATATGATCACCACCAACCCAATGCCCCACATAGGCAATGATTTCTCCTGCTTTCACTGAATCTCCCTTCACCTTTGCTCCCGCGCGCAGTACATGCCCATACAAGCTAACTACATCTCCCTCTTCGACACTATGATGCCTCACAAGGAGGGCTATGTTATCACTCGTCCCATCATTGCTCCACCCCGAAATGCTCGGTTCAAGCACCTCACCATCAGCAATAGCACGAACAGGTATTCCCTTATCCGCCATAATATCTACGCCAATATGATAGACGCCTGACGAAGGATAACATCCATCCGGAGCCGGCTTTGTTAACCATCGTCCGCACCCGCTCACCTGGAGATTGTCATCACCAACCGGATAAAAGAATCCCGTTGGAGTGACGGGGGATGCAGAAACAATTCCCACACTTGCAAGGAAGAGAAAAAACACACAAACACAACGGTTCAGGAAAGACATGGTCTGTTACCTCGCTAATTCGATTTGTAAAACAACAAATTTACTGTCGGCACGCCGCCAGCAACCGAGCGCAAGTACATACTTACACTCGATTGAGACGGCACGAAATTTCATTGAACCGAAAGAGTTTCTACCATCGTGTCCAAAGCATTCCAGAATTCTTTATTGGCTTCATCACTACCGAAATTCTCAGAACCAAGAGAATAAGAGTAACCGTTGTAATCAAAAACAAACTCATGACGCAAATAATCCGTAATTTCAGTGATATTCAAGTTGGAACTACATATCTTCTGCATCAATATCGGAGCCGTTGCCGTGTTTGCCTTTTCTAAAATTTTCAAATATTTCTCATTGCGAGAATTCTCATTGCTTTTTATAGGAGAAATGGAAACGGTTACACCACATAGAGCAGGAGAGGCCTCAATAGAACATTTCATATCTGGTTTATAGAAAGAAACAGTCTTTACCGAAGAACCGGTACTATCCACAAAAGTTCCTTCTTTATATTTCCAATCGTTTGGATATTTGAGAGAGAAATTCGAAGTGTTGTCTGTATACACTTTCCATGCCCTTGCTCCTTCTCCACTGCCAACAGCTTTACAGCTAGACACAGAATCTTGTATTGGTTTTAGCGTTGAAAGAATACCATAGAAAACTTGCTCGATCTCCTTGTCCCCAGAACCAACGCTCACAAATTGTTGAAGCGAAATTTCTTGTATAGAATTCCCCCCAACAAAATATGTGTGCGTAGACAAACCATCCTTAACATAGAGTGCCAAATGGCTAAGTTGTAAAGATTTTACTGATGAGAATTGGATAGACTCATAATTTTTTTTAATTTCTTCTACCAATTTATCTTTTGGATACTTTGTTTTATTAAATTGCACAATACACTCACTCTCCCCCTCAATCAAAACATTTGAAAATTTGCTATTCCCAATACAAATTTTACCATAAAAAGCAGCGTCTTCACCGTACGTTTTCACTTTCCACCCTTTTGGATACATAAACTGAACACCCAATCTCTCATCTTTATGTTCTTGCCATCCAATCGTATCAATCTTTGGTAGTTGCATTTCCCTCGCTTGAGCAATTAAATCTTCCAGCTGAGATTCTCCAACTGTTTGTTCTTGTATTGGCTGTTCTGAAACAGAAACTTCTTGTTTTTCGGTATTCTGCACGGTTTTTTGCAAGCGCAAAACCAGCCACCCGCCGAGGAAGAAGACGGCGAGGATCATCGGAAGAGAGGGGATGAGAGCTTTCTTGCTTGAGAAGTTCATAGGCGTACGTTTTAAGGTATGTTATTATTTTATTTTTGTCAAGAAAGAAAACACCAAATATAATGAAGTATATCAATTTTTTAAAAATTACTCATACCTAGTTATATCTTTAACTAATTGAGAAAAACACTGTTTTATGTCAGTCCAATCACTACTATCAATTTCCACCCTATCATCCTTACCGTAATTTTTAATATTAGCACCAAATGAATCAGTTGCATCCACAAATTTTTTATCTACGACACCACCTTTATGGACAAGTACATGCCTAAGTTCTAGATAGAAACAGATTTTCTTTTCAATCTCCGATCCCAAGTTAATATCTTTCGAAAGATAATCTTTGAAGTTACTTTTTATTGACTTCAAATCCTGAAAGTTTGGTTTTATTTTTTCAAGAACAAGTGTTCCAAACCCACTCCGGTATGAAAGTCCCTTTTTAGCCAACTCTACTAATGTAATCGTCGCGCCTTTCAGTCCCTTACTTTCCGGATTAACTTTATTGAAATCATTTAAAGCATTTTCAAAATACTTCTTTAGGGTCGCCTCCAAGCTTGAAACGGCGAGAACACACATCTGCAAATATATAACCCTAAAATTTTCTTTAATTGATTCATCGTGGATATTTTTAAGTACATCCCTATTATTTTCCAAAGTCATTTTTACAGTTGTCGGTAACCCGGGAACCCAAATAGCTTTTTCCAGTGCCTGAATAGCTATTTCCTTTATCTTATGAGCTGTTTGTTCAAGTTTATCAATATTTTTGAGATCTTTTTCAAAATCTGAAGAATAATCAACTCTGGGTGAATTTGACATAGCATTGCGTAACCTAACAAATATAACAATCACCTATCAACTCCATCGAAACAAAGAATTAAAGACCATATTCTCCCCACCCTATCACAAAAAATCCCGCTCGGGAAGCGGGATTTTTGAAATTTTTGAGGTGAGCTAGGGACAATTGTTCTACCCTTTCGGCAAGACGCGGGTGTAGATGAGGCGCACGTCGGAAATCCATTTGGCGACGCTTTCCGGAGAGTGTCCCTCACAGCTTCGTCCGCACTTCCAAACAATGAGACGCTCCGGGGAATTGAGTTTCTTCTCGTGCACCAAGGTCGCGATGCGATTCCCCACGACCTCGACCGCTTCCTCGGGACTCCCAAAACACGCATGTCCCATACCGACACCGCGACTCCCCGCTCCCTTGTATCCCCAATAATTGAAACAGTCGACGCCGTTTTTGGAAGGCGCGCGCTCTCCCCAGGAGCTTTCCTTGCGCGCGATCGCGACCAAGAAGGCCGCCGTTTCTCGGTCGCGTTTCGCGATGAGGGGCGCCATAGCGATCATCGGTTTTTCCCGAAGCATTTCCTCAAGCGAAAGTCGAAATTGGTAGTCCTCCTCGGATTCTTCAGCTCCCCTGACGGACGGTTCTTCGCAACGAGACGGCGACTCGGCGGTCACCACCCCTTCTCCAAGGGAAGTCGCATTTTGTCGAAATTCCAGTACATTTTCCTCAAACAGAGACACCTCTTCCGCGCGAGCTCCCGAAGGAACGCCAAAGACCAACACACACGCAATGAGGCCGAAAAGCCCGAAAATACGATATTTTTGAAATTCCCCCCAACATAAAGATACATCCATAGACCAACAAAAAGAAAAAGCGTCGAATACCTTCGACACTCCTTTATATCACACTACCTACTCTTCGTCAAGCTGATGGAAGTAGAGGTCAACGTCTTGTATCCACTTCTTCGTATCCGCTTTTGTGTGTCCCGAACAGTCATATCCACACTTCCAGACAACCATCATCTCCGCCGGCGTATCCACTTTTTCCGAAAAGATGAGTTTTTCGAGTCGGCGCGATACGGTATCGACCGCGTCCTTGGGACTATTGAAACACGTGTGCCCCCCGGTCCCCATAAACCGCCGTTTCCCTCGATAGCCCCAGTAATTAAAACAGTCATGCTCGCGCAGAAGCGGCACGCGCTTCCCCCACGCGCTCTCTTTCTTTGCAATACCCACCAAAAACGCCGCTACCATCTTGTCTTTTTCCAAGATAAACGGGACCATTTCCTCAATCGGATACCCAACAACCATGGCTCGAATCTTTTTTTCAAGTTCTTGTTTCTCTTCCGCCACCTGCATATCCTCGAGATCTTGCACCACTTCCTCGGCAAACCGCTCCCTTGCCTCATCGCTCTCCCCGAGCACAGTCGGAGCTTCCGGCATCACTTCCGGCAGATGTTCAGAAGCCATCGCGTTTCTTGTTTCGATTTCTTCTCGCGCGAGCGCCCGCTCCCCCAGATATCGATACACGAGCGTCGTCGACGCTACCCCAAAGAGCACTGCTCCGATAAGCGACAGCTTGAGGGCATATCGAGAAGGAAGAAACGCTCTCATTTGAAATCCAAGGAGACTCCCCCGCGATCGACCCGACGCCGAAAGCGAAGAAACGAGAGTATTCCGACCGTTTCGGATAGGACGAGCGACACCATCAAGAAGTCGAGGC
This sequence comes from Candidatus Moraniibacteriota bacterium, assembly GCA_052035095.1. Lineage (GTDB taxonomy): Bacteria > Patescibacteriota > Minisyncoccia > Moranbacterales > UBA1568. The sequence continues at coordinate 4,910 of JBPOHW010000015.1, forward strand.
TCCATCATCGAGGCGTTCTTTTTGGAAAGCGTCGCACTCTTTGAAACGAATCGCCGTATGACTCGGTGATCGCGAGAAAACACCACCGACTCAGAGGATCGATTCAAAAAATCGACTGAAGCGTTCTTTCGCTCGCGTTTTTTCGATGATCGTATATCCATGACTATCAGCTCTTTTATATGCCGGATTTTTCTCGGAAAAATTTCTCCGCGTCGGGTCCGCCGACAAAACACTTTCCTTCCGCCCACACAAAAGGCACACCGATTTCTTTCACACCGCATTCATCGGCTCGTCTTTTCAGTTCCTTGGAGTTTTTGGTATTGTGCCACACCTCTTTCTTGGCAAAAGAGACTTTTTCTGCGATACGATTTTCTTCGAGAAATTTTTCCAAATCCTTGCAATGCGAGCATTCTTTTCCGTAGAAGTAGACAATCGAAGCGTTCGGATCCCCGGCATCATCGGGAGAAATCGCCTCCGACGGGGCCGTCTTCAGTCCCCATACCGTAAAGATCGCGAGGAGTATGAGAACGACGGTACCGAGAATAATCATCGTTTTTTGAGACATACGAAAAAGAAAGAAATGTACGATACGAGGACTTACGCGTTTGAGTGCAGTTCAAGGAAAATGCGAGGAACGGAATGAATTGTTTGGGAAACAATTCATTGTATGCGCCATACAGCATCCCCGCCTCGGCAGGAGAGTGTTTGACGAAGAAATGCGCCAAACGCGTAAGTCCTAAATATGATTTCACGCACGAGGGAGTGTAGCACATTTCCGATCGGAAAGCCACCAGCCGAATCCGATCGCGACCGCTATCATACCAAGAGAAAGTACCTGCCCCATTGTCATTGCATCGAAGAAAAACCCAATCTGCGGATCCGGTTCCCGAAAAAACTCCAGTATAAAACGGATGCCACCGTAAAGACCGGTCGCCCACAGAAACAATCTCCCGGGTACATATTTCCGTTTTGATAAAAAAAGAAGCACTAAAAACAAAAAGACCCCCTCGCCAAGCGCCTCATAGAGAGGGGAAGGATGTCGCGGGAACATATCCCCCGCGCGCGGGAACACCATACCCCACGAGACATTTGTCACGCGACCGAAAAGCTCGCCGGTCACAAAGTTGCCGATGCGCCCGCAAAAAATCGCAATCGGCAGGGCGAGCGCCACGACATCGAGAAGCGGAAGAGGGGGCTTCCGATATTTGCGCGCAAAAAGAACAATCGAAAGCGCTATTCCCGCGATGCCGCCATGCGCGCTCATACCGGCAATACCCGTCCACGCTCCCGTTTCGGGGTCGAGAGGTGACACCAAAGAGAGAGGGTGCTCCGCAAAAAAACCGGGGGCATAGAGCAACGCGTACCCGATTCGCGCACCAAGTATCGCCCCGATCACAAGATATATCGAAAAATCGAAACACTCCTCTCGAGTAAGTCTGACTCCAAAGTTCTTCTTTCGCAACAATTCCCACAGGAAAAAAAGCGCCACGCACGCCCCCGACAAAAAACAAATCCCGTACCACGAAACGGACACGGGACCGAAAGAAAACACAACCGGATCAAACGTTTCAAAAAAAGTCGGCTCCATGAACTCACTAAACCGGATTACCCTAAAGCCTTCTCTCCATGCGTGCCGAGACCGCAAAAAATAATTTTTTTCAAGTTTGCTCCGATAGAGAGGAACATGTGAAAAAAATTATTTTTTGCAGTCGAGGCAACTCACGAAGTGGCAGGGATTAAAGTAACTTGGTGTGATTTTTACCGTTTCCTTTCCATCTCGAGAGCTTCGTGGAGGCGCTTTTGGTAGTCGAGATCGTTTTCGGAATTTTGTATGTCCTCAACCGTATCTTCCTCGAAAGAGAGTCGTTTGGCAAGGTCATAGCCGAGAAGGATGATGATATCCGATGATTCAAGCGACGCTGAGGCGGGGAAGAGCATATCTTCCGCGGCGACGGCGATGCCGAGTTTCTGGGTGATTTCGTCGGTGGTGTGAATCGCTTCGGTGCTCCCGCGACGGATGACGAGGCTTTTTTCTCGAGGAATGATCTCGCTCTCGGGTGCGGGAGAGGAGATGTCTTTCCGTACCGACGGTAGATCGAGGTCTTCACTGAGGAATCGAATCACTTTCTTTTCGAGCGACGATACTCCCGACTCGTTTCTTACGACGACGGTTGCGTTTTCTTGTCGTATCGCTTCTCGGCGCGCCGCGAGGCGATCGAGATCGAAAATATTTTCCGCGAGTTCGCGCACTTCGTTCCAGTCGCCCGTTCGGGGGAGGAGGATGAACATCGCGACGGAACCGACCTGAATATGTGAAACTCGCAAGAGACTTTCCTTTTTCCACGCGTCCACGACGACGCTCGCGATGTTTCGGGTATCGAATTCGTTTTTGAGTCGAGCGAGGCTGGAAAGCTCGGCAAGCGAAAGATCGGTTCGAATATGCGTGCCGAGCGTTTCAAGGCTGTCGGATATCGCTCGGGGATCCAAGAAGAAATCTTTTGAAAGCGCTTTTCCTTGTATGGCGGAGAGTACGGATTGCTGGCGTTTGGCGCGACCGAAATCGCCTTCCGGGTCGGCGTGCCGTTCGCGTACGTACTTGAGCGCCGTTTCGCCATTCATATCCTGCCAGCCTTTTTTGATGCTGAACGTTTCGTAACTGTAATTCGGTCCCGGGAAACGCGGGTCGTAGAGATCGCGTTCGACATAGACGCTCACACCTCCCAAGATATCGACGATTTGGATGAAGCCGTCATAGTCGAGGGTCGCGAAACCGTGAATGGGGAGTCCAGTGATATGACTCACGGTTTTTCGTACGGTCTCGGCATTGTTTTCTTTCTCGGCATCGAATTGGTAGAGGGCGTTTAATTTGGAGGAAAATCCTGTTCCCGGTATTTCCACGTAGAGGTCGCGAGGGAGAGAGAGGAGGGCGATTTTTCTGCGTTCGAAGTCGAGACTGACGATCATAATCGTATCGGTCAACTTCTGTCCTGCGGTTTTTTCATTGGCCTTTCCGAGGAGGAGGATATTGGTACGACCGTCCGCTTCGCCCGGGAGTGGCGCTCGCTCGCTAGAGAATATCGGCGCGAGGAGCGAGGTTGCTCCATGAAGAGTGCTGGAAACCGAAGTTTCCTGTGAGAGCTCGATACTCATTGATCGGGTTATGGTTCCGATTTTCCATGAAACATACCCGAAGACGAAGAGTCCGAAGATGAGGATGAGGCCGAGTATTCCAAAGAAAACGTGCACGAATGATCGTGTCCGTCTCGACGCGCGTCGTCTCTCAAGGGGGAGAGGAAGTCGCGAGTTGTCCCGAGAAATCGCCGGTACGACGGAGCTTCGGGGAGTCGCCAAAATGTCCGAATACTGATTCGGCGCTACGACCTTTCTTTCCGCGAAGGTTGTTTTTTTTCGTCGGAGACTGTCCATGAAGAGGGATGATGAATGTGTTGTTTTGACCGCGCGTGACACGCCTTGCCCTGTCGCTGTGTGCGTGATATTCTGTGGGGAGTTGCCAGGTAAAAATGAATTTTCAATTGTCCCGCTTGGCTTTTTTTTGGCTTTTTCCCCTTATTTTTTCGTATTATTGCTATGAGCTTTTTTGAACGATCGCGCGAGACCGCATACCGAAACGATGCTGACGAGGAAGAAGTATATGGTGTCGGTCGGTTTTTGTGGGAAATCGTAAAAATCGGGATCCTCGCGCTCGTGATCATTATACCTGTCCGCGTCTTCTTCTTCCAGCCGTTCTTTGTGCAGGGAGCAAGCATGGAGCCGAATTTTCATGACGGGGAATACCTCATTGTCGGAGAGTTCGGATACAAAGAGACAGGCGTCGGTTTTGGTGGGAGCGAGCTCTTTCGAGTGAAACCTTTCAAGGACCTTCACCGCGGGGATCCGGTCGTATTTCGTCCGCCGGGAATTTCCGGGCAATACTTCATCAAGCGCGTCGTCGGACTTCCGGGGGAAACGATTGAGATAAAAAATTCCAGAATCCTCATCAAAAACGCGCAGGCGCCCGCCGGATTTATTCTCGATGAACGCGAATACTTGGCGCTTTCGGTACAGACGACGGGTGACCGTGTGATCGCCTTGGGGGTCGACGAATATTTCTTGATGGGTGACAACCGTACCGCGAGCAAAGATTCCCGCGCTTTCGGTCCGGTGCCGAGAGATCGTATTACCGGAAAAGTGTTGCTTCGCGCGTGGCCGTTTGACCGTCTTACTCTTTTTTGATTTTAGGACTTTTGCGTTTGGCGCATCCATGCCGGTAGGTGGGTCTTTATCAAACGCGTACGTCCTAGATTTTCCATATGACATCCGAACTGCCTGTAAAGGAATCTCCGAAAAAGAAAGTGTCGTCTCCGAAAAAAACGTCATTATCCAAGGAGCCGCTTCTCGTGCAGACGCTTCGCGGTATGCGGGATATTCTTCCTGATGAACAGCCGCACTGGGAACGCCTGCGCCGGTTTCTTTCGAACGCGTGTCAGGAGTTCGGTTTTCAACGAATCGATACGCCGCTTGTTGAATACGCAAACCTCTTCATTCGTTCGATCGGAACGGGGACGGATATCATCGACAAAGAGATCTATTGTTTTGAAACGCGCGGCGGAGATCGGGTGGCGCTTCGACCCGAATTCACCGCCGGTATCGCCCGCGCTTATATCGAGCACGGGATGCAGTCCTTGCCGAAACCGGTGAAACTTTTTTCGACCGGACCCCTCTACCGCTATGATCGCCCGCAGGAAGGACGGTATCGTGAACACTGGCAGGCGAACTTTGACATATTCGGCGAGTCGGATCCGATTCTCGACGCGCAGATTTTTCAGATTGCGTTTCGTATCCTCACCCAGTTAGGACTCAAGAATATCGAGTTTCAGGTGAATAGCATCGGGACGCCGGAGGGGCGCAAGGAGTATCGGAAAATATTGGTTCGCCACCTTGAATCCCAACGGCACAAGCTCTGTCAAAACTGCAAGGAGCGCCTCGTCAAGAATCCACTTCGCGTCCTCGACTGCAAAGAAGAGAAATGCGCCCAGGTGACGGCGAACGCGCCGAAGTCGGCGGACTATCTCGATGCTGAGTCGCGCGAACACTTCAAAACGCTCCTCGAATATCTCGATGAGCTCGAGCTTCCGTATACGGTCAACCCGCGACTGGTGCGCGGACTCGACTATTACACCAAGACAGTCTTCGAAATTTATTCGACGAACAATGACCGAGATGGAAAGAAAGCGTCTCTCGGTGGCGGCGGTCGGTATGACGGACTCATCAAGTCTCTTGGCGGAGAGGCGACGCCGGCTATCGGCTTTGCGCTCGGGATGGATCGACTGGTGCTCGAAATGATACGACTCGGGGTGAAACCATACAAAGAATCGCGTCCCAAGGTGTTTCTCGCGCAACTCGGCGATTGCGCCAAGAAAAAGAGTCTCCGGATTTTTTCCGAGCTTCAGAAGAATGATATTTTGGTCGCCGAGAGTTTCGGGCGAGGAAATCTCAAATCGCAACTGCGAGCGGCGAATCGCGTCAACGCCGAAATCACCGTCATCATCGGGCAGAAGGAAGCGCTTGATGGCACGGCGATCGTGAAGGATATGGTGAGCGGCACGCAGGAAATGGTGCGACAAGAAAAATTGTTTTTCGCGGTGAAGAAAATTCTGAAAAGCAATTCGCAGGTAAATCATAATGGCAACGGCAATAAAAAATAACGCCATAAAATATTCGTATGGGATTTTTTTCTGACGACAAGGTGTTTTTTGAGAGGGATATGAAGTGGGAAAACCTCAAAAATAGCCCGATTATGAAAAAACTTCTTGCCGATCCGGAAATAGCGTCGGTTCTTGATAAGAAAGAGGAGCGAGCGGAGTTCTACAGTATGTTGAAAACCAGAGAGAAGGGCGGGGTGACCAAGCGAGAATTGCGCGAATTTCTTTGGGAGTTGAGAAACGGAAAGGCGAGGACGATTAGTCCCGAAGAGGGAAGGCGTATCGCGTGGAAGATGATTCCCGGACGGTTTGCCAAACGATACGAGATGTCTCGCGGGGAGAGTTCAGCACCAAAACACTTTTCTTTGCCCGGATCGGGTGGATCGGCGATAAATTCATCTCCGGGAATTTCTCATCCCACAGCTCCAAAACCGAGTCCCACTCGAATACCGCCGAGACCGAGCTTTTAGCGTTTTTCACCACCCGTATGCCGACGGTGTTTACCAAAATCATCAATCGCGAGATTCCGGCGGATATTCTCTACGAAGATGCCGATATTCTCGCGTTTCGAGATATTCATCCGCTCGCGCCGGTTCATATCCTCATCATTCCGAAGCGGGAGATACCCTCTATCAACGACCTCAAAGAGGGAGATGCACTTCTTATAGGGAGAATGATCGTCGTGGCGCGCGATTTGGCGACCCGCTTGAATATTTCCGAGAAAGGGTATAAACTACTCTTTCGGGTGGGGCGAGATGGCGGGCAGGAAGTGCCGCATATTCACCTCCACCTGATCGGAGGCGCGAGACTTCACGAAGACATCCGCCCCGCATAGGTCTTTCTATGACCTATTGATTTCTGAAAGGAGGTTTTTTGTTATGATTCATATTCGAAAGAAAGAGCGTGAAACGCCGGAAAGTATGATTCGGAGGTTTTCTCGTCGCGTCCAGCAAAGCGGCGTTCTGCAGTCCGTACGCAAACATCGGTTTCGCCTGGAGGAGAAGAGTCGTCTCAAGCGGCGCGAAGAAGCGCTCTACAAAGTGAAAATTCGAAAGGAGATCGATCGCCTGAAGAAATTGGGACGATTCGATGAAGAGTCGCTTCGGGAAGTTCGCCGGCGTCTCAATAAGTAATACAATCGTATGCCAAGTTTGGTGGGTATTATCAATGAGGATATGAAGCAATCGATGCGATCGGGCGATGCGTTTCGCCGCGACACGCTTCGATTTCTGACGAGTGCGATCAAAAACGCCGCGCTCGAGAAGCGAGTGCCGCTTTCGGAGTTTCCCGATGAGGGGGTATTCGCCGTACTTCGCCGCGGTGTGAAACAGCGGGAAGACAGTATCGAGCAGTATCGAACGGGCGGACGACCCGAACTTGCCGAAAAGGAATCGCGAGAGCGGGATATTCTCGCCGCCTATCTCCCCGCGGCGCCGGATGCCTCTGCGATTCGTCTTGCGGTGGAAGAGGCGATCGCAAAGACGGGCGCGACCTCTCGAAAGGATATGGGAAAGGTGATGAGTATGGTGATGAAGACGCTTGCGAACGCTTCGGGCGACGAGGTGCGCCGCATGGCGGAAACGCTTCTTGAGCCGTGAGTATTTCGCGTGATTTTTGGAAACGACGCTTACATTCTGAGATGCGAGCGTCGTTTTTTATTCCGAAAATTTTTTTGATGAGTGAAAGTGTGATACGATATAGAAAAAGTTTCCTATGAATAAAACGGTGCGAAGTTTTTCATTTGCGGCGAGAGGGTTTCGGTATGTGCTTCGCGGTGAGCGCAATTTTCAAATCGAGCTCTTGGTGGCGGGGTTGGTTATTCTCGGAATGTTTGTATTTGAGCTCTCCATTTCCGAGCGGATCGCGCTCGTGCTTTGCATCGTATGGGTGCTGACGCTTGAACTCATCAATACTGCCGTCGAGCGCATAATGGATGTTCTCCAGCCCCGCATTCATCCGTATGCACGCATCATCAAAGACGTGATGGCGGCCGCGGTACTCGTTTCTTCCATAGGCGCGTTCCTGGTGGGACTCATCATTTTTCTTCCCAAAATATTCGATCTCTTCTCTTTGTGAAACACTCTCTTCACTTGTGATATACTGTATGGAGAAAAGCGAGTTGGTTCGTTGGTTTTTCTTTCTATGAGAAAGAATAATTTTGTTGTCGGTCTCGATATCGGATCCGGAACGATTCGGACGGTTGTTCTCGCGCCCGGAAAGGATCGCGATACGCCGCGCGTTATCGGTGTTGGAACGGCGCCTTCTTCCGGAGTTCGTCGCGGTTCGATCGTGGATATGGAGGGGGCGGTTCGCGCCATCCTCGAAGCGGTATCGCGGGCCGAGGGAATGGCGGGCGCCGACATACGACGGGCGGTCGTCGCGCTCGGCGGACACGAAGTGTTCTTTCGCGAGACGAGCGGGGTCGTCGCGGTCGGGAAGGCCGACGGGGAAGTGTTGGACGACGATGTGAATCGTGTGCTCGAACAAGCTCGCGCGGGGACAGTGCTCTCTCCCAATCAAGATATTCTCCATATTATCCCGAAGGCGTACCGACTCGATGATGAGAAGAACATCAAGGATCCGCTCGGTATGAGCGGCGTGCGCCTCGAGGTGTCGGCGCTCTTGATTGGAGATGCTGCCCAACACACCAAAAATATTTCTCGCGCGCTCGAGCAGGCAAATATCTCGCTCGAGCAATTTGTCGTGGCGCCGCTCGCGGCTTCCGAGGCGGTGCTTTCGGCGCGGGAGCGAGAGCTCGGTGTGGCGCTCGTCGATATCGGCGCCAACACGACGTCGCTTGCCGTTTTCGAGGAAGGGGATTTGCTTCATGTAAAGATCCTCCCGATCGGTTCGGGTCACGTGACCAATGATATTGCGATCGGACTACGCACATCGATCGACGTGGCGGAAGAGGTCAAGCTCCGTTTTGGGAGTGCGCTTCCGGAGGATATCGATCGCAAAGAAGACATTGACCTCGCCGAGGTGAGTTCCGCCGAAGAGGGTGCGGTCTCGCGTCGCCATATCGCCGAAATCATCGAGGCGCGCCTCGAAGAACTGTTTCACTTTATAGACGAAGAACTGAAATCCGTCGGTCGCTCGGGACTCTTGCCGGCGGGCATCGTGCTCACGGGGGGTGGCGCCAAGCTTCCCGGTCTCGTCGATCTCGCCAAGGAAACCCTCCGCCTTCCGGCACGGATCGGCTATCCGAAGCCCTTGGACGGCGTCCTCGATCGGGTGGATGACCCGGAATTCGCGACGGTGATCGGCTTGGTATTGTGGGCGGAAGCGAATAGCGGCGAGGGAGCCGATCGGGGCGTGAAGTTCCTTTCGCAGGGTATGCACGACGCCCTCGGTCGCGCCAAACGACTCTTTGGAAAATTCTTGCCGTGAAGAGAGGGGATGAATACGGGTGCGGATTTGGGGCACAATTAAAAACGGGTTCTGGGTAATGACACGGAATCGCTCGTACGGGTATGCTATAATACACGCATACTTTTTTTATTTTGCCTATGCACTTTTCTTTTCTTCGCGCGTTTCAGTGGATTGGTATCGCGGTTGTCTTGGCGGCGGTTGTGGGGTTAAATTATGACTTCGAATCCGACGCGAAGGTGCAAATGAATTCCGCAATCGAAGACCCTCTCTCCCAATCCCTCCTCGGCTACTGGAAACTGGATGAAGGGACGGGAACGAGTACGACCGCGGACTCTTCCGGCAATGCGACGACCCTCACCATGACCGTGATGGACTCGGGTGACTGGGTGACCGGACAGATCGGTCCCTACTCACTTGACTTCGACGGCACAGCGGAATATCTCACCGCCGCCGATCCGGCGATCCTCGACTTTGCCGACGGTGCAAGTTTCACGCTTACGGGATGGTTCAATCGCGATTTGGCGGCGGACGATGACACTATCATTGCCAAGAAAACCAATCAAACGACCAATGTGGGCTATACGGTGTGGATAGATAACAACGGTTCAACAGACTACCTCTTCTTCGAAGCCTCCGATGGAACGGATACCTATCAAATACAATCAACGACCGATTTCAGCACGACCGGATGGCATCATTTCGCGATCAGTTGGAATGACAATTCTTCCCTTACCACGCCGGTCAATCTCTATATTGACGGCGCTCTCAACAACGGAGCAACGAGCGGCACCTTTGCCAATGTTGGCGACCTCTCCGCTTCCAATACCAATGCCTTCCGTATCGGCGCCGAATCCGGCACGGCGGACAGCTTCTTCGACGGCAAGCTCGACGATATCCGTGTCTATGGCTATCCGCTCTCGGCAAGCGATGTTAGCAAACTCTACCAAACGACCGCGCCGGCGCAACCGGTTGACACCGGACTCGTCGGGCATTGGACGTTTGACGGGACGGATATCCAGGGGACGACGGTGATTGATCGCTCGGGAAAGGGGAATAACGGGACAGCGACCGGGACGACCAAGACCATTGGGAAATTGGGGCAAGGGTTGAGTTTTAATGGGACGAGTGATGTTGTAAACATTACCGGTCTCTCACTTCCGGATTGGCAAACGGCATCCGGGTACACTATATCAATGTGGGTGAAGGATTTTCCGGACGATATTCAAGATATCGCTTTGTTTGAAATGTGGAATTCCGGGGATAACAACGAAAGAATACGACTCAGTAGCTCTGACTTTATTCCTTATCAGAGATTGGCGGTTTTTGCTGGTCGTGAATACTCCGCTCGAGAAGGGGAGTCAGGATACGAAGATCTATCAGTTGAAGACATAGCCAAATGGCACCATCTGGTAGTGACAGCAAATAGCACAAAGCTAGCACTCTTCAATAACAGCGCGGAAGTTGCGAGCGACACGAGCATTATCACCTATGGATCATTTACCTTCAATTCTATTCGGATTGGTGGCGGGGCGAGCAATTACTATGGGAATGCCTCTGCGACTTATGCCCAAACTCTTATTGACGATGTCCGTGTCTATAACCGCACCCTCTCGGGAACCGAAATAGCAAATTTGTATAATGCGGGGAAATAATTCCAAAGACAGAATCGTATGCAAAAAATATACAAGTATACCTATATCGGGATCTTTGTATTGATACTTGGAGTGTATCCAAGTTTTTCGAAACCTGTTTTTGCCGCCACTCTCAACCTGCCCGGCAACTGCTCCGGCGTATCCTCGTGTATCTCTTCTATGTCTTCCGGGGATACCCTCATCATTGCGGACGGAACCTATAGCGATTCCATAAGCAGCATAAAAGCGAATACCACCATTCAAGCGGCTAACGATGGGAAAGTGAAATTCACGGGCAGTTTTAATCCCGGAAACGCCGGCTTTACGATGCAGGGGATTGTGGTGAAATCAAGCAACGGAAAATCATTGGGCTCTAACAACACGTATCGGCGCATGTCGTTCGTTGGAGGACCGAGTTGTGGTAATACGGTTAATTCTGAAGTCGGTTCCAATACGAAGATATATGACTCGGCATTCTACGGACTTGGTGGGCGATATCTCCTCCTTGCTTATCAACAAAATGGAGGAATTGTCCTTCAAAATGTCATTTTCCGACCGGATGGGGGCTGGGGATCGGGATCGGGTTGTAATGAATGGGAACCTCATGCTGCATACAATATGTACGATACCGAAGGATTTACCATATCCGGTGCAATCGTCGTAGATGCTATTTCCACTGCCTCTGGCGAATCGGAGAACCTTGGCGGTCAGGTTGTTAATACCCACCAGAGTCATGGGAACGTGGGTACTATTAGCCAATCAGCTATCACAACAAGTGGCGATTACGGTCGATTTTCCAGTGATGGCATGGGTTCTCACAGTCTCTCGGTGATTGATAGTGTGGCAAAAGGAAATACCGTAGGATGGGGAATGAGCCGAAACTGTAGCGGTACTACAACTGCAACACGATTCGATTCAGATAAGCTCGTTGAAGCGTGGAAAGGATCAATCAATAGGACAACAGGGGCGAACTTTGTTTTGAATACAACGTTCTTAAACGATCCCCGCTGGAAACAGGAAATGTGCACGGATGCTGGTGTGACACGCGGCTTTTGTTCAGGATCCACCTCTTTGGGAACGTATGTGGCGAATAACCTTGGCATCAGCGTCCCCACCCCCGACACCGACCCTCCCACCTCACCCACCAACCTTGCCGCTACCTCTCCCAGCCAATCGTCCATCTCCGTTTCTTGGACAGCGAGTACGGATAATATTGGCGTAACGGGATATATCGTCGAACGCTGCCAAAGCTCCGGCTGTTCCAACTTTGTCCAAGTAGGAACACCCACCGCTTCTCCCTTCGTTGACACCGGACTCACGGCAAATACCTTCTATAACTACCACGTCCGAGCCGTCGATGGAGCCGGCAACTTCTCTGGTTGGAGCAATGTGGTCGGTGCGACGACGCAATCAACCACTCCCGTCCCCTGCAACACCGTCACCACCGCAAACTTCTCCCAGTCCGCCTACAACAGTTTCTGCGCGCCCTTTGATGCCTTTCAAACGAGCACGAATCTCATCAGTGCAAACTGCAACAGTGCTGACACCCATACGATCCAAGTCACCCTCGGACAAACGGGCGACACGACCCGGATCGCCTACACCAAAGGCTACTACTATGCCAACAATGCTTGGACACAATACACGGGAACCTGCACCGGCGCTCTAAACGGCGAGTGGTGCCAAGGCAGTGTCTCCGCCACGATCACTAACCCCAATATTTCAACGGCAAGCGCGAGCGCACCGGCGTATTTCGTCGGGATGACGTGTTCAGTCCAAAGCGGCGGGTGGAAGTGTGGGTGTCGGGATACGACGTGTAGCAACTTTTATTGGCAGATACAAGGGGCGGGACAATAGCAATTGGTAGTCAGTAGTCAGTAGCCTGCCTGCCGCCTGCCTGCCGGTAGGCAGGGTAGGCGGGTTGGGAGTTTGAAAAACAAGGAGTGGGATTCTGAACCATGATTTTCCTTATTTTTTAATTGCTGTGATGAAGTGGTTCGTCCTCGCTCCGCATCATTTCGGTTGCGTTTTTCGGATTTTGGGATTACCATAATCCGATATGTTTGAAAAACTTCGGGAAACCATCCGGGAATATCGAGACAAGGCTCGGGCGTGGCTTGAATCTCATGGATCGAAAGTTTTCCTCTTGCTTGGCGTTCTTTCGTCGGTGGCACTCGCATTCGAGAGTGGCTTTCTTTTGGGACGTGACCAACAGATTGAGCCGATGGTGATTACGACTCCCGCCGCTCCCTGTATTTCGGTCGCCGCAGAAGGGGACAGGAACGGAGAGGGGGAGGCATCAAAGACGCCAACGGTACAGGGCGCCTCAATTGCCGCAAGTGATCGCCTGGAAGCATCACCATCACCTGGATCGGTATCTCCCGCCAAGGAAGAATTTCGGGAAGGAAATGCTTCCGCATCATGCGCTTTTGTCGGGAGTCGCAATTCCGACAAATATCACCTCCCAAACTGTTCGTGGGCGAAACGCATCAAGCCCGAAAACCGCGTTTGTTTCACGTCCGCTCAAGATGCCGAATCCAAAGGGTACAAAGCTGGTTGTGTGAAATAGCCGCTTCGACAAACCGACCGATTTCTGACATACTGTCGGTATGTCGGAAGAAAAACAAGGATGCGACTCAACTTTGATCGATCACCGAGAGCGATACGATAGGGTTCGAACGCGCCGTCTCGGATGGATGGCGTTTCTTTTTGGTTTTTCCGGGGCATTTCCGCTGTATGTGGCGTCATCGTATTTTGAATTGGCATCCGGAAGTTCCAACGTCAGCGCGTTCTATCTCATTACGTTTGGCATTGTATTTACGTGCCTCTTATCTCTTCATACGCTGTTGTGTCGTTATGGCAGTTCCTCTGTTTTTTTGATACTGCTCCTTGTCGCCCTTGCCGTTCACGTTCCCCTTATGTTGTTTCCGGTATCTATCGTCGGCACCGGGCTTCTTATGGCGTATTTTGTCGTAGTGACGATTGCCTGGGTTAATTTGGATGTTGTTTTGGAAAATTTTTCCGAAGATCGTCGGTCGGGTCGGATACGGAGTCTGCATCTCACTGCTATGAACGCCGGTCTTCTCCTTGCTCCGTTTCTCTCGACGCGCATTCTCGAGCGCTTTGGATTTTCCGGCGTCTTTTTGACAAGTTTTCTTCTTTATTCCGCACTCCTTCTTTTTTCCCTTTACGCGCTCTACGGTATCAACATCCGACACGATATCCGTATTTCTCCGCTTGGTATTTTTCGAAACGCACTTCGTCGGATGGATATTCTTCGCATTTATGCCGTTTCTTTCGCTATGGAGTTTTTCTACGCGACCATGATTGTGTATACCCCGATTCGTTTGCGCGAACTCGGAATGGAGTGGGATGATATCGGTATTGTCTTTACGGTAATGCTCCTTCCCTTTGTGCTCATTCAGTATCCGCTCGGAGTGCTCGCCGATCGAAAAACCGGTGAGAAGGAAATCTTGATTGCGGCGATTGCGCTTGCGGGATGCACAACCGCTTTTGTTTCGTGGATCGATGCTCCCGATATTCTTTTGTGGTGCGGGATACTCTTTATGACTCGACTCGGTATCGCGGCGATCGAGGCGCTTCGCGATTCATATTTCTACAAACGAATCGATGGGGGCGACCTCGATCTCATCGCCTTTTTTCGGACGGCGGGACCGTTTTCCAATATTGTCGCCGCGGTTTTCATCGGCTTGTGGCTTCTGTTTCTCCCACTCGCAAGCGTTTTCCTCTTGCCGGCGTTTGTCCTCTTTCTTGCGCTCATCCCCGCCTTCTCTCTCGAAGATAACATGAGTGAGCAAGAAACCTCATAATTTTGCACTTTTCATTTTCTCCTATGCCCCCATTTCTTGCGATTGCCATTTTTCTCGCCCTCGCCCTCGGCGTTCTTTTTGGTGTGCAGTTTTTTCTCTACGTTTCCATTGTCCGATTCTTTTCCATTATTGATATGGCGAATCGGCTCGCGGTCTATGTGAGTACGGCCTTTATGCCGATCAGTTTCATTTCCGCTTCCGTTCTCGCCGCACTCAAAGAAAATGCTTTCACAAAAAATTTCTATGTTCTCTCTGGCGTGCTTCTCGGCATTGGTGCCAATCTCTTTCTTGCGTCTCTCGCCGCGTGGATCACCATTTGGGCGCTTTCGTTCACTTCCTTTCTGATCCCGAAGCCCGTTATCGCTGGGACGTATTTTTTTGTGGCGGTCATAGTGTCTCTCTATGGTGTTTGGAACACATCGCACCCGATTGTGAAGCGAATTGACGTTACCATCCCCGGTCTTTCGGATGCTTGGAAGGGGAAGCGTATCGTGCAGCTCTCGGATATTCATCTGGGCTATGTCTATCAGCCCGAGTTTATGCGTCACGTCGCGAGTCAGGTGGACGCACTTCATCCGGAGCTCGTCGTGATTACGGGCGATCTCTTTGATGGTATGGACGGCGAACTCGAGCGCTCGCTCGATCCCCTCAATGACATTCGCGCGAGAAAGGGCATTTTTTTCGTGAATGGCAATCATGAAACCTACTTCGGTCTCGAAAAGTCGTTCGCGCTCCTCGAAAAAACATCGATACGCGTTCTGAAAGATGAGGTGGTTGATGTGGATGGTCTCAAAATAATCGGCATCGGTTATCCGGATCGCGGAGAGAAGAAGGATGTGGTCGGTATCGTAAGGGCGCTTGGGAGCGAGTGGAAGGGGAGTCCGAATATTCTCCTCTATCATTCGCCGACTCACATACGAGGTTTCAAGGACGCCGGCGTTCACCTTCAACTCTCGGGACATACGCATAAGGGGCAAATGTTTCCCTTTAACCTCATCACAAAGCTGGTCTATAATGGACACGACTACGGTTTGCATCGAGACGGCGACTATACACTCTACACAACTAATGGCGTCGGCACTTGGGGTCCCTCGATGCGGATTGGCAACCGTCCCGAGATCGTGGAGATCACTTTGCAGTAAAGAGATGTGGCAAAAGCTTCCTTCCAAAATATGCTCGCGAGACTTGACAGTCCGATTTCTTGTTCTTTTTGATGTGGTATACTGACAGCGTCTCTGGTCGGGAGATACTTCTTTTTGTTAAAACGGCAAGAAAATTAAAAAAATTTCTATGAATGAAGTTTCGCTCGGGCAAGGGGGAAATGTATCCGGTCAAGGAAGAGGATTTTCTTCGAGTTTCCTCCGTTTTTTTGTCGCGCCGGAGCATCGGATGACGGCGTTTACGGTGGTATTTCTTGTAGTGGCGCTTGTCGCGCTTGTCTGGTTTATTGTTGCGAAGACCGCGGGTGAAGTGGCGGATCTCCATCTCGCTCCGTCGTCGACCTCGGCGATTGTCGGAACGCCGTTTAATATCGATATGAATGTCGATACGCACAGCAACAACGTAGTGGCCGTGAAAGCGGTGGTGCAGTACAACCCGGCAAATTTTTCGCTCTTGAATATTGATACGTCGACCTCGGCGTTTGCGTCGGGCAATACCTGTACCTACAACAGCAAGCCCTGCGAAATCATCACACAGTCTGCTGGACAGGCGATCATTACGCTTGCAAAACCGAGACCGGGTGTGAATACCGCTTCCGGAAAAATCGCAACGCTCCAATTCCGAGCGCTTCAGCCGGTGGCGCCTACGTCGGCGAATATATCTATTCAATATATCGCCTACGGCAATTATACCGATTCGGATGTCATTTTTGATGACGGTCTCGGGACGGATATTTTGAACAGCGCGACCAATACGACGGTGACGGCATCACTCGAGGTGCCATCGGGTCTTGCGGCGACGACTACGACGACCGCGGTCAACCTCACATGGACGGCGGCGGGCGCCAACTCGACCATTACGGGATATCGAATCTACCGAAATGGCACACAGGTTGGGACAAGCGCGACGCCTTCGTACACGGATAATGGTCGCGCTCCTCTTACCACGTATACCTATCGCGTAAGTGGCGTGAACGGTTCTGGTCAGGAATCCACCCAGTCCTCGCAAATTTCGGCGACGACCCTGGCGGATACGGCGGCGCCTTCGGCTCCGACGACTCTTTCAACGACGGCAAGTGGTATGGATATCGTCAATCTCACCTGGACTGCGTCGACGGACAATGTCGGCGTGACCGGGTATCGCATCGCTCGCTGTACCGGGACGGGATGCTCAAGCTTTGCTCAGATAGGGACGAGCACCGCGACGAACTATCAGGACACGGGACGTACGGCGGAAACCACATACAATTATCGTGTGACGGCGGTGGATGCGGCGGGTAATGTTTCGACGGCATCGACCGCGTCTCAGGTGACGACCGGTCAGGATACGGCGGCGCCGAGCACACCCAATAATGTTTCGGCCAACGCAACTTCCATTTCGCAGATCAATGTGAGTTGGGATGCTTCGTCGGACAATATCGGCGTGACGGGATACCGAGTCTATCGTTGCCAGGGAGTCTCTTGCACTCCGACCACTCAAGTGGGAACGCCGACCGGGACAACCTACAATGATACGGGTCTCACGGTAAGTACGACCTATCGCTATCGTATAGCGGCGGTGGACGCGCGAAACAATGTGTCGTCACAATCCGCGATCGTATCAGCGACAACGAACTCCGATACGGCGGCGCCTTCGGTTCCGACAGGGCTCTCCGGCACGGCGACGTCTATGACCGAGATCAACCTTACCTGGACCGCTTCGACCGACAATATCGGTGTCACCGGCTACCGTGTGTTCCGCAATGGTACACAGGTTGGGGTGTCGGCGACGACGAGCTATTCCGATACGGGTCTCACTCGATCAACCGCTTACTCGTACACGGTGCTCGCCTATGATGCCGCGGGCAATGCCTCGGCGCAGTCGGCGCCACGGTCAGTGACGACTTTGGGCGATACGCAAGCGCCGACGGTTCCAGCTGGGCTCAATGGAACGGCGACGTCTATGACCGAGATTAACCTTACCTGGACCGCGTCGACCGACAATATCGGTGTCACTGGCTACCGCGTGTTCCGGAATGGAACGGAAATCGCCAATGTGACGACCGGAACAACCTATGCCGATACGGGGCTCACGCAAAACACGAGCTACACGTACACGGTGCTCGCCTATGATGCCGATGGCAACAGATCGGCGCAGACGGCGGGGGTCTCGGTAACGACACTTGCCAAGAAGTATTCTCTCTCGGACTTCGCCGCTCTGGTCACTGTGTGGCTCCAAAACGTGACGAGTAACCCGTCCGACGTGAATGCCGATGGTGTGGTCAATACCCGAGATATCGGTATCATGATGAGCAACTGGCAATAACCCATTGCCAGCTCGTCTCGAAGAAGGCTCCCCGAAGAGGGGAGCTTTTTTCTCTTGAAAGTGGCTTATTCTAGCTATATTTTTGGAGTTCAACTTGACAAGAGTTCAATTTTCATATAGGATGATTCGTTCGTTGATTTTACGTTACTTTTATGAGTTACGAATCATTTCTCTTGATTGTGAGGCGGAAGTGGGGGAGTTTGCTTCTCGCCGGACTCCTTGCGGGGTCGCTCGCGTTTTTCGCGCTCGTTTTTTTCTCGAAGCACTTCAAGGTGACGACAGACTTCCTCGTCGTGCAAACCGGCACGTCGCAGTCGCAGGATTTTTACGCGATGCTCAAGTCGTCGGAATACCTTGGGAAGGTGTTGTCGCAGTCGGTGGGGAGTGAAAAGTTTATCGGCGCGGTTGTCGAGACGGGCGGGGTGGACGGAAATTTTCTTCCCGGGAATCCCAAAGATCGTCTCGAGGCGTGGGAAAAAATGGTGAAGGTGTCCAATAATCCGGATGTCGGTTCGCTCCATATTGAAGTCTACGGCAACGATGATCGGCAGACGCTCCGTGTCGCGCAAGCGGTGGGGCAGGTATTGACCGAAAAGAATATGCTCTTTCGGAGCGGCGATGAGAAAAGCGTCGAGATCCGCACGCTTTCGGGACCGATTGTCGAAAAAAATCCGGATATGGAACGTATGATCCTCTCGGCAATCGCCGGAGGTATGTTTGGCATATCGGCGTTTCTTCTCTTTGCGCTTTTGCGAGCCGAAGCGAAATCTCGTGAATTGCTTTTTGCCTCCGAATTCGAAAAACTGGCGGAAACCGTTCCGAGTCGCGATCAAGCCCCTCTCGAAACTTCTTCGGAGAGCTCGTCAAAAGAAGCGCCATCAACCGATGATCCGAAATCGGCGACGGAACGGATATATTCCGACGGTCGCTTGGCATTTGAAGAAAAATAACGTACGATGAATCGTTTGGAGGGAGAGCCTTGCTTTCTCTCTCGTGCCGGAGGGTCGGAACGGGTTCCGACTCTTTGCAGGAGGGAAAAAGTGTCGTGAGGAAGAACTCTTTTTTGCGACATTCTGTTCCTTGACAATCAAGAATTTCCCAAAAACAAAAGTTTGGCGCGAAAAGCGCGAGGAGGTAGTTGTGAAGAATCTGTTGAGTTTGGTTTGCCTCGCGTTCCTTACGGGATGCGCGAGTTTCTCGGTTGTTCCGAAAAGCGTTTGTGAGTCGGAACAAATATGGGAGGCAAAGGCGGTTCGTTTTGACGCTGAGAGAATTTCCGAAAACGGGAATCTTTCAGCGGCGATTGTCTCCGTTCCCGAGTCTTGGATAAAGAACGAGCGAAGTGGCACCGTATCATTCGGTTCAAATGGAATTCTCGTTGTGAATCGGGATACGTGGCGCGCGAAGGTTTTCCTGGAGGGAAGCGCGATGGAAACATCAGCGCTCCTCGGACCAAAAAACACATTGATTGTGCTGTTCCCCGGTATTCATCCGGACAAAGCACGATTAGCTCGAGTGTTTATTTTTTCCGGATTGGGAACATCCGTTCTTGATTCGGCGGGAAGGGAGTATGGCGGTGAAAAAGGCTTTGATGCCTGCGCGTTTGTCGCGGAGAGGGAGCGTGAAAATGCTTCCAATTCAAAGCCGCTTCTTGTTGCCAATCTTTCTCCGGGAACACAATCGGGAGGCGATTTTCTTGCAAATTTGTATTCCAAGTTTTCAGTGAAGAAGGATTTTGGTGGAAAAACGTATCTCGTATCGCCGGTTCCGAATATTGAACGGGCGACAAACGGAGTTTCATCTCCGGATGATTATGTCGTTTCCAACTTAAATGCCTTTCTCACTCCCGGTATGGGAGCGGCAAGCGCGGTTCAAGCGGTTATTTCGACCGGATACGGTGTTATGACGGCGACGCCGCAGGGTCCGTATCGCGAAGCGAAGCTAACGAAAAAGGATTCTGATTCTTCAATTCCAACTCCCGAAAGGGAAAGAGTAGGTGACCAATGACGCGTTTTATGTTGACTCTCGTCCTCGCCTTTTTCTGTCTCGGCGGTAATGCTTGGGCGGACGAAACGAAGGAGAGTTGCGTGACGGTGCAGCGTGGCGACAATCTCATAAGGACTGCTCGCGCGTTAAATTCAACGGTTTCGGATCTTGCCAGGATAAATGGCATCAAGAATCCGAATCGTATCAATCCCGGACAAAAAATTTGCCGGGACGCGGAAATGAAGAGTCCTGCAAAGGGTTCGGAAATCCCGCAGAAGGAAGAACCGGAAAAGCCAAGCGCTCCGAAAAATGTGGAGACGGATATTGCCGTAGAGGGATATACGCCTTACGCGGAAGTCGGTCGGAATCCGCTCGTTCCAAAAAATGAGCAGAATCCGAAGGCGCTGACTTCCATTGAAAGGGATGCGCTGGTTCATATTGGTGCGAATGAAGGTGATATCGCATTGATCGATCAGCTTCTTAAAGAAGGAAAAATGGAGGCAATTTTGTTGCCGATCGGGACAAAGTTTATTGCTATGTCCGAACGTGGAAAGGGAAAGTCGGTGAAGATTTCCCATAGACGTATTGCGACATGGAAAAGTCCGGAATCGGCGACAGCGTTTACGCTTTCCGATGGGCGAAAGGTGGCGCGGATAGATTCGTGCTCGAACTGGACGCAATTGGAGGTGGAACCAGAAGAAACTCCGGAAGAGATCGCTCTTGCAGCGGTGACTCTGGAACCGATTGAGGAAGCGGAAGAGGAGAGAGGGTGCGGCCTTGATGACCATGACCTCTTTCTCTCTCGTGGCGGTACGTCCGGAAACGGGTCGAGTACGACCTACAACTATGCCGACGGATTTGCGTGTCTTGCAAAGACGCGCGTTGATGGCGGCACGGTGAAGGGCGGTGTCGGCGGTCTCTACGGGGATCACCATGGCTCCGCTGATGATGGATTCGGCTATAAAGGAAAGCGGTATGGCGGGGTACCGGCCGTGAAGTATGTCGACGATGATGGCTGGGATGCCCGCTTGGGACTACTCTTCGGCAGAGTTTCAAATGATGGACACAGTGCCGATCGAGACTATGTTCAGAGTCGGAACTTCCGGATGTTCGGGCCAAGCGCCGGTATCAATCTGTACCAGCGGGAAATGGCTGGTGAGGCGTGGTTTCCCAAGACGCAAATCTGGGCATCGGCATTCAAGCTCTCCGGCGCGAGTCTCAATCATTCGTGGCAGGGGACCCCGATTGAGGATACGAGCAGTCTGAAGAGTTCGTGGCTCATATCGGCGGGTGTCCGGCAGTTTATCCTTCAGGGACCGGTGAAACCATGGGTCTCCGCGGAATTCTTTGGAGAACTTCCCATGACGAGGAATGGGACGCTGATGATCGGCGTAACGGATGAAAAAGAAATTTTCTGGGCCGGTATCGGAAAAACATGGAACCTGAAGAATGGTGGATCGGCACAAAGCTGGATGTTTGGAATGGATGTTGGCAATGCCGTGCGAGAAAGACGGAGCGATGCTCGGCATGAAGAGTGGGTCAATACGAGGACATCGTATTATGATCCGCAAACCGGCGCCTTCACGACGAAAAAATCGGAAGGAAATGATGTTTCTCCTTCGACGGTCGCTCGGTTTGATACCTCGGGCGGGAAGTTTGTAAGTGCAAATTCCCAAACGAGACCAGAAGTGCCAACTCCCCAAGATTCTGCGACCCCTTCTCCGGAGTTGAAAAATGAAATACAACGGATGAAGCAGAATGCTTCCCTGACCAATCAAGATTCGCAATTCACTCAAGAGGAAGATCACTGGGCGAATCACTGGAATGGTTAAACGAGTTCTTTGATGTAAAAAATGCCACACAGCATTTTGGCGCTGTGTGGACTTGGGAATTCTTGACAACGTAGTATATCCGGGCTAGATTGACACATACTGTCTCTGCTAGCCCCCTTAACCGGTTCTTCAACAGTTTTTTGGTTGAAGGCCCAGAAAGGGAAGAAAATGGCCAGGATGGATCTTTTACAATTCGTTTTTTGTTTTTTTCCGGAAAAATCCGGAAAGGAGTTTTTGAATGAAACACGTGCTTGTTTTCGTTTTTGGATTTTTGTTCTCTGTGACTACATTGGCAGCCGGACAGTTTTCTCTCGATGAGACGCCGGGTGCCCCAGATGTCGGGTCGGGTGGTGGCGGGGCAACCAAACTCGAAGTCATTGCTCTTGGAAACGGCAAGGCGACATTCGTGATAACAAATGCGAATGTGAACTTTCTCGAGAAAGTTCCCACCGGTTTGCAAGTTGCTATGTCGGCGGCCGACAAGTCTGGGAAGGGAACCGCCAAGATCGTGAATGCCACCGGACCGTATTTTGATGGCGCCGAGTGGTGCTGGTCCGGGGTCGGTAAGAACTGGAAGAATATGGCCTGCGTTCCACTCCAAAATGGAAGGGCATCTGTCGAAATTGGCTTCGATGGAGCGGAAAAAACGGTGACGGTGGCAATGGTGCCACATATCATCACCAAGTCCGATGGGTTGCTTGACAAGATGAACGGTTGGGCAACGCATGCCGACAATGCCTATGGATTTGTCACTTGTCCGTCGACGGGCACGAAGGATATGATCACTCCAATCACCATTGAAGCAGGTGGAAAGGTTCGCATAGCAACGGATGCTGAGGTTCGCGCCTACGAACCGAGCTACGCCAACGTTTGCAAGCGGTAAGAATCTGCCGCGCTCTATCATTGGAGAGAAATGATTCGCGGTCGGCTATTTCTGTAACACAGAGGTAGCCGACTTTTCTTTTTCTGAAAGAATGTTGTTTGAAAAAACGCGAAGCGTAGCGCCGAGGGTGATCCAGAATATCCACTGAACGGGGGTATTTTTGAAAATGTTGTCGGAGAGGCTGGCGATGATAAGTGATGAAAAAAGTGCAAGAAGAATGAGGAAGGTTCTTTTTGCAGCATCATCGTTCGCGATAAGAAATCTTTGCGCAAGAGAAAGGAATATTTTTCCGAGGAAAAAAATGAAAACCAGAATACCGATAACTCCACCTTCGATAAAGAATTTGACGAAATCGTTGTGCGGGTCGTTACTTGGTCCCTGACTCATACCGCGAATATTTTCAGAAACGGTTGAGAACGTGTTCATCCCTCTTCCAAAGAGGATGTTTCCTTGTGTCAGCGTTGCATTGATGGCGTCTTGCCAGAGAGTAAGTCGCCAGGTGATGGAGCTGTCGGGCGATGGGCGAAATGAATCGAGAATTCGCTCTTGAAACGGGACTACCGCAAGAAAGAGAATAAAGGGAATAACCATAAGTGGCGGAAGAAGTTTTCGAAAGCGAAGTAGTCCGAGAATAAGGAGAAATAGAAAAAGTGATACCCACGCGATGCGCGTGTACGTGATAAAGAGTATGCCGGTGTAGAATATCGCCGATAATCCCGAAAGGAATTTTTCCCGAGAGTTTTGAGAGAAAACCGTGAAGAAAAGAAAGGAGAGCGCTATCAGTGAGAAAAGATAGAGGCTGAAAATATTCGGATGACTAAAGGTGCCAAAGATGCGTGGAATATTCACGCTTTCGTCTTGAAAACCGATATCGAAGGCGAATTGATAGATACCCGCGGCAATCGGAATGATCGAAGAAGCAAAAAATAGTATGAGAAGTTTCCGAAAATCGCTTCGGGTTCTGACGGCGACAAAGGCGAGCGCAAAGAGAATCAACAGATCGAAAACGCGGAGGATTTCTCGCGCAGTCATGCTGGTGTCGATTGAGACGAGAAGTGAGAGAAATCCCCAGAGAAGTATGGAGAAAAGAGGGGTAATGAGCGGGAGTTTCGGAAGGTTTCTTCGGAAAAGAAAAAGCGCGACGGTTCCGAGAACGGCAACCTCGATACCAATCGCTTGCGAAAGAGAGAGCGAGAAGGAATCTCCCAATACAATCGAATACGTATTACCGAAAATATCGAGTGACATTCGCGCAATGATGAGGAGCGCGAGAAGAGCAAGTGGGCGAGAGAGAAGAATTGAAGAGGCAACAAGCATGACGCCTGCCGGAACGATTACCGGGGAAATATCAAAAAATATGGCAACAAAAGTAAAGAGAGAAGACGACAAAAAGAGCGCAAGAAAAAAAATCGAAAGAGAAAGCGATGACTTGTTTTCTTCCATACGGAAAAATGTTTACTTGGAATCTTCTTTGTTCCAAATTATCGTAAAGGTGACGGTAAATCCAAAAAGTCGATTTCTTATTATTTGGTACTGGGAAATACGCGCCTTATCAAGAAGTGTGCGGAGATCGGAAATTGAGAGGAGATTCATATAATTTCCGGTTGCCCAGGTCTTCCCGATTTTTTTGAGAAAAATATCGAAAAAAGATTTTGTGAGTACTATGTGGAGCAGTGGAACGCGAGTGTGAACTTCGATGGGAAAGTGTCGATTTGGCGTTGTAAGAAACCCTTTGCGTGAAACCCGAAAAAGCTCTCGGAGAAAATTGAGTTGATCTTCGCGTGTTCCCACATGCTCAATTACGGCATTCGAATAGCTTATGGAAAATTCGTTCTCGCAAAAGGGAAGTGCTCGACCATCGGCGACAACGGCTCGAATATTCGGATATCGTTTCTTGAAATGATCCAGACCTTGCTTCGAAACGGCAGTGATATTTTGCGGAAACGGATAATGTTTTTCAAGATAGTTATCGCTTTCGGAGTACTCCTCGTCATTTACGCCGACATCAAGAACAGCCTCGTTTTCCTTGGGAGAAACGATGTTGAGGAATAAATCAAATTTTTTTTGGCGGTTTTTCTCCGAGAGGCGATACGCTATTTGTTCGATGAAGCGGGTCATCATTGGTATTATTACGTCATTTCATTGTACAATAGAGGCATATTTTCGCAACTTTTCATGAAAATTCTTCTCGTCAACAAATATCACTTTCCACAGGGCGGCGCTGATCGGGCGTATCTCGATATGGCGGATGTTTTGACGCGGGCGGGACATGAGGTCGCCTTCTTCTCGATGCAACATCCGAAAAATCTTCCGACGAAGTGGAGTGAGTATTTCGTTTCGAATGCCGAATATGGTGATTCGGAAAATCTCAGGGTTTTTCAGAGGCTTCAATTGGCATTTCGAATTCTTTGGAATCGCGAGGCGAAACGAAATATGGAGAGGCTTATTCAGGACTTTCGTCCCGATATTGCTCACCTTCACAATATATATCATCAGCTCTCGCCGTCTATTCTCTCGCCACTTCGCAAGGCTGGTGTTCCGGTAGTTATGACGCTTCATGATTACAAGCTCGTTTCACCAAACTATAACGTGTTCGTGCGCGGTAATTTATGGGAGGAAACAAAAAATGGGAAGTACTGGACATGTGTTCGCGATCGATGCGTGAAGGACTCATATGCGAAAAGCTTGGTGTGCGCGACGGAAGCGTACCTTCATCGATTTCTTGGATCGTACGATTCTATCCGAGCATTTCTTTCACCGAGTCGTTTTTTGATTCAGAAATTTCAAGAATTTGGATTCAAGCATCCGATTGAATATCTCTCGAACCCACTCGTGCCGTTTCCCGAGAATATATTCGAAGACGCGCCTTCGAAGGATGCGCCATTCGTGTTTATCGGAAGACTCTCCGTGGAGAAAGGCGTTGAAAAGATCCTGTACGCCCTGAAAGGGCTTGATGATTCGTACACGGTTCGCATTGTCGGGGACGGACCGGATCGCGCGCGACTCGAAGCGCTTGTCGATAAGCTCGATGTTTCGGCGCGAGTTGTTTTTCGCGGGTTTCTTTCCGGTCTCGAACTCGAGTGGGAGAGGAGAAGCGCGCGAGCCATTCTCTTGCCTTCTCTGTGGTATGAGAATATGCCGTACGCGCTCACCGAGGCTCTTGGAGAGGGCGCGATCGTCATCGCGGCGCGACGGGGCGGCATTCCCGAGCGAGTTCGAGACGGTGAAAACGGATTCCTCTTCGATCCCGAAAACCCCGCGTCGCTTGTTGAAACAATGCATCGCGTGCAAACGCTTGATGAAATATCTCTCCGGAACATTCGAAAATCGGCGCGGAAATCCGTCGAAGATTTGCGAGAGGAAATATTTGTAAAAAATATAGAGAGTCTGTATAAAAAATGCAGTGAGTCCTATTGACAGCGCCGCTTGTTTCTGATACAAAGAATTCGCCAATCAACAACAGGAGGGTATTGGCATGAGTACCTTAAGAAGCTTGTTCGGTGTTTTTTCAATTATTATCGCCCTCGGATTTTCTCCGATGGCGTCTGCCAACGAAACGTATTTTACCGACGGGAGCGATCAAGGATTTTTTCTGGTTCGCGCCAAAGACGATGCGGGGAAGACTCGCCTCGTGGGAATCTTCGATCACGCGTGGAAAGTGGGAAATGTCACTCCCGCGGCGAAGCCGGCTGTTTCCCCGGGCGAAGCCGTTGATTCTTTCGGCGTGAAATTTTTTCTTGTTGACGCGTGGACGCTCGGCATCGGAGGGAACGCTCGCATTCAAGGCGTCGGCACCGGAGACGATACCGCGCTCTCCGGAGAACCCGGCGAAAAGCTATTCATTGCTTTTGGAGGACTCGCGAAGCGCCCGATCTCGGACGCGTGGGGAAATACCTGGGACGAGTACGTTTCCGGAATTTTTCTCAAGGAGTTTTCCGAAAAAAGCGATGGGACATTGGCAACCGATATCCGCGTGGTATTTCGAAACGGAGATCCGGTGACGCATGCCCGTCAGAATTATCCGAAGGAATATCCGGAGAAGGATTCCTTTGACACGGTCGTCTATCCCGATCAGCGGGCAACCGGAGTGTATAGTCCGAAGCTCGTCGAGGTGGTGCAACGGGTGCTGAACGGTTCGACGATTCGTTCGCTCTTTGTGGCGTTTAATGCTGTGTGCGACGGCGGAGTGCCGACGAAGACGGATGACGATCTTTTACAGTGTCTCACTTTTGTCCCCATGGATCGATCGCATGACTTCGTTCCGTATGTGGCGGTGTCGGAGCGGATCGTGTGGGATAACATTCCCTCCGAGTTTTCGGAAATGCCATGGAATTGGACGCTCGGGTACGATGGATACGGACAGGCGAATATTACCGTGTTTCTCCCGAAGTTTCTCATGACCGTCTCTTTGTCCGTCACATTCTGCGAGTCGTGTCGGACATCGAATACGCGATTTGCTTCGGTGAAAACCGCGGTGCCGAAAACGAAATAGAATTTTCTTCTTGAACTTAACGGACTTCGTCCTTTTCCGCGCATATGCCGCGTCGGTCTTTCTCAGAACGGGAAACGAATCGGCGCGGCATTTTTTTGTTTTTCGGATTTTTTGTGTCCTCTTTTCTCATTGATGGCTCAAAATAGCCATTCTTTTTTTTGGTTGCTTGACAAAGTGGCTTTAATTTGCTACTATCAGGCGTTAATTCGTAAGACTCCCGGAAGGGATTTTATCTATGGAAAAAGGCTTGAAATCACGGCTTTTTGAAGTCGGTGTGTCGGTGATGGTGATGGCGGCGGTAGTCGCTCCGGCGGTGATGTTTGCCAAGAGCGGCGACAAGATTTATGTAAACGAAGACGCGTCCGGGACGCAGGATGGATCGTCCAAACATCCGTACAAGACGATTTGGCAGGGACTCGACAAGGCGGAGAAAGGCGACGAGGTGATTGTCGCCAAGGGGACGTACAAAGAACGCATCACGCTCCCCAAGGGCGTGAAACTTTCGGGTGCCGGAAAGGGAAAGACGATCATAAAGTCGAGCGAGCGACACGACGATCCGGTCATCAATATGAAGGACGGATCAAAGGTGTGGGGCGTGACGGTTCAGGATGGTGAAGTCGGTATTTATGTTCGCGAGAACGCCAAAGTGGAAATTATCGAGGTGGAAGTTCGCAACAACCGTCATGACGGTATTGTGATTGAAAAGGGTGAACGAACCGATAAGGAGAAGGTGAGTATCGTAAAATCGGAAATTAAGAAAAACGGTTGGTCCGGCATCTATGCCAAGAAACGAAAGGTGGTCATCACGGAATCCGATATTCAGATGAATAAGCGAAACGGCATGATGCTTGAGTCGGGTGTGCGCGCGTGGATTGACGACAATTCCGTGAGCGAGAATATGGGATCTGGGCTCGTCGCGAACGTGGACGGTGCCGATATTACCGTCGCGAGCAAGAATACGTTTCGCAAAAACGGACTCGAAGGTATCGAAGCGCGGTCATTTGGCGCGGAAGGCTCCTTTATCGTGAAGAAATCTCGAATCTCCGAGAATGGACACTACGGGGTCGCGCGCGTTTCCAAAGTGGCGAATATTCCCGCATCTCGCTGGAATGGACTCGTGATTCAGTCTGACAACAACTTCTTTGGCAATGTCACGGGGAACACCTCTCCCATCATACGGGGATTCTAAATATTCTCTCCACCCCTCCTTTTCCAAGGAGGGGCAGGGGGGGTGGTTTGGGTTTTGCGAACTGATGTGAAACCCTTCCGTCCCGAGTACGGGACATCTCCCCTTGCAAAGGGGAAGAGAAGAAAAAAAGTTCTTTCAAAATAAAAACAAAAACAAAAGCATCTCCCAATTGATCATTGATCATTGGACATTGGAAATTTTTACGTCTCTATGCGTATCGCATTCATCGGACAGAAGGGCATACCGGCGAAATCCGGCGGTGTCGAAAAATACGTCGAACAACTCGCGATTCGTATGGCGGAAAAGGGGCACGAGGTCTTTGTTTATACGCGTCCGCACTATACCGATCCGGCGCTGTGCGCGTGGAAAGGGGTGCGTCTCGTGCATCTGCCGAGCGTTCCGACGAAACATCTCGACGCGATTACGCATACGTTTCTCGCGACGATGCACGCACTCTTTGGGCGATACGATATTATCCACTATCAGGCGGTGGGGCCATCGCTCCTTTCTTTTATTCCGTCGCTCCTTCTGCGGCACGCAAAGGTGATCTCAACCGTTCACTGTCGCGACTACTTTCACAAGAAATGGGGTGGTATTGCTCGCCTCTCGCTCCGAATCGGTGAGTGGGTGGCGTGTCGCGTACCGAAGAGGACGATCGTCGTCTCAAAAGAGCTTCGAGAGTATGTCGCCAAAAAATACGGGCGACGGACGGAATTCATTCCGAATGGAGCCACGGTTTCTCTGGAGAAAGCTATCCCGGCGTCGATTTCCGATTTCGGGCTTCGCGAGGGGCGCTACGTGCTTTCGGTCGGGCGACTCGTCGGGCACAAGGGCGTCCACTATCTCATCAAGGCGTTTCTCGATCTTGAAGATACGAACAAATTGCCGAACAACACGAAGCTCGTCATTGTCGGCGCCCACGCCAATACCAAAGAATACGAGTCGTATCTTCGGCTTATGGCGAAGGGGCGAGACAATGTCGTGTTTCTCGGCGAGCGATATGGGCGAGAGCTTGAAGAATTGTTCTCAAATGCCGCGCTCTTTGTCCAACCGTCGGAGTCCGAAGGGATGTCTATCGTGCTTCTTGAGGCGATGGCGCATGGGCTTCCCGTTATCGCAAGTGATATTCGCGTGAATCGGGAAGTGCTCGGCGATGTCGGACTTCTCTTTCAGAATAAAAGTGTCGCGAACCTGCGGGACAAGATGGCGTTTCTCCTCAATGCTCCGGAAGAAGCGGCGGCGCTCGGAAAACGAGCGGCGGCGCGTATTCGAAAAGAATATTCCTGGGATGCCATCGCCGGAAAAACGCTTCGCGTGTATGAATCGGTTGTTTCTCCGCGAAAGGCGCGGGTGTCTCCGCTCGTTCGTCCCGTGACTTCCGGACCGATTCGCTGATACCTTTTTTGTTATTTCCCGCTATGTCATCTTTTTTCTCGAATCGCATTCCACGGTACTTCTTCCTCTTCTTCGTCATTTTTTTTGTGACGGCATTTTTCGCGTTCTATGAAATGTTCCGCGGCTATCGGGCGGAGGCGGAGCTCCTCGTACTTTCAAAGACACCGGCGCTTCCCGCGAATGTTGCCGCCCGGACCATCGCGGTTTTTCCTCAGACGCTCGCGTTTTACGATCGGCTTCTTTCCGATAATGATCGCATTGAGGATCCGTGGGCGGAAGAGGCGATGCCGGTTCGGAAGGATGCGTGGGCGCGCGTCATAGACGCGGAGGTTCCTTCGGAGACGAGTCTCGTGCGACTGTCGATTTCGAGTACGAGTCCCGAGCAGGCGTCGGCGCTTCTTACGGCTTCCATCGAAACGCTCTATGGCTTTTCGGGTCGCCTCTACGATCGCGAAAGAGAAGCGGATATACGACTCCTTGAAGATGTCGTGACGCGACCGGTTTTTGGTTCGCTGTGGGCGCTTCTTTTGATGAGTGTTCTTCTTTCGGGCGTCTCCTCGTTTCTTGTAACACCTCTTTTCCGTACCCCGTTTCGTTCGATGTCATTCTTGAAATTTCCGCTCAAAAATGTTCCGGAATTTTCACAAGAGCAAAAAGAATCAAGCGCGACACCCGCCATTCAACCGGTTGGAAACTTTTCAGTCGAATCCGATGCGAATATTCGGATTGCGCCGGAGCTTCCGACGATTGCTTCGGGTGAGGGAGAACGTATTTCGGAAACGGTTCCGGAGGAATTGAAACGAGAGGAGCCGTCATCGTTACAGACGGTTGTTGAACCTTCCGTATCGGCAAGTGATACCCCGCTTGCGCCGCTTCCGGAGCCGATATTTTCCGAACCGAGTCGGTTGCCGAATGAACCGGAAGATATTTGGGAGCGACCGCGTCCCGCGCTGATTGAAACAACTCGGCTTCGATCGTCGGAACTCTCTCCGGAGAAAAACAGTATTCGATCTCGTCAAGCGGTATCGTCGGTTTCCGAAAAGAAATCGGCAACGCCCGGAGCGCTTGAAACGATTCCGGCGAAAGATTTCACGTGGGAAAAATACCTGTTTCAGAACGGAATATCGAAGGATGCCGGATCGAATGAAATGCGCGTGTCAGGCGAAGGAATCGCCTCGCCAATGAACTTAAACTCGGAAGTCGAAACTCCGCCGGAAAAACGAGAACCGACGCCGGAAGAACTCAAGGCGCGTTTGAATCAGCTCCTGCGAGGAGAGATGTGATAAGGTAATGAGCAGGGAACAATGAGCAATGAACAGGGAGCAAAGAACAAAGAACAATTAACAGAAAACTATTCTTTCCCTATTCCTAATTCTCCATTCTACATTCTATGATGCGACGATACTCTTGGAAATTTTGGATATTTTTTTGGACCGTGTCCGCGCTTCTCTTGGCGGGATGGTTGGTGTTCTTGGAAGTGCGAAACGGGCACTGGAAATTGTTTGACGCGCCGACTCGGATGCTTCCGGTTTCCGAGGAAAAACGCAAAGATATGCGGGCGCTCCTTTCGATCGCGGATTTCGTTTTGAAAAAAGACGGGGAAACACGCACCTACCTCATTTTGTTTCAAAACAATTACGAGCTTCGCCCGGGAGGTGGCT
This sequence comes from Candidatus Moraniibacteriota bacterium, assembly GCA_052035095.1. Classification (GTDB taxonomy): domain Bacteria; phylum Patescibacteriota; class Minisyncoccia; order Moranbacterales; family UBA1568. Next base: position 36,348 of record JBPOHW010000015.1, read on the forward strand.
TTATCGGTTCCTTCGGCATCGTGAAAATCAAAGACGGAGAATTGCTCGACTTCAATGTTCACGATACGGGAAATTTCGACGGGCGCATTCCGTCGACGGTGGAGCCGCCCTATCCGATGAAAGAAACGCTCCGCATCGGCTCATGGAAATTGCGTGATTCGAATTATTCGCCCGACTTCCCGACCAATGCCAAGCAAGCCGAAACTTTCTACCGAATGGGTGAGGGAGGGGAAGCGTTTGATGGTATCGTCGGCATTACGACCGATGTACTGGTTTCTTTTCTTGAGGTGACCGGTCCCGTGGAAGTGGATGGATTTCCGGGGACCTATGGCGGCGAATCGGCGGTGTGGGACTTGGAATATCAAGTCGAGAAAGGGTTTCTCGAACAAGGAATCGAGCGCGGTGAGCGCAAGTCTATGATGAATCTCTTGGGATGGAAAGTGCTCGACAAGGTGAAGATGATGAGTCTCGCCGATCGATACCGACTTTTTGAAGCGGTGCTTGCCGATTTGCACGCCAAAGATATCCAGTTGTTCTTTGATGACGAAGACGCGACGCGAAAAATCAGCGAAGCGGGATGGGATGGCGCGATCGAACGAGACTGGAAGAATGATTCGCTTCTCGCGGTTGATGCCAACTTGGGCGCGTGGAAGAGTGACTATTTCGTGAAACGATCCTACGAATATACGGTGGACTTTTCCAAAGAAAAACCGATGGCGCGATTCGCTGTCACCTACAAACATACGGCAACCGAAAAAGACTGGCGCACCAATGATTATCAATCGTTCCTTCGTCTCTATGTCCCGAAAGGAAGCTGGCTCGAAACGTCGGAAGGGTTTTCAACCGAGCCGGTCTTTGGCGAGGAGCTTGATCGGCGAACATTTGGCGCGCTGGTTCACGTGCCTTTGGGTGGCGAGAAGACGGTTGTTTTTCAGTACGCGCTTCCCGAGACGATTCGTCCGGCATTCCACGAGATTCTTGTAGAGAAGCAACCCGGTCTTCACAACATTCCCGTTTCCGTGACGATCATCAAAAAAGACGGATCGAAAACGGTGAAACAGTTCGTCCTCAATCGGGACATCGCCCTCACCTCGCTCGGCGATATCGTTGAGCGGTAGAAGTACGCCCTATGTTTTTTCTAGAGATATACTGCCTCTTGCTATATTGATGAGTCTTGAGCGATTTTCGAAGAAAGGGTATTCTTGATGTGGCAAGTTAAACAATAAAAAGCAAAACAGTATGGCGTGTTTTGTAGTGCCGACGTCGGCGGCGGTGTTGGTGTCCGGCGCGAAGAAGAAGATTCCGGCGGAACTCCATCCGGAACGACTCGAGCTTATGCTTTGGGGCGGGACGGCGATGCTCGTCGTCGATCACTTGATGACCGGGGAGCTCGTGCCGTATCCGCCGTTTCTGACGGCAATGAAGGATCCCGCCGATATGGCGGTGATGTTTCAAGAAATCGCGACGACGGGCGTTTTGATGACCATTTTGGTTTTTGCCATCTGGTTCGGCATGATCGCGTTTGAGCGATTTTCCTGCCGAAGAGGGGGGTGCTCGTTTCCGAGTGAAGCGAAATGGTGAGATTCCAGGTGAACCCACGGTATCTTTGGCAAAAAAATCCCTCAAACGGTTGAATGTTTGAGGGATTTGAAGTTCATCGATTCGGTTTTAACCGGGGATTTTCGAGCGTTTTTTCTTTTTTGCGCTCGTATATTGCAAATCTTGGAGACGCTTTTTCTGTTGGAGAAGCTGAAGCGCCTTGTCTACTTCCGTAAAATCGGAGGGCTGTACGGACTCGTCATGAAAGGGGATGCCGAAAGTTTCGCAGAAGTGGCGCGCGCATGGCTTGGTGAGGAATACGAGAACGGCATTGTCGAGATCGAGGAGTGCGTCCGGGTGCATGGGCGACCACTCTCTATCCATTCCTTCACCGTCCCATTCCAAACTTGAGAAAAGGGAATATCGAAGGTAGGATGGATCTTGCAGTTTTCGGTCGGCTTCGTATTCAAACGCAAGTTCTTGGAAGAATCTCTCCATATAGGGGAGTATGCGGTTTGGACAGAAGATGAGGATGTCCGCTTCAAGGCAGAACTTTCCCTGAAGGTCTTCCAAATCGTGCCAGTTCACCCCTGTTCGCCCACTCATTCCGAGTGGAAATTCCGGCGGACCGAAAACATGGAGCGATATCATGCTGTAAGAATCACTCTCAATTCCGGAGAGGACTTTCGCAAGAGCACCCTGAATATCGGCTACTTCAAATTCGTACGATCCCATATAGCATGGAGAGAGACTGTCCCCATGAAACTTGAACCTCTGGATGAGCCGGGTCTCTTTAAGTCCTAGAATATAGAGGGGGTTCTCAATGAGGTTCCCGCCATCATCAAAGGTGTGCCGACTGGTGTATCTTGATAGACTCGACATGATTGCTCCTTTTGCTGTTTGGCTGGTTGTGAAAAGTGCTATCCATGGTATAGGACAAAAATAAGATACTGTCAATGTTACCCAATGATATTTTTGATTGGGAAGTTATAGAAAATATCCTGTTTTATGTTGCAAGATGCTTCCAAAAATTCCTTTTGTGAGGGGAATTTTGTATGCTATAGATGAAATTGGAAATTGTATATTATAGAAATATGACCCCCGAAACATTCAGTAAGAAATTCGCCGAGAAGCTTCCCGATACGCCCGGGGTGTACTTCTTTTTGAACGAAAAAAAAGACGTTCTCTATATCGGAAAAGCAACGTCGCTTGCGAGTCGGGTGAGGAGTTATTTCACGCAAGACATATTACTCACGCGGGGACCCAAGCTCGTGCGGATGCTCACGCTTGCGGAGAGTATCGAGTGGCAAGTAACCGACTCGGCGCTTGAGGCGCTCCTTCTTGAGGCAAATCTCATACACACACACCGCCCGCCGTACAATACGGACGCGAAGGACGACAAGAGTTGGAATTTCGTGGTGATTACGGAAGAGAAATTTCCGCGGGTGTTGATTGAGAGGGGAAGGAAAATTAAAAATGAAAAATTAAAAATTAAAAATGAAAAGAAAAAAAAGGAAAAAGGGGAGTATACCATTCGGGCGATGTTTGGGCCGTTTCCGTCGGGAGGGGCACTCAAGGAGACAGTGAAAATTGTGCGGAGAATTTTCCCGTTTCGGGATACGTGTGTGCCGTTGGACGAGCGTCGCCTTCGCTTGAAGGCTTCGGCGGACCAAGGAAGAAGAGATTTTGTTAAGCCCTGCTTTAATGCGCAGATAGGGCTATGTCCCGGCGTTTGTGTCGGGGCGGTGTCGGCGCGCGAGTATGGGAAGACAATTCGGAATATTGCGCTCTTCTTTGAGGGGAAGAAAACGACGATCATTCGAAACTTGGAGCGTGAGATGAAACGTGAGGCGAAAGCGCTTCGCTTTGAGCGGGCGAACGAGATCAAGAAAACGCTTTTTGCTCTGGGACACATTCAGGATGTGGCGTTGTTGAAGAGGGATATGTTTGAGATTTCTTCGCCTGCTCGCTTTGATACGCGACGGATTGAAGCGTATGACGTGGCGCACTTGGGTGGGATGGACACGGTCGGCGTGATGACTGTAGTGTCGAATGGAGAAGTCCGAAAGAACGAATACCGGAAATTTATCATTCGGGGAGAAACGAGGGGAAACGATCTCGCGGCGCTCGAAGAACTCTTGCGGCGGCGATTAAAACACAGTGAATGGGAATTGCCGAATCTGATTGCGGTTGACGGCGGCGATCTTCAATGCTCTGTGGCGGAAGCGGTTTTGAAAGATTTCGCACTCGATATTCCGGTTGTGTCGGTGGTAAAAGACGCGCGTCACCAACCAAAAAATATCCTTGGTCCCAAGAAAGAACGTGAAACATTCAAAACCGATATCCTCCTTGCCAACAGCGAAGCGCACCGGTACGCGATTTCGTTCCACCGAAAACGAAGAGGAAATGCGTTTCTGACTTGAAACGGGGAATATTTTGGGCTATACTCCGCGTATGGCTACCGAAATTTTTCGTATTGAAGGGGGGAATCGGCTTTCGGGCGAGATAGAGGTGCGCGGGTCCAAGAATGCCGCGGCGCCCATTATCGCCGCGACGCTCCTTACTCCCGAACCCTGCACGCTCCGCAATGTCCCACGCATTGAGGATGTGTTTCGGCTCCTCGAAATCGTGAAAAGCATCGGGTCGGAAGTCGAGTGGCTCGATGAGCGGACGCTTCGCATTCAAACGAAAGAACTCTTCCCCGAGCGAATGTCTCTCGACGAAGCGCGTCGGGTGCGAATGTCGGTCTTGCTTTTTGGGGCGCTTGCGGCGCGGTGCGATCATTTCACCTTGGGACATCCGGGCGGATGCGCGATCGGCGCGCGATCGATCGAGACGCATGTGGACGCGCTTGAAAAATTGGGAATAAACATTACAAAACACGAGAAGTACTACGAGGTGGACGCGACGGGGCGCAAGGCGGGAAAAGTGATACAGCGGGAATTTTCGGTGACTTCAACCGAAGACGTGCTTATGCTTGCCTCTGCTCTTCCCGGAACAACGACGATCAAGCTCGCGGCGGGCGAGCCGCATGTGGAGGATCTCGGCAACTTTTTGATTTCAATGGGAGCGAACATCACGGGACTCGGATCGTATACGATCACCGTTTGCGGTGGCGTGCTTCACGGCGCGGAGCATACGATTATTCCCGATCCGATCGAAGCGGCGACGTTTCTCGTGCTTGGCGCGGTGACGGGAAGCGAGATCGCCGTTTCCGGAGCGCGCGAAGAGCATCTGGAAGCGGTCTTGGAGAAGATGCGTGATTTCGGCGTGAAGTTTCGCGTCGCGCCGGATCGGATCACGGCGCTTCCCGCGGAAAAGCTCCTCTCTCCCGGGAAGGTGAAAGCGGAGCTCTATCCCGGCATACCGACCGACGCGCTCTCGCTCTTTGCGGTTTTGGCGACGCGAGCCGACGGTGACACGCTTATTCACGAACATTTCTACGAGGGGCGTTTCAACTACGTTTCCGAATTTGAAAAAATGCGTATTCGGGCGACGGTCCTTAATCCGCATCAGGCGGTGATACATGGTCCGAACGATTTGCGCGGGACGACTATCAAGAGTTTCGATCTTCGCGCCGGCGCGGCGCTTCTCATTGCGGCGCTTGCCGCGCAAGGGACGACGACGATTGAGGATATCTATCAGGTGGATCGTGGCTATGAGCGCATCGAGGAACGCCTGCAAAAAATAGGCGCGAAGATTATGCGGGTGAATAAAGAATAAGATTCAAAAAACACCAAATCCAAAATTTCAAGCTCCAAATAAATTTCAAATTCAAAATTCAAAACAAGAGGTATTCATGATTTTGTTTACGTTTTTTGTTTTATTTGATGCTTATTTGGATCTTGTAGCTTGATTATTGAAATTTTTTCTTGTGTTTGTCAAAAAAATCGGTATTGATTTGGGAACGGCGAATACGCTCGTATTTGTGCCGGGGCGAGGGATCGTGGTGAACGAGCCTTCGGTGGTTGCCGTGTCGCTTGCCGATAATCGGGTGCTCGCGGTCGGAAACGAGGCAAAGGAGATGCTCGGGCGGACGCCCGACACGATTGTCGCCTCGCAACCCTTGAAAGACGGCGCGATCGCCGACTATCGCATCACCGAAGCGATGCTTCGGTATTTTATCGGATTGGTTTCCGGACGGGTGCGATTTTTTCGTCCCGAAGTGGTACTCTCGATTCCGGCGGGCGTGACATCGACCGAGCGGCGCGCGGTGGTGGATGCGGCGATCAAGGCGGGCGCCAAATCCGCCTATGTGGTCAAAGAGCCGATTTTGGCGGCAATTGGCGCCGGGATCCCCATTCACACGGCGCAGGGAAATATGATTATCAATATCGGCGGCGGCACGTCCGAAATCGCGATCATTTCTCTGGGTGGCATTGTCGCGGCGCACTCGGCGCGTGTCGGCGGCAACCGCATCGACCAGGCGATATCGGACTATATCAAACGCAAATACAGTATGGCGATCGGGGAGCGGACGGCGGAATAATTAAAAATGAAAATCGGCTCGGCGATCGCGCTCGTCAAAGAAGAACACTACGATCTCCGCGGACGCGACCTGATGGGTGGACTCCCCAAGACGCTCACCGTGTCATCCAATGAAATCACCGAAGCGATGCAGGATGAGCTTCGTGAAATCATCAACGTGATCAAGCACGTGCTTCAGGAGACGCCGCCCGAGCTCGCGGCGGACATTATGGACAAGGGAATGATTCTCTCGGGCGGGACGGCGCAACTCAAAAATCTCGATCAACTCATCGCCCGCACGATCGGTGTCCCGTGCTATGTCGCCGACGACCCGGCGTTTTGCGTCGCCAAGGGCACCGGCATAGTCCTCGAAAATCTCGAAGTCTACAAGCGAAGCATTATGATGGGGAAGTGATTCCGAAAGTATTCAAGACTTCCGTATTTGGCACGTTCAAGAAATGCTCCGGGGCTTGGTAGGCGAGCTTTTGTGTTGTGGATGGAAATAACCTCCCAAAGAAGCTTTCGTTTGTGGTTTTCATAAGCCTGCTCGCCCCTCCGTTGATTTCTTTCTCTTTGCCAAATACGGGAGTCTTAAATGTTTATATTTTTCGTTTTTATGACCATTGGTATTGATGCGTCTCGGGCGTTTCTCGCGAAGCGGACGGGTATCGAGGAATACTCGTATCAGGTTATCAAGCATTTGCGAAACGAACTCGCGGGAGAGCAGGTTGTTTTGTATGTGAGAAGAAACACAGGAATTACGAATTACGAATTACGAATGAAAATTCGAAGAGAATGTTGAAAATTGAAAATTGTGAATTGGAAATTCCCTTGGGGTGGGAAGTGAAAGAATTGTGGGGACCGAGGTTGTGGACGCAGGGGAGATTGGCGCTCGAGATGTGGCTTCATCCGCCGGATGCGCTCTTTGTGCCGGCACATACGGTGCCGTGGATTCATCCGAGGGAAACGGTGGTGACGGTGCACGGGCTTGAGTATGAATTTTGTCCCGAGGCGTATTCGCGGTGGGAGCGATTCTATATGCGGTGGTCTATCAAACATTCGTGCCGGTGGGCATCGAGGATTATCGCGGTGTCGGAGAATACGAAACGAGACTTGATGAAGCTTTATGGCGTGCCGGAAGAAAAGATACGGGTGGTGTATGAGGGAGTGGGACAAATTAAAAATGAAAAATTAAAAATGAAAAACGGAGAAGCGGATTTGGACTTCAAGGAACAACAAGGAACAATGAACAGGGAACAAAGGGGTGTCAAACTATCAACTCCCAACGCCCAACTTCCAACTACTGACTACCAACTCCCAATTCCCCATCCCTATTTCCTCTTTATTGGGAGGATAGAGGCGAGGAAGAATGTGTCAAGAATGATCGAGGCGTTTGATGCGTTTAAAAAAAAGTGTGGGACGGATCATACGCTCGTTCTTGCTGGAAAACCCGGATTTGGGTATGGAGAAATTCAAAATTCAAAATGCAAAATTAAAAATTCAAAAGATATTTTGGAATTAGGGTATGTGAGTGAAGAAGAAAAGTGGGAGTTGTTGAGGAACGCGGAGGGGTTTTTGTTTCCGTCGCTCTATGAAGGGTTTGGATTGCCGGTCTTGGAAGCGCAGGCGGTCGGGGTGCCGGTACTTACGTCGACTACGTCGTCGCTTCCGGAAGTTGCCGGACGGAATGGCGCCGTATTTGTAAATCCGGAGAGTGTCGAAGATATCGCGCTCGGAATAGAGAAACTGGCTTTGGACAGGGGCTTTCGGAGTGCTATAATCGAAGGTGGTCGCAAAAATGTCGAGCGGTTTAGCTGGGAGAAGTGTGCGAAAGAAATTGCCGAATTGTTGTATGGAAAAACAGTACGAAATTCCAAAGTTCGAGAAAATAGGGAAGGTGGCGCTCGCGCATGACTTCTTGCTCTATCGCGGGGGGGCGGAGCGGGTGTTGCGAGCTTTGGCGAATCTGTTTCCCGAGGCGCCGATCGTGACGCTCCTCTATGACCGTGAGGGTATGAAAGGAGCGTTTGACGATCGTGAGGTGCGGACGTCGTTTTTGGGATCGTGGCCGAAATTTGCGCGGAGGCGGCATCGGTTGTTGTTGCCTTTTTATTCGACTGCGACCGAGGCGATTGACCTGCGGGATTTCGACCTCGTCATTTCGTCGTCGGGGGCGTGGACCAAGGGGATTGTGACGCGGCTTCGCACCAAGCATATCGCTTATCTCCATTCGCCGATGCGGTTTGTGTGGGATGAGAACGAGCGGTACCTCACGGAGAGCGGGGGATTTCACTTCTTGAAACGCGCGCTCCTCTCGTATTTGCGGCTCTGGGATTTCGAGGCGGCGCAGAGGCCGGATGTGCTCATCGCCAACTCCGAGTATACGCGCTCTCGCGTCGCGAAATACTATCGGCGCGAGGCGGAGGTGATTTTCCCGCCGGTAGGACTGCCGATCGCCGCGGAATCGCCCTCGGTGTATCTCGATGATCGACCCTTTCTCACCGTGTCGCGACTTTCGAAATACAAGCATATCGAAGACATTGCGCGAGCGTTTGCAAAGCTTCGATTGCCGCTTCTCGTCGTGGGCGCGGGACGGGAGTTTGCGGCGCTTGAACTGTCGGCGCCGCCAAACGTGAAGTTTCTCGGCGATGTGTCGGATGCGGAACTCGGGAATCTCTTTGCCAAGGCGCGGGCGTTTGTGTTTGCGAGCGACGAAGATTTCGGGCTCGCGCTTGCCGAGTCACAGCGGGCGGGACTCCCGGCGATTGTCCTGAGGAAAGGCGGCGCCCGAGAAATCGTGAGCGATGAAACCAGTGTTTTCTTCGCGGAACCGACCGTCTCACACATCGTCGATGCCGTGCAAGAATACATCAAGCGAGAAGCGTCATTTGATCGAGAACACATCAAAAAAACCGCCGAACGTTTTTCGGAAGAAGTGTTTCGAGAGAAGATGATGACTGTTATTCTTGACTGTATTAACGAAAATAAAAAGTAAATCTTTTCTTATGCCGTCTATTTTGGATTTTTGTATGAAAAGAGAAAGAGCATTGAGTGATTTTCTCCGACCGACAAAGGTAACTATCATATCGTTCTTCGTGTTGGTGTGTTGTTTTTTCTATTTTTATTATGTATACGGATTTATTGACACGATAAATACTTTTTTAATAGGTGATCCAGTGGAATATAGAGATAACTTTATAGCAATATCAGATGGTGATCCATGGGCACTTGGTGTTGCATTTCAACTTACTGTTTTTCTTTCCTTTCTGTATATTTTTGCCTCATTTATTTCCCTTGTTCTCGGTAAAGCTCTGAAAAGGTTTAAGTGACTATCGCTTTATTCCCCATTCCTTATTCTTTATTCTTTCCCCTCATGATCATCGGGCATGAAACAATTCGGGAGCGATTGCGGCGGGCGGCCAAGAAGGAGCGAACCGCGCAGGCGTATCTCTTCGTCGGGCCGGAGAGTGTCGGAAAGCGCGCGGTCGCGTTTGAACTCGCGCGTACACTGATCGGCGAATCGTTTGTTTCCGATGTGGTGACGCTTCGACCGGAGCGAGTGGAGGAAAAGGGAAAGGTGAAAGAAAAAGCGATCGGGGTCGAAGCGGTGCGCGAGGCGACGCGAACGCTCGGGCTTTCCGGTCGAACCGCGGCGGGGAATATCCTCATTGTGGATGACGCGCATCGGCTCTCGGAAGAGGCGCAGAACGCGTTTTTGAAGACGCTCGAGGAACCGCTTCCCGGGGTGACCGTATTTCTCGTAACGCATGAAGAGGGCGCGATCGTGCCGACGATTGCCTCGCGATGCGAGCGAGTTTCATTCGCGCTCGTGCCCGAGAAGGTGGTGTCGGATCATTTTCCGGATGTCCCCTTGATACTGCGAATGCTCGGTCGTCCGGGACTCTGCAAGTCCTTTCGGGAACAACCGGAAATGTTTGGTGAGCGCCTGCGCCGACTGGAAACGCTTTCTTTCTTTGAAACCCTTTCATTTTCCGAACGAGTTTCGTGTGCCGACGGACTTATGAATGATATTCCGAGCGCGGAACGAATGCTCTCGTGGTGGGTGGGAGCGATCGCTCAAAAAGTCGCGCTTTCTCCGGAAATTTTTGAGCGGCGCCGTTTACTGGAATTGCTCGGAAACATTTCGGCGACACTTCGCGATCTCCGGCGCTTTCCCGGGAGCGCGCGACTCACGCTTGAACATATGTTCTTTTTCAAGAAAAGCGTCTCGCCATTGTTGGTTCGGAAAATTTCTACGCTATGATTTTTTTCGGGAGGAAAAGAACATGCATCCAGCAAACAACGCTCCTCAAGCCTCGGCGGAGCCGGATATTTCGCCGTGTCGTCAGGGATAATTCCACGTCGACGAAGCGAAACGTTTCTTGGTGGACGGTTGGGTATGTTTTTTTGTGGATGATGTTTTTCGGCGCGGCGCTCTATGCGTTGCTTTTTTCATCGCTTCTTCGCGTCAAACAAAAAATATTCGCGCCGACAAAAGCGCTGTCCGAGCGAGAAATTTCCTCGACGATCGACGAATTTCTCGAAGGGGCGTGGTTTGGGGTGGTTCCAAAAGACACGCTTCCGGTCGCCTATTTGCGTCGGCATACCGCGGAGCAACTGTTTCTCGAGCAGTTTCCGATTCTGCGAAGTGCGCGCGTTTCTTTCAAATTTCCCGAAACGGTCGCGCTTTCTTTCGAGGAGCGGACGAAGACACTCATCCTTTGTTCGGCGGGACCGTGCTTTGCGGTGGATGAGCGAGGGTTCGCGTTTGATCAGTCGCCACGCCCCGCCGATACGGGAAGTGCGGACGATATGCTCGTCGTTATCGATCGATCCGCCAAGCTGGTATCATTTCAGGATCCGAATGTTTCGGAAGAGTTCCTCGATACTTTTCCTTCGCTTCGCGAGGATCTTCTCGGAGAACGCGGCATTGCTACATTGCGCGTCGCCGAGACGCCGTCGCGACTTTCGGATGAGCTCTGGTTTCGGACGAGTGAAGGATGGGAGCTTCGTATGAGCGCTGTCGTTCCTCGAGAGCGAGCCTTTCTCGCGCTCCGACTTCTCTTTGAGAAAACACTCGCCCAAGAAGATCGCGCGCGGCTCGAGTATGTCGACCTGCGCACCGAGAACCGGATATTTTATCTCTTGAAGGGCGGTGAAGAAAAAGAAGGGGAGAGAATGGGCGATGACGGGAAAAAAGAAGAGAAGAAAAAGAAGAAAGACTGATGAGTAGTGAGTAAGGGAGCAGTGAACCTTGATCGCTTTCATCCGTTTCCAATAAATTCCACTTTTCCGCATTCAAAGCATCCAAAGAAAGTAGCGAGCGTGCGCCACCGCCCCAGCGAGCTAATTTCTTTGGATTCGTTGAATGCGGAAAAGTGGACATTATTGGAAACGGATGAAAGCGATCAAAGTTAACGGCAACCGTACTAACGACACAAC
>JBPOHW010000013.1:0-41479 GCA_052035095.1 Candidatus Moraniibacteriota bacterium
GCAGGGAGAGATGCAAAATTTTGCGTCTCTACATATTACATTCCCGGTACTTTCTCTACGTAGAAGATAAATATCGAGTCGCCGGCGCGACTGATCCATGAGCCATTGGGGAACCAGGAGTAGTTGATGTTTCCCGCGGGTTGGTCTTGTTTATGGATGCTTTCTTGGTAGAAGCCGGCGGAGACAGCGTACCAGCCCGCTTCGGGCGGGTTGTGACTGTGCCAAGACACGTATGTGTCGCCGAGATAGTATTCCGGGCTTGATCCACCGAAGTAGTCTACGCGAATTTTTTGGATGGGAGTTTCCGTGGGAAAGGGCTTTCCGACTGTCAGCAATCGGCATTCGGCGGAGGATTCTTGATTGTTTGAAAGACAGCGATTATATTTTTCCACCCACGCATTGAGGCGCTTGACATCTTGTCCCCAGTCATAATTGGAGTCGGTGACGTATTTGTATCCCTCGCTCGGTCCGCCCATAGCGGAGTTGAAGTACGAGAGGTAACTACTTGGGAAAGCGAAGACGGGAATGAGGATGATCCAGCACGCAAAGAGGAAGAGAAAAACGCGGACGGTAGTCCAGGTGGTGTGATTGCCGACGTGGCGCCTCCAGTAGCTGAAGATCATTTTGCTTCCCAAGACAAAGAGGAAGGGGAGAATCGGGAAGAGGTGTCGGAAGCCGATATTCAGATTGCCCGTGATGCTCAAATAGCCATAGAGCGCGACGAAGGCGAGCATCACGTATTCGGCGATATGCGCGTGGAAGGAATGCGCGATGACGCCCGTCCAGCTTTTTCGCTCTTCGCGATCCTTTCTCGCGACTTTGAAAATGCGCCAGAGTCCGTAGATAAAACCGAAGCTGAGGAGAGCGAGAAAGGGAAGTGTCGCCTTCATCAAGAAAACGGCGGGGAAATAGAGCGCAGTTCCTTGATTGGAGACTTCGCCCAAGAAGAAATAGGTGTTTCCGCCCGCGACGCGCGCGAAGACCATGAAGACGCCAAGGAAATAGTGCGCGAGCGGTTTCATAAGGGGGATCTCGCTCATTCCGACGATGGTGGATTCGGCGAAGCGTCCCACGGCTCGATCATTGGGGAAGACGGCGCGAGCGATTTCTTGCGTGGTTTCTGCCGGCATATTCCAGACATTGGGAACATAGAGCGCCCAGATAGCGATGAAACACACGATAACGGAGACGGCGAATTTTAGGACGAAAGACAGGAGGAGTTTCCACTGCCGGAATTTTTGTTCGGCTTCTTGGAGTGTTTCGGGTTTCGGCTTGGAGAGGGCATAGAGAATGACGAGGAGTCCGAAAAGCGGGAAGAGAATGACGGCGGAAAACTTGGCGAGATTGGCGAGTCCCAAGAAAAGTCCGGAGAGGACGACATTGGTCCACGAAGGATCCTTGAGGAAGCGCACGAAGAAATACGCGGAGAAAAAAATGAAGGCGGCGATGCCGATATCGGTTGTAACGTAGTGACTGTGCCCGATGATATTGGGGTCGGCGGCGTAGAGAAGAAGCGCGAAAAGTCCGGCAAGTGTTCCCGCGAGCTCTCGTGTCCAGCGGAAAATCATATATCCCAGAAGAAGCGCGATGAGGATGATGGGAAGGCGCGCGACGAAGGTGATGGCGTCGGGATCATTGCCTTCTTGAAACAAAAATCGATCGCCGAAACTCCACTGGGCGAGTCCCCAGTGCTTGGCGGGTCCCTCGGGGTGATTGGCCGGGTCTACGTTTTCATCACCTCTCTCCCAGAGAGTGCTCGGGACGGGGAAATTAAGTCCGGGGAGCGCGAGTATCATCGCGAGTCCCGAGAGGTCTTTGATGAGCGGCGGATGCTCGGGGTTAATTCGCATATCAAGGTACTTTACATAGCTGTAGGAAGCCGGAATATGCGCCTTCTCATCCATCGTGGTCGAATCGTCCCAGGCAAGCTTAACGGAGAGTGCCGCAAAGGCGACGAGAATTACGACCACGAACCACGTGCTGTGTTTTTTGAAGAGTTCCATAGGGTAATAATTTACAGTCAACTTACAATTTACAACCTCATTACTTTATTTTATCACAATCACCTTGAAATTTCCTTTTGAATTTGGGGAGAGGGGGATGATTTCCGTTTTCGATTGTGGGAATGCTAGAAGCACTTTGGCAGCGATCGCTTCATCCCACTTTTGCGGAATGATGACGGCGGGAGTCGTGATAACGGTGTCGGGTTTCAAAAATTCCAGATTGTTTTTTTTCGAATCATACGTGAGGAAAATGAGGGGTTGGGCGGTGATGGAGAGTCCATTGTCAATTTCGGTGCCGCCCGCGTTGGCGAGGACGTAGACTTTGACGTCATTGGGGAGGCGGTTGATGTATCGCGCCATCGCGGTGAAGTCTTCATTGAAGGCGCCTCGCGCGTTGGCGTTTTCGGCGAAGAAAACGAAGTATTTCGCAGTATTCCAGAGGGGGATGAGTGCGAGGAGTGTCCCGACTATGAGGAGTGTGCCTATTTTCATTCCCGGCGCTTGACGGCGTATCCATTCGCCAAACCACAGAAGCGGCATCGCGGCGATAAGGAAGACGAAGGGTTGAGTGCCGATCGCGCGAAGGGCGTGCGGGAGCCCTTCTTCGGTCAGGAATTCCGGAATGAGCATAGTCGCGAATCCGCCGAGGAGGAAGAGTGCGATCAAGAGGTCGCGATTGCGATCGGTGTTTTTCCAACGACGCCTCGCGAGGAGGAAGAGTCTCACTACAAGAAAGACGCATCCCGCGAGGAAGAGCGTGCCCGTCACGAAGTCGAGGAGGGGATAGGGCGGGTAGTTGTGGCGCCAGTTCATATCGCCGACGAAGGTGTACTTGATAAAGGAGAGCGAGAAAGTTTTCCCGAAGGTAAGCGGGAGATTCCCGTGATTCACGTCGGGCGAAAGAATAGAGATGGAGGCGGAGCGCGAGGAGAGGTACTCGGGATGTGTCGCGAATTCGTAAACGATGGGCGCGGTTGTGATCGCCATACCAAAGAGAAAGACGAGCGCGTGTTTCCAATAGAGCTTCAAAAATCCTCGGTAGGATCCTACGCATCCGAGCGCCGCGATGACGAGGATGAGGGGCGCCACGCGGAAGGCAATATAGGTGTGGAAACCGAGACCGAAGATGAGTCCGGCAAGGAGGAAAGAAACGAGACTTTTGGTGCGGAGTCCGCGAAAGAAAAAGTAGAAGGAAAACGAGAGAAGGAACGGTACCATGATGGCGCGAAAGCCGATACGGGAAAAGTTGATCGCCCAGTAGGAAAACGTCATGAGAAAAGCGGCAAAGAGCGCGACGCTCCGCTTGTGCCAGAGTTCTTTCGCGAGGAGATAGACGCCGAGGATGGCGAGTGTCCCGAAAACGGCCGAGAAGAGTTTGAGCGCGGCGATGCTATTCCCAAAAAGAAGGAGCGCAAAGGCTTGCAGGTTGATGAAGAGCCCTTCGCGACCATTATTGTTGGGATAGAACCATCGGTATTCGCCGGTCTCATTGGCACGGATCGCATCGACGCCGTTCATCGCCTCGTCTGGATAGAGCCCGGCGGGAATGTTTTCGATATTCCAGAAGCGAAGAAAAAACGCCGTCGCGAGAAGCATGACCAAGACGGATGTCGCGATGAGTTTTTCATTCGAAAAGAAATGTCCGAAGAAATGTCGTTGCATAGTTTGATTGTTTGACTTTTTGTTTTCTTTTTTCTCTGATATTGAGAACTGTGATACAATTATACCACGAAATGTTTTTTTGATTGTGTCGGTGTTTTTTATGTCGAAAGCAAAAGGAGAGGAAAATTTTGGTAAATTCGATTCCGATTACCAGAAGGGTAGAACAAAGAAGAGAAAAGATGGTTTAAAAGTTTCCACGTCCGTTGATGCGGGGGGTGTTGTGACGCCCGAACCAAATTCATCTTTACCTGATTTTTCCGAAAGAAATTCAGAACCTGGGGTTGTTGCTGCAAATGATGTGTTGGTATCGGAGCCCGTGGTATCTGAAACAGCTTTGAATAATGAAGTTGCGGTTGAAATGAGACAGAAACCGTCTAGTGCAAATGCGTACACAAAAATCGCTGATGCAATTGATGGACAAACTCTCGCGGTTGGGGCAGATGCCGGTCCGGGGTATGGAGAGAGACTTGAGCAAAAAAAACTTATTGAGAGATCGAAGGCATCGAAAAAATCTCGAACGGCGGATTCACTGCCTCTGGTTGCTGATGTAAATGGAGGGCATGTGGATGAGAAAAAGAATGCAGGGGGAAACGAGGAAGAGCTTTCCGCGGAAAAACTATGGAATGAAGATAAAATTGCGGGAGGTTTCGGTGTAGTTGCTGAACCGGCGCTGGAGATTCCGGTGGCGGATGAAACGGTGCCGGAGGTGGTAGCTGGGGGAAAAACGACCGATGGCAATATCTCGAAAGAAAAGAATGGTATTGAGTTGAAGGAAGATGAGGCACAAGGAGAGAAAGTGCTTGAGGGAGAATATATATCGGAGGGGGTCGAATCTATGCAAGAGCTGCGCGACCGAGCGAGGATACTGAAGGTTGAGTCGGATGAGGCACGGGATCGATATTTGAAATTAAAAAATAGGAATACGTCAAGATGGCTTGCGGTCAAGCGAGCGCTTTTTTCGTCACGTTCCAAGGAACCGCCGGAATCTTTGGTTAATGAGATGGAAGTCTTGAAAAGTGATTGGAATTATAAATTGACATCCTACAAAGATGCTGTTGTTGAATTGGCGAAGCGTGAGGCTATGGATCGGAATCTTGACGGGAAGGAGCGAGGTATTCTCATGGCGGAAGCTATTCGCGGACTTGACATACAAGGATCGGTTGAAAATTATGCCGCATGGAAGAATGCGTCATGGGGTGGTCGAGAGGATTCGCGATTTCTGCGCGGGATTGGGCGAGCGAAAGACTGGGCGGAGTACTATCGGAAACTTGACTGGAAGAAACGTATAGCGATTTCTGGCGCGGTTATGGGTATAGGTGTTGCCGGTGTTGCATTGGGTTCGGTCGGGATTGCTGGCGTTGGTGTTGCCGGAAGTACAATTATTCGTCTTTTGGGAGCTTATGGAGCTGGTCGCGGCGCGTATGAGCTTCTCGAGGGACGGGCAAATGCGAAAAGTGTACAGTATCAAGAGGCGGCGTTGTCGCATGTTGAAAAGCTGGAGGATCTCGCTTTTCTGGAAAGTAGGATGAAAACATATGCCAATCGTACGCAGGAGAATTTGGAACGAATGACTTTGAGCAATCGAAAGCGAGTTGTGGCAAGCGCGGCACTCGGAACACTGCTTTTTGCCGCTGGAACCGCTTTTGCTCATCGTGCCACACTTCAAGAGGTTGCTGGGAAGGTGTCTCATGAATTCTCAAAACTCTTGGAACAAATGAAGATTATTTCCGGACTTGAAGACTTTCATAGTGCTCCGGTTTCGATTGCGGAAACACCGGTGAATCAAGTGGTTGGGACAGTCGCAGAAAGAGTGGCGGACATTCCCGCGGGCTCGGGAAGTTCGACTGAAGAAATGCTTCGCGCAGCGAAGCAGCCTATCTCGGGCGCGGTTGAGGTGGCGTCGCCGGTATCGGGAACAGGAGGACTTGCTTCCGAAGTAATGGGTGCGGGCGTGGTTGATCATGGAACGGCGGCGGAGGTGGCAAAGAAAATTTCGGAGACGCTCATTGATACGGTTGCTGTCCCAAAGGGAAGTAACGTCTGGGAAACAGTTCGTCAGTATGTTATGGAACATGGTGGTATTTCCGATAGAGGGGAAGCGGAAAAAATTACCGCGCGAATTGTAAACAATTTTGTGAATACGAGTCGCGAAGGGATTTCCCTCTTTGATCTCTCGCATGTTCAGCCGGACACGCGACTCGGTCTTATTCTAAATCCGGATCCGGAAAGTGCCATTAAGCTCCCGTTCAAGCTGGATTCTGTGGAGTTTGCCCCCGTAAGCGGCGCGAATACTGTTGCGGAAATAGCACCTGTAGTTCCGGTTATTGAGCCGACGCCGGTAGAGTTGACGCCACTCGAGCCAGTGAACATTCCCAGTATGCAGAGCGCTTCCGAATTAACACCGACTGAAAGTGTTTCCCCTCCAGATATTTTTGAAAAGGCAACCGAATTGACGCCACTTGAACCGGTTCATATTTCAGAAGTTCAACCTGCTGTTCAGTTGGAGTCAGTGGAACCCACTCCTTTGTCGGAAATTGAAACTGCACCACTTTCTTCCGAGCCGTCGGATGCATTTGAGAAATATAAACCACTGGCTTATGCAGGACTTGCTGGTGTAGGAGCGGCGGCTGTGGCAGAAACAGTTCGACAGAGACGAAGGGAGAATTCATACAAAAAAGAAAAAGAAGCCAAATTGCAACAAGAAGTGCGAGAGAAAAAATTTATGGAAATACTTGCGCAGGTGGATTCTTTGGTTTCATTCCCCAAGGATCGCTGGAATGCATTGTGGGAAATGAGGGAAACCTACGGTGCATACAGTGAAGAAAGAGCCACGGATGATGTTTTTGAGGGAACAAGAAAAAAGATTACGAAAGTTCTCTTTGGTTCCGAGGATGTTCCGGAAGATGTTTTGGATAATATGTTTTTGGCGGTGGCGCAACAAGGACTTGGTAATCCTGAAAATAAAAGCTTGGAAGAAATACGAACGGGTATTAAGAATGGGTACTCTGTATTTCAAGTTATTTTTGGAAGAACAGGAGAACGTTTGCCAGCGGGAAAAATTTCCGGATTGAGCGTGCGAGAGGTACTTCGTCTTTTTACTGAACGTTTTCTTTCAGGAAATATTCCCGAAGAACTTCTGGATTCTCAGGGATAATTTTTCATTTTGAATTTTTCACTCTTAATGCTCTCCCTATGCCACTCTCCATAGAACAATTGAAAGCCGATCTCGTGAAAGAATTCGGGCTGGAAAATTTGCCTTCCGAGAAGCAGCAAGAACTTCTCGATCTGATGACCGAGACGGTGATGAAACAGATTTTCCTTTCGCTCGGTGAGAAAATGGGCGATGACGGCGCGGACGAATTCGACGCATTGATGAAAGAAGGCGATCAAGCGAAAATAGAAGGGTTCATCAAACGGTATGTGCCGGATCCGGAGAAGTTTGTCGCGGAGATTGTGGCGGAATTTCGTGACGCGGTGAAAAACGGGGGGATACCGAGTAAGTAGTTTGTAGTTAGTAGCGAGGAATGGGGAGTGAGGGGTGAAAGGTTTGTAGTTGTTTTTGTCACCTGTCACTTGTAAAGTGTTATCTGCCAATTGTCATCTATAATCTGTAGTGAAGGACTATGCCGGAAGAAAAAACGATTATCGGGGTGCCGGAGGATGTGGCGGAGAAACTGAAGAAAGAAAGCTCCGAAGAAGTGCGGGATATTTTGGATGTGCCGGGAAGACGATCGGAGATTTGGGTTGAGGGAAGAACGGAAGAAGCGTCGGAGAAAAAGGCGGAGCGATACGTGTCTTCGTATGAGCGAAAACTCAAGGAATTGCAATCCGCTCCCGCGCCCGCGGCGTCGACCGCGAGCGATGACGTGGCGGTAAAATTCGACGCGGATTCGATTCGCCATATGGAAGACGCGGCGGGGAGAGTGCAGAAACTTTTGGATCTTGCGCTCGTCAAGGGAGTCGCGCACGCGGTCTCGGTCGCCGAACACATTGATGCGTACACCCTGGACCGTACGCATGACCGCATGGTGGACGAACTCTCGGATGAACTTCGGAAACAGGGGATGCTTAAAGAAAGCGAATAGGGAATGAAGAATTAAGAATTAAAAATGAAGAATGAAGGGTGAAGCGCAAAAACTTCTTTCTTTGTTCTCGTTTTCCTTACTTGTGCAAGAAACATTCGATCTCAATATCATTCTTATACCGGCGCTCTTCGCGCTTGGATTTTTGGCGGCATTTTCCGGAGGGCTTCTTGTCGTGAAGATGTTTCTTTTTTTTCGCGCGCGGATCAATCGTTCGCTTAATATGGATTTGGAAACCGTGCAGGTTTCGAAACCGGTTGAGAAAAAGGGGGAGGTGCCGCGACCGGATCAGTGGAAAGAAGAAATCGGCGCGATGGAACAGCTCTTGGTGTCGCTTCAGTCGTTTCGAGGGACGAAGAGCGATCCGTTTTCGGCCGTCAAGTATTTTTTTTACGGACCGCCTTCGATTGTGTTTGAAGTCGCGAATCCGGAAGGAGAAGAGGAAATGACGTTTTTTCTCTCGGTGCCGAGGAAATTTCGAGAAAGTATCGAGAAGCAGGTGCACAGCTTTTTTCCAAACGCCTTCGTGGAAAAAGTGAAAGACTATACTATATTCGCGCCCAAAAGTTTCTCGGCGGTCTCGACACTCTCCCTCTCGAAAAGCCACGCGCTTCCGATACGGACCTATGAGGCGCTTGATGTTGACCCTCTGAATGAAATTTCCAATTCATTGAGTAAGCTCGCGAAAGAGGGCGAGGGGGCAGCGCTTCAGATCGTGCTTTCGCCCGCGGGAACCTCGTGGCGCGGAGAGGGACGGCGTATCGCGCACGAAATGCAACAAGGGAAGCGGCTCAAGGACGTGTATCACGAATCGCCGATTTTGCACTTCTTCGGTTCCGCGTTTTTGTCGCTCTTTCGCACGGCGACTTCGTCGCACAAACCTGGGGAGTTGGTTTCGGAAGACAAGAAAATCATTCAGCTCACGCCGGAAGAACAGGAGCTCGTCAAAGCGATCGAGCGAAAAGTTTCGAAGGCGGCATTTCATACCAATGTCCGCCTCCTCGCCTCCGCGCCGACCCAGGAGCGCGCCGATCAGATCCTTGCCATGATGGAGAATGCCTTCGCGCAGTTTGAGTATCCGGAGGCGAATTTGTTTCGGACGCGTCGAGTGCGGGATCGCGCCGCCAAGCCGGTACTCTTTGACTATATTTTCCGCGCGTTTCGTCCGGAGAGTGCGTTTCTCCTCGGCGTCGAGGAGGTGGCGAGCCTCTTCCATTTTCCTATTTCGACGACCGAGACGCCAAACATCAAGTGGCAGAAGGCGGGTGCCGCGCCACCGCCCCCCAATATTCCTACGGAGGGCGTTCTTTTGGGGCACAATGACTATCGCGGCACGAAAACCGATATTCGTTTGGCGCCCTCCGATCGACGGCGGCACCTCTACGTGGTTGGACAAACCGGCGTCGGAAAATCAGTGTTTCTCCAAGAAATGGCGAAGCAAGACGTGCGTGAGGGGCGCGGGATATGTTTCATTGATCCGCACGGTGACGCGGTACAGGATATTTTGGCGGCGGTTTCCAAGGAGCGCGCCGAAGATGTCGTGTATTTCAATCCTGCCGATATCGAACGACCTTTCGGGCTTAATATGCTCGAATTTTCCCGACCCGAAGAAAAGACCTTTGTGATCAATGAGATGATCAATATTTTCGACAAGCTCTACGACTTGAAACAAACCGGCGGTCCGATGTTTGAGCAGTATATGCGAAACGCGATGCTTCTCATTATGGAAGATCCGACGACTGGGTCGACGTTGATGGAGATTCCCAAGGTGCTCGCCGATCCGGATTTCCGTCGGATGAAACTCGAAAAATGCAAGAATCCGGTCGTGTATGATTTCTGGGTCAAGGAAGCGGAGAAGGCTGGCGGCGAGGCGTCTCTCGCGAATATGGTGCCCTATATCACATCGAAGCTCACGCCCTTTGTCGCCAATGATATGATGCGTCCTATCATCGCGCAACAAAAAAGCACGCTCGACTTCCGTACCATGATGGATGAACAGAAAATCATTCTCCTCAACCTTTCGAAGGGGAAGCTTGGAGAAATCAACAGTCATTTGCTCGGTATGGTGGTCGTCGGAAAAATTTTGATGGCGGCTCTGTCGCGTGCGGATATTCCGGAAGCCGAGCGGAAGGATTTCTATCTCTATATTGATGAATTTCAAAACGTGACGACCGATTCGATCGCGCAGATTCTCTCCGAGGCGAGGAAGTATGGACTCAATCTCATCATCGCGCATCAGTTTATCGGTCAGCTTTCGGAAAACATTTCCAAAGCCGTCTTCGGAAATGTCGGCTCGCTCGCGTCGTTCCGCGTCGGTCCCGAGGACGCCGAGTTTCTCGAAAAACAATTTGAGCCGGTTTTTACCGCGCGCGATCTCATCAATGTCGACAACTACAAGGCATTTGTTCGGCTCCTCATCAACAATCAGTCCACGAAGCCATTCAACCTCTCAGTCTATCCGCCTACCTCCGGAAACGAAGAGCTCGCCGGGCATCTCAAGGAGCTCTCGCGCCTCCGATTCGGTCGCGATGCCGATATCGTGAATCGCGAAATTATGGAACGCACGAAGATGGCGGGGTGAAAAATATATTTTTTCTCTTTACTTATGAATACGATGACGAAAGCGACGCTTTGCGCGCTCGGAGCGGCTGGTATTTCCGGGGTAAACGGATTTCTCACGAAGCCGGCGCTTGTCGCGGTAGGCGACCCCGTTCTTTTTACGTTTCTAAAAAATATCGTGACGGTTGCAGCGCTTCTCGGCGCGTTTTTTCTGTTTGGAAAAGCGCGAGAGATTCGCGAGGCGTCGGGACGCGACCGATGGATGCTTCTTGCGATTGGTATTGTCGGGGGCGGCATACCGTTTCTTCTCTATTTTATCGGGCTCTCAATGATTCCGGCGGTGACGGCGGCGTTTCTCCATAAGACGCTTTTTCTTTGGGTCGCGATTCTCGCGGTGCCACTCCTCGGAGAGCGGGTCGGGTGGCTTCAGGCGTTTGCTTTGGGCATTCTCTTCCTCGCGATTACGTTGTTTCAACTTCCTGTTTTTCAAACATTCGGAACGGGAGAAATGCTGGTTCTCTTCGCGACCTTTCTTTGGGCGATTGAAAATATTATCGCCAAGAAAGTGTTGTATCGCGTTTCAAGTCTTTCCGCCGCGAGCGCGCGCATGATGGTGGGGTCGGTGGTGATTTTCGGAGCCGTTCTTTTTGGGGGAAAAACGGAAATGATATTTTCGCTTTCTTTCGTCGCGTGGGGATGGATATTGTTGACCGGACTGCTCCTTACCGGATTTGTGAGCTTGTGGTATCGAGCCCTTTCGCTCGCGCCCGCGACTTTTGTGGCGTGCCTTTTGGTACCGGCAACTTTTATTACCGGAACGTTCTCGGCGATTTTTGTGACGCATACCTTTTCCGTCGGGCAGGTTGTCGGATGGCTCTGTCTCATTCTCGGCATTTCATTCCTTTGGGTCAGAGCGTTTCTTTCTCCTCCCTCGAAACGACTCATTCCTTCAGTCGTCGAAGGTCGCGCCTAAAGACTTTCCTTTTTGAGAAAAATCCGGTAGAGTAGGGAGGTTGTTTTTTTATCGAAATTTTTATGATTCCAGGATTTGAGTTGTCGGAGTTTTTGTTGACAGCGGGGTATATCGGAATTTTCGCGGTGATATTCGCCGAGACAGGGCTCTTTCTCGGGTTTTTCTTGCCGGGAGATAGTCTTCTTTTTGTGGCGGGGCTTTTGGCGAGCGACGGGCTTCTTTCGCTTCCCATGCTTCTTTTCCTCGTGTTTACCGCGGCGGTTTCGGGGAATACGGTCGGGTATCTTTTCGGGAGGCGCGTGGGACCGGCGCTTTTTAATCGGGAGGATTCATTTCTTTTTAAAAAATCCCATGTGCGGAAGGCGGAGGAATACTTCAATCAGTACGGCGCCAAGACGATTGTGATTGCCCGATTTATGCCGATCGTACGCACCTTCGCGCCGATTTTGGCAGGTGTTGGGAGAATGAATTTTCGCGAGTTTTTCATGTACAATGTGTTTGGAGCGTTTCTGTGGTCGTTTGGTCTCCTCTTGGGCGGATATTTTCTCGGTCGGGTCGTGCCGGATATTGATCGCTACATTTTGCCCATTGTAGTGCTTATCATTATTGTCTCCATTCTTCCGGGCGCCATCAAAATTTATCAGGAAAAGAAGCGATCGGATCGAGGGGAAGCTGTCGGAGCGGGAGAAACGGAATAGTTTTTTCTGTATATGAATACTATGAATATAGAGCAATACCTCAGCGCGTTTGAGCGGGTTTACGGAAAGCGAAGTGATGCCGAGAGGGAAATGATATTTTTTTCTCTTGAGAATTTTGTTGTATCGAGAAATGATCGCGCAAATGACCTTCTCTCCAAGGAATCTCTTGGCGCTGTGGAGATAGAACAAGAACTTTTTTCTTGTGGTCTTCCGATGACAATGCTTTGTGTTGATGGACGAGTATTGGCAAAATTGGTGGCGTCGCTTCATGGCGGGGCGATTCGAACACCGGCCGCCGATAATGCTGAATTTCTTCCGGGCGTGGATGGGAGTACACTGTTTCTCTCGAAAGGAAAACTTTCAGAAATGCTTCATAAGGTTTTTTCCGAGCGTGATACGGTTACGTTGGTTTTGGATAGTCATTTGTATTGCGCGGCGCGAAAACAAGCCTCGACGGAAGTGCGAGGATCGACCCCCCTCGATGATGGGCTTTTTGATGACGTGACGCGGAAAAGAAGAATGGCGGAAGCGATTCGGAAATTTATTAAAAAAGCGTTCGATTCTCGGAAACGAATTGTTCTTGTCCACACTTCATTTGATCCCCATTCGGGTTATCTCTTTATGGGACTCGAAAAGGAGGATGTTATGAATGATGAGCGTGTTCTTCAAGAGGGATTTACCGAAAATGTACTTTCTTCTCTTGTTCAGGAGGGGAAAATTATTTCAACCGAGCATTGGTCTCGAGAGGGTGGCATGCTCTTTGAGATGTTCTCGAAATATATTTTTGATCTCGATTACGAAATGGCCTATCGAACAAGTACTTTGCAGTTTTGGAAAAATATTCGAGAGGTTTCGGTCGAGGCGCTTCCTCTGATAGAAAAAGAACTCAGTCGCGTTTTCTCTGTCTCTCATGAAAGTTCTGACGTATTTCGAGAGCGTGCCGTTTTTCTTCTTGCGAACGCGTACACGGCATTCCTCTTGAATCACCGAGAGAAATATCCGTATGGTGAGCACGACGAAAGCGTAGCTGTGGTAACGTCCGGTGATCGCGGACCCTATAATCGCTTGCGATCGTTTTCCATTGATCCGTACAATCCAAATCTTTCCTTCGTGATAAGATTTGTCGAAGGACTTATTCGAAACAATCGCGCGTCGGGGCGCGCATCGGAAATTGAGCGGGAAGCGACGCAAAAATTCTTCGGAGACGACAAGGAATCGTATGTCCGAAGCGCCGTTCCGGTTTTCTTCTTTCGAAAGTTGGAGCAAGAACTTTCATCTGATATGAGAAAAAAGATAGAAGATGCCAATTGGTCGGGGATAGCCTCTCTTTCTTGGATGGATATGACGCGCGATGAGTTTTGCGGATATCTTCGAGAGATCGTGGTTGATATTTCGGATGATGCTGCAGAAAAAATAGAACAACTTAGAGAAGACGCTCGAATGATATTTCAGCCCGGACTTTCTGCGACGGACGACTTGCTTGCGGGGCGACTTCTTGCTGTTTTTGCGCTTCGCTCTTCCACTCACGAAATTATCGCCCTTTTCCCATTTCTTGCGAAAGGATATCGGGAACGAGAATGATAAGCGGTTTCTGGACAGTTTTCTTGCGATGTGCTATGTAGAGATGGTGTGTAGTTCTTTATTTTCAACGCTTGAGAGGAGCCTCCGATGATTCGAAAAAAGAGCAACTTTGGTTCTCCAACTGTTCATGAGTCAAGCTATGTTGATCCATTGGCTGTTGTTATAGGGAAGGTTATTATTGAGGAAAACGTGATTGTTGCTCCACATACTGCGATTCGCGCTGATGAGGGGTGGCCGTTTTTCATTGGACATGGTACCAATGTTCAAGACCAAGTGCTCTTTCATGGGCTCTCTAGACAACGGTTTGGGGTGAATGGGTTTCGGTGGTCGATTTATGTCGGATCTCATTGCTCCATTGCCCATGGAGCTCGTATTCACGGTCCGATTGTCATTGGAAAGAAAACTTTTATAGGAATTGGGGCGATTGTCTGGGGTTCTGTTATTGGCAGAAATTGCCATGTTGGTTCTGGAGCCATTATTGAGAATGTTATTATTCCGCCTCGTCGTCGTATTCCTACGGGAGCGCGAATTCTCTGTCAGGCGGATGTCAACGTTCTCCCGGAGGTTTCTGAAGAAGAGCTGGCATTCAACAAACACGTGGTTGATACGAATAAGCTGCTCTGCAATCTGCATCGCGAGGTGAACCCCGATTATATTTGACGATCAGTAAAAAAGGCGCGGACATAATGTCGCGCCTTTTAAATTTTGCGAAAAAGAATTTTCTTACGGAGTGGGAGTAGTAGAAGTTGTTGTCGGTTGCTGTTTTTGGAAGGCGCCGACGAGTTTGAGGGCGAAATTGAGGAGGATGAGTCCCATGAGGAAGATATTGGCACTGATGAATATGTTTCGATAAAGAGGATTGGCGAGATCGGTGCCGAGGAGGAGGGCATGCGTGATGACGGCGACGTAGACAAAGATATTGAGGAAGTGTGTGACGCGCCAGACTCGGTGTGGAATCATTGGTTTCATCCAGCTGGTAAGGACGAGAATGATGAAGCCGTAGAGTGCGAGAATGCCGAGGGAGAGGGAAAGCGGGTCGAGTTTATCGGTCCAGAAAGGGATAAAAACATCGGCAAAGGAAGGCTTGAGATAGGGATCAAACAGGAAGCTTCCGCCATGAAGAAGGGAAAAAAAGAGGGTTTGAAAAGCGAGGGAATGATGCACGGAGAGGGAATAGGTGGGCTTCAGGATTTTGCTGAGGATGGGGAGGCGGATGGCGACGCCCAAGAAAATGACGATCCATGCAAACGCGAACGCGATGAGACCGGAGGCGCGCGTAAGATACCAGACCCACGGAACCTCCCTTGTGGTTGTGTCGGTGGAGATAGTGGTTGTCGCTGAGGGAGCGGTGTTGTCGAGGGGATTTCCCGCGGCAAGGACTTCGGTACCGTCATACCAGCCGTCGGCGTCGCTATCGGGATTTTTCGGATCGGTTTTGAATCGCGTCGTTTCTCCGATATCGGTGAGTCCGTCGAGGTCGGAATCGATGGCGAGATTGTCGGGATAGACGAGTTTTGGTTCGACACTCTGTGCGTTTGAAACAAAAGGGAGGAGGAAAAATGAAACCGCGAAAAGAAGAAGATATTTTTTCATACACGTTTTTTATGGCTGTATAAGATGCTTTTTCGCTTCCGAACTGACGCGATACGTATGTGTTTTTTTGTCTTCGACGAAAATAGCGGGAATGGAGTGTTTTTCGGCACAGGCGAGTCCTTCTTTGACACCCATGAGGAAGAGGGTTTTGGCGAGGAAGTCGGCGCGCTCGGCGGACGTTGAAATGGCGGTAACGGAGAGGAGGTCGAAGGAAAAAGAGCGGGGGCGCTTGGGGTGAATGAGGTGATGGTACCGTTTCCCGTCGGGAGACTCCCACTGTCTCCTCGTGATGCCGGATGTAGCGATTGCTTTTCCTGATACCTTGATGAGAAGCTCTCCTTCTGGAATATTCTCGATATCGATGTGCCAATTGCTCCCTTTGCGATTTTTTCCATTCACAACCATATCTCCGCCGGCATCGACGAGGAAATCATTCCAACCATCGCGAGCGAGGCGCTGTGCCATTATATCAAGAATATACCCTTTGGCGATGCCGGAAAAATCCATGGGGACATCGAATTGTATCATTTCCCCCCAAATTTTGAGATCATGTTTGAGTGAAGAATGTTGTTGAAGAAAAAGTCGTGTCGGCGAAGGTGAAAAAAATTTTTGAAGAGAGAAGTCTGACCGATATCCGATATTTTCCAAAACCGGGAGTATCCGCGGATCAAACAGTCCACCGCTTTCTTTGTGATAGGCGAGGGAATGAAGCGCGATGGAGAGCATATCGGGCGACGCGTCGCGGAAAGTCTTGAGATGTTGATTGAGTTTTGAAAGTTCGCTTTCCGGGTCGAAACGGCTGAATATTTTTATTTTTTCAAAGCAGATATCGATTGCCCGCGTGAGAGACACTGTTGCTTTCTTGGTCTCGCCTTTTTGATGCACGATTTCCACATATGCTTCGGTGCCCATAGCCCGAAAGAGGCGGCTGGTAGTTGTTTTTTCCTCTTGTCTCGGTTGTGGGCGTTTTTGAGTCATGGAATGTCATTGTCAGGGGGTTTTTCAAATTCGTCAACGACGCCGTTCCCATCATCGTCTCGGACGATGAGAAATTCCGGTATGGTCGGGTGTGGATCGTCCGGATCATAGAGACCGTCTCCGTCGCCGTCTTTGATGGTGGTAGTTATTGTTTTTTGGGTGGTGATGGTTTGCGTGGTTGTTTTCGGGGTCGATGTCGTCTCCTGTGTTCTTTCGTCGGTGTCTTCCTTTGTATCATTGTCTTCATCCTCGTTTTCATCATCCTCATCATCCTCATCCTCATTTTCTTCTTCGTCGGAGTCTGCCCTGGAGATGTTGTTGTGCGACGCTAGGAAGAAATACCCGGAAAAGAGGGTGAATATGGCGAGGAGGAAAAGTAGGCGCTGTTTCATACTAGGACGTTTTTGTGGTTCGGTCGGATTTTTTCTGTGTCGTTGAGGGAGTGGCGGCTTTTGGCGCGGGGACGGTAATGGTGGTTTGCACCGGCTTGGTTTCGGTGACGGTCTTTTCTTTCGCGGGAGCGATTCCGCTGAGCTTTTGCTCCCGATTGTCGCGTATAACGCGCTGTATTTCCGGGAACTTCGGATCAATGGGGACGGTTTCAATAATCGGCTCGGCTTTTTGAGAGAGTTGGTCGCTATCTGCGACGCGAAGTGACAGTATGATTGCCGCGATTGTCACAAGTCCCATGAGGAAAGAAAGTGTTGCCGCGGACGGATTTTTGAGGGGCGTTTGGTAGAACCGCATACTATTTTAGAGAGGAATTCACATTAGAACCATTTTTTGAATCGGAAAATGACGATGGTGAGGAAGGAGATAAAGAACATGATGGCGACATGGATCCAGAAGGCGTGATCATTATCCCCGAAAGGAATATCCGCGCTCATAGCGAGAATATTGGAGTAGACGGTCATGGGGAGCATAATCGCCGAGAAGATGGTGAGCACCTTCATCGTGAGATCGAGCTTGTTGGAGAGGAGGGAGTTATTGGTCGCCTCGAGGGATTCAATGATTTCTTTGTTGTTTTCGAGGATGTTCCAGAGGCGAATGTTTGTCCCGATGAGATCCTGGAAATAGACTTTGAGACTCGCAGGGATGAAGGGACTTTCTTTTTGGAAGAGTGACTCGATGATGGATCGCTGGGGTTTGAGCGTCCGGCGGAAATTCAAAATATCGCGCTTTACCACGGAAATTTCAAAGACCATTTCTTTCTCTTTGCCATTAAAGACATTGTCCTCGATAGCGTCAAGGTTTTTGGCGATATGGTCGAGACGCGGGAAACAAGAACTAAAGAGCATATCGAGAATGTGGTACATAAGGTGCGCCGGCGTTTCATTCATATACACGCGGCGTTTCCCCTCGCTCTTTTCGAGTGCGCCGAAAAAATCGGCGATCTGAAAGATATCGTCTTTGTGTCCGGTGATGAGGTGGGTATTGGTGAGGATAATATCCATTTCGCCCGGATAGGTGGTGCGGTTCTTGATATCGAAGAGGGGAATGTGGACGGAGAGGAAAAGGCAGTTGTCAAATCCGACCGCTTTGGGCTGATAGGTCGGTGTCGAAAACTCCTCGATCGCTATCGGGTGAATATTGAAATTTTCTTGAAGGTGGAGAATGTCTTCCGGACCCGGATTCGACATATCGACCCACGTCACGTTGCCAAAGGAAATGGTTTTCATGGCGTTGCATTTGAAAGGGACTTGTGCCGGTTTACTCTCATATTTGCCATTTTGTGAGTTGCCTCGACCGCAAAAAATAACTTTTCTTACACACTCCTCCCGGGCTCGGAGTGAAGTTTCGAAAAATTATTTTTTGCGGTCTCGGCGTGCCAGTAGAAGCCTTCAGAGTAATTTGTTATTATCTCCATTATACCATACGCCATATGAAGCGGATATTTCTTTTTTGTATCATTCTCTACCAAAAAACACTTTCCCTGGATCACGGACTCTTGGGGAAAGTTCTGCCGTTTCGGTTTTGTCGATTCTATCCCTCCTGTTCGGAATACACACGGCAGGCGGTCTCGCGATTCGGCGTCCTCTGTGGGGGCTATCTCGGCGCCCGACGGATCCTGCGCTGTCACCCCTGGCACCCGGGCGGCTACGATCCGGTGCCGGAGGAAAAGGTTTGTGAAAAACGAAATTCTTATTGACACTAAACTAGAAAAATGTTTTAATCTATTTGCTACAGTTTCCTGATATTTAAGACCTAATTTTTCTTGATTTTATGCAAGAAATTAAAGAAACCAACAACGCGCTTAAGAAAGTGTTGATTACGGTATTGGATGGCCGTTGTTTGTGTTTTCGTTTTACTTTTGTTTCATTGGTGGAATATACATTGGGTGGACTGTGCAGTTTTTTACAAGCGATTATGAGGAATTGAGGTATTTATTCACGGGTATGTGGATAAGCTTTTCGCCACTCAAGGATGACCATTGCGCGGCGCTCTTTTCCTTCATTGGAGGCACGGCGGTTCTCAGCTTTTTGTCCTCGTACCTGTTTGCCATTTTCATCTTCAAAAGAAAGATTCTAAGGATGGTTTTCTCATCACTGATTGCCCTCTCCTGCTTGTCTTTTCTGGCATGGTTTGCCTATGAAAATATTGTATGGTCATACGAGAGAAGAACTGATATAGGGTGTGTACTGGGAATAAATCCGGGACATGTGCAAACATGTGTAACCATGACCGAACAAGAACAAAAGAAATTCATGAAAGATAATGACATTACCGAGAAAGACTTGGAAAGCTATAAAAAGAGGTACCCCAAAGAGAAATACCTCGAAGAGTAGATGCATAGTGACAATATTTTGTTCTCTCCTGAAAACCTCTTATGGCATGGGGGAGAGAATGGTGCTAAGTGTTTACACTTCGCGGATATTTTTGGCAGGAGAAAGCAGAAAAGCCGACCTGAAAGGTCGGCTTTTGTTAATATCAACGAGTACATTTTTTACAAATTCCTGTAAGTTCATAGACGTGTTATCAGCTATGCTTCAGGTATTCTTTTACGGCGGTTTCGAGATTGGCTTTCATTTCAGAAAAAGGAAGGTTAAATCCGGGACGCATACGGAGGGGTTCTTCGATGATATCATCAAAATACACCAAGCTCTTTAAAAGGAGATTCGTATCGATCAAGGGGAATTTCTTCTGTGCGGCGGCGAGGATCGTTTCGAGAGGGAGAGATTTGAGAATGAAAAAAAGATCAACATAATCTTTGTTGGCGGAGCGACTGGTAAGAGCGGAGAGTTTCATGCAGGCTATGTCGAGTATGGAGGCGAGTCGAAGATGATATAGCTCTTCCGTCGGAGTTTCAAGAAGCGGATATCCATAGGTCATGAAGCTTATCTTGACCGTTTCATCAAGAAGTACGCCAAGCGTATTCTCTTCTTCTTGAATTTTTACCAATGTGTGCCCCGAGAAAATATCTCGCATTTCATCAAACAGTTTCTCCGTGTTGAAGGAATCCGGTGAAAAAAAGTCAAAATCCACACTCTCCCGATGTCCGAGATGAAGCGCGAGCGCCGTGCCTCCGGCAAGGTAGAACCGGTCTTTTATATGAGCGAAACGCGGCAAAATGGATTGCCGCGCGGTATCTAGAATTTCGTAATGCATAGATATTTTTTAGAGAGGAATATGTCGCTTTGATTCTTGCGGGTGTTCGTTGTAGACCAGCGACCAGAGCCGAAGTGATTTCCGATTCCATGTTCCGGGGACCGGCGTGCGAAGAGTTTCTTTGATATCTTCCGCCGTGTAGCGAGTGCGCACCCAGTCAGTCGCGATTTTTGTGCCAAGGTTCAAAACCTGTGTAATAACGAGGCGCTTGTCGCGTTCGATATCGAGTCGATCACAGTCAAATGACCAGAGAAAAGCCCGGACGAACGGAGGAAATTGATTGAGCGGTTGAGTTTTTGCATTCATGAGCGTAGGCTATCAGAAATATTTTTGATCGTCAAAAGAAGCGGTCCTGAATGGTAAATTCTCTCATTAGCACTCTCACTTGACGAGTGCTAATTTCTTTTTTATACTGGAGGCGTATGAATGAACGGCAACAAGATATTCTCTCGGCGGTTGTGGAGCTCTATACTAAGAGCGCGCTTCCGGTGGGGTCGGAGGCGCTCCTCCAGCACTCTCGTCTTTCGGTGTCGTCCGCGACGGTGCGAAACGATATGGCGACCCTGGAAGAAGAGGGGTTTCTCTATCAGCCGCATGTCTCGTCCGGGCGTATCCCGACCGACAAGGGCTACCGCTTCTATATCGAGCACGGGATGAAGGAGGAATTTCTCTCCAAAGCGGAAGAGGCGCACCTCAAGAAAGAGCTCCTGGTGTTGGAGGCGCGGCACGCCCGGCTCGCGAGGACGACTGCCAAACTCCTCTCGGCGCTCTCGGGGAGTCTCGCGGTTTCGGGCGTGGTGAATCGCGACGAGTTCTATGATTTCGGGATGAAGGAATTGATGGAAGAGCCGGAGTTTCAACAGCTCGACGAGGTGTGTCGTTTGGTGGAGGCGCTTGATTCGATCGATGAGAAACTCGATACGATTCTCTCGAGGATGCGAGACGGCGAGACGAAAATCTTCATCGGTTCCGAAAATCCGATCGCGGAAATTTCCAATTGTTCTATGGTTGTTTCCCCCTATAGGAATGCCGAAGGCGATCGCGGCGTCCTCGCCATCATCGGTCCCAAGCGGATGCGCTACGCCAAGAACAAGTCGCTACTCGACTATATGAAACGAATACTCGGCGGCGGTGGAGCGGCAATAGTTATCTTCGTTGCTTTGTAGAAGTTTTTGAAAAACATTGTGGAAAATTTTTATGGAAACAAAAGTTGTTGATGGAAAATTTATTGAGAGGGCGAATAAAAGTGAAATGTTTCAGATATCTCAAAAGATGGTATTGTTTGATACTCAAAAACAAGTGTTTCTTGTCGCAAAAGTTGCAGATGAAGAAGGGTTTTACGCAAAACGTTACGGTGTTTGGGATCTTCCCGGAGGGAAGATCGATGTGTCTGACCAGTCTTTGGAGGAAGCTCTTGCTCGCGAGGTAAAGGAGGAAATTGGCGATGTGCGATATGAGACGGTGGGGGTTATAGGAGTTCAAATGGCGGATTATCTGAAAGGAAAGGCATTATTGGTGGGGTATCTCGGAATTTACGATTCAGGGGACATTGTACTGAGTTCTGAACATACAGAATATAACTGGGTTACGCTTGATGATGTTGGGAAGAATGAAATATACGGCCCACTTGTTCGGCAGTTCATTGCAAATGCTACGGAGCGACTCAAAGAACGCGAGTACCTAAATGATGCCAAGCGGATCTATGCGGACTTTGAGAATTACCGGAGGCGGCAGGAGGAGCGGATGAAAGAATTGTCGACGGTGTGCGCCGAAGGATTCGCACTTGATATGATTCCGGTCATTGACAATTTTCGCGCGGCGGCGCTTCACGTGCCGGAAGAAGAAAAAACAAAAGCCTGGATGACCGGTATCACCTATATCGGCAAACAAATCGAAGAAGTGCTCGCGACGCGCGGACTCGTCGCGTATGAGGCAAGAGAGGGTGAGATGTTTGATCCCTATCTCCACGAAGCCGTGAGTCATGAGAAGGGCAAAGAAGGGGAAGAAGGAAAAATAGTGAAATCACTCCAGCCGGGCTACAAAATGGGAACCAGAGTGATTCGCCCGGCAAAAGTAATTGTGGGGTGAAGAATTATAAATAAGAAAGGAGGTGAGTACTATGACACGAAGCATTATTCATTGGTCGCCGATGCGGGAGCTCGATCGGTTCTTCGACGAAGATATGTGGGCGCGCGGATTCGCGCCGGCGGTGGATGTCCGTCAGGACAAGGATCACGTCATCGTGGATTTCCAGATTCCGGATATTGATCCGTCCAAAGTGAATATCACGATCGAAAACGACGTGCTCACGGTTTCGGGCGCGAGCGAGGAAAAGCATGAGGTGAAGCGCGAGGATTATTATCGCAAGGAAATCAGTCGTGGCGAATTTTCCCGATCGATCATCCTCCCGATGAAGGTGGAGGGTGACAAGGCGGAGGCCGCCTATGACAAGGGGCTTCTCACTATCACGGTCCCCAAGGCGGAAGAAGTGAAACCGAAGCGGATCGCGGTCAAAGTGAAGTAGTCCCGCGAAACGTCGAGCATCATTTCGGTGATGTTCGGCGAGATGGCGGGAGTACGGGAGCGGGGGAAAGAATTAGGAATTAAGAATAAGGAATAAGGAATAAGGAATGAGGAATAGAGAGTAAAGAATTAAGAATGAGGAATAAAGAATTTAGAAGTTAAAAATTAAGAATAGAGAATTAAGAATGAGAAGAGGAAGGAAAAAAGCTTTATTCCTGATTCCTCATTCCTAATTCTAATAATAGTATGGCAAAGATATTGGGTATCGATCTCGGGACGACGAATTCGGCGATGGCGTTTGTTGAAGGCGGAACCCCGACGATTGTGGAGAACAAAGAGGGAAATCGCACGACGCCGTCGATGGTGGCGATTTCCAAAACGGGCGAGCGGCTCGTGGGGCTTCTCGCGAAGCGCCAGGCGGTGACCAATCCGGAGAATACGCTCTTCTCGATCAAACGACTCATCGGGCGGCGCTTTGATGACGCGGAAGTGACGCGCGATCAGAAGACGCTTCCCTACAAAATTGTCAAAGCCGGCGAGGGTGTCAAGGTCGTGATGGGTGGCAAGGAATATTCGCCGCAGGAAATTTCGGCAATGGTGTTGCAGAAGTTGAAAGCCGATGCCGAGGATCGCTTGGGGGAGAAGATCACCGAGGCGGTCATTACGGTGCCGGCGTATTTCGATGATTCGCAGCGCAAGGCGACCAAGGAGGCGGGTGAAATCGCTGGTTTGAATGTGCGCCGCATCATCAATGAGCCGACGGCGGCGGCTTTGGCGTACGGCTTCAATAAAAAGAAAGACGAGAAAATCGCCGTATACGACTTGGGCGGCGGCACCTTCGACATTTCCATTCTTGAGGTGGCGGCGGATACGGTCGAGGTGCGTTCGACCAATGGCGACACGCATTTGGGCGGCGATGACTTCGATCAAAAAGTGATTCACTGGATACTCGATGAGTTCCGAAAACAAGAAGGTTTGGATCTTTCGAAAGATCCGCTCGCGCTTCAGCGTATCAAGGAAGCGGCGGAAAAGGCGAAGATCGAACTCTCAACCGCGCAGGATACCGAAATCAATCAGCCGTTTATCACGAGCGACGCGTCGGGTCCCAAGCACTTGGTGATGAAACTCACTCGGGCGAAACTTGAGGAACTCGTGCATGATCTCGTCATCGCGACACTTGCGCCCGTCAAGCAAGCGCTCAAAGATGCCAATATGACCGCGAAGGATATCAATGAGGTCGTGATGGTGGGCGGAATGACGCGGATGCCGCTTGTTCTTAAAACAGTGGAGGAATTTTTTGGCAAGAAGCCGGATATTTCGGTGAACCCCGACGAGGTGGTCGCGGTTGGCGCGGCGATTCAGGGCGGCGTCCTCGAAGGGTCGGTCAAGGATGTGCTGCTTCTCGACGTGACGCCACTCACACTCGGTATTGAAACGCTGGGCGGGATGCGGACGCCGATTATCGACGCGAACTCCGCCATTCCCATTTCGCAGTCCAAAACGTTCTCGACTGCGGCGGACTCTCAGCCGTCGGTTGAAATCCATGTGCTTCAGGGTGAGCGCGAGACGGCTGCCGACAACAAATCGCTCGGACGGTTTATTTTGGATGGGATACCGCCCGCGCCTCGGGGCGTGCCGCAGGTTGAGGTGAAGTTTGATATCGATGCCAATGGTATTCTTTCGGTCACGGCAAAGGACAAGGCGACCAACAAGACGCAGTCCATCCGCATCGAATCTTCGACCGGACTCTCCAAAGACGAAGTGGAACGGATGAAGAAAGACGCCGAACTTCATGCTGAAGAAGACAAGCGCAAAAAGGAATTGGTCGAAGCGCGGAATATGGCGGACAGTCTCGTCTATACGACCGAGAAGGCGCTTCGCGAAGCGGGTGACAAGGTAACCGCGGATGAAAAGAAACCGGTCGAAGAGGCAATCGTCGAACTCAACAAGGTGAAGAACGGCGACGATCTCGAAACGATCAAGAAAGCGTCGCAGAATCTTTCCGAAGCCGCGCAAAAGATCGGCGAGAAACTCTACAAAGCGGCGCAGGAAGCGGAGAACAAAGATCAGGCATCGGGGAGTGGATCTGCCGAAGGCGGAAAGCCGAACACCGAGAGCGAACCCAAAGATGCCGAAGTGGAAGGAGAAGAGAAGAAGTAGTAGAGGAGAGGGCAAGACAGAACAGAGGAGAAGGCGGAGTGCTTTTGACGCTTCGCCTTTTTCCTTGCCTCAAAACGGGGTTTTGCTACAATGAGGGCGGAAGAGTCTTTTTCTTTTTCCTTTTTATGGAAACCAATATTGCCAGGCCGCGGTACTCCGTGGTGGTGCCTTTGTATAATGAAGAGGGGAATGTCGCGGAGCTCCACCGGCGGATCAAGGAAGCGCTCGAGAAATTGGGGGGCGCCTTCGAGATTATTTTCGTGGATGACGGTTCGAGAGATGCGACGCTTGAGAAATGCCGAGAGCTTTCGCCTCTGACGCTCATCGCGTTCCGTCGGAATTTCGGACAGAGCGCCGCGTTTGACGCGGGATTCAAGCGGGCGACGGGCGATATCATTATCGCGATGGATGGAGATTTGCAGAATGATCCGGCGGATATCCCGCTCCTCCTCGCGAAGCTCGATGAAGGCTATGATGTTATTTCCGGTTGGCGCGTCAAGCGGCGGGATTCGATAGGGAAAAAGATTTTTTCTCGCGGCGCGAATCTTTTGCGAAAGGTGCTCATCCACGACAATATCCATGATTCCGGATGTAGTCTCAAGGCGTATCGGCGGGAATGTTTCGAAGGTTTCGATTTGTTTGGCGAGATGCACCGATTTATCCCCGCGCTCCTCGAAATCAAAGGATTTCGCGTCGCGGAGGTGCCGGTATCACACTATCCGCGCGTTCACGGCGTGACGAAATACAATTGGAAACGAAGTGTGAAGGGATTCGTCGATATGCTTGCGGTGTGGTTTTGGCGGAAGTATTCGCATCGCCCGGTTCACCTCTTCGGCGGCGCCGGATTTTTGCTCTCCGTTTTGGGCTCGCTTATTCTCCTCTGGATGTTTGTTGAGAAGGTGTTTTTTGACGCCTCGCTTTCGGAGCGTATCTGGCCGATGATTGGGGTCTTTTTGCTCCTTGCGGGTATTCAGCTTTTTATCTTCGGTCTTATGACGGATATGATGATTCGTTCCTACTACCGAAGTCACGGAACGATGAACTACGCGATACGATCGGTAACCGAACGACGATAAGTTTTTTACGCCCCCATTTTCTTTCCTATGTCTCAAGAAAAACACATCGATGACCTGCTTTCGAGAAGTATCTTTCAAATTCTTCCTTCGAAGGAAAAGTTGAAAGAAGTTTTGCTTTCCGGGAAAAAGCTTCGAATATATGTCGGCGCGGACGCGACGGGTCCTCAATTGCATATCGGGCACGCGACAAATTTTATGTTGCTCGAAAAGTTGCGGCAACTTGGACATGAGGTGATTGTGCTCTTTGGAGATTTCACGGCGATGCTCGGTGATCCGACGGACAAATCAAGCGCGCGAAAACAATTGTCTCGAGATGAGGTGAACGCGAATATTTCGACGTGGAAAGAACAAGTTTCCAAAGTGCTTGATTTTTCCGATGCCAAAAATCCGGCAATTATACAACAAAATAGCGAATGGCTCTCTGGTATGGACCTTTCGAATGTTGTCAATCTCGCATCTCACTTTACCGTTCAGCAAATGCTTGAGCGGGATATGTTCGAGAAAAGAATGGAAGAAGGAAAGCCGATACATCTTCATGAGTTTCTTTATCCGCTTCTTCAGGGATATGATAGCGTGGCTTTGGATGTCGACATTGAAATGGGTGGGAGCGATCAGATATTCAATATGCTCGCCGGAAGAACACTTCAAAAAGCCTTTCATGCGAAAGAAAAGTTTGTTATCGCGACGACACTCCTCGAGAATCCGCTTACCGGAAAAAAACTGATGAGTAAGAGTGAGGGCGGGTTTGTGGCGCTGAATGATGTACCAAACGATATGTTTGGGAAAATCATGGCGCTTCCCGACGAGGTTATTCGTTCCGTATTTATTGACTGCACGTACTTGTCTCTTGAAGAAATAGAAGCGGTTCTGAAATCCGAAAACCCGCGTGACGCCAAACTCCGGCTTGGGCGGGAAATTGTAACCATTTATCATGGCGAAGAAGCGGCGCGCGCGGCGGAAGAGTATTTTGTCGCTACGTTTTCAAAACATGAAATTCCGACCGACATTCGGGAGGTAAAGCTTCCCGGCGAGATGAGTCTCTTGGATTTTCTCGTGCAAGAGGGCTTTGCGGCGAGCAAGGCGGAAGCGCGGCGCAAAGTCGAGCAGGGCGGGGTTGAGATAGACGGTGAGAAAGTGCTCGATTGGGGCCTCATATTGACGAAACAAGAAAAACCTGCGATTATAAAGTGTGGCAAAAAAGATTTTGCCCGGGTGGTTTTTTAGTTCTTTCACTTTTTGTGCATTTGTGGAGGAGGTGTTCCGTGGAATCAAATTTTTTTGCAGGTGGGAATTTCTCTGAAGGTGTCAGATTGACACGTCACTGTATTGATAAGCTCTTGCTCTATCTTGATGCCTTGAATATTCTCCCTTTCAAGGAATTTCAAGCATTCTCTTGTCAGACAGACGATGAGAAGCGGGCATATGCTGAAAGACTTTTGCGGGAGGGGTTGTCCGGGACGCGAAGACTCGTAGATGAGGAAGGTAGATTCTCGATTTATATCGGAAACGAACAATTTGTTGTCGCTCCCGATATAAATGGGATATACAAAGATGGCGGTATCATCACCGTATATCCTCTTGAAAACACGATGATTCCCCTTCGGCGCAAATGCCGAATAGGTAGAAGGTAATTTTCTTTTGGAATTTTTATATTCTGTTACCCCAAGAATACGTTTTTCTTGGGGTTATTTTTTGACAGTAAAGGAGGCTCCGCCTACAATAGGGCTATATGAATACGGATGTATTGGAGGCGATACGGGTTTCAGCTCTTGACGCGTTTGAAGGGGTGAAAACTCTGTCCGATTTTCGCGCGCGTGAAGTGGAGTTTCTGGGGCGGAAGAGCGCGCTCAATCAGTTTCTGAAATCGCTCTCGTCGCTTCCTCCGGAAGAGCGGCGGGAATGGGGAAGTCGCGCCAATGAAATAAAGCGCGAAGTGACCGCGGCGTATGAGGCGGCGAAGGCGCGACTTGAAGGAATGGCCTTTGACGCGGAAGCGGAGTGGATCGATGTCACGGATCCGGGCGAAGCGTTGCCGGTGGGGCACCTCCATATTTTGACTCGCGTCGAGCGCGACATTTGCGATATTTTCCGTTCGCTCGGCTTCGATGTCGCCGACGGTCCCGAAGTGGAGACGGAGTTCTATAATTTCGACGCGCTCAATGTCCCCGCGAATCATCCGGCGAGAGATATGCAGGATACATTCTGGCTTCGCCAAAAAGCAGTTAGCAGTCAGCAGTTAGCAGTCAGCAAAAAGAGTTCAAGGTTGCTTTTGCGAACCCATACGTCGCCGGTGCAGGTGCGGTATATGGAGACGCATACGCCGCCCTTTCGGATTATCGTGCCGGGGCGGATTTTTCGTTCGGAGGCGACCGACGCGTCGCATGAGCACACGTTCTATCAGTTTGAGTCGCTCTTTGTGGACAGGGAGGTGTCCGTCGGGCACTTCAAGTATGTCGCCGAGCTTTTCTTTAGCCGATTTTTTGGGAAGCATATCAACATCCGCCTTCGCCCGAGTTATTTTCCCTTTGTCGAACCCGGCTTCGAATTCGATATCGCTTGCACGGTCTGCGATGGAAGGGGCTGTTCGTCGTGCCATGGGACGGGCTGGCTCGAAATTGGCGGCGCCGGTATGGTGAATCAAAAAGTCTTTGAGGCCGCCGGATATCCGCGCGATCGGTGGAAAGGATTCGCCTGGGGCTTTGGCACCAACCGTCTCGCGATGATGAAATACAAAATTCCCGATGTCCGTTTGTTTCAAAGCGGCGACCTGCGGTTTTTGAATCAATTCTGATTATGAAATTCTCTTACCACTGGCTCAAAGAACTTTCTGATACCGAGAAGAGTCCCGAGGAACTCGCGGAATTTTTGACGCTCAGGGCGTTTGAGGTGGAGGAGGTGACGCCGGTCGGATTTTCGACCGAAAATATTTTTGTCGGGGAGGTGCTTTCGATTGAAAAACATCCGAACGCCGATCGGTTGCGAGTGGCGAAAGTCGACCTCGGCGAAAAGGGCGCAAGAACGATCGTCTGCGGCGCGCCGAACCTCGAAACGGGACAACGGGTGGCGGTTGCGCTTCCGGGCGCGGTTTTGCCGGTCGGGATGGAAATTTTCGAGACGGACATTCGCGGGATTCACTCCGAGGGAATGATCTGTTCCGAAAAAGAATTGGGGCTTGGTGAACATCACGAGGGTATTATGGTGCTTTCCGAAGCGATGGAGATTGGGAAAGAACTCCGCGATGTTCTCGGCTCGTCCGACTGGTTGCTCGATGTGAAAATTTTGCCGGACCGGGCGCATGACGCCCTCTCGCATGTCGGGCTCGCGCGCGAGATCGCGGCTTTGGAATGGCGAAAACTCGACTATGATTACCTGGGGCTCGCCTTGCCGAAAGTGAAAGAGAGGGCGCCCTTTGCGATTTCTTTGGAGGCGGGTGACAAAAGTCACCGATATATCGGCGCTCTCGTAAAGAATATTTCCGTGGGGGTGTCTCCACGGTGGCTCGTTGATCGGCTGGGTGCCTTTGGTATGCGCTCCATTAACACAATAGTCGACGCGACCAATCTCATTATGCTGGAGCTCGGTCAACCGCTTCACGCGTTTGATTGGGACAAGCTCGCGGGTGGTGAGATGAAAACCATCGGGCCGCGTTTCGCGCAACCGGGCGAGAAGCTGTTACTTCTTGACGGGAAAACATATGAGCTCGGCGGCGAAGACATCGTGATCGCGGATGGGGGACGGGCCGTTGCTCTGGGAGGCATTATGGGCGGCGCGGATTCCGCCGTGAGTCCTGAGACGCGAAATGTGTTTTTTGAAGCGGCACATTTCGATCCGGTTTCCATCCGGCGGACACGGACGCGGCTCGGTATTGAGAGTGACGCGTCGTTTCGATTTGAGAAGGAGCTCTCTTCCGACCTCGCCGAGCGCGCGATGACGCGGCTTCTTGAAGTGGTGACGCACCTCGCGGGCGGCGAGGTGCGCGGAGTGATTGATGAACGAAAAAATGTTTCTGCGCCGAAATCGATCGCGTTCTCTCCGGACGAGGTGATGGCGCTTCTCGGGACGGCGATTTCGGAAAAGGAGATGAAAAAAATTCTGGAACTTCGAGAGTGTGATGTTGATGCGGCGGGGAAGAAGCTTACCGTCTCGCCGCCCCCGTACCGACTTGATATCGAGTCGGTCGCGGATATCGTCGAAGAAATCGGGAAAGGGATTGGATATGATCGTATCGAGCCCGAGGCGCCGGAATTTTCTCTCTCGGCGACGCCCGAAGAGCCGATACGGACGCTTGAAACGGCGCTTCGTACTCATATGGCGGCATGCGGTTTTGTTGAAACTTCCAACTACTCGTTCTATGGCGAAACGGACGCGCGTCGAGCAAAGCTTGATACGGATCGTCACCTCGCGCTCGAGAATCCCATGAATCCCGATCAGGCGTTCGTTCGCGTCTCCCTCATTCCGGGACTTCTCAAAAATATCGCTTTCAATCGAAGGCGTTTCTCCGATATTCGATTGTTTGAATGCGGGAAGACATACGAATCGACCGAGGAAACACCCAAGGAAACGCGCCTCTTTTCGGGAGCGCTTCTCCTTTCGTCCGCGAAAAAAGAAGAGCCGTTTTTTGTCTTGAAATCGGAAATTTCCCGACTGTTCCATTCGGTCGGTGTCTCCGTTTCATTTCGCTCTCGGACTTCGAATGAGTCTCTCTGGCATCCGATGCGATCGGCAGAAATAGTCGGATCGGACGGCGCTTTCCTTGGGATCATCGGGGAAATACATCCCTTGGTAGGGAAATCGTTTGATATTTCGAGCCGAGTCGCTTGTTTTGAGTTTGATGCGCGCATACTTCTCAACGCGACGCGCGCGGATATGCTGTTTATTCCGATACGGAAATATCCCGAAACGCTTCGCGATCTCTCATGTTTCATTCCGGAGCGGATGCCGGTTGCCGATATCGAGCGAGCGATTTTTGCCGCGGGGCGAGGGCTTGTGCTTGGCATTGAGCTCTTTGATCGATACGTGGACGCGGAGCGCGGTCGGAGCGTCGCGTTTCATGTCCGACTCGGGAAGGAAGGGGGGACGCTTTCCGGCGAGGAAGCCGACGCGGCTCTCGCGGATATCGCGGGCGCTCTCGAGCGAGATCTCGGTGTTTCGGCGCGCGTTGCCGGATAGCTTTGATACCGAAAAAGAAGGAAAAGCGGAGGGGTATTTTTGTGTTGGCATTATTGACAATTATCGCTTTTTGTAGTACTATTCGTGGGTTCTTTGACAACAATGGAATACATCAAGGCGGACAGGCAATCGCCCAAACTCGCTTTTCAAAGAGTGAAAAGGGAGGAAAGTCCGGACACGCTTTTTTGCGGAAGCTTTACCGCTTTCGCGGGAAAAAGATGGTAGCGGGTAATACCCGTCACTCGCGTATGTGGGGAGAGGTGCGAACAGAGACGCTCAATCGGGAAACCGCTTGAGACACTTCGAGTGGCAACATTCGAAATGGAGTCCCTCGAGCGATCGGGGGAGTGAAACGGCTAAATCCTTACCGGCGTGCAAGGTCGTATCCGACACTCTCGTTTCGACGAGAGCCTCGGAGGTACCGCAAAGATCTCTTTGGCGACAAAGAGGCAAGAGAAATGGTTGCTATGCTCGCGCGGCGATTAGTTATCGGCTCTCGGCAATCGGTTGAAAGCGGAAAGCTGAATGCTGACAGCTGCGTGAGCCACAGAATCCGGCTTATCGTCCGTCTTGATGTGTTTCTTTGTGGCTTTCAACCGCCAACTCCGGACATCGTATCAGTTGCCAGTTGTCAGTTGTCAGTCGTTGGTTTACCTATGAAACGATCCGAACTTTTTTTTAGCGCGATTCGCGTGCCGGTCGACTACGGTATGATAGTCCTCGCGGCGCTCGCGGCGTTTACGATTCGCGACCTCCCCGAGACTCGCGCCTTTTTCGAACTCGGACGAATCGGGAGAGTGTTTTCGTTTGATGAATACTTTATGATCGCGCTCTCCGTGGCGCCGTTCTTTTTGTTGATCTACGCGTTTGAGGGTC
The DNA here is from genome assembly GCA_052035095.1 of Candidatus Moraniibacteriota bacterium. Lineage (GTDB taxonomy): Bacteria > Patescibacteriota > Minisyncoccia > Moranbacterales > UBA1568. Next base: position 31,540 of record JBPOHW010000013.1, read on the forward strand.
TCTATGATATTCGCGCGACACGAAGATTTTGGCAGGAAGCGCACAAAGTGTTTTCGGCGACGACGATTGCGTTGGTCGTTCTCATTATTGCGATTTTTTTGAAACGCGAATGGTTTTCGTCGCGCTTCATCATTCTCCTCGCGTGGTCGCTCTCGGTGGTTTTCGTCGTGTTGGGGCGATACCTCATTCACTCGATTCAGCGTTGGCTCTTGGTCGCGCGCGGTACGGGCGTGCATCGCGTTTTGCTGATTGGGCGTAACGGCGCTCTGGAGCGGCTCAAAAGAACTTTTTCCGAGAAGCCGTGGCTCGGCTATCGGCTCTCGGCGTCCATGGGGACGGTCTCTATCCGCGAAATCAAAGAGATACGAAAACAAGAGGGCGTCGACGAAATCATTGTGTGCGATCCTTCGATTCCCGATGAAGAGCAAACCAAGTTGCTCGACTATTGTCAGGTGAACAATATCGCGTACAAATATCTCCCGACAACGCTCCAGACATCGCGCTTCTCGGTGCGGATGTTTGAGGGCGAGCCCTTTATCGAAGCCGAACACACGCCGCTTGACGGTTGGGGCAAGATTTTGAAGCGCGCTTTTGATATGGTTGGCTCGCTCGTTTTGCTCATTCTCTTTTCGCCCGTTATGATACTCGTCGCGATTCTCATCAAGATTGAGGATCCTCTGGGACCCATTATCTACAAGAACAAGCGCATCGGGGAAGACGGGAAGGAATTTTTCGTGTACAAGTTTCGGTATATGAAGTGGGAGTATTGCATTACCAAAGAAAATCCGAATTTCGAAAAGGCGCTCGCCTTTGAACAAGAGCTGATCGCGGAGCGGAATGTTCGAGACAGCGTGCTTTACAAAATCAAAGACGATCCGCGCAAGATGCGAGTCGGCGCGTTTATCGAGCGATATTCCATCGACGAATTGCCGCAGTTTTTTAACGTGCTCTTGGGATCGATGTCGCTCGTGGGACCTCGACCGCATCAGGCACGCGAAGTGGAAAAATACAAAGAGTATCACCGCCGATTGCTCACGGTCAAACCCGGCATCACGGGTATGGCGCAGGTGTCGGGGCGCTCGGACCTCGCGTTTGAAGACGAGTACAAGCTTGACGTTTTCTATATCGAGAACTGGTCGATCTTCCTCGATATCACATTGTGTTTCAAAACGCTTCGCGTCTTGCTTCGTCGCCGGAAGAATGTTTGATTGATTCCGGAGCATATCTCAAATCCTTTAACCGAAATGTATGCGTGTCGCGCGTGACTGGGAAGACTACGAATTGATTGACGCGGGAGATAAAGAAAAGCTGGAACGTTGGGGAACGCTCGTGTTGCGGCGACCGGATCCGCAGGCGCTCTGGCCCCGAGGGGCGGACGCGCGCTGGAATCGTCCGGACGCGTGGTACCATCGCAGTAACGATGGCGGAGGATCCTGGAAGTGTTTGCCGAATATACCCAAAGAATGGACGGTCTCGTATCGGAATCTCGTTTTCCGTATCGAACGTATGGGATTCAAGCATACGGGGCTCTTTCCCGAGCAAGCGGTCAACTGGGACTGGATGCGGGAAAAAATATCGGCGGTTTCGAAACCGGTTCGCGTATTGAACCTCTTCGCCTATACCGGCGGCGCGACCGTCGCGGCGGCGTCCGCGGGCGCGGAGGTCTGTCACGTGGACGCCTCGAAGGGGATGAATGAGCGCGCGAAGGAGAACCTTGGTTTGAGCGGGCTTGAGAAAGCGCCGGTGCGGTTTATCACCGATGACGCGATCAAGTTTGTCGAGCGAGAGAAGCGGCGCGGCCGCGCGTATGACGCGGTCATTTTGGATCCGCCATCCTTTGGGCGCGGTCCCAAGGGCGAAGTGTGGAAAGTGGAAGAGCAGATATTCTCGCTTCTCGAGCGCGCGGTCGACGTCCTCTCGGATCGGTCGCTCTTTGTGCTTGTCAATTCCTATACGACCGGCCTCTCCCCGAGAGTGATCCACAATATGCTCGCGCTTACCGTCGGGAAGAAATTCGGCGGCACCTCCTCATCCTTCGAACTTGGTCTCGCCGCCACCGGTCGAGAAAATATCATCCTCCCCTGCGGCTCCTCCGCCCGATGGGAGCGAGCGTAAAGCACATTCAAAAACGATCCGCCTCAACCGAGGCGGTTTTTTGTGTGGGTTTGTGGCCGCAATAGATAAAGATTCAACCTGTGCAAAAATTGCACAGGTTCAGAATGAGGGGAATAGACACGTCTCGCGAGAGGTGGTTTTTTCTGTGGATTTTTGGCTTGAAGTGGCGAGGGGAAAGGAGTAGGATTTGGAGACGGGAAGGGGAATGGATAATTCGGTGAAGGAATTCCTATGAAAGAAGAAACCCAAAAATCGCAGATAGTTATCTATAAATCACCATCGGGGGAAACCAAGATAGATGTGCGTTTTGATGGCGACACTGTGTGGTTGACGCAAAATGCGCTTGCGGATCTTTTCCGGACCACCAAGCAAAACATAAGCCAACATATCAAGAATATCCTTGAAGAAGGCGAACTTCAGCCAGATTCAGTTGTAAAGGATTTCTTGACAACTGCCACTGATGGCAAGAATTACGCCATGAATTATTACAATCTCGATATGATTATAGCGGTTGGTTATCGCGTTAAAAGCGCCATTGCTACCGCTTTTCGCCAATGGGCGACCGCTCGACTCTCGGAATATGTTGTGAAGGGCTTTGTGATAGACAGTGACCGATTAAAAAATCCGGATGTGCCTTTTGACTATTTTGAGGAGCTTGAGCGCACAATTTCGGATATTCGCACGAGTGAAAAAAGATTCTACCGCAAAATTACCGATATTTACGCCACGAGCGTGGACTACGATCCTACCAATGATCAAAGTCTGCTCTTTTTCAAAACCGTACAAAACAAGGTTCACTATGCCATTACCGGCAGTACCGCCGCCGAAATTGTTGTTGCCAGAATAGATGAAAAAAAAGAAAAATTGGGATTGACCTATACTCGTGGCGCCACGCCAACCAAAGAAGAGGTGATGATTGCCAAAAATTACTATACCGCCGAAGAACTGGCGCAGCTCAATGCCCTGGTGGAACAATACCTGATATTCGCCACCGAGCAGGCGCGCCGTCGAGTGCCGATGACCATGCAAGATTGGATCGAAAAACTTCACGGATTTTTAACCATCAATGACCGCAATATTCTGCAAGATGCCGGCAAAATATCACATGAGCTGATGCAAGAAATTGCCGACAAAAAATTTGTAGCCTACAAAAAAGCCGAAGCGGCAAAGGATGTTGATTTTGATGAAGTGGCTCTGAAAGCCCTGGCGAGTGCGAAAAATAGAAAGAACGCCAAGAAAAAGTGAAAAGATGGTTTTTCTGTGGATTTTTGGCTTGAAGCGGCGAGGGGAAAGGAGTTGGATTTGGAGACGGGAAGGGGAACGGATAATTCGGTGAAGGAGACAGCCATGAAAAGGAATCGAAATATCGAGCACAATAGTTTCACAGAGTTTCTTCTCTATACTACGCCAAACGGTAAGGTGAGGGTGGAAATATTTCTGCGGGATGAGAATGTGTGGTTGACGCAAGACAAAATAGCCCTTTTGTTTGGTGTCCAAAGGCCGGCTATTACCAAACATCTCAAAAATATCTTTGAAAGCGGCGAATTGATTGAAAATCAGGTATGTTCCATTTTGGAACATACCACACAACACGGTGCCCTAGAGGGAAGGACGCAAACTCAACCCGTAAAATTTTACAACCTCGATGCCATTCTTTCTGTCGGTTAAGAAAAAAGTGAAAATGCGGGTTTTTGTGGATTTTTGGCTTGAAGGGGGGAGGGGAAAGGAGTAGGATTGGGGGGAGATGGGAAAGAAGCTCAATATTTTTCCTGCACTACGTCGAACGAGATTGAGACAAAGGCTTTAACGAAGGAATATAGTAATATTGAGGGAGTCGATAAGATAATTATGCCGAATTTTAATGAATTAAATTTAGATAAATGGAAAGAATCAGAAATTTGGACTGATAGTCTTTGGATAATTCCCGAAAGAGATAAAACAGGAAAGCACAGCGGCTTTTATCATGGAAATTTTGTTCCGCAAATTCCTCATCAGCTAATTTTGAGATATACCAAGAAAGACGATGTTGTGTTTGATCCGTTCTTAGGTAGCGGAACAACCGCTTATGAAGCGGAAATCCTAAACAGAAATTTTATTGGTATTGATATTCAAGAAAAGCTCGTTGATTATGTAGAGAAAAATATTGAACCAGAAAACAATTTTTTTGATTTGATTGTTGGTGATAGTACAAAAATTGAAACCTTTGAAAAAGTAAAAGGGATTTTAAAAAATCACAAAAAGAAAAATATACAGTTAGCAATACTGCATCCGCCGTATGCTGACATTATCAAGTTTAGTGATTTGAAGGATGATTTATCTAACGCCAGATCGCTAAAAGAATTTTTGGAAAAGTTTGCAGAAGTTTTAAAAAATACAATCGAAATTCTAGAAAATAGCAGATATTTGGCCATCGTCATCGGTGATAAATATTCGGCTGGTAAGTGGATTCCGTTAGGATTCTACTGTATGAACGAGGCTCAAAAACTCGGCCTAACGCTAAAAAGCGTTATTATAAAAAATATGGCTGGCAATCGTGCCAAGCAAAATAAAGAAGGTATTTGGCGATATAGGGCGCTTTCGAGTGACTATTATATTTTTAAACACGAATATATTTTAATTTTCAAAAAATAGCTATGGAATACATTAAGTCAAGACTATCGGACGATTTGGCAAGAAAAATTATTGGTGGCCAAGAAAAGGCAATGGAATACTTATTGCGCTTAAACAAAATTAAGCCGATACCTACTTTAAAATTTAAAACAATTAGCCGTGGGCAAAATGTAGGCAAGCAGGTTTTAGTTTTAGATACAAGAGAACTTTGGAAAGCCATCGTCGATAGCTGGAATTATGAAGAGAGTAAGAAAATTATCAGAAATATTTTCAAAGAAACAGAAAAATATAAAAGCGGGAAAGAGGCTGACAACGCAATGGATGTACTTATCAAAGAATGGCAATCCTTAAAATTAGGCGATATCACTTGGCCTTTTTCGCAAGGCGCTTTTGATGAGTTTGTACAAAGAATTAATTCAGAAAACAGCACGGGTATTGCCAAGGATGGCAAAGTTAAAATTGCCGCAGTTAAGTATAGACGAATAAAGGAAATCAACACCGTTAGAAATGATTTTATAGAAACGCTGATTTTTGAGAAAAATAATAACATTCTGCCCACATTGAATCATAGGCGGGGTGTTGATTTCTTTATAAATGGTATTTCTTTTGATCAAAAAGTCGCAAAAAGTCCAACCAATGAATTTAAAAGGCATTTCAAAGATGAATGGCGAGAAATTGCAATAAAAAAACCAGAACTTGTCGCGGAATATCTTTATAAGTATCAAGACGAGGGTAGATTCGGAGCTGACCCAAGATTATTGGTTGTTTATATTGATGAGGACGTTTCAATTGATAAGATTAGAGAAATAATAAATAAAACTGATTTGAATAATCCGCTTGAAATTAATTTCGCCTATAAACATAAAGTCCAAGGCGAGAAAAATTATAAAGTGCCTTGTTTTGTAATTCTATTGCATAAATAAAATTATGAATTATATTGGCAGTAAATTATCATTGTTGGAATTTTTGGAAGAATCAATCAATAAAGTAGCTGGTAGGAGCTGTGACACCTTCTGTGATCTATTTGCAGGAACTGGAATTGTGGGAAGGTATTTTAAAAAAAAAGGTTATAAAATAATCGCTAACGATATTCAATATTACAGCTATGTTTTAAACAGGCATTATATTGGGAATCATAAGGAATTAAATTTTGCGAAATTAACAAAAGAAATGCCAAATCTGAAAAATATTGAAATAAAAGATCGCAAAGATTTTGTTTGTGATTGTTTGTCAAATCTAAAAGGAGTAAAGGGGTTTATTTATAAAAATTATTGTTTCGGTGGAACAAAAGATAAAGCAGAACAACGACAATATTTTTCAGATGAAAATGGAATGCGTTGCGATGCTATCCGTCAAAAAATTGAAAATTGGAAAGAGCAAAATTTAATTTCTGATGACGAATACTATTTTTTGATAACAAGTTTAGTTGAGTCAATTGATAAATACGCAAATACGGCTTCTGTTTACGGCGCTTTTTTGAAAAAATTAAAAAAGACGGCTCAAAATAATTTGATTTTGAAACCTGCTGAATTAATAATAAACGACCAAGAACACGAAATTTTTAACGAGGACATAAACGAGATAGCAGGAAAAATTTCGGGTGATATTCTCTATTTAGATCCACCGTACAATCAAAGGCAATACGCGACAAATTATCATATGCTTGAAACTATCGCGAGATATGATAATCCTAAAATCCACGGGAAAACTGGTTTGCGCGAATATCAAAACCAAAGATCCCTTTATTGCTCAAGAACGCAAGTTAAAAAAGCATTTAAAGATTTGATTTTGAAAGCCAAGGTAAAATATATCTTTTTGAGCTATAACAATGAAGGCTTAATGACCTTGGACGATATTCAAGAAGTAATGGGTCTGCGTGGCAAATATGGGAATTTCACGAAAGGATACAGTCGTTTCAAAGCTGATAAGTCGGAAAACAGAAATTTTACAGCTAACAAGACAATTGAGTATTTGCATTACGTCATTTGTGAATAGGTATAGTGGGAAAAACATACAAGCATCTCCGCAGTTATGGGATGCCGATGAAAAGGGAATCCAGTGGGCGGTGGAACTTTTTAAATACAAACGGCGGAAAATCCCTATGTCCACCTACTACCACCCCAAACGCGCGCGCAATATTTTTGATCCGGCGTCGGTGGAGCCATTCAAGTTGTCTCGGTCGAAGATTGATCTCTTTTTGAATTGTCCGCGGTGCTTCTATCTCGATCGTCGGCTCGGCGTAGACCACTTTTTTAGCTTTTTCAGTTTTCAATATTGATGGAAGTTGGAAAAACATACCATCCTACGACGGCCGCTCGCTGTAGGGTACTTTTTGCGCTTTTTGGTGGACAGGGTGTCTCCATTTGGAATATACTATTGGAAGCTCTCGTGAAAAGTCCAACCATTGACAAAAATTAATCGTTAGCCTATCTTTTATTTTCGCCTATGAACTTCTCAAACAAGAAAGCGCTCATCCTCTCTCTTCCGATGATCCTCGCCATCTTCCTTCTCGGCGGGTGGTTTCTGTTTCGCGAGCAGAAAGTATCGGAAGAAAGCCCGAAACCGCCGGTGGTGGTTGAAAATTTGCCGGAAAAGGCAGAGGGTAGAGAACCTTCTCTTGAAAGTTATTTAGATTCTTCGAAAAAGGAATTTGAGAGTAAAAAAGATGAAATTTCGAGTAACTTAAACTTCATAAGAAATGACGAATTGTCGTTTCCTGAAAAAAAGGGAAATATAGATTTTTTTCAAAAGACTTTCGATTTCTCTGATGATCCTTGGATGAATTTTAACGTCTTGGTCTATGATTATAGAAAAGGAGCATCCTACTCCGAAGCATACGAAGGATTACGCTGGACTGTTCAGCTTGACGACCATGTAAGAACTTTTCAATCGTTGAAGCCTGGCATTCAAGAGGCTGTCGTGATAGGACATCTTGGAGACGAAAAAACATTGGTTGATTTTCGAAAGATAGGATCTCAATATTACGAGGTATACGACCTTGGTTTTAAGCCTGGTGGAAATTATACTCGTTATTATGTGACATTTGATGAAAAGCGGAGCAGGTTCGTTCTCCTTACCTTTTCCTATGCTTTTTATTCGCAGGAATATTCGATGCAGGGAGAGCAATCCGATAATCGAATCTCGTATCCAAAGGAAATACAGGATTTTCTTTTTGAGATAGAGCAGATTATTGAAAGTTCATAAAGAGGTGTAGATTTCTTTTTTAGATTGACTATTTCCTTGACAAGAATCAATCTTTAAATTATCGTAAAACGTACGCTTATGAACCCTATGAATAAGAAAACCCTCATCTTCTCTCTTCCGATGATCCTCGCCGTCTTCCTTCTCGGCGGGTGGTTTCTGTTTCGCGAGCAGAAAGTGTCGGAAGAGAACTTGAAGTCGCCCGCGGTAGAGGAGAATCCGACGCAGAATCCGGGAAATATCGAGCCTCCTGCGAATATCGACACCTCGAATTGGAAGACGTATCGGAATGAGAAGTATGGTATAGAGTTTGAATATCCTGAAACTTTGTTATATGTAACGGATAATATTGATAGTGCCGATGTCCTTGATATACGCATTATTCAAAATGGTCGCATAGGAAAGAATATCGACATGCCTGGGATGATGGGTATTGTTTTGAATAATTTTGCCAGTCAGAAATATGAATTTGCGTTGAGACAGGGTCTCTGTGAGAGTGTTAACGTTCTCGGAAAGAGGGGAGAAGTATGTGATGAAAATACTTCTGATAAAGGAAGAATGAAGACCGCCTATCTCTCATTTATTCAGGATGGGAGCTGTTTGGAAAATTTTGGTGTCATCTTTTTTGAACCGGAATATTCAAATAAGGATGCTTTTGGTATGAATAATATCTACATATCATGTGATCAAAACAATAAAGAGATTATGAATATTTTTCAAAATATATATAAGACGATAAGGTTTACTGATGTTAGTAAGAATAACTGATTTGGTTGGCGATAGATTTTTCAACAGACAACTCTATAAAATTAGAGTTGTTTGAGAGGAATCTATCGGATTCCATTTGAAGTTCTTTTACAAAGAAGGAAAGCTACCGTGAAAATTGTGTTTGTAGTGGCTACACTGTCTAGCCTTGTATTTTCTCAGGGAGTGCGCGCTGATTCAGTCATGCAAGTTCAACTTCCATTCTACGATGGGAAGGCGTATCGGTGTACTCAAAACAGCGATGACGTCCCGACGCATAATAAAAGCTCTACGCTTTTTGACCTTGACTTCAATATGAAAGTTGGGGATATCGTTGTTGCAGCTGCAGATGGAGTCTTGCATTACGGAAGTAATCCTGGGGGATTTGGGACGTATGCCAGGGTTGATCACGATAATGGTTATATGACAATGTCTGCCCACCTTTCCAGCTTTATTGTAAAGGATGGTACTCGTGTTTTTTCTGGTCAACCCATTGCTTATTCAGGAAACTCGGGGTATGTGGAACCAAAGCCGACCAAGGAAAACCCAAGTGCTGGTCAGCATCTTCACTTTGGTGTTCATGTTGGTAGTGGAGTTGGAGAATCCCAACCAATGGAAGTCTGGGCGTACAATCGAAACACGGGGGAACTGAGATTCTTCTCTACAGGAAAGCAGGGGAGCGGGAATCGCGACTTTGTGTGCGATCAAAGCCTCTCAAATCCAAACGGCTACACCTACGAGTCTCGCCCTATCGGCAAAACGTTCAGTGATTTTTCCTGCCGGAAGTTATCGGGATCGAATGGAGTATTGTGTTGGTATTTGAATCCGACCACCTGCGAAGATGGATCGGATCATGTCCGGTATTTCCGCAATGCGCGTGGAGCTATGGAGAGCGAAAGCAATTCGGATACTTGGCGCTGGTGTTTGGAAGACACCGGTCAATCTGCCAATATCATCTCCTTCCTAGAAGGTGGTTACGGCGTCGGCGGTGGCGATGGCGGATCAAATCCTCCTCCCACCACCCCCCTCCCCAACCTCCAAATCGAAGAAATCACCGTCCACACTGTTCCCGAAGACGGAGACAATACGCGTCTCACCGAAGAGACAAGTCTCATGAATGTCGGGGAAACCTACCAAGTCAATGTCTGGCCGGTTTCCAAAGAGGAACATTGTCAAAATGGCAATACGACCGGCAACGAAGACTTCGAGGTCAAAACCGATACATTCTACAAGGTTGCGATGAACGAGGACGAAGGCGAATGGACTCTCC
>JBPOHW010000012.1:0-1810 GCA_052035095.1 Candidatus Moraniibacteriota bacterium
GTGCCCGACCCAAGAATGATCGCTAAAAGTTCCTCACTCGCAAGTTTGTCCGGTCCGTATTTTACAAGTCTTTCCCGCGGTCTATCAATCTCTGGCATGTCCTGCATATTCTTTTTCATTCTCTTATCATAAACCGCTCTTACCCTTAAATCAAGCAAAAAACTACGGAAATTGTTACAAAAACAGCGCCAAAAGCGCCGTCAATTCATCATGAAAAATCGTGCCGCATGCCGTTTTGGAAAAAGCTCTGCCTCAACTCTTTCATCAGACACCGCCACTGATCCGCACATTTCACCTCTCCCACCGAGCGGAAGAACCGCATGGGAGGAGTACATTGTCTCGTTGTGTCGCAAGACCAAGCTCGAATGACGAACAAGATCCACCGTATTTCTTCCCGAGCGTCAGCATCAGCATGTTTTCGATGACCTGCGGCGAAAGCCCGGTTGTATAGGAGTTCACCAATACAAAAAGCGGGTGCTCCGACAAAATAGCTGCCAAATGTTCAAGAAGTGAAAAAAGTTGCTCCTCAATTTTCCATATCTCCCCTTTGGGACCGCGACCAAACGAGGGGGGATCCATGATAATCGCTTCGTATTTCCTCCCGCGACGAGCTTCTCGCTCAACAAATTTCAAAGCATCGTCGGGAATGAAACGAACCGATGCGTCCGAGAGCCCACTGAGTTCGAGATTCTCTTTTGCTCGCGTCATCATGCCTTTTGATGCATCAACGTGGCAAACCTCCGCACCGGCAGCAGCCGCTGCAACCGTCGCACCGCCAGTATAGGCGAAAAGATTGAGTACACGAATCGGCTTCGTCGCCGATTGAATCTTCTCGGTCATCCATTCCCAGTTCACCGCCTGCTCCGGAAACAAACCTGTGTGCTTGAATCCCATGAGCTCGAGACGAAATACAAGTGAACGGTACCGAACCGTCCATGTTTTCGGCATATCGAGCACGCGCTCCCAGATGCCTCCGCCATCGTTGCTCCGACGATAGCGCGCGTGAGGCGTTTCCCAGAGCCTCTCCGTCCCCTTCGGCCATATCGCCTGTGGATCGGGACGCCGCAGAACAAACTCACCCCAACGCTCCAGTTTCTCCCCATCTCCGGCATCGATCAATTCGTAGTCGTTCCAATCAGTGGCAATACGCATACGTCAAACAGAAGAAATAGAACCGCAACTCTTTAACAAAATCATGAGAACAGAGGAGAAAAGGAAACAAAGCCTTTCCAGTAAAAATTCTTTTTTGCGGCTTTCCTACCTACCGGCAGGCAGGCGTGCGAAATGTAAGACAAGCAAAAAAGAATTTTTACCGGAAAGGTGCCTAACATACTCACACGTTTCTTCGCTGTTGCAAAAGCACGCGGAGCGTTTTGAGACAAATAGAAATATCGAGCCAGAGTGACCAGTTCTCGATATAGAAAATATCGAGTTTATACTCGCCTTCGAATGAAAGGTCGGAGCGACCCGATACCTGCGCCATTCCCGTAACACCCGGCTTAATCGTCAGGAGACGGCGGTGATATTCTTTGTATTTCTCCACCTCGCGCGCCTGATGCGGTCGAGGACCAACCAAACTCATGGAGCCGAGAAACGCATTGAAAAACTGTGGCAGTTCATCAATCGAAAATCGTTCGATAAACGCACCGACCTTCGTTTTCCGAGGATCATCTTTGATTTTGTAGAGCACGTCGTCGCGCACATTGCGCTCGGCGATAAGCTGCTGTTCATACAGAAGCGCCGCTTCAAAATCCGGATTCTCTTTCGTGATGCAATATTTCCATCGTATATATCGGAACTTGTACACAAA
>JBPOHW010000014.1:0-57763 GCA_052035095.1 Candidatus Moraniibacteriota bacterium
GTCGAGGTAAAAGGCAACCCGACTTCGGGAACCTTCACTCCCTGCAACACCGTGACGACCACGAACTTCTCCCAGTCCACCTACAACAGTTACGGCGCGCCCTTCGACGCTTTTCAAACGAGCACCAACCTCATCAATGCCACTTGTAGCAGTGCCGATCCGCACACCATCCAACTCACCTCCGGCGTCCCCGGCGACACCACCCGCATCGTCTACACCAAAGGCTACTACTATACCGGAAGTGCGTGGACCCAGTACTCCGGCACCTGCACAGGAGCCCTAAACGGCGACTGGTGCCAGGGGAGTGTCTCCGCGACGATCACCGATCCCAATATTTCAACGGCAAGCGCGAGCGCACCGACGTACTTCGTCGGGATGACGTGCTCGGTGCAAGACGGCGGGTGGAAGTGCGGGTGTCGGGATACGACGTGCAATAATTTCTATTGGCAGATACAGGGAGCAGGGATGTAGGAAATGCAAAATTCACCATGCCTACCTTGCCTACCCTGCCTACCGGCAGGCAGGCGGCAGGCAGGAAATACGCAATGCAAAATTGAGAGCCGAAGGCTGATTGCCGGTGGCTGAAAGCCGCGAAGCATCAGGGTGCGGGAATGCACATCCGGGAACACCGTCTCGAACCAGGATTTTCTTGATTGTTTGATTGCCGTGATAAACCCGCACAATGCAGGTTTCAATATTGGGTTTTTTCATGTGCACTTTCCTCGCAGTTCCCCAAGAAGTCGAGCGTAGAAACGAAGATTGTGGATCGAGAGGAGGCGCGCGCCGAGAAACTCGCGGGCGGCGAAGAGATGGCGGATATACCCGCGAGAAAAGCCGGCGGTACAGGTTGCGCAGTCGCACCGAGAGTCAAGGAGTGACACATCCTCGCGAAACCGTTCGCTCGTCAGATTAACGGTTTCATAAAAATCATCGGCGTAAATATCCGCGCCATCCTTCCGCAAAAAGGCTCGACCGTGCCGACCCTCGCGCGTCGGGATGACACAGTCAAACATATCCCATCCGAGCGCGTGGGAGCGGACGATATCCGAGGGTGTCCCCACGCCGAGCGCGAATCGAAGCGCGTCTTCCGGAATGAAGGAGGCGGTTTCGCGAAGCACATCGGCAAGAAACATTCCTTCCCCATCGAGGTGCCGCGCGCCAAATCCGTATCCATCAAAACCGATATCGACGAGCGCCTCGGCGCAGTGCTTGCGAAGCGCGATATCCATACCACCCTGAATGACGCAAAAAAGAAGCGGGCGTTCCTCTTCCGACATTCCCCGGACACGTTCATCAAAGCGAGTCCGGGAGCGACGCGCCCAGCGTATCGTCCGTTCGACTGCCTCGACCAGCTCGGCTATCGGCGCGTCGTTCGGTCTCGGATCATCGAGACAGACCATCATATCGACGCCGAGATCGAACTGAATATCAATCGCTCCCTCGGGAGTGAGGGGCCGTTTTGAGCCGTCAAGGGGCGACCGAAATTCCGCCCCCGCCTCGGACACTTCCCCGCTATTCGGATGCTTGTGAATGAGTGAATACACTTGATACCCGCCGGAATCGGAGAGGAGTGGAGCCTCCCACCGCATACACCGGTGAAGTCCCCCCATCCGAGCGATCACGTCCGACCCGGGACGAAGGAGGAGATGGTACGTATTTACCACCAGCGCCTCGATACCGGTTTCGAGAATTGAGACAGGCTCCAAACCACGCACCGTCGCGCGCGTCGCGTCCGGCATAAAAAACGGTGTTTCGAGAACACCATGTCGCGTCCGAACCCTCCCTCGCCGTCCGCGTTCGTTTGAATTCAAAATATCGAAATGAGAACCCATATCTCCACCCTATCCTACCAATCAAAGAACAGTCAAGAAATCTTATTTCCCTTTCACTTTGTAGCCGCTTGAGGGAATGGAGGTGTCCTCGCGCAGGTTCGTCGTCTTTTCGCGCGTCTCCGATCGAATGAGCGATTGCGTGAACACATCCGTCGCTTTCGCCGTCGAAACACCGAGGAGGGGTACCTCCATATCCACCTGATTCACTTCGGGTCGAATTGAAACCTGAAACGACACGCTTCGTTTCGGCGAGAGAAATCCCTCGCCAACTCCCATACTCCCGACACTCCACACGATTTTGTTTGTTCGTTCGTTGTAGGCAAGCGTTTCCGAATCCGGAAAGGTCTTCCCGGTCCAGCGCGCGCCGGTCGGAAGATCCGCGGACACCTCCACCCCCGTCACGTCATTCGTCGTATTGGCAAGTTGCCAGCGAAGAGTATAGGTCGTCTCCTCTCCCACGGTAGGAGGGATCGGTCCCGTATTCGGAATATCTCCGTTTTGATAGCTCCCGAGGGTTTCAAGCAAGAGCCGCGAATTTACCTTGACCCACATCGTGTTCGTCGCGACAATCTTGTTCGCGCCGGCGGGATTCGGCACGTCGGGACTCTCGATTTTTGCCGTCGTTTTCACGCGAAAGTTCTTTGCAATGGCGCTCTCCGGCACGAAATCATCCCCGCGAACCGGCACGGAAAACTCCACCTTTCCCGAAGCGTTTGGCGCGAGATTGGCAAACTGCCCCACGTCCGACGCCTTCCATACAATACGTTTCCGAGCGCTATCGTAAGCACCCTTTTCCGGTCGAAGTCTTGAAAAATCAAGCGCGTCGCCTTCAAGCTCCACCGTCAAAATCACCTCTCGAAGCGCGGTCGGGCTATCATTTCGATACTGTATCTCATACCGAAGCGTATCGCCAGGATCAACGGCGGCGGGCGCCGCGCCATTTACCACCTGCCGAATACCAAACGGAGGGGCAACCACCCGTGTCGTCCGCTCAACATCGCTATAGGAAAGAAAGGTGTTGTCGCCCTGGAAGGTTCCGAGCTCGACCCGGAAAAGTTTCGTTTCATTGGGAATGCCATCCAAGATTCCCGTTATCCGAACTTTTCCCTTCTCTCCCGCGGAAAGCGTACCGAGATACCATACGGCGTCCCCTTCCGACGGTCTCGGGTCTCCTTCAATCAGCGAAAATCCCGAGGGGTAGCTCGCCTTGAGGCGCACGTTCGAGAGTGTCGCGTCGCTTGTGTTTTCATAATTCACGAGATAGGTCGCTTCTCCTTGCGGAGAAGTTGTGAGGGGCGCCTCCATCTCAACCGCGAGAGAGGCGGTCCGAAGGTTGACGCTCTTGTGACCCTTCGCCGAAAAACGGCTCTCGAGATTTCTCGGTTGATATCGAAGTTCGGCTCCAATATAGGCGAGGGTGTTTTTGGATCCGAAAAATTTTCCGGAAAACTCGAAGCTCCCTTCGCCAAAAGCGGGAACATCTCCGATTGCTACGACACTTGACGAAACATTGTCCTGAAAGGTTGCCTCATTCGCCTCCGGACGAAATCCCGAAGGATATGACACGACCAGTTCCGCGTTCGAGAGGCCTGAACGATTCGCATTTCGATAGGAAATGATGAACGTCGTCAGATCGGATCCGCCGACATTGCTCGGTCCCGATACGGTAACCGTCACGCGATTTTCGGAAAAAAGCGATTGCTGAATACGGACGAATGTCCCAACTAAGAGCGCGAAAAAGGCTATCGCTCCGATTGCGATTGCCCCCTTTCGAAGTTCCTTCTTGTACCGCGTGAAGAAACGCGTCCGCGCGTCATGCCAATCGCTCGTCTCGGTCAATCGAATCTCGGCGCCCGCCGGCGCCCGACCGGGATTGAACTCGCTCGACCCATGCGTCGCAAGAGGCTCCGTCTCATCGTGCTTGTGTAATTTTTCATCAAGTTCAGAAAGACTCATACAGTAGTAAGTAGTGAGTTGCAAAGCAAGTGTATCACGAATTTTCTTTTTTAAGAAGAAAAATAGAATCGGCAAGCGAGCATAAAAAACCGCCCCGAAAAAATCGGGGCGATCGTTGGCGCATCGGTTCCGCCCGCAGCCGCCTAAATCGTCAGAGACGAAGAGACGCAACCTTCGGGGACGTAAGGAGGGATAGTCCTCGAATGGTCACTGCGGACGGAGCCGATAGCGCCAAGTAATACCAAATTACGCTGAAGACTTCTATCATGTGCGCCGAGACTGCAAAAAATAATTTTTCGAAAGTTTGCTCCGATAGAGAGGAGCATGTGAGAAAAAATATTTCTTGCAGTCGAGGCAACTCACGCGGTAGCAGAGATGAGAATAAGCTGGTACAACAGGACGTTTTACAGTAGCAAAAAAAGAAACCTCCGTCAAGAGGAAGTCTCTTTTTCTGTCAGAAAAAAATAACATTAGGATTCCTTTTTCTCTGAAGCGGGGGCGGGGGTTTCTTTTACGACGCCTTCAACCTTCGTCACATCGGCTTCCACCTTTGTATCGAGTTCGGCCATTTCGGCATCGCTTCGCGGCCGCTCAACGAGCGCCACTGTCGTTTCGGCATCACTTACCATTTGAACCCCCTCGGGAACAGCGATATCGGAAACGCGAATTTGATCGTCAAATGTCGCCAGTATGGAAATATCGACCGAAAACTCATGTGGAATATTCCCCGGCAGACACGACACTTCCACTTCATCAAGCGCCTTGATCAAGACCCCGCCCAAACCGCGCACGGCGGGTGAATCGCCCGTAAAGACAATCGGAACGCTCGCCTCAACCTTTTCGTCCATACGGACCTGATAGAAATCAATATGGAGAAAAGCTCCCGACAACGGATCCCGCTGGACTTCGTAAATGAGCGTGTTGAGAGGTTTTCCCGTTGGAAGCGAGAGCTCGATAAGCGTGTTTTCTCCCGCCGCCCGATACGCGCGAGAAAATTCCAAAAACGGCACGGAAAGCGAACGAGACGGGACATTCTTCCCATAAAGCACCGCGGGGACGCGACCACTTTTTCGAGTGCTCGCTGATTTTTCCGTTCGAATTTCCGCCGACAACTGTATTGGTGAGCTCATACGCAAAAACAAAAAACCGATTTATTAGGACTTTCTCGCTTTGATGCAGTTTGAGGAAAAACCGAGTACCGAAATGAGGTGTATACCATAATACTCCGAATGAGGAACGGAGGTTTTGACGAAGACCAGCCTACCGGCAGGCAGGAATGCGCAAAGTGAGGAAGTCCTAGATTTTTTCCAAAATAGCCCTCGTTTTTCCCGCCTCTTCCTTGAAAAACATATAGGCGTCCAGCGCCTCATCGGTCGAAACGATATCCTTTTCTTTTCCCAAGAGCTTCTTTGATTCCTCCCCTTCCAAGTCCGTGAGAACGCCGATGCTGGCAATTCCCCACTGATTCGTCGAAACAAACAAAATACTCGAAACACCGCACGATGGACACGACACATGCATCGTCGAGTGAATATCGTCTTCGATGAGCGGCGTCACCACGGCGGGCGCGTATTTCTTATTGCACACCGGGCACTTCGCGAGCGATTTCAAATTTCCAAGAGGGAGACTCATAGGGGAAGTATAGAGGAAAAGAACCGCAAAATCAAAGCCTCCTCGCTCAAACGAGCGTAGCACAGAAAACGAGAAAAGGTCAAGGAACGCCCTCCTTATAAGAGGAAACCGGCATCATTGCGACACCGGCTTAAAATGATAATATTCCCACACATCAGCGACCATTTCTCCTTATCGCACATATCCAGGAGAACAGCATAGAAAAGGGATTTTCCCCTCCGGAAAACACTATGACAATATTTTCCAACAAGACACCTTGTCCAACTATTCCCTTCACACGTGCAATACCCAACTCATCATCAAGTGGAGTAAGGATATGCTCCCCTCCCGGCACCAAAAAACGCTCTCCTAAAGTCACCTTAGACATTTTAGCTCTCCTGTGAAAAGCGCACGGTCGCGCTGAAACCAGAATACACCGAATAAAACCCTTGTCAATATCGAAAAGACTACACGTCCAAGTTTTGGACGCTCTTGGCGTGGGTTTGGATGAAGCGCCGGCGGGGCTCGACTTCATTGCCCATCAGGATATCGAAGATGCGATCGGCTTCTTCGGCGTCATCGAGCGAGACACGAAGCATTTGCCGATGCATCGGATTCATCGTCGTCTCCCACAGTTGCTCGGGATTCATCTCCCCCAAACCTTTGTAGCGCTGGATATTGACGCCGTGAACCGTCTCCGTCCCGTTCGACGAGCCCTCCTCGCCCGCCGGCACCTCCCCGCTTTTCTCCTTTTCTTCGCCACGTATCATTCCCAATTCCCCTTTCTTACCCTTTTCTCCCTTTCCCTCATCCATTCCCTTGGTCATCACCGCAAGCATTCGATCTTTTTCTTCGTCCGTAAAAACGTATTCAACGCGCTTCCCCTTCTGCAAACGATAGAGTGGCGGCTGAGCGATATAGACATAGCCATCGCGCACCATACTTTCGAAGTATCGATAGAAAAAAGTAAGAAGGAGCGTGCGAATATGCGAGCCGTCCACATCGGCATCCGCCATAATGATGATTTTGTGGTAGCGAAGTTTCGCCACATTGAGGCTCTCGCCGATACCGGCGCCGAGCGCGATAATGATCGGCTTCAACGTGTCGGACTTGACCACTTTGTCGAGACTTGTTTTCTCGACATTGACGAGCTTGCCCCGAAGCGGCAAAATCGCCTGAAACATCCGGTCTCTTCCCTGTTTGGCGCTCCCGCCCGCGGAATCTCCCTCTACGATATAGAGCTCGGATTTCGACGCGTCCCGACTCGTGCAGTCCGCCAATTTTCCCGGAAGCGTCATCCCGTCCAAAGCGCCTTTCCGTAACACCGCGTCCTTCGCCGCGCGCGCGGCGATACGCGCCTTGGCGGTCAAGAGGCACTTTTCGAGTATCGCCTTTCCATCGTCCGGGTGCGTCTCGAGAAATTCGGTAAGCCCCGCTGAGACAACGCCCGAAACAATACCGCGCACTTCGGCATTTCCGAGTTTCGCCTTGGTCTGACCCTCAAACTGCGGGTTCGGAAGCTTCACCGAGACAACCGCCGTCAAACCCTCGAGTACGTCCTCCGACGAAAGCGCGCCGTCCTTTTCTTTCAAAATACCGCGCTTCTTGGCGTATTCATTGAGAACGCGCGTCAAAGACGTCTTGAAGCCGGTGACATGCATCCCACCTTCGGGATTCAAAATATTGTTCGCAAAAGCAAAAAGGTGCTCCTTGAACGTATCAACATACTGAACGGCCACCTCCACCGCCGTATCGCCAACAACCTTTTCAATGGAAACCGGTGTCGCGTTTTTTATATCCTTGTCCCGATTGAGAAATTTCACAAACGAGACGATGCCGGAATCAAACGAAAAGGAATATTGTTTCACCCGATGCGCGTCATGGACGCCTTCCGCTTCGCGTTCATCAAAAACGCTGATACGAACACCTTTGGTAAGGTACGCTTGATAGCGGAGGTAATCAAGAATCTTACTCCAACTGTACCGGATCTCCGGAAAAATTTGCGGATCGGCTTTGAACGTAATCGTTGTCCCGGTTCGTTTCGAAGTACCGATCGGGCGGACAGTGCCTCGCGGTTTCCCGCGATCGTACTCTTGGAGCCATACCTTCCCCTCGCGATGCACCTCGGCGCGCGTCCACTCCGAAAGCGCGTTCACGACGGAAACACCGACACCGTGAAGTCCGCCGGAAATTTTGTAGCCGCCACCGCCAAACTTCCCTCCCGCGTGAAGCACGGTCATCACGGTTTCGAGCGCGGATTTCTTCGTTTGCGGATGTATATCGGTCGGGATACCGCGCCCATCATCGGACACCTCGACGATTTCACCCGGCAAAAGTCGAATCGCAATGTGCTTCCCGAATCCTGCCATCGCCTCATCGATAGAGTTGTTCACCACCTCCCACACGAGATGATGAAGTCCTTCGAGCGACGTGCCGCCGATATACATCCCGGGACGCTTCCTGACCGGATCAAGCCCCTCCAACACCTGAATGGAGGAAGCGCCGTATTCACTCTTATTTTTGGATTCGGATGGAGGCATAATACCCTAAAAAAAGTTACCTTGAAATCTTTTATCTTACTCGCCGAGACCAAGAAAAATTATTTTTCTCGAGCTTGCTCCGATAGAGAGAAGCATGTGAGAAAAATAATTTTTCTTGGTCGAGGCAGCTTCTCGGGAAACGAGAGTGTAAACAATAGCTATACAATTCCGAACGTTAGTTCTTTTCTTCTTTCTTCTTTCGGAACTTCCGCAAAAAGAAGAGCTCAATCAAAAATAAAAATCCCCCAAGAAACACGGCGACCCACCACGTCAACCAACCCGCCCGAAAAAAAAGCGCGACTCCGATCAGGAAGATCGCCAGAAAACCGCCTTGCCGCGTAGACGTCCCGAGACGCGCAAGCGCGCGCTCGCTTCCCAAAAATATCCTCCGGAAGAAAAGGATGCCGATCGAAGAAAGACCGAGAAACGACAAGAACGACGTCGCCAAAAATATCACCCATTCAAACGCTCCCGCATCTTCCGGGCTCACAAAGAAAAGCACCATTCCCCACGAAAGAAGCGCGATACACGTACCGAGCGCAAACCAAAAAAGAACCGCTGACCACTTCATATCGGCATACCGTTAAAGCCGGTTCCCCTTCAACCTCCAGCCTTCATTGTAGCCAAAAACCGAAGACAATGCAAATAGAGCCTATGCCCGGGACACGTAGGTGCCTCGATCGGTGTTCACGATGACGCGATCGCCTTCTTTGACAAAAAGTGGGGTGGTGACCTCGAGTCCGGTTTCAAGTTTCACCAGTTTGTCGCCGGACGAAACACTATCGCCCTTGATGCCGGGTGGCGCGTCTATAACCAGAAGCGTCACCTTGGGCGGCAGTTCGATGGTAAGCGGCGTCCCCTCAAATTGAAGCAAAATCACTTCCGTTCCCTCGACAAGGTACCGTTCGGCACCACCAAGCACCGCCGCCGAAAGCGAAATCTGATCATAGGACTCCATATCCATAAAGGCGTAAGAATCGCCTTCCCGATAGAGGTACTGCGCTTTGGACTTCATCACATCCGCTTCTTCAACCTTGTCCGCTCCCTGAAAGGTCCGCTCCAAAACCGCGCCGGTTCGAAGATTTTTGAGTTTCGTCCGCAACACCGCGCCCGCGCGCCCCGTTTTGGAATGCTCATGCGAGAGTACCGCGTACGGATCCCCCTCCAGCACGATTTTCTTCCCGGTTTTGATATCACTGATGGTCAGCATAACGCCTTATATCAAATTACACTAAGAGCTTCTCTAATACACGCCGAGACTGCAGAAAATAATTTTTTGCAGTCGAGGCAACCCGCAAGAGAGCAGAAGTGAGAATACATTTGGTACTACTGAATAACGTACGGCACGAGCGCCATATACCGCGCGCGCTTGATAGCGACGGAGAGGTGTCGCTGTTCCATTGTCGTCAATCGGAACTTTTTCGGCGGATAGATTTTCCCCTGCGAGTTGAGAAATCGTCGAAGGAAATAGGCATCCTTGTAGTCCAGCGCCTCCAATTTCTTCCGCATCGCCTGTTCTTGTTCACTTGTTTGCATATCGGTCAATGTTCAATGGTTAACTGTCAAATAGTAACTCTGTCAAAAAGGTACGTCTTCTATTTTTATTTCTTCCTTTTCATCGTCGAGATTGATCGTTGGAATATCCTCATCGGGAGATTTTGACGCCACTTGCGGCGCGTTTGATCGCGACGAGGGCGCACTCCCATTCCCTTCTCTCGGATATCCGCCGCCACCTTGCCCCATGGGACGACTCCCCATTTGCATTTCCTCTCCGACAATTTCCGTCACCCGACGCTCGACACCGTCCTTTCCGGTATAGGTCCTCGTCTGAAGGCGTCCTTCGAAATACGCCTCTTGCCCCTTTGTCAAATACTGCGCGGCAATCTCGGCGAGCCGCCCCCAGAGAATGATCGTGTGAAACTCCGTCTTCTCCTGCTTCTGTCCACTCTTGTCACTCCATCGGTGACTCGTCGCCAATCCGATTGTCGCGACGGTTTGCCCCGAAGGGGTCGATCTCGTCTCGGGATCGCGCGTCAACCTCCCCACAAGGACTACTTTATTCACATTCATAAGCGATTGAGAATGCTTAACGATTTAGGACTTACGCGTTTGAGTGCAGTTCGAGGAAAATGCGAGGAACGGAGTAAGCTGTATGCGCCATACAGTGTCCCCGCCGAAGCGGGGGAGCATTTGACGAAGAAATGCGCCAAACGCGTAAGTCCTACGATTGATTTTTATATTTTTGCCGGATTAAATATCAAGTACCTCGCCGAGCTTCTTGTCTATTTCCGTATCCGAGAGCGCGGGTTTTGTCGGGGCGGATTCCTGCGCCGCAACCGGCGAGGACGCCATCGGTCGCTGACGATTCGCCGAGTATCTCCCCATTGGTTTCCGACGCGAATCAGCGGTTCGCTTTACTCGTTCTTGAGATTCTTCCAATGTCGGCAACCCCTTTGCATGAACGATCAAAAATCGAAGCACGCCCTTGTTGAGCGAAAGCGTCTTCGTGACGGCGCCGGGAACATCCCGATCCGCCTCATCCGGAACACGAAAACGCTTCGCGGTATATACTCCGCGACGCTCGCCGGAAATCGCATACTCCATACGTCGCTCATCGACGAATTCGCCGGGAAGTATTTCTCCACCCGAAGCGACAACCGCATCCTCGACGCTTTTTTTCACCGCCTCAAGCTCCGCCTTCTTCGACTCACCAACCAAAAACAGTATTTCGTATTCTGTCATAGTATCGCATTAAAAATCAAAAACCCGCAACGCAAAAAGGCGTTGCGGACCCAAAAGTTCCGCGCCCCGCCCATATCCCCGAAAAACTTCGAGGCGAGGCGGGAAAGGCCTTTTCCTGTTGTTCCCCCACCCTATCACGCTCGCCGCGTCCGTGTCAACCAAACTCACCAACCGAAGCAAAAGACGCTACGCTCCTAGTGTCACCTTACAAAAGTTCTGACTCTCAAGAAAGGCTTTCTAGAAATATTTTTTGTACAAATGGGTAGGTCAAAATTAACGTAAGGCGACACTAGAGTCGACTCACCACTCCCGCCGCGTTCAGGACAATGCTCCGAGAGACGCCACCGGAAGCCGTGATGGTTATGGTCGCGGGGGCGTTCGGGATGCCCGAGACGCGAGCGAAGACCGTTTCGGAAAAACCGCCAACGGAAACATTCGCCGGCAAGGACACGCGTCGATCCAAGGCCGGGGTCCGCGCCGCAAAGCTCGCTCCTCGAAACAAGACGATGTCGCCACCCGATATCGCCACCCCCCACGGAGCGCCCCCCTTGCCGGAAAGCGCGTATCCTTGGGCGTTTCGTAGTGAAAACGCGAGACGATCCGCCGCCTCGAGGGCGGCATCTTGCAAGAGAAATCGGCTATAAAACACCGGCGCCGTCCCCGCGAGAATCAGCAATATCGCCACCGCCAACATAAATTCAATCAAGGTAAACCCGCGAGAATAGAGACTTGAATGATGAATGGTGAATGGTGATTGTTGAGTCATACGTCCGCGCGCTATCTTTGCAACGAGCCGGTAAGAGAATAAATCGGCGTGATAATCGAGAGCGCGATGAAGAGAACGACGCCGGCGATCAGGAAAAGAAGTGCCGGTTCGAGGAGCGTCGAGAAACGTCGAGCGATCGTATCCACCTCCTCATCGAAAAATTCACTCAAGAAAAAGAAACTCTCATCCAGCTTTCCCGTTCGTTCTCCGACCGCGATCATTTTGGTCGCCAGGGGCGGCACCCGTCGAAATTCCGGCCGAGACAACAGCGCGGAAAGTTCGGAACCGGAAGCAACCCCTCGCATCAATTCGCGCGCGTAACGACTAAAGACGCGATTATTGAGACTTCGCTCTTCGACGCCGAGCGCGTGTACCAGAGGAAGTCCACTCCTCATCATAATGCCGAGTCCGCGAAAAAACCTCCCCAGAGAAACCGCGGCAAGAAAAGAACCGAGAACCGGAAGCCTCAAAAGAAAACTGTGCCAGAGCGGTATAACCGACCGGAGTCGAACGAGAAATCGAAATGCAAGGAGCATCACCGCAAGCGAAGCGAGGATAACCAAACCATAGGCTTCCATACCATTCGCGAACCACAAGAGAACGCGCGTCGAAAGCGGCAATTCCACATCAAGCGACGTAAAAAGATCGAGGAGTTTCGGCAAAATAAAAATGCTGATGAAGCTCCCGAGAACGACCGCCATGCCGAGAATGAGCGACGGGTAGAGAAGTATCCCTTGAATTTTTTTTTGGAGACGATGTTCTTTTGAGAGTTGCTTTCCGAGAAAATCCAAATTCTCGGCGAGCGTTCCGGATTCTTCACTTACCTCAACAACGCTCACAAAAAACGGGTCGAAGTCTTTGGGGTGAATGAAGAGCGCTTCGGCGAGTTTTTTTCCACCCTCAATATCGGCGCAAATACGCGAGAGAATCTTCCGGAATGCCGGGGTCTTCGTTTCCAATTCGAGTACGCGAAGCGCTTCCGGAAGCGAAATGCCGCTCCGAATCATCATGGCGAGATGCCGCGCAAACATCGCCCGATCCACAAGTCGAATATGCGAAGAAAACATATAAAAAGAAAATTCTAAAATTTTTGAGGACTCGTGATTTTGAGTGCAGTTTGAGGAAGATACGAGGAGCAGAGTAAGCTGTATGTAAACATACAGCGTCCCCGCCGAGGCGGGGGAGTATCTGACGAAGAAATGCGCCAAAATCACGAGTCCTACTCTCGCGCGACGCGGATCACTTCATCCACCGTCGTTACACCCTGTCGGACTTTCTCAAGACCGTCTTCAATCATCGTGCGCATCCCGTTCTTTTTTGCTATCGCCTGAATTTCACTCGCCGTCGCCCGTTCCATAATAGCATGACGCACCGCCTCATCTATCGAGAGCACTTCAAAAATCCCGACTCGACCCGCGTACCCGCTTCCGTGACAGAGGGGACACCCCTTTCCGCGATACACGCGCACGGTTTCCTTTTTCGAAGCGATTGCTCGAGGAAACATATTTCGCACCAATTCCTCGCTCAATTCTTTTTGAAGAAACTCCAAAGACACCTCCTCGCTCACGCGACACGGCTCATGAATTTTTCGCACGAGTCGTTGCGCGACAATCACCGATACGGTCGAGGCGATGAGAAATGGCTCGACGCCGAGGTCAAAGAGTCGTGGCACCGTCGTCGCGGCATCATTCGCGTGAAGCGTCGAGAGAACGAGGTGTCCCGTCATAGCAAGATTGATCGCGATACCGGATGTTTCTTCGTCGCGAATTTCACCTACCAGAATAATATTCGGATCCTGCCGCAAGATACTCCGGAGTCCCGTCGCAAAAGTAAGGTTGGCGCGCTGATTCACCTGAATCTGATTGATGCCCGGCATATCATACTCGACCGGATCCTCGATGGTCATAATGTTCACATTCGGCTTGTTCAAAATTCTCAAAATGGCATAGAGCGTCGTTGTTTTCCCGCTTCCCGTGGGGCCGGTCGAGAGAATCATACCGTAGGGCTTGCGGTACGCCTCCGTTACTCTCGCGAGATCCTGAGATACAAGCCCGAGGGTACCGAGTGAGAAATGGCGCACGTGCTCGGCAAGAAGGCGGAGTACGATCTTTTCTCCGTCCGTCGTCGGAACAACGGATAAACGAACGTCAATCGGTGTTTCACTTCCCTCAATCGGCACTCTTATTTTTCCATCTTGCGGCACTTGATGTTCATCCGTTCGAAGGCGCGACAAAACTTTGAGCCTCGAAACCACTTGCTCATGAATGCGGCTCGAAAACGAAAGCACATCATAGAGAATACCATCAATACGGAAGCGAACCGTCGCTGATTTCTCGCGCGGCTCAATATGAATATCGGACGCCTTGTTCTGGTACGCGTAGAGGAAAAGCGTGTCCACGATGCGAACAATCGGGAGATCGAGCGCGTCACCGCCTTCGCGCACCCGACGCTCGGCGGTTTGCACGTGCTCCGCCATAATTTCGTCAAATGTCTTTCCGATATCCTTCGTATAGAGACTGAGTCCGATATCGATATCGGATGCTGTTGCGAGAAATACCCGAAGCGGCATACCGGTTTTCTTGACCAGAAAGTCGCATACTTGAATATTGGTAGGATCCTCCATAGCAACCGCGAGACCCCGCTCATCACAAGTGATAGCAATCACTCGTTGAGCGCGCGCCACCACAAACGGGATCATTCGAAGCACGTGATCCGGAATGGCGATATCCGAAACGCGAACAACGGACACGCCGAGAAGATCCCCTGCGATTTCAGCCGCTTCCCGCTCACCAATACACCCTTCGGATATCAACGTCGGAAGAAGTGTTGCTCCAGTTCTTTTAGCAGTCGCGCGCGCCGAAAGAATCGCCTCGTCCGGAACGAGACGCATATCCGAAAGAAGACGAAGAAGAGCGGCTTCGTCAAGTATCATAGAGGTTTCATCGGCGCGCGCTATTTCACGCTACGCGTATGGTCTACTACTGAGCATGCTGTGCTGCGCTTTCAAGCGCTTCCTCGACACTTTCCACCATTTGATGGATCGAAACATTCGACTTGATAATGTATTTGAAAACGCCGAGCGCTTTTGCCCGCTCGATATCCTCCGGCTGTCCCAAATTGGAAAGAATGATGACCGGCACATCGCGCAAATCCTTCTCTTCCTTGAGCTTCTTCAACACTTCAAAGCCATCCATTTCCGGCATCACCAGGTCCAAGATGATAAGATTGGGGCTATTCTTTCGAAGCAAATCGAGCGTTTCCGTTCCGTTCGACGCCACCAAAACGCCAAATCCTTCCTTCTCCAATTTCGTCCGATAGAGATTGGCATAAAACTGATCATCCTCTGCTACCAAAAGAAGCGCCGTCTTTTTGTCTCCCGCCGCTTCTTTGAGTGTGGACGCAACATCCTGCATCATACGCGTTTATGTTAACGAATTATTTCCTTCTATAATTTTCTCGCGAGACTGAGAAAGAGGCAATTCGATATGAAACGTTGTTCCCTTTCCTTCGATGCTTTCAAAGAAAACTCGACCGCCCCACGCCTCAACAAAAAGTTTCACGACCGCCAACCCGAGGCCCGATCCTTCGGTTTGCGATCGCACCGCATTCGACGCCCGGAAAAATTTCGAAAAAATATTTTGCTGTTCATCAATCGGGATGCCGATACCTTCGTCTTTTACCGAGAGACGACACATCGCGTCAATTTTTTTTACTTCAACCAAAACGTGCCCGCCGGGTTTGCTATACTTGACCGCATTCGAGACGATATTGCGCACCACCTCATAGAATCGCCTTCTTGGCACGAACAGCTTCGGGAGTTCCGGATCGATACGCTTCCCAAAAACAACCCGTCGCCGCTGAGCGTCAAGTTCGAGAAAGCGGAAGATGCCCTCCACCACCTCCGCAACATCAACGATCGCCGGCTCCTCGACTCCTCCCGTGCGATTGAACTTCGCCATATCGAGGAGATCATTGACGAGTTCAACCATCTGCTGATTGCTCGCGTGAAGGTTGATAATGGCGCTTCTCGCTTCGCGGGACAGCTCGCCGAAGTCGCCGGAAAGCAACAGATCCATACACCACCTGGCGCTCCCCAGAGGCGTTCGCAACTGATGCGCCACAATCGAAAGGAAATGATCCTTTGCCTGAATGAGCCGATGCTCGATGGTCGCATCGCTCAAGAGAATAAGCGTCCCCGCGCGAGTTCCATCTTTCTCAGAAAAAGGAAGTGCACGACCTTTTATCGGGTTCTTTGAGCCATCTTTCTTCACGAGCGATATCCTTCCTGTGAATTCCTGCGGTGATTCCGGCGGCGCGTAGGCCGAAGAAGAGAGCACGGTTTGTATATCATCATCAATTGAGAATTTGACGATATCGCCAACCGGCCGCCCAATCGACTCATCCTCGCTCCACCCCGAAAGAGTGACAGCCTTGGGATTCATAAAGAGCATATTCCCATGCGTATCCGCCACAAAAATAGCATCGCTCACCGAAGCGAACGCCAGCACCATCCACCGCTCCTTGCCGGAAAGATCGCAAGCTATAGAAGGAAAGTCCATGAGAAAAAACTAAAAGATGCGCCCGATGTTTATTATAGCACAATTGAATGAAGTCTTTTCAAAAAAGCGTTCCGGACCGATGTGGGGAAGTGGAGACATCTTCCACTTTCTTCCTTCCGAGAAGTTCCGAAATCGCCTCCCAGCTTCGAAATTCCGGGTGGCGCTCAAGTTGCTTTTCGAGAACCCGAACGGTTACCGCGACATCCCCTTCTGCCGTGTGCGCGCTCGTGTGAATCTCTCCACAATACTCCTTGCACGCCGCGCCCAGATTTCGCTGGGATACGATATCGCGCGGCGCGAATTTATGAAAAATAAATTTCGCGTCAAGAATTTTTCGATTCGAGTAATCAAAGCTCTTGCCGACAAGCGCAAACTCGGCGCGTAAAAACGGGAGATCGTATCCGTACACATTGAATCCACCAACATCCGCCCCCTCAAAAATGCTCCAGAGTTCGTAGCACAGCTGGGCAAAGGTGGGCGCCGTCGCCACATCCTCATTCGTAATTCCATGTACCGCCGTCGCGTCCTTCGGGATGGAACGCCCGGGATTGATACGCCGAACACCGGCAAGCACCTCCCCGCTCGGCGCAATTTTTTGGTACGCGATTTCCACCGTTCTGTCCTCACCGGGAATAAGCCCGGTCGTTTCAAGGTCAAAGATAACAAGCGGTCGCTCAAACGGAATGAGGGTGGGGAGAGTGGAATGCATAGGTCGAAAATATAAAAAAATACTCCCACATGGTAGCATGTGTAAAAACTTTTGTCATAAAAAAACGATTGATTCCTTAAAAAAATCAATCGCTTGCAAGTAAAGTAGAACCCTAGATTTCCTTCGCCCCATATTCCTTCCAGTACGCTTCAAATCGAGGGAGAAAAAGTTTGTATTTTGGATCTTCGCGAATATACTCCATAAGTTCGCGCATCCCCACAATACTCTGCACAAAGACCCCTTTCTGTTCAGAAAGCTCCTTCGCCACCGAAAAGCCGGAAGTGCCTCGATCCTCACGATCAAACCCAGCAATCACGCCCCTCACATACGCGCCGCGCTCACGAGCCACATCAATAGTCATCCCTATCGTCGTACCACTGGAGATTACACCAGTAACTATGACAACATGAGATCCTATTTCAAGAGGCGCCCACAGAAATCGTTCCTTATTCCCAGAAAAGCTTCCTTCCTTTCGGAATGAAGAGAATCGAACATCTTTTACTGCGTATTCTTGAGACAAAACTGTGGCAGTGGCAAACGCGAGAATTTCTCCAGTATCGGGAGGTCCTAAAAGAATCGGGAATGCCTCTTCAAGGTTGTCATTATTAGGAGTATCACCCAAAAGAAACGCCGCCGCATAACACCTCCCGATGACAAAGAGCGCCTCCACATTTGGAATTGCACTCATATTAATCAAGTACGGACTTTTTCGACCCTTCAAGCTAAACCCCCCATCAACATTAAGCACATTGAAATCCAAGCAGGTCTGAACAAACATCTCCTGATATTTTTGCATCACATTTCTCCTTTCAGTTTGAAAACAACTCGTTTCGCACACTGGCGAAACTCGAAGCCACTGTACTCGAATTGGCGGGCGCATGTCAAATCACTCAAAAAAAAAGAAGGCCTCTGTCAGTTAACGCTTCAACTGATGAGCACCTTCGGAACAGAACTATCGTGTTTTCATAGCGTTGCGCAACCTCGCCCATTCGTTTTTAGGTTTCCAAACGACATTATCATCCTTGATCGCGTCCGCTACCAGTAGATCATCCTGCCGATATTGCGGAGTCTCCCTTTCGACAACAGCCACAATAGGCACGCCGATTCCCTCAAAGAAGAATTCCTCCTGAAACGGAAAGGAACGGTTGATAGCACACTGGATAGCGATCACATTCGCGCCGGCATTCTTGATGATCTGGCAGAGCTTCCCCGAAGTTGAGAGGTTATTGACAAGCTCCTCCCCAATAAGGACGCGATCCCCTGCGTTTATCGCCCCTTCATAACGCCCGAGGAAAATTCGATTACCTTCCTTCTCTGCGAAAACATGGCGACAACCGAGAATTGCCGCCACTTCCTGCGAAAATTTCACTCCCGCCCATGGCGCACCGAGGATAATCGTTGGAGAAACACCGCGAGAATCCAGCGTCTCAACCATCATATTCGCGAACAACGTAAGCACGGCAGGCCACATATCAGCTTTGGAAAAATTAAAGTATGTGAGTCCGACATACTTCTTCTTTTTCCCATCAATGTCCGCGTAATCGCCGGTATATCCAACAATCGGACCGATTGGCATTCCATCATTCCCAAGGGGACACGTATAGTATCCTTCGCAATTTATCAATGTTTGCAGAGGGTCGCCTGAAACAATAAGATGCGACCCATCACTTGAATATACGTTCATTTCAATATCCTCTTTCCGACTTGAAGAGAAGAAGAGAGCGTTTTTCAGGCGCCCTCTGCGATCACTGCATCACGCAACAATTTGCCGCGTGACACGCCGTGCGGCTTCCCGCATTTTTTCTGGGGTATCCTGTTTATAGATGGCGGAACCGACGATAGCATGCCACCTGCCTCCCGCTACGCGTCCGCATTCGGAAATATCCCCTCCCTGACTGATAAACCCCGGAGCATAGAGAACGAATTCTTCATCGCCAAGCTCTTCCATAAGCCATCCCCGAATCCGCAGAACCCACTCGAGCTTCGTTCCCGGAACGACAAAGTCCCGAACGCCGAGATCGCACGCGAGACGAAAGATTCGTTCAACAGCCTCATCGGCTATATAGCCGCCCTCGCTCACCAAGAACTGCGGATGAGTCATGACGCCGCCGACTACTACCCTAAGACCCCTATTGAAACATGCTTCCGTCCATACTTCCTGTGTTTTCGGTCCGGCAAAGGGAAAAAGAATCACGGCGTCCACGCGACTCCATGCCAACGCTTCTGCAAACGGCGCTCCCATTTCGGGAATATCTGTCGCTCCTTTCTGGGGATCATAGATAACGGGAAAACCCGCACCCATCACATCTTTGACCGCTGTAACAGCACAATCCAAGTCACATAAACCCAGAAGGGACCCGAGCTTGAAAGCTCCTATGCCGGGAACATCGCGGACACTCCCTACAAGTTCGTCGAGAGTATTCAGATCAATAACGTCCGCCGCAACGACAACACTTTTCTCTGCTTCAATGATTCTTTTCATGCTTACTCTCCGCTTCATGTTGGTAAAGATCCGCTCCGAAATTTTCCGAAGCTCGGCACTATCCTCTCGTATTTTGAAGCCATTGTCAATTCCGATTTCCAAAAAGAACTACACCACAAAATTCACCAGTCGATCCGGAACGAAAATGACTTTTCGAACCGTTTTGTTGGTAATGAACCCACTCCGGACATTTCGGAAGCCTATCAATATCCATTGCAATCCTACCTGTTTCGATTCTCGATTGTCAATCCGAAAAAGAAAAACATCACCCACATACGAGAGTGATGCCAGAAAAACATTTTTATACATCGCCTTCAAAGGATTCGTGAAACGCCCTCAACTCATCGCACCGAAGCTTCCGGAGTATACCCTTATACATTGATCGTATCCCTTCATTGGAGAGCTTTTTCCGAATCAGCTCTCCGTCCTTCCTTCTTCTCAGAACAAAAAATCCCTCTTGAACTATATCATGAATATCCCAATCTTTCTCGAGGAGGGTATGGAGAAGCTGACGCTCGTCTCGAGAGAGGCCAACTTCCACCGCGCGATCCCAAATAGCCCTTCGAAGAGAAGTGCCGTCGTATTCCCGAATCGTCCGACACGTAGCATCGTCTTGTTCCGCTATGGTATCGAGACGCGTTCGATCCGAATCCTCACACTCCGGGGCATCAAGCGAAACCGGAAGACTCACTCGACTGAAGAAAAGCACTTCCCGAACCTTCCCCGGACGAAGCTTTCGCGATCGAACCTTCCCTTTCAAAAGAAGGAGAAGGAGCCACACCTCTTCACGAGGAAGACTCTCGAGCCACTCCCTGGCAAAATTCGCCGACTCACTGTCTCCCGCAGGTCCCCGATTGAAGTATGCCGTACAAACAATGTTCACGATGAGTTCAATCAGCAACATGTCTCGAGACATTCGTCGCAATTCCCGATCACCAATCGGAAAACCTCTCTTGACCGCACTCGCCTTACTTGTCATAAAGAACCCTCCGAGACCAAAATCAATCAAACGACGAAGTTCACCAATCGATCCGGAACAAATATCACCTTCCGAACTACTGCATTAGCAAGGTACTTCTTCACCGACTCTTCTTCCTGCGCCATTCGCTCAACATCTTCTTGCGACGAACCCGCGAGCACGCGAAGCCGTGCGCGGAGCTTGCCGTTGACCTGTATCACCACTTCCGCCATTTCTTCTTTGAGAAATTTGGAATTGGCTTTGGGCCAACGTTCCAGCATAATGGATGCTTTGTTTCCTTGCAAACTCCACAATTCCTCGGCAATATGCGGCGCAAAGGGCGAAAGGAGAATGAGTAGAGTTTCAAAATCTTCTCTCGCAACCGATTCCGCCTTTTCCATTTCATTTACAAAAATCATGAGCGCCGAAATCGCCGTATTGAATCGCATCCCCTCGATATCTTCGCTTACTTTTTTAATGGTCTTATGCAAGAGGGCATTCAGCTTTCCGCTCTCAGCTTTCGGGTTTCGACCGCTGACGACTGACTGCTGATCGCTGATTGCCGGCGCAAGCCTCCATACCTTCTCCAAAAACCGCCGCATCCCGACAACACCGTCCGTATTCCACGACACGCTCTGCGAAAACGGTCCCAGAAACATTTCGTAGAGCCGGAGCGCGTCCGCGCCGAAGCGCCGAACCATATCGTCCGGATTCACCACATTGCCCCAGCGCTTCGACATCTTGCGTCCGTCGGACGCCATGATAAGCCCCACATGGGCAAGTCGCTTGAAGGGCTCCTTCGTCGAGACAACACTGATATCATAGAGAAACTTGTGCCAAAATCGCGCGTAGAGCAAATGCCGCGTCGCATGCTCCGCGCCACCCACATAGAGATCAACCGGCATCCATTCCTTCTCTTTCTTGGGATTAATGAGTTTTTTGGAATTGTTTGGATCAATATACCGGAGATAATACCAGCTCGATCCCGCCCACTGCGGCATCGTATTGTTCTCGCGCCGCGCCGCGCCGCCACAGACGGGACATTTCGTCTTCACCCACTTTTCAATGCTTGCCAAAGGCGACTCCCCCGTCCCCGTCGGCTCATACGACTTCACTTCCGGCAACTTCAAGGGCAACTCCTTCTCCGGCACCGGCACCCATCCACACGATTCACATTTCATGAGCGGGATCGGTTCGCCCCAATATCTCTGCCGCGAAAACACCCAGTCCCGCAACTTGTAATTCACTTGTTTCTTGCCGAGCTTCCTCTTCATCAACCACGCTGTCATTTTCTCCCGCGCCTCTTGGGATGAAAGCCCCGTAAATTCTCCGGAATTTACCAAAATACCATCCTCAACAAATGCCTCCATGTTTTCCGCCTGATTCTTTATTCCTGATTCTTCATTCACCCCAACCGACTGCCGCACTGACACATCATACTTCTTCGCAAATGCAAAGTCTCGTTCATCATGCGCCGGCACTGCCATCACCGCGCCCGTCCCATAATTCCCCAGTACATAATCCGCCACATAGATTGGCACTGATTCTCCGGTAAACGGATTCACCGCCTCGACGCCCTCCAACCTCACGCCGGTCTTTTCCCTGCTCGCATCATTTCTCTCCTGCTCCGTCTTTTTCTTCGTTGACTCAATGTATTTCCTCACCTCCTCGGAATTGGAAATTGAAAATTGATCATTGAAAATTAACTGGTGTTCCGGCGCCACCACCACATAGGTGCACCCAAAAATCGTATCCACTCTCGTAGTGAAGACTTCGATAAAATCTTGAGAATTTTGAATTTGAGAATTATTTGGAAATTGGTTATTGGAAATTGGAAATTTTATCAATGTTCCCTCCGATCGCCCGATCCAATTCCGCTGTTGTTCCTTGATAGACTCACTCCAGTCGAGTTGCTCCGCATCGAGATCATGGAGCAATCGATCGGCATAGGCGGTCATCCGGATCACCCACTGGCGGAGAGGTTTCTTCTCGATTTCGCTTCCGCACACTTCGCATTTTCCATCCTCTAAGTCTTCGTTGGCAAGACCCGTCTGACATGTGGGGCACCAATTGATCGGTTCCTCGGATTCATACACCAGTCCCTTTTTGAAAAGCTGCAAAAATATCCATTGTGTCCATCGATAATATTCGGGATCAGTCGTATTAATCTCACGATCCCAGTCGTAGGTAAAACCAAGATTTGAAAGTTGTTTCTTGAAGTTGGCAATATTTTTTCGGACAGAGATTCTCGGGTGTGTCTTGCTCTTTATTGCAAAGCGTTCAGCCGGAAGACCAAAAGCATCCCATCCCATCGGGTGAAGCACACTATATCCTTCGAGTTGTTTCTTCCGCGCCACGACATCGGTTGCGATATAGCCCTTGGGATGCCCCACATGAAGCCCCGCCCCCGACGGGTATGGAAACATATCGAGCGCATAAAACTTTTTCGCCCGATCATACTGCTTATAGATTTTCTTCGTCTCCCACTCCTTCTGCCACTTCGGCTCTATTTTCTTCGGATCGTATTTCGCATGCATACTCCATCAATTGAAAATTGAATCTTGATCATTGAAAATTTCTCTCTCCATCCTATCGCTTCAGAGAAAACTTTTCAATGTTGACAAAAAAAGAGAGACCATTGGCAGCTGGTCCCTCAAAAAGCTTTCCATTAACATTCGTACCTTTTTTCAAGTCAAAATAACCGGAAGAGGTGAGGGCGCATTTTCTGCGTTACGACTCCTCTCGGGCGCATACCATTTTTGAATACACGCATTCGAACAAAGGGCGGCCGGATAACCACATATAATCACGTTGACATAAGGGCCTTTAAAAAATCGGTTACACTGGGCACAGTGCATCCTATTTTCTCCGGAATCAAAAACCGACTGAATATCTACCGCAAACACATCTACACCCTCCATGAAAAACAACTACCCTCCTTCTACTCCCAAAACAAGCAAAAGTCAAAAGTTTCGCAAAATAAAACGAGGTTGTGTTCCTACGGAAACACAACCCCTTGCAAACCTATATTCCAAAAAGCTTGCCGAAAGCTTCTATCATCCTTTCGGCATCCTCCTGCCCATCGGGAAGCAAGAAGCAGCCCGGAAGCGTAAAGCCAAAAGCGTTGTCCGGATCTCCTGTGGCAATACTGCAAGCTTTTTGAAAAGCTCCAGCTCCCTCAAGAATAATGCCAATAGCATCTTTCCCTACAAAACTATCCATGGAACCGTCAGGAAAAAGCGTCTTTGCCAGCTCGCGACTCACGCGAACTCTCCGCGCGAGCAACAAGCCAACTCCGCGTCCTTCGCAACCCGCAATGAAACGCCCAGCCGAAAGTGTCTCTCCCGCCTCTCCCGCGACGGCAAGAACAAATACCCACTCTTTTTCCATATCATCTCTCTTCGTTTTTGGTTGTTTGAAAGAACCGCAAAAGTGCACCGAACAGGAAAAATATCATAAAAATTAATTTCCGTCAATATTCACAAAAAAAGACCCGTATTAGGGGTCTTCTCCTTACCGCACGCAAATGAATACTCTTTGCGTCAATATGTTTGCCACTCACTACTGACCGCCAACCATCTTCCGATATACCTTCCGACCAACGAGAAACAATGCCCAAAGCCCGAAAAGATACAGCGCAAGGAACGGCAGTACCGAGACGACGAAATAGATAACGCCATCAACAAATCCCTGAAATTTCACCAAGAGATGATTCAGCGCGTTCTTTACCGTCTGCCATGGTCGCCACGTATTGGTCACGGCGCCCACTTTGGCATCCTCCGTGAGGTACACGGAAATTTCCGCCATATCGGTCTGCGATTCCATATACTTCTTTTGCGTTTCAAGCTGTTCTATTTCACCGCGAACCCGCGCGAGCTCGCGCGTCACTTCGAGGACGTCTGATACTTTGCCGGGATTCGTGTTCAAAATTTTGGTAAACGCCGCTTCTTCGGCGTATTTGTTCTTAATTTGCGCCTCGAGATCGGCGAATTGCGCCGTCACATCGCTCGCCGACGACGACTCATTCACGACGACCGTGGCGATTCCCTTGATCGCCGACACCGCCTCGGCAAACTTCGACGAAGGCACCCGTAGTATCACCGTTCCGCTCTGTATCGTGTTCCCGCCCACTTCCTTCGCGCCCCCCAAAGGAGCATCATCCTCCGCCCCGCCCCGCATCATCGGCACAGGATAGGGATATACTTCTTGCCCGTTCATCATCCGAGACGAAGTAAATCCGCCAAGTCGCGTCGCGATGCGGTCAATCTCATCCGCCGACCATTCGGCGTCTTCAACACGAAGGGAGAGATTGCCATTTCGTATCACTCGTTTCTCCATACCGGTCGGCGGAATTCCGGAAGCGTCCGGCGCGATTTCCGAAAACATCATTTCCTTCCCTATCTCTGCCGGCATCGGCTCGGCGCCGGAAGGAGGCGAGACGGCAACACCCTGATCCGCCAAGTCCGCGCTCACCCATCCGCCCATCCGCGACGAAATACCTTCATCGGTTCCCAGTGTTGACTGATTCTTGTATTTTCTCACCATATCGCGATCACCTCTCTCGCCGAAAAACACAAAAAACACCGCGACCGCAAGCACTCCGGCGGACGCATACAACACCCATTTACTTATCTTGACCAACAATTCTTGATTCATAGAAAAAATTTAAAAATTACACACCTTTAGTATACCACCAAAAAACCCCCAACAAAAATGCAAGAAAAAAACAAGCGTCATAGAGAGAACAAAAAAATCTTTCAACTTTTCACGATCGTGAAAAGTTGAAAGATTCAAGATGTACAGAAACAGCGTTCTGAAAAATAAGCTCAGCTATTCGCTCGTTTCCGGATGCGCGCCACTGCGACTGTGGTGTTTCTTGGCGACATGAAGGCGCGCCCAGGCGCGTTCCAAGGCGGCGACCGCGAGCGCTTGTTCTTCGGCGGAGACGTCGAGCTTCTTCTCGCGAATTTCCCGCGCGCGCGCTTCGGCCGCCCTCGCGCGTTCGGGGTCGATTTCGTCGGCGCGCTCCGCCGCGTCCGCGAGAATCGAGATTGTATTGTCGTGAAATTCGACGAAGCCACCCGAAACAACGAAACTCCGCGTCTCGCCCTTGGCATTCTTGGTAAGAATCTCGCCGGGTTTCAGCGTTGCAATGTACGGAATATGATCCGGCAGTATCGTCACCTCCCCCGCCTCGGTCGGGAGCGTCGCCTGCATCACTTCTTCCTCAAGGAGCTTGCGTTCCGGCGTCACGAGTGAAAATTTTATAGGCTTCATACTTTTCAGAGAAACTATTTTGTACTCGCAAGCACTTCATCAATACTCCCTTTCATATAGAAGTCCTGTTCGGGAACGGCGTCGAGTTCGCCGGAGAGAATTTTTTCGAAGCCGGAAACGGTATCGTCGAGACGCACGTATTTGCCCGGCTTCCCAGTGAATTGCTCAGCAACGAAGAACGGCTGCGAGAGAAATTTCTGAATTTTTCTCGCGCGCATCACGGTCAACTTGTCATTCTCGGTCAGTTCTTCCATACCGAGAATCGCGATGATGTCCTGCAAATCTTTATAGCGTTGCAAAACTTTTTGAACATTTCTCGCAACCGTGTAGTGTCGTTCGCCCACGATATTGGGATCGAGAATGGTCGAGCTCGAGTCCAGAGGATCCACCGCCGGATAGATACCGAGCTCGGAAAGCGCGCGCGAAAGCACCACGGTCGAGTCGAGGTGCCCGAAGGTCGTCGCGGGCGCCGGATCCGTGAGATCGTCCGCCGGCACATAAACCGCCTGTACGGACGTGATCGAACCGTTCCGGGTCGAGGTGATCCGCTCCTGCAGTGTCCCCATTTCTTCCGCAAGGGTCGGCTGATACCCCACCGCCGATGGAATCCGTCCCAAAAGCGCCGACACTTCCGAGCCTGCCTGCGTGAAACGGAAAATATTATCGATAAAAAGGAGCACATCCTTCTTCTCATCGTCACGAAAATACTCCGCCATCGTGAGCGCGGAGAGCGCCACTCGCTGTCGCGCGCCCGGCGGCTCATTCATCTGCCCGAAGACGAGCGCGGTTTTCGCCAAAACGCCCGACTCTTCCATTTCATGGTAGAGGTCATTCCCCTCACGCGTCCGCTCGCCCACGCCGGCAAAGACCGAATACCCACCGTGCTCCTGCGCGATATTCCGGATAAGTTCCTGAATGACCACCGTCTTCCCGACGCCCGCCCCGCCGAAGAGTCCCACCTTGCCGCCTTTCATAAAAGGACACACGAGATCGATCGACTTGATACCCGTCTCAAACACCTTCGCCTCCGTCTCCTGCTCCGAAAATTTCGGCGCCTTCCGGTGAATCGAACGCGACTTCGCGTTTTTCAAAGCCGGTTTCTGATCAATAGGCTTCCCCAATACATCAAACATCCGTCCCAAGACGTCCGACCCGACAGGGACCGCGATTGGCGCTCCCGTCGCTTTCACCTCCATCCCACGCCGAATCCCTTCGGTCGGTCCCATCGCGACCGTCCGCACGCGGTTTCCTCCCAAATGCTGATGTACCTCCGCCACCAATTCGCCGCCATCGGGCAATGCCACAACGACCGCGTCCAAAATCTTCGGCAATTCCCCCTCGGGAAATTCCACATCCACCACCGGCCCGATCACCTGCAAGAGAGTTCCGTTCATAAGAGTACGAGAATTAAGAATAAGGAATAGGAAATGAGGAACAGGAAAAAAAGGCTAATCCTCAAAACAACCAGTCGAAACTTCAGAAGCGCTTCCTGAAATCCCGAATGATGGTTTTGAGACCAAACAAAAACTCCCTCATCCCTGACTCTCCACTGTAAGTTGTTTATTGTTCGTTGTTTGTCAGAAGTTACATCGCTACGTCACCGCCGCCATCCCTGCCGACAATTCCGCAATCTCTTGCGTCACTTTCGCCTGGCGGAGTTGATTGTAGAGAAGCGTGAAACTGTCAGTCATATCTTTCGCGGCATCGGTCGCGCTGTGCATCGCGACCATACGCGCGGCTTCTTGGGAGGCATTCGATTCGAGAATGGCGTGAAGAAGTTGCGTCTCGACGAGACGGAAGAGAAGCATTCGCAAAACTCCTTCTGGCGCCGGCTCTATGCAATATTCCGCGGAAAGTATCTGCTTCGATTCGGCAGCGTCGTTTCCATCTCCCATTTCGGCAAGTTGCTCTTCGGCATCGTGTTCGAAGAACGGGAGAATTTGGTGGACGCGCGGCTTCTGCGCGAGCGCCGACACAAAGTCCGTGTAGGCGAGGGAAATATGATCCCACCGCCCCGCCTCAAATCCATCGAAGAGAAACTTCGCAATCGAACGGATTTCAGAGGCGGACGGATTAGCGATCGCTTCCGGAAACGACGCAACGATGTCGCCTTTCAAAAACCGCAGTCCCGAATCGCCTTTCTTTCCAAGAGAAACAAATTCGAGCGCGACATCCGGATGTTCCGCGCGCAACACTTCGATATCCGTGCGAAGCCGCCGAAACATCTGTGTATTGAACGACCCGCAGAGTCCGCGGTTCGATGTCACAACGACAAAAAGTTGCTTGGCACGCGGTCGCTCCGCAAAAAGTGGCAATTTCTCCCGCACATCCCGCGCGGAAGACACCGCGCGGAGCACATTCCACGTGCTCTTCGCGTAGGGGCGAAGAGCGAGGACGCCCGCGGCGGCTTTGCGCATTTTGACCGACGAAATCATCTCCATCGCGCGCGTGATTTTCCCCGTATTCTTCACGCTCTTGATCCGCCGCCGAATTTCACGAGTTCCAGGCATACCGTAAAAATTCCAAATGACAAACTCCAAATTCCAAATAAATTTCAAATCTTCAATCCCCGTCAGAGTCTCTCAAAGAGGACTCTGACGATTAAAGGTAGCTACCTTCCAATTCCCATCAAAGTCCCCTCGGGGACTCTGACGAGGATGGTTCGCTTTTTCTCTTTTTGAATCCTAGTTCAAGCTGCTTTGGAAATTCTTCTCCCTTTTTATATCTATCAGCAACACTTATTGCAATTGCATAAACTATAAACAATCCCATTCCAGGAGCAAACAAGAGAATTCCAATAGCCCATCCATACTTCTTACCCATTGCCCTCCAAAGATCATTCAGATATTTCACCCATAGAATCAAAACAACGATTATAAACAAGTTAAGAAGAGAGGGTATATATTCCGGAACAATAATCCACTTTGACTCTATTGCTATGCCAAAAATATTTAACAGTAGATTTACTGTAAGCAAACTACTAAAAATAGCTACATAGTTTTTCTTACCTTTCTCTCGTTGAATTTCCATATTTTTTTCTTAATTTTTACACCGCAAAACTTTTCTTAAACGTCTCAATATGTTTCTTGAGCATTGCTTCCACCTCCTCATCAATTGTCTTCTTGTTCCGGAGCATTGAGACAAAATCTTCACCGTTCGTATCGATGTATTCGAGGAACTTTTCTTCCCACTCGCCGATTTTTTCGACCGCCACATCATCAAGATGTCCGCGCGTAAGCGCATACAAAACAGCGACTTCTTTCTCGACCGAGAGCGGCGCGTATTGTTTTTGTTTCAACACTTCCACTCCGCGCTTCCCCCGTTCGATCTGCTCGCGCGTCTTCTCGTCGAGGTCGGACCCGAACTGCGCGAAAGCTTCGAGCTCGCGGAATTGCGCAAGGTCGAGACGGAGTGTCCCGGCAACCTGCTTCATCGCTTTAATCTGCGCCGAGCTTCCCACGCGCGAGACCGAGAGTCCCACATTGAGCGCCGGTCGAATTCCCTTGTAGAACAAATCCGACTCGAGATAAATCTGCCCGTCGGTGATGGAAATCACATTGGTCGGAATATACGCCGACACATCGCCGGCTTGGGTTTCAATAATGGGGAGTGCTGTGAGCGATCCGCCACCCAATTCTTTGGAGAGCTTGGCGCTTCGCTCCAAAAGTCGCGAGTGAAGGTAGAACACGTCGCCCGGATAGGCCTCGCGTCCCGGCGGTCGGCGAAGAATGAGCGAGATTTGCCGATACGCCGCGGCGTGTTTGGAGAGATCGTCATACACAACCAGAACATCTTTCCCTTCTTCCATAAAGTGCTCCCCCATCGCGCACCCCGCATAGGGTGCGAGGAAGGAGAGCGCCGCCGGATCCGAAGCGCCTGCCACCACGACGGTTGTATACGCCAAGGCGCCGCCCTTCTCGAGCTCGGAGACGATACGCGCAATCTTCGATTCCTTCTGTCCGATCGCGACATAGAAACAAATGACATTCTGTCCTTTTTGATTAAGAATCGTATCGATCGCTACCGCGGTCTTCCCTGTCTGGCGATCGCCGATAATGAGTTCGCGCTGTCCGCGACCGATCGGAATGAGCGCGTCAATCGCTTTGATGCCGGTCTGCAAAGGCTGTTTGACCGACTCGCGCGTCATCACCCCGGGCGCCACGCGCTCAATCGGTCGGAATGTTTCCGCTTTGATCTCGCCCTTGCCGTCAATCGGCACCCCGAGCGTATTCACCACACGCCCGATCACGTTCTTTCCCGCCGGAACCGAGAGGATTTTTCCCGTCGCTTTGACCGCACTCCCCTCCTTGAGATCACCAGCTTCACCCAAGAGAATGATTCCCACCATATCTTCTTCGAGGTTGAGCGCGACCCCCATCACGCCGTTTTCAAATTCCACCATTTCTCCCGCCGCTACATTCGCCAAACCCGAAACGCGCGCAACTCCGTCACCCACTTCGAGCACGGCGCCGGTCTCTTCGTGCTTCGTCGTTCCTTGAAATTGTTCGATCCGCTTGCGGATTTCCTCCACGATTAAATTTTGGGTCATAGGCTCTTCTCAAGAAATTGCTTAAGCTGTCGGAGGCGTCCGCCGATACTCGCGTCAAATGTCTCGTTTTCCGTTTGAAACTTCGCGCCCCCCAAAAGTCCCGATCGTATTTTTTGTTGAAAAAGAATTTTCTCTTCTCCGAAAATCTTCTTCCCCTCTCGCTCTATCGCGTGAAGCGATGCTTCCGAAAGCGTCTTCGAAGAAACAATCTCCACTCGTTTTGCTCCCGCTTCGCGCTCGGCGATTCGCTCGATACGACGGAAAACAAGCGGAATATCCCGTCGCCGCCGATCGCGCGTCATAAGCTCGAGAAATCGATCGATAAGCGCGGGGCGATTCAAAGCCTCGGCATTCTTCACCGATTCATACAACCCCTCCGCGTACTGTCGTGCTGTGATACGCATAAATCAAAGTTTCCCCACCGCCTCGCGAACCAACGCTTCATCCTTCACGTCTTTCATTTTTTCGCCGAGGACTTTCTCGGTCGCGAGGAGGACGAGTCCGGCGAGCTCTTGCTTCATTTCGGTTCGGAGGCTCTCGCGCTCGTTCTCTATTTTCTTCCGCGCTTCGGTCAGAATGCGCGTCGCCTCCTCGCGAGATTCGGCTATGATTTTTTCGCTCATCTTTTCCGCCGACTCCTTGGCGCGCGCGACGATCGCGCCGGATTCTTTTTTCGCCGCTTCGAGCACCTCTCGCTCCTTCCGCTCCATTTCGGAGAGCTTCTCACTCGCAAGTTTCGCGTCACGCAGTCCCGCTTCTATTTTCTTCGACCGATCGTCGAGAAACTGAAGCATTGGTCGGTACGCAAACCGCCGCAACACCCACAGGAGAATCAAAAAGTTCACCACCTGCGCAAGGAGCAATTTCCAATCAACACCAAGTTTTGCCAAAACTTCCATAGTTAGCTGAAGAGGATGATGAGCGCGACTACCAACGCGTAAATCGCGATCGCCTCCGTGAAGGCAATACCCAAGAACATCGGCACCTGAATTTTGGGACCCGCTTCCGGATTCCGCCCCAAAGTCTCCATCACCTTGCTAAAGAAAATACCCATACCGAGACCCGTACCCAAGGCGCCAAGGCCGATCGCCAAGGCCGCTCCCACATACTTGAGTCCATCCGCTCCCGCCGCCACGGCTTCCGCCGCCACTGTTGCCTCTTCCATATAATTTTCTTAAAAATATTAATTGTATACAAACACCCTCACGGCTTTCGTATTTGAGTACATTTCGAGGCGCAAACGAGAAGCGGAGTAAACTGTATGTAAACATACAGCGTCGAGCATCGGAGGTTGCAACGAAGAAATGTGCCAAATACGGAAGCCGTGCCTAAGTATGTTCCGGTTCAAGAGTCGCCATCTTCAGAAACACCAAGGTCAATATGGAGAATACCGCCGCCTGCACCACCCCGACGAAAACTTCGAGAAAGAGAAACGGAAGCGGCACTACATATGGCACGAGATTCAAGATAACGATGAGGAGCACCTCGCCCGCGAAGATGTTGCCGAAAAGCCGAAACGAAAACGATACCACACGCGTCACCTCCCCCATAAGTTCGAGGACACCCATAAAGGTTCCCACACCGTACGGCTTCACAAGAGGGCTCACAAAAAACTTCTTCGCATACTTGACCGCGCCGATCGTGGCAATCCCCATAAACTGCACCATAAAAACCGCAAGAAGGGAAATCGCGAGCGTCATATTGAGATCCGCTGACGGACTCCGGATAAAGGGAATAATCGAGTGACCGTCATGCCCCGGAAGCCCGACCGTTCCGAATCCCGGCACGAGTCCCGACCAATTCGAGAAAAGCACGAAAAAAAAGATGGTCGCGATAAACGGGAAAAACTTCCGAGCAAGCGATTCACTTCCGGCAACATCGACCACCAGTTTCCACAGCGCTTCGAATATCGCCTCGACCGCCGACTGCACCCTCCCCGGCACCGCCGAGAGTTTCCCGAAAAACACCGCCGAAAACAATACCAACCCGACACTCACGATAAGCGTCAGGATGAACGTATTCGTCATCGGAAAATTCCCCAAGCGAAACATTTCTTCCGCCGCAATCGAGATATGCATACGCTTCAAATATATCTTCCCGCAGTACAAACAAAAACCCTCCGCCACAAAGGCAGGTGTCATTTCAAACTTTTTCCCTTGTTTCCAGTATTATCGAAAATGAAAGAGAAGTCAATTATTCGTTGACAAGGAAGCGTTACTCTCCTATCGTTGATTGCAGTATTCTTCCCAATTCAACCAAGAGGAAAAGTTCGTGACTCTCTCACGCACACTCAAGACTCTCGCCATTACTTGCGCCCTCGTTCTTTGCGTATTTCCGCACATATCGCTTGCCGAATCTCTCTCCGAGAGCGTTGCCGCATTCCTTGTTACGGAAAAAAATTTTCGCCAGCCATCTGGTGACACTTTTCCCTCCGCATTCGCATTTCCGGAGGAGGAACCCCCTCCATTTGCTGAAATCGCGCAACCAATAGGCATACTACGATTCGGAAACTTGAACCTCACCACCTACGCAAATAGCCGACCATCGCTCTCGTATCAGTTCAACAAAAACATGAACCTTCGCATCAAGGCATCGGGAGACTCGGCGCTCCTGCAATTTCGCTTCCACTTCTGAAAATTCCAAAAATAAAAAATATCCGCCTCAGCACACTTGCAGAAGAACCTCCTAATTTCAAAGCCCCTCCCGGATTCCGGCGAGGGGCTTTTTACTTCGAAGGGTTTCTCTTTACTTTTCAAGCGCCTCAACAAGAGATCAAATCTTCGAATGAAGCGCGACGCGGTTTCCTTCGGTGTCGAGGACAACCGCCATGAAACCATATTCACCGATCGACTTCTTTGGCACCA
This sequence comes from Candidatus Moraniibacteriota bacterium, assembly GCA_052035095.1. GTDB lineage: Bacteria > Patescibacteriota > Minisyncoccia > Moranbacterales > UBA1568. The sequence goes on from JBPOHW010000014.1 coordinate 32,846, forward strand.
GGATTTTTCCGCCCGCCGCTTCGACCCGACCGAGTTCATTCTCGAGATCGCCCGAATACGCCGTGAAATATACGAGTGTGCCATCCTGCGACGGTTTGTACCACTCCGCATGCGCGACGAGCGAGCCCGCCGCCCCCTTCCCGTCCACCATCGGAAACCACGCCATATCGATTTCTCCCACCATGTGTCGCTCAAGCTTCATCTCCAAGACCGTCTCATAGAACTTCACCGCCCGCCCCATGTCGGTCACAGGAATCTCAAACCACCCCACTGCATTGCCTTTTTCTTCCGCCATAACGTTGTGTGAAAAAATTATTTAATTGTGCAGAAATCTACCTCCACCCTTGTCCCGTGATGCGCCAGACGATCTGTTCTTGCTGAACATTCACTACGCCGCTGGGGGTTTGTTGGGGGACGAGTTGTTGGAGTTTCTTGAATTCCATCGAGAGTCCGAAGAAGTGGGATGATTGGGTGGATTCGACAAAGGCGATTTTGTAATCGCGTTTACTCTCGCTTCGCCCGTCTATTTCCGTTTCTGGATTCCACGGTTCGGTGAGGCGCATATCGGTATCGTAGGACTCATAGATCGCGGAGAGCATCTCGGCAAGCTGGGGATCGGCGTCGACGATGGTCGAGACGCCCAAGTCCTCGCGCGCTTCTTTGCGGCCGATATAGTACTGGTGCGAGTAGAGCTTCTCGGTAAAGTGCTCGATAATACTCGCAATTTTTTCTTTCGTCATGGGGCGCGCGTGACTCGAGAGAAGTCTCCCGGCGAGCACTTTGATAAGATTGTGCGTCCGATTCACATTGCCAAGAGCAAGCGGGTGAATGGGAGGCGTCGCCTCCATAAATTTCATAAAAATATCGGCGAGCTTCTCGTCACTTTTCACACCGAATTTATTCTTGGCGAGATCAAAATAGCTCATCACTTCTTCGACCGAAATTTGGATGCGCCCCTCGGGATTCTTGGGATCGGCGAGATTGAAAAAGTTGGACGTCGAAGGGTCGATCGGCGAGAGCTCGCTCATATCGCTCATCACGATTTCATCGGCGCCGAGCGCGATCATGGTCGCCGCAGAGTGCGCCTTGTACGGCACGATGACTGAGAACTTTTCACCGTACTCGCGAATCATCGAGACGAGACGCCATGGCACCATAGTGTCGCCGCCCGCGCTGTAGAGCACGAGATCAATCCGCTTCGCCTTCCCGATCGCGCGCAGTTGCTTACTGACAATCGGAATGATATCCATCGCGACCCGCGCATTGACCGGCCCCTGCCGATCACTCGTCACATACGCGACGACTCGCGACCCGCGCTTCGCTTCTATCTGTTCAAACAATTTTTTCCGTTCCATAAAAGTGTTCTCAAAAAAAGAAAATCGTCCCCGCAGTATATATCGAAATAGATTGGGGGGCAAGAAAAAAACGCCCCCGCCAGATTCCTGCTAGCGGGGTCATTAGATCACTTCATTTGCGCGAGAATATCCTCTTCTCGCTTTTTCTTTTCAGCCTCTCGCCGGGCGTCTTCCATAACTCGTCGCTTGTAACTCTTTACACAAAAGCGCAAGCAATCGACGAGTTCCACGTCATCCGGATATTCCCTCATCACTCGATTCGCTGTCCGAATATCAATTTCGTTTCTGACAGAAAATCTCCGCCAGTCATCCTCCTCATATTCAAGAATTGACGCTCGCGCAATGCGATGCCGCAAATCTTTTCTCTTGTCACCGGAAAGAACATCAAACATCTTCGGCAATCTATACCCGATAATCAAGGGACAGATAGTGCTGTGGTGCCTCAGAAGAAAGTCTATTTGACTCTCGAACAGCTCCACGGAATAGGGAGAATCATTCCACAGGTATGCCTCGACAATACGCGCATAGCAAGAAAGGGCATCCTCCCACTGTTCTCTTGGCTTTGATTTCCCCGCCAGTTCACTTCGAATAATTTCCCACATCATCGAATCCGCCCTTACCTTCCAATATTCGCCAACTTCTTTCGAATACAAAAGAAGTCCGAAAGGAGTATATGCGGAAGCACCTCCCCTGTCAGAACTTGTTGAAATACTCCGAAGAGAATACAGCAGAAAAAGTTCCTCGCTCTTTTCCATTGGGAGAAGCGAAAGGAGCTTCAAAATACAGCAGCTGTAGAAACTCAAGGCATCATGCCATTCGCCCGAACTCGATCGATCGTTATGTAGCTTTTTCAGTCTCAAGCAAAAGCCCGATACGAGTCCGGCTACATAGAGGAGGAGATCAAAAGAAAGACTCGGGAGAGCATCAAGAAATCCTTTTTCACCGTAAAACCCCCCTATTTCTTCCTTCTTCCAGTAAATCGGATTGAACTTCTTCGAAGGCACAACAAGCAGGTACAGCGCTCTTCGTTTGAAGGAGTCGCGCACGTCCGAAGTCAAAAGTCCGACGAGGTCACTCTGTTCCCTCGCTCTCGGTCCGCGATCTACCCATTGTTTCCAAATGGCATCCTCAGCGGTCGGAAACCACTCAGTCAAAAATTCCCGAACAAAGATCGGTAAATCTCTCGTTCTCATCATTAACTCCTTGTGACAATATGGAATGAGGATAGGATATGGTTCGTTCCTTGGTCACTCAGGAAATATCGAGTTGTAAAGGAGCGCCTCCTTAATATCACCAAAAAAAACTTTCGTCAACATAAAAGCGACCTCGCTATGAAACGAAGTCGCTTTTTTTCTTTACACAAAAACCTTTACCGGCTGGTCAAAATCGTCATACCGCCTTCGGCATTGCAGGCGCGCACGGTCACCATATTGTTCGTGTCGCGAACAATGGTATACCCGGTCTTTCCCGCCGTACCGTTTGGATCGACCGGAATGCTCTTCAGATAACTCCCGAGCGCCGTCCCAAGATCAACGCACGATGCTGCGGTCGCCGCGCATCCACCCGTTGCAATGGCGCATCCGGTCGTATCCGTTCCGATTTGCGTCTCAACCGCCGGAACCGCCGCCGGGAATGTCCCCTTCATGTCATTCACATACGTATGCACCGCTGAGAGAATGTTTTGAATATCCGTCGTTCGTCGCGCGTTTCGCGTATCCTGGAATCGTTTCGCCGGATCGAGCGCCACAAAGACCACGACCGCGAGGACCGCGAGCAGTCCAATGACCAAGAGAATTTCCATAAGTGTGAATCCTTTCTGCTGTTTCATATGATTTTTCTTTTACTATTTAATAAAATAAAGATTCCTTCGATACGATACCGACAGCACCCGCGCATCGCGGGAAAAAATCCGAATCAAAAGTTATCCCATATCGTTTTATTTTTATCGAGTAAAGAAATGCAAAAAAACATGCTTTCATTATACCACATCTTTGAAAAAAATTGTCAACGCGATGCGGAAATGATCGCGCCGCCTTCGGCGCCGCACGCCTTCACGGTCACGATGCCGTTTGCGTCTACCGCGACCGAGTACCGCGTGAGCGCCTGCGTGCCGCCGCTCGGATCTTGCGGGATCGTTTTGAGATATTTCGCGAGCGTCACCGAGAGATTGACGCAATCGGTCGCGCCGACAACGCTGCATCCGCCGGTCGCGATCGCGCATCCGGTCGCCGCCGTACCAACCTGCTTCTCAACCGTAGTAATGCCCGAAGGCAGTGTCCCTTGCGTATCGATAATGGAGGTTTGAATCGCCGAGAGGATCGACTGCGCGTCGGTCGAACGCTTGGCGTTTCGCGTATCCTGAAATCGTTTCGCCGGATCAAGCGCGACAAACACGACCGTCGCCAGGACCGCGATCATCCCGATCACGAGCAAAATTTCTATTAACGTAAACGCTTTCTGTCGCATAGTATAAATTCGTTGTTATACCAAATTATCCTGAAGCCATGCCCCTGCACGCCGAGACCGCAAAAAAGAATTTTTCGAAACTTCGCTCCGAGCCCGGGAGGAGTGTGTGAGAAAAAATCTTTTTCTTGGTCGAGGCGACTTTCAAAAGAGCAGTGGCTAAAACATAGCATTACTTCTTCCCGATCACTATCGTCACGTCCGCTTCGGATGCTTCCAAAGTTTCGACGCGTCGATCAAGCGAAGCCTCGAGACCAGAAACGGAGATGAGCTCATCCACAAAAGCGTCCGGCACCGACGCTTTCGCTCGAACCGACGGCGCGATTTCTTTTGACTCGGCGTTTCCGACGCGTATCACGACAAACTCCTCTTTCGTCAGGATCTCTTGCAATCGCCCCGCCGCCCCCGCGACGCCACTTGCGTTTTCGATGGCGATGCGAAAACTCGCTCGATTGAAAGCAACCGGCTCTTCGGATGGCGCCGGAACCGTTTCAACCGCTTTCTCCGGAATCGAATTGACAGGAGACACATCCGGCGGGACACTCGTTTCCAACTGACGCGCGCGATCCGAAGTCTCTTTTTCCCTCTCTTGCCCTTTCTTCAGCAATCCTATGGCGGCAACGCCGCAGGTCAACACCACGAGAAACGAAGCAGCCAACGTCCACGTTTTTCGTGAAACCCGATGAGTACCTCCAACCTTTCCCGTAACATCTCCAGACCGATCCGAAGCCGGTCGTTCATCAAGTGTATGCGGACGAAACCGATCCTCAGCCGCTTCCATTTCTTCCGACGCGGTTACAGCATCATCCGACGCGACCGTCGAAATTTCCGGAACGTCGAGCTTGATTGAGAGCACCGAACGATCGTCCCCGGAAATATCGCGCTTCTCCGCGCACCCGAGCAGAGCTGTTTTCTTGGAAAACTCCAGTGAAAGTCCGACTGACTCCGCCTTCTCCCGTTCAAAATCGGAAAGCTCCCGTTCCGAAAAATCGCCAACAAACACGATTGTTTTTATCGACAAGGCAAATCGATGTTCAACAAAACGCCGCACATTCTCCACCGCCTCGAAATTTACCACTCCTAAGGATGTCACACTCGAAAGCACTATGCCGCCGATCACTCCAGCGACAAAAATCCCATCGCTTTTGCAGACGACAAGGATTGCCTCTTTCCGATCGGCAAACAAAGAAGCGATCGCGCACGATTCGGGAAGCGCCTCGAGGACGCGAAATCCGGCAGATTTCACCGCCGGCACGACAATTCGCGCGAACGAAGCGATGACCGCCACCACCTCGACCGGTCGCCCCAAAGAAGCCGCCGGCAAGGAGACTTCCCGATAGTCCCAGGTGGTTTTTTCCAGTTCTTCGGGAACAAGTTTGCCGGCAAGCTGAAAGACCGCTTCGCGTTCCTTTTCCAAGGAAGCGAATACTTCCTTTTCTTGTTCCGACACAAAAAGCGTCGCCACATACGCGAAGGGCTCCCCCATCAAGAGTCGCACGCTTCGCCCCATCGCCGATCGCGCCGTCTCCAAAACGCGCCCGATTGTCTCCGGCGTCCACGAGAGACTCACCAATTCCTTCGCTTCATCCCCGTGAACCGAAAATCCTTTCACGGCGCTCGACGTTATGAAAAGCACCTCCTTGGTATTCAACATAGAGAAAATAGTATGAGCCGTGAGATGAAAAATCGGAAACTGAGAAACGTATGTATTCAGTATACACCATACTTCACTTCCCGCATTCACCACCGACCCGTCGCATTACGGAATCGCGTGCCAACTCACCAGCTTGACGCCCGCGCCGGTCCGATCGAAGACAACGCTCGCCGCGTGATCGTACTCTCCACTTGTCCGCACCGTCGCCGTCCAACGATTGCCCGCCTTCGAAAGCGAAACCGTGCACGATCCGTCCGGTCGCGACACCGTCCCGCCGGCATAGGACGCGCTCGCGCGGGAAAAAAGAAGCGTATCCTCGACACACCCGTCAAGGAGTACCCGCGCCGATCCGCCTTCCGAAAGCGCATACGATGTCTGCGCGTCGCTTACCGACAAAATCGTCATCGTCACCCCGAGCATAAGCGACACCGCAAGGAGCACAAAAACCGTAGAAATAACGACAAAACCGTTGAATGATGACATAGGTTAACTACATTACTCTGAAGACCACTATCATGCACGCCGAGACTAAGAAAAAGAATTTTTCGAAACTTCGCTCCGAGCCCGGGAGGAGCGTGTGAGAAAAAATCTTTTTCTTGGTCAAGGCAACTCCCAAGGAAGCAGGGACGAAAATAAGGAAACAATTTAGAGTGAGTTCGATCGGATTTCCGCCGATGATCGAAGAGCGGTATCACTCGCGTATTCGAAACGATTGCTCCCCGATATTGTTTCGAGCTGGAGTTCAAAGCCGATATTTTTTGTTTTGTTATCAAGAGAAGAGGCATTGGTGAAGAGAATCGAACTCACGACAACAGTGGAGGACGTGAGCGCGACCGGCGCCGAAACGCCTTGTGCCACGCGGAGCGTGCCACTCGACACGTCGATAACAATCGGATCATTGGGCGCGACACCGCGAAGCGTCACCCTTGATCCGGGAGTCGCCGCGAGGTTCACGCCAAAATTGGAATTGGCGACATCGATATCCGTCGCCTCGCGGATAAAGAATGAGAGCCTCTCTCCCGCAAATCGAATATTCGATACCGCGTCGTGATGTGTGTTTCCCTTCACGCCGATCCCGATCATATTCCATCCAAATCCCGCCAAGGACACCAACACCATCCCGGCAATACCGACATAGAGCAACACTTCAATCAAAGTAAACGCTTTTGCCTTGTATTTCATACAAAATTCCAAATTACAAAAACAAAATTTCAAAATAATTTTCAAATTTCAAAATTTCTTTATCTTTTATCATTTAACATTTGGAATTTAAAATTTTCAGAGATTGTCCCACGCGAAATCAAACCACATCGCCGTCGCCGACACCCCGCTTGTTCCATGCGTCGTAAACCCAAGCGCCCCCGACCCGACCGGCGCCGAGCCATCCCAGAGTTGCGTCGAGACGCGCCGATTCGCGTCCGCCATCACCAAGAGAATTTCATCGCTCCCGACACTCGGCACAAGACGAATCGCGCGCGCGACACCGGAGAGTGCCGGAAGTGACGTTGCCGACGCGTCAAACGCGTTCGTTGCCGCGGTATATTTCCGCAGTTTCGGAATACTCGTATTGTCACTCACAACCGCGAGTCCGTCGCCGGAAGCACTCTCATAGGCAATGTGGAAGCTCCTCTCCGCTCCAGTACTACTTGTTGTCGTCAGAATGTTATTGGTTGGCGTTGTCCAAGTAGGCGTCGCGTCGGCGCGAAAGCAATAAATATCGTTTTGTGTATCCTTATCGCACGAGAGAAAAATCGCCGAAGCGGGACTCGCGACTACTGCCGAGGGACCGAGTCGCGTCGAGCCTACACCTTGATTGGGCGCGTTCGCCGCCGCGCTCCACGCGCCACCCCCGGAGCCGTTCGCCGTAAATACTTTCGTAGTGATTCCGCGATCGGTCGTTCCGTCGGCATAGACGAGAGCCCCACGAAGGGGATCGATCGCGCTCCAGACAAAATCCACCCGGTGAAACGCCGTCGAGGGCGCGGCCGTCGCGTGCGCGCCGTGAAGCGTCCAGCTCGCCGTCTGGTAGGCGCCGCCACTGAAATACTCCGTTCGCGTATCGCTTGCCTGATCGAAGAATGCCGCCATCGCCTCACTCGTCCCGGGACGCGCGCGAAGCGTGACAATGGAAGGAATACCCGAAAGCGCCCGAAGCGACACTTGCCCCGACCACGATGTTCCGTTCCATACGCGAGACTTCGGCGTCGTCGTGTTATCACTCACAACCGCGAGAAAATCACCATTTGCGAGATACGTCCCGTCAAAATTCTGCGCGTCGAGAAACGTGTTATTGTTCCAGTTTGCCAGGAGTTGAACATCGCTCCAAGAGTTTCCATCCCACACTTGTCCGTAGATATACTGCGTCGTGCCATTTGAATGGCGAGAGAGAAGAATTTTTTCATTCCGCGTCGAAGAGGCGAAGAGACTCATCGCGCGCGCGACGCGATTGGTCGTCGCGCCGTCAATATCGGCAACGGACGAGACGGCGCTCCATGTGCCGGCATCGCCGTCGAGGAGTCGGTAGCGCATCGCGTCCGTCGTCGTTCCGCCATCCGCGTAGACAAGCATACCGCGCCTCGGCACCAAGGGCTTTTTCCAATCGGTCAGGTATGAAGTGTAGGAAATCGTATTCGTTCGCGCCGAGGTAACCGGCCACACGACCGTCGACGTAATTTTCCGGCTCAAAGAATCAAGCGTCCCGCCGCTTGCAACAATAGTGCCGCTCCCATCGCGAGCAACCGGCGCGATCGAAACCGTCCGCACGTATTTCCCATACGATGTCGAAACTCCCGATACCGCCCACGTGCCGCCCGCTCCCACACGATCGATACCCGCGCTCGGCGTTGTCGAAAGAAGCGCGAACGATTGATTCTTCACCGAGCGAAGCGCCTCGATGCCCTCACTCGCGTACTGCGCCGCGATCGCTTCTTCTTCGGCGAGCCGATCCATCTCGAGCCCCTGCAGAAGAAGCGCGATTACGCCGGACGAGAAGATGACAAAAAGCGCCGTCCCGAGCATCACCTCAACGACGGAAAATCCGCGACTGTTTCGAAAGGATACATTGTGTTTTTGCTCTTGCCTTTCCACACCGCTATTGTACCACGAGAAAGTAGACAGTATTTAGCGGCAAACAATAAGCGTTTCTCACAAAGCAATCACAATTTGTCTTTTTGGATACTGACTACTCGCTACCAACTACTCTCTCATCTCTCACCCTATCCAATCAAGGAAACTTTTGAGCGCGCGACGAAGCGAGAGTATAACGTCGCGATCAATGGAAAGTTTGGGGAGCGACGCGAGCGAATTGGCAAAGATGAGACGCAAGGACTTCACCGCGTTCTCGCCGAGAGAAAGCGCGACCATTGCCCTCTCTCGATGTTTCGCGCAGACAATGCCGCCCAAGTCGGGGCTAAAAAAATACCGCTCATTTTTGGGAAGCGCTTCTCGCCCTCCGACGCACACGCGCGCTTCAACCGAATAGCCGAGTCGCGCCAAAAGCTTCCAAGAAAATCCTTGCGACAAAAGGAATATTTTCTCCAGAAACCGCGCCTCTTCGCGCGCGTCAAGTCGCGGAAGCGCGCTCACGATTTCAAGCGACCGGAGAAACTCCAGAAGAAGCTCGAAGAGTTCGCGGTCCGCCTCATCTTCTTCGGTCAGCCGATCAACCAGTGAGACTCCCTCCATCGCCGCGCGAAGCGACGCCTCGCTCTCTCGAATACGCGGAAAGTACGCCTCCGCGATCGCGCCCGCGATATTCCCCTTCCCGCGACTCTTCATCACCGAGAGGTGCGCGAGATTCAATGTTTCGAGTTGTCCCGCGAGTTTCGCCTCCATCTTCCGCACCCCGCGCGCGACCGCGCGCACCTTCCCATACTCCAACGTCAGAAACGAATACACCCGGTCCGTCTCGCCCGTGTCAATCTTCTTGAGAACAATGGCAGTAGAAGAGAGTTGCATTTATACTCGTTTCAACTGAAAACTAAACTTCTCTCCTTCAATATTCACCTCTTCCGAATATTCGGCATCGTTCAGTTCTCCCGCGCCGTATGTCGTCGCGAGCACCTCTTTCGCGATCATCTCGCCAAATGTTTCGAAAACATTCTCCTTTCCGGAATATCCGAGCACTATTCGGTCTTCCACACTGAACCCCGCCTTCTTACGTCCTTCTTGTATCACGCGAATGATTTCCCGCGCCTCGCCTTCGAGTCGGAGTTCGGGAGTAATGTCAGTATCGAGAACGATATCCTCCGACAAAGACGCATCAATTATCACTCGCTTCATATTCAATTCCTCGCAAATAATCTCCAAGAAATCTTTGCTTAATTCCTGATTCTTAATTCTTGATTCTCCAAGCGGTTGTCTCACCTTTATTTTCGCCTCCGCTCGTTTCTGCAATCCGATCGTCACAATTTCTCGAACAGCTTTCATATTTCTATTCAACACCTCATCAATCAACTTCTCATCCGCCACCGGAAAATCCGCCAAATGCACCGACGACTCACCGGTCAAATTCCGATATATTTCTTCCGCGAGAAACGGCGTGAAGGGCGCCATGAGTTTCGAGAGCGTTACCAAGACGTCGCGCAATGTCTGATACGCCTGTTCTTTATCGGTGTCGTTTTCATTCTTCCAAAACCGCTTCCGACTTCGGCGAATATACCAATTGGAGAGATGATCGATAAACGGCGCAAACGCGCGCGCGGCGCGATTGAGCTCGTAAGATTCCATTGCTCCGTTTACTTCCCCGATAAGAAGTTGGAGTTCCGAAATAATCCACCGGTCAAGCAAATTTTTCGAAGACTCCTGTCCTTTCTTTGGCTCCCAATTATCGATACTCGTGTACATCACGAAGAACGAATATGAGTTCCAGAGCATTCGGAAAACATTCCGCTCCAGTTCGGACACTTCCTTTTCGGAAAAATTCAGGTTTTCCGCCGCGACAACCGGTGACGAAAGAAGATAGAGCCGCACGACATCCGCGCCGTACTTGTCAAACATGAGCATTGGATCGGGATAATTCTTGAGCTTCTTCGACATTTTCTTGCCATCCTCAGCAAGGACGATGCCATTTACAATGACATGCTGATACGCCGACTTCTCCTTGAGAGCGGTTGCAATGATATGGAGATAGTAGAACCAACAGCGAGTCTGATCGACGCCCTCGGCAATAAACTGCGCCGGAAATCCCGCATCAAACTTTTCCGTTTTTTCGAACGGGTAGTGCATTTGCGCATACGGCATCGACCCGGAATCAAACCATGTATCGAGCACATCCGGCACGCGATGCATCGTTCCTCCGCATTTCTCACACGACACCGTAATCGCATCTACAACATGTTTATGCAGATCATTAATTTTTTCCCCACTCGCTTCTTCCAATTCTTTCGCCGATCCAAATACTTTCATCTCGCCGCATTCGCACTTCCATATCGGCATCACACTCGCCCAATATCGCTGGCGACTGATAGACCAATCCCGCGCGCCTTCGAGCCATTTGCCGAAGCGCCCCTCCTTGATGTGAGTCGGTACCCACTCAATATCTCGCGCGAGCTCGAGTGCTCTTTCTTTGATCGCCGACACTTTCACAAACCATGAGCTCGTCGCGTAATGAAGAAGCGGCGTATCGCACCGCCAACAGTGTGGATAGCTGTGCTCGAATTTTTCTTTCGAAAAAAGCAAATTCTTTTTCGCCAAGTATTTGATAATTTCAACATCCGTCGCCTGCGGATTTTCCAAAGGTTTCACCGAAAGTCCAGCCAACTCCTTCACCTCTCCCTTGATAATTCCGTCCATACCCACATGCTGGACAAACGGCAGGTTTTCTTTCTTCCCCAGCTCCATATCATCCTCCCCAAACGCCGGCGCAATATGCACCACCCCCGTCCCCTCCTCCGTATTCACAAACTCCGCCGCGTATATTTTCCAGCCATTCTCGCGATTTTCCAAGCTTTCATTTTTGAAATATGAATCGAATGGCGGAAGATATTTTTTTCCCACCAAATCAGCCCCATCAATATCCCCTTCTCCAGAGAAACTCATTTTTGAACCAACTTTCTCCAAAGCTTTTGGTAATATGTTCTGACTGTATTCTTTTTGAGTAATGTATACACCGATATCTTCTCCGTCCTTCTTTATTCTTAATTTTTCATACTTTATGCCTGCACCGACCGCTAAAGCCACATTCCCTGGCAGTGTCCACGGCGTCGTCGTCCACGCAAGAACAAATGTTCCCGGTTCATCAACGAGTTCAAACTTTGCCACAACCGACAAGTCCTTCACCTCTTTGTATCCCTCGGCGACTTCCGACTGCGAGAGCGTCGTCTCACACCGCGGGCAAATATGCATCGAACGATAGCCCTCATAGATAAGTCCCTTATCCCAGAGTTCTTTGAATACCCACCAGACAGATTCCATAAAATCCCGATCCATCGTCCGGTACGCGTGTTCCATATCCGCCCATCGTCCGACGCGGCGAATCACTTTCTTCCATTCATCCACATATTGAAGCACCGTCGAACGACAAAACTCGTTGAACTTTTCAACGCCAAGTGCCTCGATATCTTTCTTGCGCGATATGCCGAGCGCCTTCTCGGCAATGTTTTCGATCGGAAGCCCATGGCAATCCCATCCCCACCTCCGTTCCACCTGAAACCCGCGCATCGTCCAATACCGCGGCACGGCATCCTTCATCACACTCGCTACAATATGTCCGTAGTGCGGCGTCCCCGTCGCAAAGGGCGGTCCGTCATAGAAACTATACCGCTTCGCCCCCTCGCGATCCGCGACCGACCGCTCAAACACTTTCTCCCGCTCCCAATACTCCAAAATTTCCTCCTCCATCTTGGGCAAATTCATTTTCGCATCAATTTTTTTGAACATAGGAAAAATGTTAAACAATTGTCTTCAAAAATATTTTTCAGCGAAGATCATTTTGATTTATCGCTCTTCCGCCGAGACTACTCGACCATTCTCCAATCGCACAAACCCCTGTTCCCGAAGAAGTTTCGCTTCAAACGACTCCTCTTGTCGACGTCTCTCTTCTTGAAGGTGGAACCGATCGCGCGCGGGAAGTGTCCGTTCCTCATTCATTTTTGCAAGAAGCGACTTCTGCAATCGATCAAACAAAAAATTCAATTCCTTGCACCGAAGCTTCAACTGAATCACCGCCGGCAACCGTGTATCAAGCGGATAAAACGGCAGAGCCTCAATATTAAATCCCCTTCCACCCCTTTCTCCCATTACTCCCTTTATCTCCAAAAGCTCCGGATACATTCCCTTCCATATATCATCGCAGTCCTCCTCCAGTTCCGCGTTCGCCCCCATCGAGAATCCCAGAAAATCATAGTATTCCTTGCTCGAATTCCGCTTCCACCCCTCGACAATGTTCTGTTTCACCGAACGAGCCGAACGGTCCATTTGATCGGCAAGCGCCACCAACGTCTTCGTTTTTGGGAAATGGTGCGTCAATTCCGAACACGACTTCTGCAACGCCTCCGATTTTTTGTAGACAAGGAGTTCGCGATAGCCATACAGTTTTCTGGACGGTTTTATCATACAAAGGGGAAAATGGGTAAAAAGGGAGAAAAAGGATTGAAAGAAACAAAAAAATCCTCAACACAAAACAGTGTGCCAAGGACGTCCGGAAACCGAAACGTGGTACCACCTTGCTTTCCCCGAACACGATTTCGAGGCTTCATTCTCGCTGTTACGGGCTCGCCCGTCGGGGTCTACCGATACGATCGGCTTCGCGCCAACCGAATGTTCTTCCCGAAGCTCCGAGGTGATCGCCTCTTCATAGCCGCTACTCGGACGATACCAAATCTTCCCGCAAAGGGCAACCTCCCGCCGCCTCTGGACAACTTTCGAAAATTTTGTAAAATGACAATATTCTTTAACAAAGAGGCATCCAACATGGTCACAAGAAACCTTGTGAGGAATATGTATGGACTCGGCGGAGCAAGACAAGCGAGAAGGCGGGCACTCATTCAAGAAAGCGAACGAAGAAGAGCTGAGGAATTCTCATTCTCCCCTTTTGGGGATTGTTCCCACAACGATATAAAAAAAGAAGATAGTCAACCAGTCCACGCTGAAAAATAGATGTGGAGCTATTTTTTTGTTTTTCAAAACTTTAGGAGACTGCTCAGTGAAAAAACCTTCTCCACTCCTTATTGTTCTCTGTGCCTTTCCCATGGTCGGAAATATGAAAGGAAGACATCGCCCGCCCATCCGTGGCGAATATCGTGAAGGAAAGCGCAGGATAGGAAGGGGATTCTGTCTTGCCGGTTCCAAACGGAGGTGATGCATTGACACCGAACGCCGAGAAAACGCAAAAATTTCATCCTGTTCGTATCACAAGGGGCTCCAGGGAGATTCCCGCCGATTGCCCCGATGATTCAAGACAGGAGGGTAGCACTCCCCTCCGCATACTTCCCAACGGAAAAGTGGAGACCCGCCCTATCACTCGTAGGTAAAACCAAACACCGCCCGTTGCAACCGCGACGGGCTTTTCTTTTTCTCTCAATTCGCCAGAGGCTCGATACTCGCTCCTCATTACACCCCTTCCACTTCCACCCGCATCATTTCACCAAAGCCTGGACAAAAGCCGTGCGCCGATGAAAATGTCTCTTGAAGTGAAAGCTGTTTCAAAACGCCGTAGAGCACCTGAATGGTATCGGCATGCGAAACAACCACTACCGTTTTCCCGGAGAATTCACCGAGCGCGTCCCGACAAAACCCGAGAAGCCGCTCGCGCTCGCGCGCGAAACCCTCGACGCCATCCGTTCCATCCGTTTCGAGGCGATCTGTTTTCTTGGGATACTTCTCATGAAAAATATGCACGTCGCGACCGCTGAAAACACCGAAATCCGTCTCCCGAAGCCGCGCGTCCTCGCGAAGCGGCGCGCCTGTTTTTTCGGCAAGAATCTCCGCCGTTTCGCGCGTCCGCGTAAGAGGCGAGTGGAAAATAACCGCGATCGGCTCGGCATTTTTCCGGAGTTGCTCGGTGAGAGCGGCGATTTGCTCTCGTCCCCGCGCCGTCAAATGCCGCTCTTTCACCTCGGGAAGCGAGCTCAACACATTCAAAACATTCTGCTCCGCCTCCCCATGACGGACAAGAAGAAACGTGGTGTTCCCCATAAAATAAAAGGTGCGCACTACTCAAACATTCGTGAAATATCCGAGATGATTCCGAAGAGAAAATAGAAAAGCACGGCAAAGAAAAGCGCGATCGCAAAGCGTCCCACGCGATTGTCAAGGCTCGTTTGTTTTTTGATGAAAAGCATAGCTCCATTCTATCACATCCGCTCCGGCGCGGAGATGCCGAGGAGTCGAAGCGTCTCGGCGAGCACGGTTTTCGTCGCGCGAACAAGCGCGAGACGCGAACGAGTCGTTTCTTTTTGTTCCACATCGATCACCGTACATTCATCGTAGAAAGAATGAAAACAATCGGCGAGACGAATCGCGTACTGCGGCAATTGATGCACGGTAAGCGTCTCCGCCGCCTCCTCAACTACCTCCGGAAACTTCGCCAAGTGCCGCACCAAAAGCAGCTCCTTCTGATTCTTCAGAATGATCTCTTCTTGCTTGATTCCTAATTCCTGATTCTTTATTCCTAATTCTTCTTCTGCCTTCCGCAGTATACTCGCCATCCGCGCGTGCGCGTATTGAACATAGAAGACCGGGTTTTTCCGCGATCGCTCTTCCGCGAGCCCCAAATCAAAGTTCATATGCGTATCGGAGGAGTACATCAGAAAGAAAAACCGCGCGACATCAACCGGAATCGTTTCCAGGAGTTCATCGACCGAAACGACATTGCCCGCGCGCTTGCTCATGCGCACTTCTTGTCCGTCCTTCACCAATCGCACCAGTTGAACGAGAATGAAGTTCACGTTTTCTTTCGTAAAACCAAATGCCTCCGCCGCCGCCCGAAACCGCTCAACATACCCATGGTGATCCGCGCCCCATATTTCGATAAGTTTTTCGAAGCCGCGCTCCTTCTTGTGAAGAATATATCCACAGTCCGACGCGAAATACGTTTTTTCACCGTTCGCTTTGACGAGCACGCGATCTTTGCCATCACCGAAAGCGGTTGTCTTGAGCCAGAGCGCCTCTTCCGCCTCGTACGTTAATTTTTTTTCTCTGAAAAACGCAATCGCCCGATCAATATATCCCAGCTCAACGATATCCTTCTTTTCCGACACAAACCGATCGAACGAAATGTTCATCTTCTCCGAAATCGTTTTCTTGATATATTCCTCCAAAACTTTTTCCCCCGCCCACTCACCTGCTTGCGCGGCTTTCGGCTTTCCGCTTTCGGCTTTCTGTTCATTGCCGACTGCCGATTGCTGATAGCCGATAGCAAGTTTCTCTATATATTCCCCTCCGTACACCGCCTCGCTATCCTTGAGCACACTGTGTCCCAATTTCATCACCTGCTCCCCCGCGTCATTCACGTAGTATTCAGTCGAGACAGCGTACCCCGCTTTCTTCAAAATATTCGCGAGCGCGTCCCCCAAAAATCCCCCGCGCGCATTCCCGATATGGAGGGGTCCAGTCGGGTTCGCGGAAATGTATTCGAGAAGAATCGTGTGATGCGGCGCTTTCTCCTTTGAAAAACCGTACTCAACTCCCTGCTCGCGGATTGTCGTAACGATATTCGCGAGCGTCTCCTCGGTATACGAAAAATTGAGATACCCGAGAGCGACCACCTCAATATGAAACGATTTCATGCTCTCGTCGCTCGACAATTTTTCCTTCAAAAGATTCGCGATGTCCATGGGCGGCTTTTTCACCATCCGCGCGAGCGCCATCGCGATATTGGTCGTATAGTCCCCATGCGCTTCGTCCTTCGGGAAACCCACTTCAATATTCGGACAAAGGATCATTTCACCCAACAAAAAATCCCCGTCCTTTTGGCAGGCGTCTATACACCGTCGCAGCGCGTGTCGTATCACTTCTTTCATATCCTCATCCTACTGGAGGAACCCGAAAATGGGAAGAGGAGCCAGAAAGAAAAAAGCCCCGAAGCAATGCTTGGGGCAAGGAACAAAAAAGATAGACTTCGTATTACTTGTTCAGATGAGACTGAATCTTTTGTCGTATAGAGCCGAGAACACTTATCCTCCCCTTCCTTCCAAGGGGAAGAATTTTGGGATGAATCTCAACGATAATCGGGAGAGAAATACAACGATCCCTCATCTCGGACAATACGAACAATGCAAGAGATTGCAAGCTATCCTCACTCCTTAAAAAAATTTCCAGTTTCTCCTTGTTTCGAAACTGAATGTGAACCACCTTCACGGTGTTCTCATCAAAAACATCTTTCACAAACGCCATTGCATCAATACCATCCTTGATGAACGGAAACTCGTAGATATGATGCGTATCAAGAACAACACCTCCTCTGTAGCCAAGCCATTGATTCCGACTCATCCGATGATGCGGTGAAATTTCACGAACGCCGCACGGATCAATATCAATTCGGATGGCATCCGGGAACAACTCGGAAAAATACGCGAGGATATTTTTTACCCTCTTTTCCGTCCCGAAAAGCGCTGTATCGAGAAGAAGTCCCGAATCGAGTCGGAGCATCCTCCCCAATGTCGTCCGATCATCAAAATACATACCGTTCCAGCTCCCCTCATACGAAAGAACTGGAAATCCGCTCCGCTTGAGAGACTCAAGGTCGTACCATGAGAACGGCCAGAACGGTAACATTTGAAGCCCGTCATATCCGGCTTCCCGCGCGATATATTCCGCGTACCACAATCCATACCTCGGGACAAGCGTCTGCGGAAGAACCGAAACCACCGAAAGACCAATTGGATATTTTGCAAAACCACTCATGACAGCACCACCCATGACGGCAGCTCCTCGCTGTAGAAGATTGGGAAGAAATTTTTCTCAAATTGGTAAAGAAAGTCTCCTTTGTATCACTACAAGCCGAGACCCTTCAATATACACGAAAATATATTTTTGTCAACCACAATCCTTGCTTCTTTCTTCCTTCATGCTAGAGTAAATGCGAAGAACATTCCCTATGACCACCATCGCCATCAACAAGCGCGCGCGATTTGATTATGAAATCCTCGAGACGATCGAGGCGGGCGTTGCTTTGCTCGGGCACGAGGTAAAGTCGGTCAAAACCGGGCATATGAGCCTCCAAGGGAGCTTCGTCACCATTCGCGGAAACGACCTCATGCTGACCAACGCGCTCATTCCCTTCTACGAGCATGCGGGCGACCCGTCGGGCTATGAGCCGACACGTCCCAGACGCCTCCTCGTCAAGAAAAGCGAGGCGAAGCGCTTTATCGGAAAGATTCGAACGAACGGCTTGACACTCATTCCCCTTCGGGTCTATACTAAACGACACCTCGTGAAGGTCGAGTTTGCTTTGGCGAAAGGCAAAAAAGAATACGACAAGCGCGAGACGACCCAGAAACGTGAGGCTGCCCGAAAGATGGCACGAGCCATGAGAGGATAAACTCAAGCACCAAATTCAAAATTACAAGCTCCAAATAAATCTCAATCAACAAAAAAATCAAACCGGTTTCAGTTTAAAATTTGATCATCGGAACTTATTTGGAAATTGAAGATTGATCATTGGAAATTTGAGAAACGATACAAAAATTTGAAGACACTTATAGACCATCGCTCGATCATCGCAAAAGAGTGGAGCAGTTATGTAATGACCGAGGGGTTGTCTAGATTCGACAGGATGCACTTTGAAAATACGCAAGCCGATTATGAGGGTGATATCGCAAATCTTTCCCTCGCGATGATACCTGCAAACTTCATCACAAAGGCAAAGCAAGCCTTCGCTTCGGCGTTCCAGCCTGCTTTCGCTTCCGCTCTCGCCTAATTTAGGCAAGCGCCATCGGACTCCCGACTCCCGATAGGGAATGTTCCGGTGTCATACTCTCGGGAAGGCGCGTTTCTTTCGCCCTCTGAAGAAACGATCGCTCTTGCACAGAGGACATGTTGAACCGTTTTCGTGCGCTTTTATCGATCAACGTACTCCAAGCACACTACGCTTGTAGAATATTTTCGGAAATCATCACTGGACATGGGTGCAATTCCCATCAACTCCACAGAGCAGTTGCCAGCTATCAGTCGTCAGCTTTCTGCTTTCGGCGATAGATACGTTTTTATCGCAAAGGCTGAAGGCCTATAGCCGACAGCTGAAAGCCGCGTAAGCAGAGGAATAATTTTTTTCGCCAACAGCCGAAAGCCGAAAGCTGACAGCTGAAAGCCGCGAAGCCATGCGTCGACGTCGATACCGAAGACCGCAACCGAAAACCGTAGAGCTTCCAAAAGCGCGCGTCAACGAGCAAATTCGCGTGCCGTTTGTGTTTTTGGTGGATGCTGACGGAACTGTCACCGAGAGTATGCCGACCGAACAGGCGATCGCCCGCGCCAAGGAACAGGAACTCGATCTCGTCGAAGTCTCCCCCAAGGCGACGCCGCCCGTCTGCAAAATTCTCGATTACGGAAAATACCTCTACGCTGAGGGCAAGAAGGAACAGCAAGCAAAAAGCAAACAGAAAAAAGTCGAGACCAAAGGTATTCGCATTCGCCTCCGCACCGACACGCACGACCTCGATTTCAAACGAGCGCAAGCCGAGAAATTCCTCTCGCGCGGACACAAGGTGAAGATTGAAATCGTCCTCCGCGGTCGAGAGAAGGCTTCTATGGATCGCGCGCGGGACGCCCTCAAAGAGTTTATGAATTCTATCAAAGCGACCTTCGGCGTCGAAGAAGACATCAAACGATTCCCCAACGGTCTCCATATCATCATCGCCCCAAAGTAATAAAACTATATGAAGCAAAAAACCAGGAAATCCGTCGTCAAGAAGGTGAAGATCACCAAAAAAGGGAAAGTGATTCGCCGCACAACCAAACAGAATCACTACAACCTTCGCGAGACAAAGCAATTCAAACGAGCGAAGCGTCGTGATGTCACGATGAGTGGTCTTGACGCCAAAAACATCAAAGCCGCTCTTCCCTACGCGTAAATCCTTTAAGACTGTATGCCAAACGCTGACAGCCGAACGCTGACAGCCGAACGCTGTGAAACACTATGCCCCGAGTAAAACGCGGCGTCGCCGCCAACAAGCGAAGAAAGAATGTTCTCAAGATGGCGACGGGATTCCGCTGGCGCCGCAAGACCAATTACCGCGCCGCCAAAGAAGCGATCCTGAAAGCCGGCAAATACGCCTATCGCGATCGTCGCGCCAAGAAGCGAAGCTTTCGCAGTCTCTGGATCGTCCGCCTCAACAACGCGCTCCGCGAACATGGTCTCACCTATGCGCGCTTCATCGCGATCGAAAAGAAAAAGGGTATCGAGCTCGATCGGAAAGTTCTCTCCGAGCTCGCCGTGCAACACCCCGCCGTTTTCAAAACATTTATCGCGACTCTGCAGTAAACGTTTCCTTCAAAAAAACCACCCCGATGCATTGGGGTGGTTTTTGTTTTTCGGGAGAGCTATTCTTCCCGTCTCCGTCTCCACCATGGCAGTATCACGAGAAAAAAGATGAGTGAAAGCAAGATGCCGATCGCGTCAATGCCGACATCGGTGACTCTTCCTTGCCGACCCACGACAAACAGCTGATGCGCCTCATCGGAGAGCGCGAAAGGGAGTGAAATAAGCACCACTCCCGCCGCCGTCATATGCGAATTCTGGGGAAAATAGAATCGAAACAATCGAAACAGCAACGCCCCGAGAACACCATATTCAAACACATGCGCGCCCTTTCGAAGGAGGAATTGTCCGAAAGAAAGCGCCTCTGCCGATGTCCCAAGTGTCGGCTGAGACGAGAGCAAAAAAATAACCCCCATCCACACCAGAACGGGAACATAATAGCGATACACTATCGCCACCCACCGCGCGAATCGTTCTGAAAAAGTGGTTTCCATGCGCAGAGTGAGAAAGTCCTCGCTTATTCTTTCCGACCTCGATCGCGAAGTTCCTTGAGGAGCGTTCCGAACGCGAAAAACGGAAGCCAGAGCCAGAGAATTTTTTTCAAAAATTTATCGAGAAATTGACTCATAGAAAAATATTCTACCAAACCTACTCAAAAATTTCCTATTATGCACGCCGAGACCGAGAATCCCGCCCTGGCGGGACGAAACTTCGCTCCGAGCCCGGGAGGGGTGTGTGAGAAAAAATCTTTTTCTTGGTCGAGGCAACTCTCAAAATGGGAGAGATTTAAGCCAATTTTACATTATTCCGTAATCAAGGGGAGCGTGTGATAACAGCGCGGATCGATTTCGTAGATCACGTCTTTTTTCTCAACCACAATGCGCCAACCTTTTCCTTCCGCCGCTTTTTTCAAATTCTCATTCGGATTGAATGCGATCGGATGCTCGACCAATTCCAGAAACTTCACATCCGACTCGGTATCGCCGATGCCGTAGGAATTTTCAAACGTGAGGTGATACTCTTCAAAAAGCTTCCGTGCCGCCTCACCCTTGTCGCGACTCGGCTCATAGGACGCGATCCCCGTATATCGCCCATCCTCCCCCACCTCATATATACTGCCAATAACCTTGTCAAAGTGGAGATAATCGCGATTGTACGCCTCAACAATCTCGACCGGCGATCCGGAAATGGCAAAAAGAAGATATCCTTCGTCTCGAAGCTTCCGCATCAGATGCTCCGCGAAAATATAGGTCTGGCGCACGCGAAACGGGATGACGCTCTCGCTCGCTCGCCGCACGTCTTCCGGCGTGCACCCGCGGATGAATCGGGAATATAGATCAATGAGCGCGAGACGATAATCCTCGTACGTCCCGGTATGCGTCAACCACTTCGAATAAATATCCACCAAGGTCTTCCTGACATGGGGAGGGAAAATACGGAGCCATGAAAGCTCATTTATGAGTTCAAAATGAAGGTTCTTCCGAAATATCGTCCCGTCGATATCAAAAATAGCCGCCTTGGTTTTTTGGAGTGTTTCCATAGAGTTCAACTCAGCAAATGTATATCAAGCCGCTTCAGGTCTCAAAAAAAGTGTACAGGCTTTCGAAATAACGGTCAACGCGACGAATGAACAATGTCTCGAGCCACATTCCAGAGCGACGGTTCGCTTTTCTTTTCTTTGAGCCAGTACCACCACTCCGCCCCCCAAAAATACACGTCCGAGAAACCGACCTGCCGAGCGTAGTGAGTGATATCCGCGAGTTTCTCGGCATCCATCGTTTTCCACTGCTCCTCGAGTGGAATATCAAGGAGCGATCCCGGCGCCCACGGCTCCGCCTGCAATTCAATCACGATGAAATTCTCTTGCTTCGTGAAAAGCCGCGTGAAAAATTCTTTGAATTGGAAAAAATTGGGACCGATGGGATATGTCACGTACCCGAATCGGTCATTCCAAATACGTCGATAGAGCGTCGTCCCAAAAATATCTCCGCGACTCGCGGCGGGAATCCACATTGAGAGCTCTCCGCTATCGGTCGTCAAAATCGGTCGAGACAAATCCGCCTCGCGCGCGACGGCGATTTCTCGATCGAGCGTCGTGCCGGAAAGCGGCGGGCAAATACCAAACGCGAGAAACGGTTCATTTTCAATTTGCCACAAAACAATTTCGGAACGATGTTTGTACCGTTCGATGGTTGTTTGGATAAAACGCTCTGCCGCTTCATTTTTCAATACTTCGTTTTCTCCCGCCCACTTAGGGATATGACACTCCGGCCACCGCGGCACCTTTTGCCCCACCGCGAGTATCACCTCCGCGCCGTACTCTCGCGCCATATCGAGTTGCCAGTCGATATCCGAAAAATCAAAACTTCCCCGCTCGCGCTCAACCGCGTCCCAGTACACGGGAAGACGAATTTTGCGAACACCCAAATCCGAAAAAATCGCAAGGAGTGTCTCTTGGGGTTGGAGTCCCATATCGCGCGCGAAGCGGCTCGAAAAAGTAACACCGAATTCCACATCCTGCCGAGACGGCAATCCGGGAATATTAAAAAACACCAAGAGTAGTACCGCGAGCGTAAACAAACAGAAAAACACCCAAAGAAAAAATTTCAGCATTCGCCTAAAAATACTATGTGTTTGTGCCAAAAAATTCATAACCATAGTTGTTCCCTATCCAAGATCATGTTGAAAAAGCATCGAAGAGGACTATCTTGCGCAAAGTTTTTTGGGGAAAATTGTTTTTTTGCGGCTTTCGAACGGCAGTGGAAGACAAGCAAAAAAATAATTTTTCCCAAAAAACGGACTTCCTTAACACACTCTAAAATAACGCGCTTCCGCCTCGCGCCGCGAGCCACGCGCCGATTGAAATACACAAAAATGCAATCGCTTTGAGCGCCCACCCAGCAGAAGAAATCCGCTCTTCGAATATGGACGGAAATCTTCGAGAAAGAAACAGTGCAAGAAGAAACACCGCCGCGAATTGCACGCCGACCAGAGCCTGCACGATCGCGACCGACGCCTCGTCCTGATAGGCGGCAAAAATAATGAGGAGCGCGCCGATACCGCCCAGGGTTTTGCCGCCGATAAAAATCGTCCACGTCGAGAGTCGTCCCGCTTCGCGCCGCCACGGGAAAAAAATCGTCCGCCAGGAATTTCGTATCGCGGGAAGAATCACCTCATACGCGAACACGCAGATATCGCTCCGATACGCCGGCACGCAGAGAAACGAAAGCCCTCCCAAAAACACGCCAAACCGAGACCATATGAGACCGCTCACAAAATTCGCGCCGGTTCCCTCGCCCAGCTTGAGAAGAAAATAAAAGAGCGAGAGAAATACGCCGGAAAGCAGTGCGAGTCCGACACTTTTCCGAGAGTACGTCGCTCCCTCCGGTCCCGACACCGAAAGGAGCGCCGCTCCCGCGAGAAGGAGTGAAAAGGCGAGGAGTCCCGTTACCGGAATTTCTCCCGATATCATACTTCGAACAATCGAGGGAACGATCGCCATAAGCGCCGCGAAAATTCCGACGAGCGGCAAAATTTTCGAAACCTCCCCAATCTGAAACGCCCGATAGAGAAACAATAAACTCCACGCGAACGACACGCCGGATACAAAAAAAAGAGAAAGCGTGTCGATCGGAAACAGGCGAAGCCCAAACGGCGCGAGCACGAACGACACCAAACTGAAAATGGTGAGAAAAAAAATATACGCCGCCGGTTTTTCGATTCGATCGGCGACGAGAAACTTATCGGCAACACTCGCGAGCGCCGTCGCCCCATACCCGCCGATCGCCGCAAAAATCCAAAGCATACGAAGTTTCCAAACAAAAGCAAAGAAAGCAAATCCATTATAGCGCGATTCCAGCAATGCAGCACGAAAAAAAATCCCCAAAATATTTCGGATAAAAAAACACCCCCGCCAAGCATCCACGCTCGGCAGGGGTTTCGATTCCACTCGATTCAATCTTCCTTTCAATCGTCCATCCTCACTTCACCACGGTAAAATATATCGTGGCGCAGTTGTTACTCTCGTTCAGTTCGTCGACAGCTCCTTTGTTGTCGACACAACACATATAGCTCCGGGTTCCTCGATCACCCAGCTTGATATTGTTGTTGTTCACCTGCTCGTGTTGCTCGCACCCGACGCACATTTCATTCGCCTCCACATTGTCATCGTCCCGATACTGGTTCGAGTTGATGTAATAGGCGAGACGCATGTCTTTCGTCGGTTTGGCGTTTCCGATGTTTTTCACGATGCAGTGAGGATGCACTCTCGTCCCCGATTTGATCGTCGTTCCCTCGGCAATCCAAAGAGAAGCAACGACAAAGTCCGGTTTCCACACTTGAGCGATGACCGTATAGGAAAAATCGAAACAGTTGTTGACTTCGCTTGTTTCCCGATTGGCATTGTTCGTATCGGCGCAGACTCTTCCTTGATACGTTCCGGGAATATCAGCGACGAGGGTGTCCTCTGTCATCCATTCCTCGTTCGTTTGATTCGGGAGGAGTTTGAACGCGGGCGTATCATCTCCATCAGCGTATCGCCAACTCGTATCTCCCGGCTTCATGTAGAAGTAGGAGAGTCTCGTGTCCGAGGGACAAGAGTCTGGACCCAGGTTGAGAAGTGTTCCTCCGAAACCGTAGAGTTCCCCTTGATTCAAGGTGATCCGTCCTTTGGTGAGGTTTCCGGAAGCAATGACGAGATCGCAAGAGCCATTCACCGGATACCATTCGACATTGGACCAGTTGTCATCTTCGTTCGACTCGAAAATGTTTCCGGGTGCGTCAACCTTCGATTTGAAGTAGACGCGTTTTCCGGAAGCTTCGATCGGAACGGTGAAGGAGATCATTTCCTTTTTGGAGTTGTCTTCATCCATATATTTGCAGTGAGTCTCACTTCTCTTGAGGAGAGTCCATTCGCCTTCGTCCTCGTTCATCGCAACCTTGTAGAATGTATCGGTTTTGACCTCGAAGTCTTCGTTGCCGGTCGTATTGCCATTTTGACAATGTTCCTCTTTGGAAACCGGCCAGAC
>JBPOHW010000016.1:0-1803 GCA_052035095.1 Candidatus Moraniibacteriota bacterium
CGCCGCGCGCGAACGAGGCGATACCGCGGAAGAGAGGCGGCTTGGCGGGGAATTGGTGCGGGTCGGGGGAGAGAAATCTGCGAATGGGTATTGACATTTTTTTGGAAAAATGCTATCTTAGGGAGTCGGTTTTTGGAATGTTGTTTAACAAGGAAGGGTTGTATTTCGGTCTGATTTCCAATCCTACCCATTATTCTGGAGGGCATTGAAAATGAACCAATACGGAAATAGAAGTATTTACGACGATGTATTGGAGGGCATTACGCTTCCAAATCCGGTTGCCGGCATGAGAGTGGCTATTTCTCGCAAAGAGAATCGCCTTGCTCCATGGGCGAGTGACTCATGGGTGCGGAATATGGTGAGTCAAGGAGAGGGAATTCTCTATAGTGTAGTTCCTGGGAGCTGGGATATGGCGTGGTCTGTGAAAACAAATGAAGGGTTTGGAGCGTACTATCTCGACGAGCTGACCGAATTGCGTGAGGAGGGTATATCGTGAAGAGTATCGTATATTTTGTTCCTGGTGGCGGCATCAAGAATGGGAAGCCGGATGAGAATTTGCAGCAGCGGTGCGAATGCACTTTTCAACTTCTTCCCATGAGGGGTAGTTGTTTTGTTGAGAGAGGGAATCCGTATGTTTGTGTCACTGGAGGTATTGTGTATCCCGGTGAAATGCTCTCTGAAAGTGAAGTAATGAAGCTGTACTTTTTGGAGAAGAATGTTCCCGAAAACCGAATTCTCGTCGGGGGCGGAGTGGACAGTGTTTCCAATGTCGTTCAGACGTGGGGGAAATATCGAGAGCTTCTTTTTCCGCCGGATACAACCATTGTGATCGTGTCCCAATGGCCACATGCGCTTCGTCTTTGGCAGACGTTCCGCGCGCTTGGCAAGAAGGAAGTGCAAATTGAGGCATGTCCCTATGGAAATTGGCGGCAGGCGCTTCGGGCGTACCTCTGGTATGAGCCGATCGCGTGGCTCGTCTTTGGACTCGATCCCCTTGGGACAGGATTCCTTGCGAGATATCTTGCTCGAAGTCGGTGCAAGAACTTTGCGCCGAAAACAGTCGGATAAAATGGTCTTTAAAAAAATTCACGAGAGCCTGACCAGCTCTCTTTTTGTTTGCCTTCTTTCTCTTTTTCTGTCATTCTGAAGAACGCTCTCGGGCGTTTTTCTTTCGTTCAACTTTTTTCGTATGTCCGATTCTATCGTTCTTCGGTTTGAGGGTGTGTCGTTTGAATATAGTCATAAGAAGCCGCTTTTGGAGGGGGCGAGTTTTTCGGTGCGGGCGGGGTTCAAGGCGGCTCTTATGGGGCAAAACGGCGCGGGGAAGAGTTCGCTCTTCAAACTTATCATGGGTGAGTTGCACCCGACTGCGGGGCGGATTTCGATTGACCCCGGGGCGAGTGTGGCGATCGCGCGGCAGGTGGTGTCGCGCGACGAGCTCGATATGACGGTCGAGGAATTTTTCGCGAAGTGTTTTACGGAGAAGAAATGGAATTTGCCGGCGCTTATTCAGAAGGTGCTCGAGGTGGTGCATCTGCCGGTGCCGCCTTTGACCAAGAGGCTCCGAGAGTTTTCCGGCGGGCAGCAGGCGCGGCTCTTGCTGGCGTCGGCGCTCATTCAGAATCCGGATATTTTGCTCTTGGATGAGCCGACGAACAATCTCGATGTCGAGGCGAAAGAACACCTGACGCAGTTTCTCATTCGCTATCCGAAGACGTGCATCGTGATTTCTCATGATGCGGATTTCTTGAATGCGTTTACACAGGGCGTGCTCTATCTCGATATCTTCACACAGCAGGTGGA
>JBPOHW010000007.1:0-156953 GCA_052035095.1 Candidatus Moraniibacteriota bacterium
CGGTCGTGCCAAGCCCGTCGCCGGAATCAATCTTGAATTTTTCGGAATCGCTTGTGTCGATACCGAGCGAGAATTTCACGCCGAGCGTCGTCGCCGCGCTTCGCAATTTGATAAGAGGATCGTTTGCGGTTGTGTTCGCAGTCAATGTAAAGATATTATCTGCTGCCGTCGCGCTGTAGAGTTCGAAGGCGGTAACCGGCGCCGTTGTCCCGATCCCGACACTGCTATTGGTAAAACTAAACGCGTCTTCGTCTTCATAATAGTTGAAGGTGCCGTCATTGGTTTCGCCGTCGAAAGTCCAGACGATGTCGGTCGCGGCGGTGCCATTGTACCAGGTGACGGTGCCGAGTTCGGTGGGATCGAAGGCGATCGAGGCGCCGGTGATGTCAATGTAGTTGCCTTCGGTGTAGGTGGTGCCTCCGCCGATGCAGTCGGTCCACCCGGTATCTTGGTAGCAACGAAACTTGTTCAGACCATCATTGTAATACATCGCGCCTTCGAAACCGCCCGAGGGATCGTCGGTTCCGCTTGCAACCGTTTTCACATCAAGTCCAAAAAGCGTCGTCAACGTATCATCGCCGGCGCCCGTTCCGAGAGTGACTCGCTTGTTGTCGATCGCGCCACCGGTGCCATTCACGAGGGCATAGATGGTGAGCATATTGATGCCATCCAACTGCGCGCTATAACTCTCCACCGTATTGTCCGAAGCGCTACTCGTCACATCCATATCCACCCATGAGAGAACGCCACCGTCGGCTTCGAATTTCTGCGCGCCGACTTGGAGCTGACTGATCGTGGTGACACCGGTTGAGTCAATCATAAACTCGCTCGTATCACCAATGCCGTCGCCGGAATAAATTTTGAAGTAATCATTGGAGGCATCGACGCCGAGCGAGAACTTCACTGTGGGCGAGGCGTCCGTTCGGAAGGCGATTTGCGGATCATAGTCGGTCGCGTGCGCGCCGGTCAGAGTGAAGACTGGGTTGGCGCCAGCATTGTAGAGTTCGAGACCAGAGGTCGGCGCCGTTGTCCCGATCCCGACACTGCTATTGGTAAAGCTAAACGCGTCTTCGTCTTCATAATAGTTGAAGGTGCCGTCATTGGTTTCGCCGTCAAATGTCCAGACGATGTCGGTCGCGGCGGTGCCATTGTACCAGGTGACGGTGCCGAGTTCGGTGGGATCGAAGGCGATCGAGGCGCCGGTAATATCGATGTAGTTGCCTTCGGTATAGGTGGTGCCGCCGCTGATGCAGTCGGTCCAGGCGCTTCCCTGATAGCAGCGAAATTTGTTGTCGGTCGTATTGTAGTACATCGCGCCTTCAAAGCCGGCCGTAGCGGGATCGCCCGTCGTATTGTAGACATCGAGCGCGAAATAATCCGGCGTTGAGGATCCCGCTCCGCCACCGCCAACTTGAATCACATCCGTCACGCCCGTACCAGCGGCCTGAAAATTGATACCGCCCGTCCCGCTATTGATATTCACCGTGGTTGTGGTAGTCGCGTTCCCAAAGGTGATTGTCTTGGCATTTGCACCTGTCCCGATATCGATGGTACCCGTCGTTCCCGAGTCAATCGAGAGTCCCTCGCCCGCGGTTGTAGTGATATCCGCCGAGGCACCCGAGAAAATGAGCCCGGTCGAACCGATGGTCTTGTTGGTGAATTCTTCCGATCCGGCAAGTGTCGCCAATGTTCCGGTTGTCGGGAGCGTCACATTGGTCGCACCCCCAGTTGTGAGCGTGAGGTCATTGGACGCCGTCGTCGTAAACGATCCGCCAAATGAAATCGTCTCACCGTTTGGCACGGTGAGCGTCCCCGTCGTATTCGTCACCGAAAGACCCGAGACTTTCTCGGCATTGAACGCGTACGGCACCGCGGTAAACTGAATAAGCGGCGTCATCTGACCGTTACTGTTGAAGTTGACCCCGAGATAAATGTTGTCCGTATTAAAATCCACCGACCCGGGAAGACTCGTCACGCTTCCCAAATCCGTCTGGAACACCCCGTCCGTCGTCGTAATACTTTTTGACTCGCGCCAAATCGCATCATTATTCGCGCCCGCCGTACAAGCGCTCGATGGATTCGCGACGGTATAAATACAAAACAAAAACGTATAGCTCGCGTTCGAAACATTGGTCCCGTCGGTATTCACCACCTTTCCCTGAAAGCTGATTTTTTTGTTGATGCCGGTCGCCGCCTCCGCCTCATCCAAGGAAACAAAAAATCCCCCCGAAATTGCCACAAGCAATGATCCAAGAAGGACGAGTTGGTGTCGAATTAAATTGTTCCGGGGTTTCATAAAAAGAAAAGCGGGCGTCCGACCCGCTTTCGCAGTCAGACCACCCGCTTTCTCTATTTCTAAATAGAGTATACACCAAAAACACTCTCGCGTCAAATTTTTTGCTTGACATTACTCGCTTGACGTGTCTTTTTTCAAAAACGAAAAATTTTTCACCTCTTCAAAAAAGAAATCTTTTATTTTTTCCGGTCGGAGAACGGCGGAAGTAACGCTCACCGATGCCGCAAGGTCTCCTTCCTCAAAAAATCCCGTCACTTCGTACACGACCTCGTCTTTGATAAAAAGAATGACTCGTCGACTCCCGATCGATACCGTCTCGCGCGCGTACAACTTGGGATACAATCCGCGAAAAGCGACCGCGGAGAGTTCGGGAATCCCACCCGTCGGTCGCCGCTCGACGACAACCGCGAGCTTGCGTCCATCCACGTTGCTTTCGGAGAAAAACACTTGTTCGAGAATATTCCCGTTTCCACCTGACACTTCGTTTCGTTTCTCCTCAAACGACTCCGGAAGAGAAAGTG
This sequence comes from Candidatus Moraniibacteriota bacterium, assembly GCA_052035095.1. Taxonomy (GTDB): domain Bacteria; phylum Patescibacteriota; class Minisyncoccia; order Moranbacterales; family UBA1568. Next base: position 2,818 of record JBPOHW010000007.1, read on the forward strand.
AAAAATACGTCCCGCGAAACTCCTTGACTTTTTTCTCGACCGGAATTTCCTCCCGAGAAATGTCCGCCTCTTTTTTCGACACCGTCCCAGCCGCCGGTCCGCGAAATAGAAAAATAAATACCGCGACAGCTATCGCGATCATGATGAAAAAGATGGAAACAAAGATTTTTTTCTTGGTCATTTCTTTTTCAAAAATTTCTTCACGCGAAATACGCCAAAAAATATTCCGAGCGCCACGCCGGCAGTCCATATGAGGATGAGCAAAACAGGGGAAATTGTTCGTGTCGGCACGGCGACGAATTCTTCCGAGCCATCGTATCGATACTCCACCGAAATCGTGTACCGCCCCGGTAGAAAAGCACTCGCCACTTTCTTGAGAGAAACTCCGTAGGTTCGATAACTCTCGGGAAGTATTCGCCCCGACTCTTCATTGATGACACCCTTCCGCACCGCGCGCCCCCACGGATCGCGCACCGTGACAACTCCTCGCGGGACAAGGTGAATATTCCCGCTGTTTCGAAATCGAAGTGAAACTTTTTCCGGAATACCGAACGCGTCTTTCCCGATATTCTGAATATCCGCGTACTCAAGCTTCATCACTTCTCCGCCCGTTTTCTTCACAAAAAAGAGCGACGCGAAGGATGAGCGAACCGAGACAAGCGGCATATCCGATTTTTCATCAGAGGAGCTTTCCAATTGAAACGCCACCGCCCCGTAGTGTCCGCCCGGAGAGAGTGATTCCTTGTTTTCGATCGCGATCGAAACGGTTTCCGTTTCGCCGGCGGGAAGCACGATACGATCGGTTGGCAGACGAATCCACGACGCGAGCCCATAGCGGCGCTCAAAATCGCCCGTTCCGCCCAGAAACGCCACTCCGCCCGACTCATCGAGCGTCCCAAAATCAACCGCCGAAAGAAAGAACTCCGCGTCCGTATCGGTTCGATTGGAGATTTCCACTTTTACCGCCTTCTCGGTATCGCCCGATTCAAATGTCACTTCATGAAAAAGCGGGGAAAGCGAAAAATCTTTCGTTTCCGCCGAAACAAAAAACGGCAAAAAAATGCCGATAAAAAAAGCAGAGAACGAAAAAAACTTAAAGAAACACCTCATAGCATGAAAGTAAAACTTTTGTATTCGGATAAGAGAAAGAAATTAACGGAGGGGCGAGCAAACTTACAGAAACCACAAACGAAAGATTCTTTGGGAGGTTATTTCCATCCAAAACCAACAAGCCTCACCTACCAAGCCCCGGAGCATTTCTTGAACGTTCCGAATACAAAAGTTTTACGAAACTCAAAGAACATTTCCCCTTTACTTCTCGGAAGTTTTGTTGCGACGAAATATTCCCCTCCATATTTTGGAAACAAAAGACCAAAGACCGACACACAGAAGAAGTGTCACGACACCGACCACGAGCAGAATCTTCCACGGAATAATCCAAAAGTCGACGATGCCCTCGATCGGCACATCGCGCTTTCCGTCATCGTAGACGAGAAGGAGCTTCGCCTGATATTTTCCAAAACGGAATTTCGACGCCTCCTTCCAATCCCATACGAGCTCTTTCACAATATTTCCCCGTTCATCTCTCACGCCCTTTCCATCCTCCATCTTCTCGCGATACGCCGGGAACCCTTCTGCCCAAGAAACGGAAAATTCTCGAAATGTATTGGGAAGAATATTTCCTTTTTCAACATTCACATCAAGAAGCGACAATTCTCTCTCACCCTCGCGTCCGACGAAAATATTGCCGCGCGGCGCGATATGCACCGTCCCGGAATTTTTCACCCGCACGGTAAACGATGCCGGCAGAAATTCATACCACTTCCTGTCCGCGCGAAACTCAATCACCGTCGCCTCGCGCTTCGCGTTCGGAACCTTTGCCTCAAGGAGCACCAAGACCGCCGTCCCACCGGTAAGACCCGTCTGCCCATCCTTGGGACGTATCGGATCGCCCGCGCGCGAAAATACCACCGCGTAGTAATAGCCAAACGACGCCGAACTCGGCACCGTAAACGTTGCCGTCACCGTTTTCCACTCGCCGGGCGCGATTGAAAATTCTTTCTCGGAAAAATTCACCCACGAAAGAAAATCGTCGCCCGATGCGGGCTCAAGAAGTTGCGGCGCGCCATTCTCGCCATAGGCGCCAAATTTCATAAGATCGATCTTGATACGCTCTTCCGCGCTCCCGTCATTCTTCACCTTGATCGGCGCCGATACGGTGGTTCCCGGTTCGGTCACAAGATTGATCGGCAAAGGCGATGTCACCAAACGAAACTCGCCCGTCTGCGCGGACGCAGTACGAGCGCCAAAAAATAAAATGTTCGCAAATATCCCGAAAAGAAAAAAGTATTGCCTCATAGAATTGACCCCAGTGTACACCTTTTTTATTCTTTTCGAAAGAGAAAGCAAAAAAGGAGCCCTCAAGAGAGCTCCAAAAAAATCGAGTTCACACAAAAAAACCTAGAACCTCCCCGCCGCAACCACGGTGAGCGTATCGGTATAATCCGTCGCCGCCGCCTGGGTCGCCACAATCTTGGCGCGCTCGATAAGCGTGAGCACATCGCCGTCCGTCGTGCCGTCCGACGCCGCAATGGGCTGAAACGTTGTCGAGAGCGTTCCACCGGACGTTGTGTTCGTTCCATTGTACTCGGCGCCCCAGTTTGATGCTTGGGTAATTGTTCCCGTCCCACCGCCATCCGTCGTCACATTCACATCAAGCACATAGCCAGTGGTCGAAGCGAGATCACTCGGTGTATTGTCAACGCTCCCCGCAGTCGCAATACTCGTCCCTGCCGAAGCCGACGCGAGTCCAGCATTTAAACTCTTCACCCATGCGACCCACCCACCGGCGGCATTGGTCGTCATCGTCGCCGTCACGCCAGTCGAAGAAGCCGTCGTCGTCGAGAGCGTCCCAATCGAATCGGCATTGGCGGAAAGCGCGAATGAGAACGTCGAAGGCACCGTCGCGGTCACCACAACCTGATCATCACTGATCACTGAAAGCGCGTATCCGGACGAATCAATCGTCGCCGCGGCGCCCGTTCGCGTCGTCACGGTCCCGGTCTGATTGTTCCCCGCGGCGCCCGTCGTAAGCGTATTGGTCCCCGAAAAATTGAAACAATACGTCGTACCCACCACGAGATCCCCGGATGGGAAGGTTACGGTTTTCCCCGACACCCCCGTCGCCGTTGCAATACTCACCCACGCCGTCGTTCCGTTGGGAAGATTGGTCGTCGTCACCGTCCAATTGGAAGCCGTGGTATTTACGGTAAAATCCGTTCCCGCAACCGTCGGAAAGGTAATTTGCACATCCGCTTCCGTTCCCACCGTCGCCGGACGCGCGCACACCATCCCACCCGTCGTCGTCGAATCGGAGAGTCGGTCGAGCCGAATATAGACTTCGGTAAAGTTCGCCGCCTCGGCACGATTTCCAAAAAACAAAATAGGAAGCGCCGCGACGCCAACAAGAGAAATAATTCCAATCAAAGAAAGCGTTCGAGAAAAAACACGCATAGAAATTTTATTTTCATTTCACAACACTTTCAGTATATCACAAAAAAGAAATCGCGTCTAAAAACTCGCCGAAACGACAACTGTCAAGAGGTCGGTATAATCGCTCGCCGCGGGTGTAATGGACGAGGATTTCGCCTTGAGAAGAAACGAACCGCGCCCGCCAACGAGAGGCGCACTCGATGAGAAAATTTCCCGAAGCGAGGTATCGATGACGCCGACATTCGCCGCTGCGCCATTATACGGCGACACAAAGGCGAGCGGACCACCCGAAAACTGTGAAACCGATGACCCCTGCGCGCCATAGCCGCTCGTCGCAACCGCGAGATCCGCCGTCGCCGAAGGAATTGCCGATCCGGCAGACACGCTCGAAAGTCCCGCGTTCGCGCTCGATACATAGGCCTTGCCACCCGAAGTTCCATTGGTCGCAAAGTCCACCCACACTTTTTCAGGTCCATCCGTCACGGTATTCGCGACGAGATTGCCAAACGCAACCGCAAACGGCGGATTGGTCTCCGTATCCGTTCCGGCAACATCGATATCAAAGGAAAGTGTCGGCGCGACCGTCGCCGCCGACGCCTCCGGTCCATAGCCCGTCTCGGTAAACTTCCCCTGCATCGCCTTCACCTTCACTTTGTAGGTCGTACTCGAAAGAAGCCCGATCACAAGCTCACCAGACGCCCCACCCCAGTTGGCAAAAGTCTGATAGTCCTCAATTCCCAAAGTCGCCCCCGCGGTATTGTCACTCTGCACGTAGAGTGTCGTCACCCAGTTGTCCGGAGAAATCGCAATCGCGAACGTCGCGTCCGACGGATTGTCGCCATCATCGAGTGTCAAAAGAAGCTTATTGTAATAGCTCGAAGGATTGGTGAAGGCTGGCGCCGGAGGGACATTCGCCTGTTGGGTAAAAATGAGTCCCGGTCCCATATCGTAATTCGTCCCGGACAACTGATCGCTATTCGGCTCTCCCGTGATCGCGTCCATCGCGTAATTCGCCGAGCTCATATTCTCCTCTCCTCCCGACCCGAAACCGTAACTCTTCAGTTGATAATTCGTACTCGCCGGGAACGCGAAGAGAAGCAGAAAACTCGTCGTCACAAAACTTTTTTGTATTTTTTTGAAAAAATTTCCAAACAACATACATCGAGAAATCACAAAAAATTTCACCCCTGAAAAGATTTCTGTGTTTGAATCATATCGCATTGCTTCGAGCACCTTTTCATGCACGCCGAGACCGCAGAAAATAATTTTTCGAAAGTTTGCTCCGATAGAGAGGAGCATGTGAGAAAAATTGTTTTCTGCGGTCGAGGCAACTCTCATAGGACTTCCTCACTTTGATGCAGTTCGAGGAAAAACCGAGCACCGGAACGAGGTGTATGAGACATACTCCGAGTGAGGAGCGCAGGTTTTGACGAAGAAATGCGCAAAGTGAGGAAAGCCTATCTCAATAAAACAAAGCCATGTATATCCACACAGAAAAAAGAAATCCTTTACGCGCAACACAAATAGTATACACCAAAAAAAGAACGACCGCTGAAAAAGCGATCGTTCCACTCCGCCTCCAACATCGCGCTCGCGTCTATTTTTCAAGGACGCCGATCTGCAATTTTTCGAGACCCATTTCCTGTCGCGGTTGTCCGCCGTGCTTCCCGACAAACGCCTCAGTCGCGTCCTTGCCGCACATAGCGAGAATTTTGTCCGGTCCGCCCGGATGCGTTTTGATAGCCGGCGTCACATCGTATACCTGCCCGCGCACGATTGTCCAACAGCTCGCCTCGTTCCCATGTTCCGAAACCTGCGCCACCGTATACCCGGGAAAATCTTTCGAGCCTGTCGTTTCCTTCATGACCGTCCCGGCTTTTTCCAAAGAATCATTCACTTCGGTTTTTATACCCTGTTTCACATCATCCGCCACTTCCGTCGGCGTATCCCCCTTCATAAGTCGCGTCCCGACATAGATCACCGCGACAACCACCAGCACACTCGCAATAATTTTTCCCATACGCATTTTCTTAAAAATTTATCGTTGGGTCAGTATATCCGAAATTTTCCCACAGAGCAAAAAGGGAGTTCATCTCAAAAATAATTTTGAAGCAATTTTGAGGATTTTTCGAGCGAGAACATTGAAAACCGAGGAGGAATAATGTCTTTATTTCGACGAGGTTTGAAATGTTCGGAGCCGAAAAATACCAAAATTGAGTCAGAAAGGATTTTTGAGATGAGCTCTAGACCGTCTCCAGATCGATCACCTCGTCGATCCTGATCTGCGAGACGAAATTGAAGTCGTGGCTTACGAGAATGAGCGTACCCGTGTAGTGATCGAGCGCCTCGGCGATGACGGGAAGGTGTCGGAAGTTGATATGATTGGTCGGCTCGTCGAGAATGAGGAGATCTGGCTCTTCAAGGAAGAGCTTGGCAAACATAAGGAGCCCCTTCTGTCCCTCGGAGAGACTCTCGACGGTGTTTTGAAGATGAGAAACCGGCACGAGAAATCGCGCGGCGGTCTTGTAGACCAACTCCTTGTTCTTTTCTTTAAGCGATGCGAAGAGCGTGTCAAAAACGGTCTGCCCAAAGTCAAGCGTCGAGAAATCCTGCCGGTAGTAACCAACCGTCACCTCGGATGTGATCGTCGCAATCTCTTCATCTCCGCGCGCGAGCGCTTCGAGGAACGTGCTCTTCCCGATCCCATTGGGACCCGAGACCAGGAGATGCGTGTTTCGCTTCAGTATCATATTGATCGGTCGCACAACTGATGTTCCCTCGCGCACAACCTTCACGGCGTGAATTTCCACGATCGGTCCCGTCCGCCCCGATGAGGCAATATCAAATGACGGAAGCGTCTTGTCCTCTCGGCGCACCTCCGCCTTGTTTTCCTCGAGCTCATCCGCCAAGGTCCGCATCCGTTTCGCGACCCCGCGCAACTTCCCGCCCTTGTGCGCGAACACATTCGCCTGCGCGCGCTTCTCCTCAATCGTCCGCTCGCGCCGCACATTCTCGCGCTCCGCTTTCTCAATCCGCCGCGCGATTTCCTCGACCACATCATAGTAGTCGCCCGCGTACTGCTCCACCGTGTGCGTGAAAATATCGAGATACAAAACACCATTCGTAAATGCATTCAAGAAATCCGCATCGTGGGAAATGACAAGACACGTCTTCTGATAGTTGATGAGAAATTGCGTGAGGTGCTCGATACCTGTCGGATCGAGATTGTTCGTCGGCTCATCAAGAAGCAAAATATCCGGATTCTGAATGAGCGCCGAGGCTAGGAGAAGCCGCGCCTGTTGTCCGCCGGAAAACTCGCGGATCTTTTTGTCAAAGGGCGGCACCGGCAAATGCACCACCTCAAGCACATTCTGAATGAGCGCCTTCACATTCCATTTCTTTTCCGCAAAACACTTCGCGAAAAATTCCTCCACGCTAAGATCGAGCTCCTCGCGCGACACCACCTGCCGCGCGATCGCAACCCCCGCCCCCGGCTCAATCGATATGCGTCCTTCGGTTGGCGTGAGTTCCTTTGTGATGAGCTTGAAGAGCGAGCTTTTCCCCGCGCCATTCTGTCCCATAAGCGCCGCCTTGAATCCCGCGCGCACCGAAAAACTCACCCCGTCCAAGACAGGCTTCTTATGACTATACTCAAACGACACCCCCTCAAACCGAAGCACGATATTGTCCGCCATACTCAAAAAAATACCAGAAAAAAAGACGCCCCAAAGCGTCTTACACAATGACAGAAAAAAAGAAAAAGAGCAAACAAAAAGAGAGCTGGTCAGGCTCTCATTTTTTATGACCACCTTTTATGATCACTTCGGAACGTGTAGAAAAATCTTAAGAAGACCCTCCGCCCGATCCGGTAGCAGCTCCGATCATTGCTTTAGCAACTTCAACAATTACGTTGGTCACTACTCCGACGACGACATCCCTAGCAAGGCTCGTCCCCGACGAGCTTTCTGTTTTAGAAGATGAAGTGGGAGGAGTGTCATCTGCCACAAACACTGGGGTGCCTTGATCTCTAGCCCTTTGAGCTTCAAGACATCCCCGATTCGCATCATCTCTGTCCATCTTCCGCGTATATGCTTCACCTAACATTATAGTACTCTCCTCACTTGATTGTTAAACAGCTAGAAAACTTTCAAAAAGAACAGTTCGGAACGACACCGCCAAGACGCTCGATTTCCGTCCGAAGCAAAGCTATCCTCTCCCGAATCCTCGATGATTCCTGCATAAGCTGAAAACTTATCTCACGGAGACACTGTCCCACTTGCTCGCTATCGCTGGAAGATTCTTTGAGAAACTCATTTGCAATAACGTCAGACAACGCCTCTGATACTATACTCGGTAAATGCCCGTGCTTTCGAGCCTTTTTCTCCGCCTTCATCGCGCGCTTCTCGGCTTTATAGATAAGCTTGAGCCGAGACCAAATCTCTAATTCCGCAAAAGAAACACCCTTTTCTTGCCCGCACAGGAACGCATATTCTTGCTGCAATTCTACAAGGATAGCCACGATACTCTCCTTTTCGGTTCACTTTGAACAACGCCTCGAAACCACATTCTTTATAGGGTAAATAGCAGGATTCTGTCAATACTCATTTCTCTCCCCCGATCCGCACCAATTCTCCCGCCAATCGCTTTTCTTCGTCCGTGTCGCCACGCTCGTGCGCGGCGCGCATGGCGCGCTCGAGGGACTCCATTTCCTCTTTGCGAAGCGTCTCAACGAGATGTCTCCATGTCGTGTCAAAAAACACGCGCACTTTTTTGATATCCGCCTCTTCGATTTGCTCGGGAAGCTGGAGCATTTTCTCTCCGTGAAACGCAAGTTCCGCGGCGTCTTTCTTGATCTCCTCAGGAAGCTTCGCAAACGAAAACGTCTCCGATGTTTCACCCGCGAGAAAGGCGAGAAACGGCATTCTCGAGACAAACGAAAACACCCGTTCTGAAACGCCCTCAAGCGGAAGTGGGAGAAGCGCCGGACACGCGAGAAGGAGCGCCGCGATATCCTTCCCCAATTTTTCCGACAGCGTTTCAAACGACGCGCGCGAAAGAGAAGTCTCATCTTTTGAAACATCGGGAGAAGACTCATGAAAAGAAGTTGGAACCGGTTTCAAATTTTTGAGAAGCGAGAGAAGTGTTCGTTCCGCGACGCCGATCCGATCGGCGAGCGTGTGCACCCAATGCGCCTGCTCGATATGTTGCGGGATGAGCCGCACCAGTTCCAAGAAGTCTTCCGCGATATATCGCTTCCCTTCCGCCGTTTTCGCGTCATGTGTTTTGAGGGAAGCGTTCAAAAAATATTCCGGCGCCGGTACGGGATTCGAAACCGCAGTATGAAGAGCCTCCACGTTTTCGCGCGCCATTTCCGCCGCGTCTTTCCCGGAGGGAAGCGACACGATCGAAACCGAAAACCCGAGCGCGATCGCCATCTCCGCACTCTTTCTCGCCGCCTTTTGCCCCGCGGAGTCCATATCGAAGAAAAGCCGGAGCGTCTCCGTGGAGCGCTTCACGATGCGGAGTTGTTCTTCCGTGAGCGCCGTCCCCGACACCGCGATCGTATTCGCGAATCCCGCCTGATGCATCGCGATCACGTCCATATTTCCCTCCACGAAAAGCGCGTAGCCCTTCTCGCGAATCGCCTGCCGCGCGAGGAATACCCCATAGAGCGCCCGCGACTTGTGATACACTACCGTCTCCGGCGTATTGATATACTTTGCCGACGCTTCATCCGCCCCCGGCAGAACCCGCGCCGAAAACCCGATCACCCTTCCCACCGCATCCAAAACCGGAAACGTCACCCGATCCCGAAAACGGTCGTATGTGCCGGCTTTCAGCTTTCGGCTTTCAGCTTTCAGCTCTTGAGTATTCTCTCCTTGCTGACTGCTGACTGCTGACTGCTGACTGCCGGACTTTAGGACAACCATCCCCCCCGCTTCTATCTCCTCCAAGGAAAAACCTTTGCTCGTCAAAAAATCCGAGAGCGTCCGCCAACCCGGAAGCGCGTAGCCCAATCGAAACGCGCGAATACTCTCATCTGAAATCCCGCGACCGCGCAAATACGGAAGCGCTTTCTTTTTTCCCTCGCCGTCCCACAATTGCTTCTCAAAAAACTTCGATGAAAGATCCAGCATTTTGAACACTCTCTCCTTGGCAACACCAGTAGATTCGATTTCATCCACATTACTCATCGCGCCAGAGAAAACATCGCCCGCGCTCGAGCCACCAAATCGCCGTCCGCGTTTTTCAAGAACAACACCCGCGCGCTCCGCGAGGAGCGCGAGCGCCTCCGGAAACGAGAGTCCGTCCATCTCCATCACAAACGAAAAAATATCCCCGCCTTTGTTGCACCCGAAGCAATGCCAGCTCGCCCGTTCCTCATTCACGATGAAGGACGGTGACTTCTCGTGGTGAAATGGGCAAAGTCCCTTCCAACTCACCCCCACCTTGGTGAGCTGCATATACCCGCCAATCACTTCCCGGACAGAGAGCCTCGCTTTGATGTCTTCGACTTCGGTATTCATAGGTTCAGCCTAGCGCGTTTAGGAAAGAAAAATCAAGAGAAACAAAAAACCCGAACGAAAAACGAACGGGAACCTCTTCGAGAGATTTTTGTCACAATTTCGCTACGCTCCCAACACCACGACTATGGGTGCGGTTTTGGCTTCGGGAATTTTGGTGTCTTCAACCGGCTTTGCCGTGACGCCTTTGTACTCTTTGAGGAGGAGGAGCTGAAGAGCTTTCACCTCATCCGCCATGGAAGCGGAATAATAGATCACAATGCCGGTATTCGAACCGTTCACATTGCCCGCTTCGGCCTTGATATAGCCGTTTTGTTTGAGGTAGGTCGCCATCTTCCCCGCGCTCCCGCCCGCGGCGCCGCCATTCAAAACCTTGATTACCACGGTTGCCGGCGCGTCCGGCTTCACCGGTGCGGATTCCTCTTCCGTTTCTTTCTCAGAATCATCCTTCTTATTGTCCTCCTCCTTGACGACACTTTCCGATAAATTTTCCGGCGTGAAATTCGCGATGGACGGTCGCGGATCCGAAGCTTCTTTTTGCCCCTCACGATAGCGAAGCCCAAGAGCGATACCGCCCCCAACCACCGCAAACACGAGAAGCGCAATGAAAATTTCTTTCATAAAAATGAGCGAGAGACGAGAATCGAACTCGCGTCCTAAGCTTGGGAAGCTTATGTACTACCATTGTACTACTCTCGCGTTTCTTCCTCCATCCTATCACCCTGCCCCTGGAATTTCAAGGGAAATGTTCTCCAAATCACGGCTTCGTGATAGTATGGGAAAGTTAGAGTTCATTCATCACCCGAAAGTGCTTTCAAAACTTCCGCCTGCGACAAAGAGAAAGAAATTAACGGAGGGGCGGGCAGGCCTGCGAAAACCACAAATGAAAGCTTCTTTGGGAGGTTATTTCTCTCCAGGACACACAATCTCACCTACCAAGCCCCGGAGCATTTCTTGAACGTGTCACAGGCGAAAGCTTTGAAAAACCGTAATAAAAACATTGTTCTCTCATGAACATCTCAGAAAAAATCATTCCCGCGTGGCTCACCAAAAAACGCCTCATTTGGAGCGGCATCGTTCTCGCTGTTCTCGGAGGGGGGTTTTTCGTCTTCTTTTACGGAAAATCACATACCACCGAAATCGCCACCAGCACCCTCGCTGTCTTTGAAAAAGTTTCGAAGCTCCTCCCGCTCGAACCCGATACCAAAAAAGAAATCGAGGTAGTCAACACGCTCGTTCAAGAACTCACTGTGAAAGACGACAAGACCCGCGTCTTTTTTCTCCTCCTCCAAAACAACTTCGAGCTCCGTCCGGGCGGCGGATTCTTGGGACAGTACGCCGTCGTCAAAATCAAAAACGGCGAGCTCGTGTCGCACTTCGTTGAGGACGCCAACCTCCTCGATCAGCGCATCAAAAACGCGGGCATCAAAGTAACGCCCCCATGGCCGCTCACCCGCTATATGCAGCTCAAGCGCTGGATGCTTCGCGACTCCAACTTCTCCCCCGACTTCCCAACCAACGCCCAGAAGGCGGAATATTTCTATCGCCTGGGTGGCGGACGCGAGAAGTTTGACGCCGTGATCGCGGTCAACGCCGATGTGCTCGATCATGTCCTCGCGCTCACCGGTCCCATCACCGTCCCCGGCTACTCCGGCACCTACTCCTCCGAAGGTGGCGCGCTCAAACTCGAAGAGGCCGTCGAAAAAGCCTATCTCGGCGATGACGTTCCCGCGGAGGTAAAAGAGGGTCGCAAAAACATTATGAAGAAACTCGCCGCGGAAATCTTGAAACGTCTCGCCACCGTCAACAATATCCCCAAAATCGCCACCCTCGCCCAGGAAGAGCTACGCAACAAAAACATTCAGCTTTTCTTCCACGATAGTAAATTGCAAGCGCTCGTCGAGAGCGTCCACTGGGACGGATCCGTCGCCAAAAACTGGAACGGCGACTTCCTTATGGTAGTCGACGCCAATATGGGTGCCCTCAAAAGCGATTATTTCGTAAAGCGCTCTCTCGATTATTTTGTCGACTTTACCGCCGGAGCGCGCCCCAAGGCAACCGTCACCTATACCTATAATCATACCGCTCCGGGCGGTGACTGGCGAACGAGCGACTATCACACCTACACCCGCATTTATGCTCCCAAAGGCTCAACCTATGTCGACAACAGCCGCGTCAAAACCGGTGGCGTCGGCGCCCAAGACGACACCGCGTTCAACAAGACCGTCTTCGGTTACAAGGTGGACGTCCTTATGCGACAGACGCTTCCCACGGGCATCTCCTACGAACTCCCCGAGACCGTCACGGAAGAAAATTATCGCCTCCTCATCCAAAAACAATCCGGCATCGGCACCCTCCCCGCAACCATCCGCCTCAAAACCTCAAAAGGCGAATTCACCGCCACCTACGATCTCAAAAAAGACCTCGCCCTCGAGATCAAAGAAATAGAAGAGCAGAAGAAATAAAAGAAATTCAGGACTTCCACATTTGTCAAACCTGCCTGCCGGTAGGCAGGGGGAGAGAAATCAACGGAGGGGCGGGCAGACTTACAAAAAACGCGAGAGAAAGCTTCTTTGGGAGGTTATTTACATCCATAACACAAAAACTCACCTACCAAGCCCCGGAGCATTTCTCGAACGTGACAAATGTGGAAGTCCTGGAATCACTCAAAAATTTCGGGGCTTTTTTTTCGTACGAATGTATGCAAGAATACGGGGTATAATCCCTTTTTTGACAGACCCCTATGGAAACGACACCGATCGAAACCATCCGCCACTCGCTCGCGCATCTCCTCGCGATGAGCATTCTCGAACTCGACCCCAAGGCAAAACTCGGCACCGGTCCATCAACCGACACCGGCTTCTTCTATGACTTTGAGTTTTCAAAAGAAAAACCTGTCTCGGAAAACGATTTCAAGTCGATCGAAAAAATCATACGGAAACTCATCAATAAAAAGATTGATTTCACTCGCGAAGAAATATCCGAAACCGAAGCGAAAAAACGCTTCAAAGATCAACCCTACAAACTCGAACTCATCAAAGAAATCGCCAAGCGCGGCGAAACGATCTCCCTCTACAAAACAGGTGATTTCGTCGACCTCTGCGAAGGTCCGCACGTCAAAAATACCGGAGAGATTCCCGCCGACGCGTTCAAGCTCACCCGCATTGCCGGCGCGTATTGGAAGAGCGACGAATCAAAGACACAACTCACGCGCATCACCGGCATCGCCTTTGAAAGCAAAGCCACGCTCGAAAAGTACCAGTGGCAACAGGAAGAAGCGAAGAAACGGGATCACCGAAAGCTCGGTGCGGAACTTGAGCTCTTCACCTTTGATGATCAGGTTGGTCCCGGACTTCCCCTGTGGCTCCCCAAGGGAACCGTGATTGCGGATGAACTTGAAATGCTTGCCAAAGAAACCGAAACGAGAGCGGGGTACCTCCGCGTCCGCACGCCACACATCGCCAAAGACGCACTCTACCAAACAAGTGGACATCTCCCTTACTACGAAGACAGTATGTTCCCGCCGATGGAATACGAGGGTGAGAAATACTATTTGAAAGCCATGAATTGCCCGCACCATCACAAGATTTTCGCCGCGAGTCCAAAAAGTTACCGTGATCTTCCACTTCGACTCGCCGAGTACGGCACCGTCTATCGCCATGAAAAGTCCGGCGAACTTTTCGGTCTTATGCGCGTCCGTATGATGCAGATGAACGACGCGCATATTTATTGCACCGAAGAACAATTCGCGGAAGAATTTCGCGCCGTGAATGATCTCTATCTCCACTATTTCAAAATCTTTGGTATCGAAAAATACCTGATGCGATTCTCGACTCACTCGATCGAAAAACTCGGAAAGAAATATGTGAACGAGCCGGAGCTTTGGAAAAAAACCGAAGATATGGTACGAACCGTCCTCAAAGAATCCAACATTCCCTTCGTGGAAATCCCGGATGAAGCTGCCTTTTACGGACCAAAAATCGATGTGCAGGTCTGGAGCGCCATCGGTCGAGAATTCACGCTCGCGACCAATCAAGTCGATTTCGCCGTCCCCGCCCGATTCGGTCTCACCTATACCGATTCGGAAGGGCAGAGGCAAACACCGCTCTGCATTCATCGCGCGCCTCTCGGCACACATGAGCGATTTATCGGTTTTCTGATCGAGCACTATGCTGGCGCTTTCCCTTTCTGGCTCTCTCCTGTCCAAATTGCGATTCTTCCGATCGGCGAAACGCATGAGAAATACGCCGAAGAACTTGCCAAAACATTCCGCAACGAAAGCTTCCGTGTCGAAATACACACCGACGAAAGCCTCGGCAAGCGCATCCGTGAAACTAAGATACACAAAATCCCCTACACCCTCGTCGTTGGCGACCAAGAAATCGAATCCAAAACCGCCTCTGTCGAGTCACGAGACACTGGAAAAATCGGCACACTTTCGATCGAAGAAATTTTAAACCGACTCCGAAAAGAACGAGATAATCGACAGTAGACAAAGTATCACTTTCGCAGTACGATTACAGCGTAATTCGTAAAAAAACAGTATGGAAAAGATGTTCGAAGTTCATCAGGAAACAGAAGGAATTTCTGAAGTGATACTGAAAAAAGTACTCGAACGAGTACAAAAAGAACAAGAAAAAAACGCTACATACTTAAATGTCTCAGATTTTCTCAATGCGAATGAAGAAGCAAGGAACATTTATCAGGAATACTCCACAAAAAAATTTCCCGATGAAAGTTCTCAAAAAGAGGCTTTGCAGAAACTTGTGACGGATCTCGCCACCACCTACGAAAATATGGAGGGGAAGATGATGAACTGACCAAAGCATCACGGATATCTCGCTTACATGTTTCAAAAAAACTCCCCTCTCGGGGAGTTTTTGCTTTTGCCTCATTCCTCATTCTTTATTCCTTATTCTTCATTCCTGTTTCCCCATCTCCACTCTCGACTTCCAAAAAAAGTACCCAACAACGACAAAGGTAATGAACGGCGCCACGAAGGGCGGCACATGCGCGCCAAAAGCTTCGAGGAGCATAATCGTACCGAGCGACAAGACCGAATACATCGCGCCGTTTTTGAGATAGGCATATTGTTTGATGCGCTCGATATTTCCGATCGTAAATTGTCGCACCGCCAAAGCGCCCAAGCTGTTCCCGATCAAAATGAGCGGCACCGAAAAGGTGAACGCAAACGCGCCCAACACGCCATCGATCGAAAATGTCGTATCAATCGCTTCGAGATAGAGGAGTTTGCTGATATCGGAAAGCGGTCGCTTCGAATCGAGCAGTTTCCGCTCACTCTCTTCCGCTTGTTGTTTGAATCCGTGCGTAATGAAGAACGCCGTCGACCCCACCACCGCGCCAAACGCGGCAAAAGGATTTTCCCCAATCGAAAACCACACGACTCCCGAGAGAATAACCGACACTACCGCATAGAACCACACACCTTGTGAATGAAAGAATTTTTCTCCGATGAGCCCATACTGTTTCTCCTCCATAAAGAGCCAGTGGAAAAACAAAAAGATCAAGAAAATGCCGCCTCCCATAAGGAGAATCGGCGCCGCCTTTTCAACCGCCGCAACCACCGACGGATCGCTCGAGAGGGTTGAGGTAAATGCCTCAACGGGACCAAGCCCCGGCACCGAAAGCCACACAATAAGCCACGGCAAAAGCCCCCTAACAACAAAGACCGCAAAGAAAAGTCCCCAGGTGAGAAACCATTTTCGGGCACGCTCCCCCATCGTCCCCAACACCTGCGCGTTGATAATCGCGTTGTCAACGCTCGACACCGTCTCAAAGAGAAAGAGCCCGAGCACCACCAACACAAGAGAAAAAATATCCATAGGATGGATAATAGCAAAAAATGCAAAAAAGAAAAACCCTATTCCGAACATTCTCGAAACAGGGTTTTTGAAAAATCACCT
The DNA here is from genome assembly GCA_052035095.1 of Candidatus Moraniibacteriota bacterium. Classification (GTDB taxonomy): domain Bacteria; phylum Patescibacteriota; class Minisyncoccia; order Moranbacterales; family UBA1568. Next base: position 18,758 of record JBPOHW010000007.1, read on the forward strand.
GTACTTTTCTTGCCGCTACTTCATACGCACATGCCAGACGGCGCCATCCTTGATGTAGAGGACTTTGTCGCCCCATACACCAAGAATCATATCGGTCGTGATCATTCGATCCGTTACCGAACGCTGTTGCTTGTTTGTCGGAACATAAACATCCATTTTGCCATCTTCGACAATCGCCACCTGAACACACCCAGCCGCCTTTGGAACAAGGGCAATGTTCAAACTCTGCGCATCTGTCACGCCGCTCCAGTACTCGTATCCGCTATAATCCGGCTTCATCGTCAATTCAATTTTTCGATAGTCACCATTTTTATCGGCGGCGATAATTGAAATGAATCCATTTCCGGATCGAGCGGCTATCGGTCGAAGCCCATCCAATTCCTTAACACGAACTGTTCTGCATAACCCCGCTCCAAATGGGGCTACGATAAACATCGCACCAATGGCATCCGTCACTCCAATGCCATCAAACCACCTCGTGGAATTAACAAGGACATCTACTGCCTTACCAGCACTTATCAACGGTCCCCTTGCCACGAGAAAAAAAGAAATCTCAACCAAACTTTGACTCGCCACAACAAACAGTCGATTTTCATATCGAACAACTCGTTGTCCTGCCGTTTGAAATGGAATAGGAGTTTCTTTTTGATGTTGCGATTTTCCGATATAGGAAAATGCGACACTCCCTCCTTTCATCTCCCCGACGAGCCATCCCTTCTCTACCGAGACCACTTCGCAATCTGTCGAATGATTTCCCCCAATACGTTGCTTCGTGGAAAGATCCACAAGGGATCCATCTGACAAGAGAACAACGCCACAGGAAAACATCCGAACAACCTTTACTTGTGAGTCGGCAAAGATTTTCTCGAAGATAAGCGCTCCTTGCCCGCTCGTTACAACACGGAGAACCCGACCTGCCGCCGTTACCGCCACACCCACTGCAAACGGCGAAGGCATTTCGCTTCTTTCCCCGTTTTGAAACGTGGCAATGTACCAATCCAGCAGCGAACTGGGAATCTTATACGGATCCCGCACCGCCGCATTGAGCCGCACACCCGTCGTAAAAACAGATTTATTGTCTTGCATCCGTTTTACGAGGTCCTTGCGCGCGTATCCATCAAGCGTCCCTTTGTACGGATGAATTCCGGTATACAACTGAAAGGTAACAATACCCACCGAGAACCAATCCGACGCAGACGTAAATCCATTTGCGTGGTAGTCTCGAATGGACGGCATAATCACTGATGCCCCCCACTGATCAATCGCCCACGCGTCAACATCAATAGCGGAAACTTCAGGCTTCCCTTTCCCACTCCAATAAAGCAACCAATTGAGTTCGTTTGGATCGACAAGCGTGGCACCGCCACCATGCGCCGCAAGGGCAATTTCCCTCATCTGATGAACGGCGTCATTTGTTTCCTTATCCCCAAACCCAACCTGTTGCCTATGATCCGTTGTGAAAAACGGCGGCAACATCATTCCCTCAACATACGGCGCCCAGTAACCAATCGGCTGACCTCCGACAATCGCCAGGCCTTTCGGTCCGGCGATATGCGGATGATTGATGTTGGCAAGAAGCCTGAATTTCTCCGGCATTCTGTCGTGCCGCATTTTTTGGTCATCCGCATACACCTTGACGACCGTATCCACATCTGCGCGGTAGACAGATCCTTCACCGCCTGTGGCGATATGATTCTGATCTGTCAGTACAACATCCTTATGATGTTCGAGTGATACTTTCAACACCTTTCCTTTAGCCATGGGAAATGCCCTCCTCATTCACAAAAGAATTCACATAAATTGCCGCGCACGCGAGATCGTCGAGCGGCCCATTGCCTGTCTTTTGCCAGGTCTTGGCCTGCCGCATCACGCGACGCGTCACAAACTGACCAGCCATCTGCTTGAATGCCAAGAGGCACGAAACCGCATCCTTCCAGTCCACGCCATCTACTTGCATCACGCCATCAGAGAAGACAGCAACACACCGAATGTCTCCGCGAATAAATTTTTCCCGATCGATCGGAATCACAACTCCATCCATCACGTCGCGAAAAACATGCACGATCGGCTCTTGCTGTTGAAACTCCCCACTCGCTGAAACATGCCATACTTGATGAATCGGACGTTCTACCAAGATATTCCCTCCATGAAACTCTTGAAGAAACTGTGCAACTCCCTCTTGTCCATAGGACGGATAGAGCGGCGCACCAACCTCCATTCCATCAGCGCCTTTCCCTTTCCAATCGAACCGATGCACCTCCATCGTCCCGTCCGTATATACAATAGCCGCAACGCCATCACCCTGTACACAAACAACTCCAGTATACGGCGTGAGAATAATCGTAAGGCACGTCGCCACCAAATCATTCGTTCGCAGACCGAGAGTCTCCCGAGCTGTTGCAAAATGAATCTGTTGACGCATGTGAAGATCAGTCGGAACGATCTGCCAATCCGGTTGTTCAATAACAAGACGGCTCTTCAAAATCACCGAGGTCGTCGAACGCGCGACAACTCGCGCGCCCACGTCAGTCTCTCCGCCCGTTGAACACCCATCAGCAACAACCGCTACCGCTACCGGATCCGATACTCCCGAAAAAGCATAATCCTGGCACGGCTTTCCGGCCGTGAGATGATCATGCCCGATACAGAAGTAATGGTCGGTTTCAAACTGAATAACTGTACTCATTAGTTCACACTCCACATCACAAAATCACAAAGAGAGAAAACGGCGAACGGGTTGTGGCCCGCCCGCCGTGTTATTTAACCTACACCTTTTCGACAGTCGATGACTTTTAGAATGTCGCCTGCTGACTTGCTCCACCAGTACCCAATGCTTGAGACTGGGACGAAATCGAGCGAGACACAAAGTCTGCCAATTTCGCCAATTTTTGTGGCGTTGCGTCGCCGGCATCCACATATTGCGCGATGCCAGTTTCTCTTTGCCACCCTTCCAGTTCTCGACGACAAGAAGAAGCGTTTATTCCAACCAGGATCGTCACCAACGACTCAAGAATTTCTTCCTTCGTCGCAGTCTCGATCTGATCTCTCACGGCCTGGGTACTCATCATTGAAGCATTTTCGCCACCATCCGTGATAAGCACTCCGATGCCATTGACGGAGAAATCCTGATCCGTAAGCGTCTTGCCATAGTCCTTCATAGCGCCGAATGCGGAATACGCGGCATCATTGAGCGGCGTCATACCGGTTGGGGAGAAATCCGGATACGCCACAGGATCAATATCCTTGAGCGCCTTAAATCCGTGAATCTCCCTGACATTCCCCGGAATCGTCGAGTTGAATTCGACGACCCGCACCAGTAGGTTATTCGCCCGAGGAGACTTTTTACAAGCATTAACAACCGCAACCACTGCCTTCCGTAACTCAGCCGCAAAAGCAAATGTCGAGCCCGTCGTATCCGCCGCGATCGTCGCAAGCGTGTACTCGGTCGCGCCGAGCTTTTCCACGCGAGCCGCCGTGAAATTGAAATTTCCACCACCGGTAATCCGATGGGACTGCATGTCATCATTCTGTGCCAAACGTGGCATGGTCTTTACCTCTCGTTACAACAGTTTTGGAATGGTAGCCACAGATTGCTCCATGGCTACCTGTTTTCACAACAACATCTTCAACAGAGGTGAACGCCCTTAAAAGTCCGTAGACTTCATAAGACGCACGCCTTGCTTTTGTACATCCCTGAGCCACTGCTTGGCCATAGCCGGAAAATCCGGTCCGCCAGGCACCGCGCCCACAGGACTCGCGCAGTCAGTCAATATCACCAACTTCGATACATCGCCGATATTTGCCATGACCTGATTGACCGTGGCCATCACACAGTGTGATAGCGCTTCACCACACAGCAAGACAGTGTCCACTGTCTGCAGAACACGAATCAACCCTGTATTGAGACCCGTTGTCGGATCATTGGGATCCGGCACCTCAGCTTCAAGACCGCCGTAGTGTTCCGTCCATGGGTTTGACCCCTTGGTCACGTAATCTACGTTAGCAAACTCTTTGTGCTCCCACTCCTGAAGTGCGATCATCAGTCTTTCTTGAACACACCATCCCGGAGTGCCGATGAGGCAATGGGTCGGCCACACCATAATCTGGTACTTGCCGCCCGCCTCCAGAGCATGAGCATAGTCAATCATGTACTGGCGACGAGAAGAATCCCGCGGAACCCAAACGCCATTCTCGATATCCTGCGCGGATATGAGCGTGAATGGATTTGGGTTTTTCCCTTGAGCATCTTCCCACATCGCCGCATGGCCAACATCAATCATCCGATGACTATCCATGGTGACATGAATATCATCGAATCGATGACCGGAGCGCCGAATCAAATCGGCAACACGATCCATATCCGCATTTGCTCCCGTGACCGGAAGCGTCGCCCCCGGAATATCCATGAAGTCATTCTGGGGATCAATAACGAACAAATGTATCTTTTTGGCCATTTCATCTACCTTCTTCAATTGTCAAGTTACTACATTTTCCTCGCCCCAACAAAAGGTTTTCCTTTCGTCGACAGAACCGAGGATACCACTCTCCTCAATCTTGAGCTTTCAGTCAAAAAACGAAAGCAGCCATTGAGAAGAGAAATTTACAACCGAATATTTCAGTTGCAAGCTTCTAAAACACTGAAAATGCTGCAAAACTTCGAGAACACTGCCGCCAACTGGGCATCAATATTATCACTAAGCGAGAAAGTCGCTTTCGCGATAACGAGAAAATTTATCATACTGACAAAAACTTGTCAAGCTCCCCGTGTCAAAAAACTGGATGAGGGAATTTTTCTCGTTTTCTCTCACTTCTTTTTCTTCCCTTTCTTTTTTTCTTTTTTCTTCTCCTTTTTGTCCGGTTTCTCCTCATCCGGAATATTTTTTCCGAAACGACTCGCGAGCGCGTAAATATCGGTCGGCGACGAAGCATACGGAGTAAAGACCGTTTTCGGATATCGGTCGAGCACGCGATCAAGAAAATCTCGCCAGAGAGGCGCCGCGACATAGACGCCGTCCGCGCCGTATCGAAGCGGCGTATTATCATTGTTCCCCGCCCACACAGAAACGGCGAGATGGGGAGTATACCCCACCGTCCATGCGTCGTGGAAGTCTTGAGTCGTCCCCGTCTTCGCGGCGACTCGACCTCGAGGGAACGCGAGCGGACCGCCTCGTCCGAATATGGGCGCGCGAAAATCATCATCCGAAAGCATCGTATTAATGCGTCGCGCAACTTCCGGAGAGAGCACTCGCGTCTCCTCAACAGTCGGCGTTTCCCGAAACGATCCATCGGCATTTTCAACCGAGAGCACGAATCGAGGCGTGCGGCGCACACCCTCCGAGGCAAACACGGAAAACGCGCTCGCCATATCAAGCGGCAACACTTCCGCCCCGCCCAAAACAAGCGCGAGTCCATAGGGTCGCCCATCATCCAAAGTCGAGATGCCGAGACGCTTCGCCAATTCAATCACATCAGAAACACCGGAAACGGCAAGTGTCTGTACGGCGGGAATATTCAAGGACTGCGGAAGTGCCTCTTTCATCGGAAGCGCTCCGCGATACTTGCCGTCGTAATCCTTCGGAATATAGTCGCGCCCCGTCCCGTCAGGACCGAAGTTGGTCGGCACATCATAAACGAGCGTTTCCGGCTGATACCCTTCTTCAAACGCGCGTGCGTACGCAAACGGTTTAAAGGCCGAGCCCGGCTGGCGCGGACGAAGTGTCACATTCACTTTTCCATCAATATCCGCATCAAAATAATCGCGGCTCCCCACCATCGCAAGCACATCGCCCGTCGAGACATCGACCGCGACGAGCGCTGCGTTCTCGGCGCCATACGAAGCATTGCGCTGAACCCCGTTTCGAACCGCCACCTCCGCCGCCTCCTGAAAATCAAGATCCAGCGTCGTCCGAATGGAGAGTCCCCGCGTCTCGAGAAAATCCCGTCCATGATACTTTTCCAAGGCATCGATCACTGCAAACACAAAATGCGGCGCGCGAATCGGCGCCTCAATCGGGCGAATTTTCGCGAGCGTATTTTCGCTCCGCGCGAGTTCGACCTCGTACGGCGTCGCCACTCCGTCCTCCACCATACGGGAGAGAATCATCAACTGCCGGGCGCGAAGTTCCTTCCGATGCGATCCATACGGCGAGTAATACGTCGTCGCTCGCGGAAGCGCGGAAAGAAGCGCTGCCTCATCGAGCGAGAGTTCGCGCGCGCGCTTTCCAAAAAAAACTTTCGCCGCGCGTTCGATACCGTACGCATTCGAACCGTACGGAACGATATTGAGATACAGATCGAGAATTTCATCTTTCGTGTAGGCGCGCTCGATTTTTATAGCGAGTATCGCCTCGCGAATTTTTCGCGTATAAGTTTTTTCATTCGAGAGAAACACGATACGGGCAAGCTGCTGCGTAATAGTTGAGGCGCCTTGTTCGATAGAACCGCTCTCAACATTGACCCGAGCCGCACGAAGAATTGAAAAGAAATCAACGCCGATATGCCGAAAAAACGACCGGTCCTCCGCGGCAACTGTCGCCCGACGAACACCATCCGGAATATCCTCATGCCCGATCACCGTGCGATTTTCTTCTCCGTGAAGCTCATAGAGTAAGACCGTTCCCGTCCGATCATAGATACCCGATGTTTCCGAAAGCCTCCGATTGAGAAGTTGCGTAATATCCGTCGTATCGGAAAAATAGAGTGCGAAAAAACCAAGCATCACTCCGATACCGATACAAAAAATCCAATACGCGCTCTCCCACACGCATGAAAAAAGAATCGTCACACATCGTTTCCCCCACACATTCATACGGAATCACCTGGAATAAAGAATCATAACCGACTTCCAAACAGCCCTGCATCCAGAATTTCAGTATAGAAACTTTCGGCCTCGACGGAAAGATTGACGCGAAGCGAGTTTTGATGTATACTGGTCTTGTTGGAAGGTACGGAACGGGTGAGGCCGAAAGGTCGCGCCCGTTTTTGTGTCTTCTTCTTAATTCGTAAGTTCACGCGTTATGGACAATGAAATGCGTGAAGGTGATGGTACTACCTGCACCCACGAAGGTGGCTGCCAGTGTACTGCCCCACAAGAGGCAGAGGGTCAAGAGGGACCGCACGAGGAAATTACACTCGCGTTTCTCCTTGCACTGATGCCCTTGGTCGTCCTCACCTTCTTCGGACAAGTCGGCCTCATATAATACACGGTCGACTCGTCCCCCTTTTCCCCTTGCAAAAAATCTCCCCGAAAGAGGAGATTTTTTGTTTGACACTCGTCATCCCCGAGAAATCGGGGATCCAGGTTCCACCAGCTTCCAGGAGGCGCGTTACAAATTTCATTCGTGGGGCGATTGTGTTTGATAAGTAGTGACTGGATTTCCGCCTTCGTGGGAATGACAGAAAAGAAAGTTTTATTTCTAAAGCGCCGGCTGTTCCGGTGACGAAGAAGTGGAGGGAGGCGCGCTCACAGAAACCGGTTCAGGAGAAGAGTTAACCTCAGGCGCCACCACCTCTATCGTCTTATTCTTTGTCTCCTCTCCAAACCACGCCTGCCCCTCGCGAAGCATACGCCACTGAAATTCGTACTTCCCCGGCTTCTCGGGGGCGGTCACCGTGAAGCTCAGGGTGATCTTTTTCTTTGGCTCGACGGTATTCCCGGGAAAAATAAAGACTCGCCCACCCCACGTGGCATTGTCCTGCGGATTTTGAGATCCCAATCGATATCCCTTCTCATCCGACCACACGGTTGTTCCGGTGTTCTTCATCGTGACGGATACGTCGTATTTTTGACCGGCAATCATTCGTTCCGGCACCTCTTGCTCGTCAAAGTTCGCATCGTCTCGTTCTTCTTTCTTCCCGCCTTCCGAAATAGAGTCATCAGAATCGAGTGGCACGCCCCGGAGCGAAACGATGTTTTCCGTCCCCTCTCCGGAAATCGCCGACTGTCGCAAGAGTCCATTCATCACATCTTCATCTTTGCACGAGTAGCGATTGTCCGGGGAATAGAAACTTTTCTTGGCGCCATAACACCCATCATTCTTATCGTAGAGCGTCGCCAAAAACGGAAAGAGGAATCCGGTTTTTCCCTCCGCCGTATTGAATTTTTCATGAAGTTTCCGGAGCGCTTTCGCGCGATCCTCCCGATCCATCTTGGCAAAAACCGCCATATCATCGCCCTTGATACCGCTCCAATCAAGGTGAAGCAGCACCATATTCGCGTGTTCGGAATACTTTTCGTGCCAGAGAAGCGCCCAACACCATCCCTCGTATCGCGACGCGCACGGTTTTTCCTCAATATCGCCATCGCGCTTGATACCGACACCGCCCTCGATATAGTCAAAAAGTTGAAGATACTTCTTACTCGTAATCGTATTGGTCTGCGCGCCGATCGCGATTTTCATCCGCCGCTCCGACGCGTAGCGACGCATATCGGCGAGAATATCAGCCGCTTCCGTTCGATCGGCATCCTGAAACGCGATTTGTCCAAAGAGAAAACTTCGCACCCCCATATCCATCGCCTTTCGCGTCACATCTCGCACATACGCCCGGTAGTCGTCGCTTTCAAAAGACGCCTTGCAGGTGTTCTTCCCCCAGAAACCGGCGCTTTCCGGCCGGCACATATCGGAGAATTTCAAGACGCGATTTTCGAGCGACGAGTAATACTCTGCTTCCGTATTGAGCGCCTCGGAAATAAACATACCGTAGACGACATTCGGCTTGGTAACGAGTTGTTGTACGCGGCGAGCGAGCTCGAAATCCGGAGGATTGAGCCATGACTCGACCGCGCGATGAAGATACAGGCACTCGGAGCGATTGATAAGTTCAACTGACGCCTTTGTATCACCGCCATAGCCGGAGAGGAGCCCATCGGCGACACAGCCGCGCCGACGCATCACCTCGAGAAGCCCGGTCGGACGCTCGACGCTCGCTCCGGACTCGGACTCGATATCAAGAGACACCAGCCAGATGAGACCTATAATGATACCCGAAACAAAAGCGAGAAGCAGTGTCCCCTTCCATGTCTTCACCTTGATCCGCTTCATGGAAATGTAAGTGCGCCCCCACCAACTATGCACCTCTCGGGCGACCATATCGATTTCCCGCACCCGCGGTTCTCGGTCTTCATCGGTAAATTTTGGCACTTGGTCCATCATACTATCACTATAACAGAAAACGACATTCGATAAAATCGAAGTGGATTTTCAATGACCAATTTTCAATTTCCAATATAAATCGAATCAAACGGACTTCCTTGAAAATTGATCATTGATCATTGGACATTTTGCTCACATAGTACCCGACATCCGCCACCCACTTCTCCTCCGACGAATCAAGTGGCGTCCCGAGAAAGCCGCGTTTCCACACCACCAGTTTTCGCGGCGTATCGAGCCCCTGATCGAGAAGTTCCCGAAGACGCGCAGAAACCGTCATAACCGCCTCTCCGGGCGAGGCGAAACAGCTGTATCCCGAATCGGTCGTATCTTCAGAGCCGCGATACCCCCAATAATTGAAACAATTTTTCCCGTTTTTCTGCGGCGAAAATTTCCCCCAATTGCTTTCTTTCTTCGCGATCGCAACCAGGTACGTCGCCACTCGTTGATCGCGCGTCGCGATATACGGCACCATCCGCTCAATCGGATGCCCCGCAACCAAAGCCTGAATCCTCATCTCAAAAGCGCTTTTCGATGATAAGGGGGATTTCATTTCATCATTCGCCCGCTTGCCGAATGATACCAAAAAAAATGTCACCGCAAGCGCCGTTGCGAATACGAGTGCGAGCAGCAAAAGGTTTCGATCGGAACGCCGAAACCATCGAGAGTAGAGAAAGTTCTGTTTTGTTTTTGTCATACCCTCACAAAGAAAAGGCGGGCACGTGCCCGCTCATTTCCGCCATACTAAACGCTAGAGCGGGCGACCGGAGTCGAACCGGCGTCCTCAGCTTGGAAGGCTAATATAATGGCCGTTATACGACGCCCGCGCTCCCCGAGACGAAACAGCTCCAGTATACCGCCACAAAAACACTTCTGTAAAGCAGTGAAGCAAGTCATCCGAAAATCCGATTTTCCCTCTCATCGATTTAGCAGACGACCATATATGAAAAGTGGTAGCGCTCATATCAAACAAGAGAACTGGACATATAGAAGAAGACTTGCAGAATAAAGTCGGTCGGATACAAAGGAAAAGCGGATCATGTTGAGTGAATAATTTGTACCGAAAAAAGCGGAGACTCTGCAAAAATTTCTTTCTTCCAAGCAAAAAAATCCTTAAGGAGAAGCGAAACGAAAAAATTGTAACAGCGATATATATGCTCCATCAGAGACTCAGGAATGTGAAGGTTTTTCCAGAAAGAAAAGAAGGGCTCTGGCGATCGTACAAATCGTTGAATCCAACATGGTTCAAGTGGTCTATTGAGAAAAAACTCAAGGCATTGTACTGCGACTACTCACGTAGAGTACGAATTTTTTCAAAAAATCGCGAGCAACAACCAAACCATTAGATTCTTAAATGATTTACTGAGAAAGCTTGACATGGGAACGTGAATCAGGAATCGAGCAGAAAAATGTAGAGAAGTGTTTTCACAACCCCACAAACGGATCCTGCTTGATATTTTCCTTTTCAATACCGAATCCGGCAAGTATACTCTCCATCGCTTTGGTAAATCCGGGCGTGCCCACAAGGTAATACAGTGGCGTATGCACGTCAGGAAGGTACTTCACAAGCATATCCGCCGTGATAAATCCCCGTTCTCCGTCCCACGATTGGCGAGATGTTTCCATATTCGTCATCGTAAGTACGCTTTTCAGTCGAATATTCGGAAACCCGTCAGTCATTTCCGAAAGAAACGCAGTATCCTCGGGACGGTAGTTGGAATAGAAGAGAAAAAACTCGCGCCTATCGCCTTCGTGACTCGCCTGCCGCAGAATACTCCGCGCCGGCGTTATCCCGATGCCGCCCGTCAAAAACACCACCGGACGCGCGTCATTCGGAAAAAGCGTAAAGTGCCCAATCGGCGCCCCGACAATCATCCCATCTCCCGTTTTCAATCCGACAACCGTTTGTTTATAGCCGGTCTCCGAAATTCGCATTGCAAAAAGAAGATGGTCATCCGAGGGCGCCGACGCGATCGACATACACCGATTGGGGCCTTTCGCATCTTCCACAACGAGCTTTGGCACGGTAAGAACACAATATTCCCCGGCGGTAAAAACAAAATCGTTCGGCTTTTCCAATTTGAGGACAAGTGTTTGTTCCGCCACTTCGAACGTCTCCAACACTTTTACGGAAAATGTTTTCATAGAGCATAATAAAAAAGACTCTCGGACAATGACACTGTCGGGATGCCGGGAATTGAACCCGGTCTACCTGCTCCCAAAGCAGGCGTACTACCGGTATACGACATCCCGACAGCATCATCGTCTCCAAGGCGCGCGTACTTTCCGGCACTACCACGACCCGAAACATCTCCAGAGTAGCACGGGAAAACTCCCATTGTCCAACCAATTTTTGACAAAAAATCCTCACATGCTACAAGTAAAAACACTCGTTCTCTTTCTGTTCTTTACCAACACGGAAAAAGGAGACATTCCTATGGGCGCTGGTCCAAAAATATTCCTTCTCCCGCTACAAAAACCGCGGAAAAAGAGCTCCCCTCTCAAGAAACTCCAAGAGTGGAGAAAAAAGAATATAGGATTCATTCGAGCCAAACACCCGATAACCCAAAAAGTGGGATTCTGGGAAATAGACAACCGGGGGTGGTCATTGGAATACACACTCTTCGTCGGAGAAATCGACACGCAAGAAAAATCCGTGCAACTCCTCAACTTTCGCAGAGAAATAGTGGGGAAAATTTCCTACACGGATATAGAGATCATATCCGGAACACTCTTTCTTCGAGAAACCTAATACTCTCGCCAAAACAGGTGGGAGTATTTTTCTTTTTCCCCCAAAACAAAATCCCCCCAATCGGGGGGATTTTGTTTCTATCTTTTGTTTTCTCTACTTCACTGAATCCTTGAGGGTCTTTCCGGCCGTAAATTTCGGAACCGTCATCGCCGGAATATTGATCTTTGCCTTCGTCTGCGGGTTAATACCCACGCGAGCGGCGCGCTTCGAAATTCGGAAGGTACCGAATCCCGTTACCGTTACTTTGTTTCCCGCGCGCAATTCCGCCGTCACCACATCCACAAATGCCTCGATGACCGCACTCACATCTCGCTTCGAGAGATCCGTCTTCTCAACGATCGCGTGCGTCAGCATATCCTTGTTGATATTCTTCGCCATAGTCTCCACCTGCCTTTCTAGATTGTCCCGGCGCAAAAATTTCCTTCTTCGCCCGAGATTTCATTTTATGCCTCATCATTCTAGCCTCTCCATAAAAAGAAAGCAAATGCACAAAAGTTTTTTCATACTACCGAAACGTGCATATTTGAGCACAGTTCGAGGCGCAAACGAGGAACAGAGTAAGCTGTATGTAAACATACAGTGTCGAGTACCGGAATTTGCAGCGAAGAAATGTGCCAAATATGCGCGTTTCTTTATCGCGCATACTCTACCGCGCGCATCTCTCGGAAAACGATTACCCGTATCTCGCCCGGATATTTCAACTCCTCCTCAATGCGTTTCGAAATATCCTTGGCAAGCTTCATCGCGCCCAAATCGTCGGTTTTTTCAGGACTGACAAACACGCGCACTTCCCGACCGGCGGAGAGCGCGTAGGATCGTTCAACTGCCTCGAAAGAATTGATGAGCGCCTCCAAGTCCTCCAATCGCTTGATGTATTTCTCCGCAGTTTCCTTGCGCGCTCCCGGGCGCGCCGCCGAAATCGCATCGGCCGCCGTCACAATGTAGGATTCGAGCGAAGAATGCGGATATTCGTCATGATGACAGCGCATCGCTTCGATCACTTCTTGCGCCACACCGAATTTTTCGAGAATACGAATGCCGATTTTGACATGGGTCCCCTCAATCTCATGATCCACTGCCTTGCCGATATCGTGAAGGAGTCCTGCTTTCTTTGCAACCGCGACATTGCCGCCCAATTCTGCAGCGAGCGCTCCCGCGACTGCAGATACTTCGAGCGAATGTGTCAAAACGTTTTGCTTGTAGCTATATCGAAAGTGAAGCCGACCCAAAATATAGAGGAGCTTCGGATGAAGACCGGGCACGCCAGCATCATACGCCGCCGCTTCTCCCGCCTCGCGGATTTTCTCATCCACTTCTTTCTTTGCCTCTTCGACCACCTCCTCAATACGCGCCGGGTGAATACGTCCGTCCGAAATAAGTTTTTCCAGAGCAATCTTCGCCGTTTCGCGCCGCACCGGATCAAATCCGGAAATCAAAACCGTCTCCGGGGTATCATCCACCACCAGCTCAACACCCGAAAGTCGCTCAAGCGCTCGGATATTGCGCCCTTCCTTCCCGATAATTTTCCCCTTCACATCGTCCGAGGGAAGCTGCACCGTCGTCGTCGTAAACTCGGAGACATGCGAACGAGAATAGCGCTGAATAACCTGCGCCATAATATTCATCGATTTCCGCTCCAATTCCTCTTCATTCTCTTTTTGGAGCTTCGTCATTCGCTTGAGGAGTGCCTCTTGATTTTCTTCTTCAGTCAATTGAAAAAGAATATTTTTCGCTTCTTCCTTATTGAGGCCGGCTATTTTCTGAAGCCGCGTGAGCTCCTCCTCCCGAGCTTTTTCTGCTTCCTTTCGGATTGAAAGAATCTCTTCCGCCTTCTTTTCAAGTGTTTTCCGGGTACGATCCAATTCATCCGACTTTTTGTCGAGCGACTCTTCGCGATTCTCGATACGACGCTCCAGGTGAAGAATTTTGTCTTCACGCTCTTTTTCCTTCTTCTTCGTCTCTTCGAGAATCTGCATCGATTTTTTCTTGGCTTCCAAGAGCACCTCTTCCGCTTTCTTGGCGGCCTCCAGCGTCATTTGTTCCGCCTTTCCTTCAGCGGTCGACAACTGACGCTTCGCGATACTCTGCCGCGCGAAATACCCCAAAACCGAGCCCGCGGACAACGTGAGCACGGTCGTCAATAACAAAACCAAATCGGAGGACATACACGTATGCCCGCCCGCAACAAGAGGAAACCGCTATGAAGCAAGCGCAAACGCGAACCGCGCGCGCGAAAAACTTTCTGAAATACCCCAAACAATGAGAGCAAGAAGACCAAAAAGTATCATAGGAGGAAAATTCTTGTTGAAAACGGGAGAAAAATATATTAACGCTCCGTCCCATCATAGAATGTCCCCATCTTTTTGTCAAAGACCCCCCGAAATGATAGGATGGGAGAAAGAAATGCAAAGTTCAAAATGAAAAATGGAAATGAAGTTTTTCTGGATTTCATAATTTTGAACTTTGAATTTTGAATTTTGAATTTTGAATTTTGAATTTATACCATATGTATCGACCCCTCGTTTTAGTGGTCTTGGATGGCTGGGGCATCAGTTCCAGCACGCAGGGAAACCCGATTCGCGAAGCGAACCTCCCCACCATCGACAAGCTCAATAAGTATTATCCTATGACCGCGCTCCAGGCGTCCGGCATTGCCGTGGGACTCCCTTGGAACACGCCGGGGAACAGCGAAGTCGGTCACATGACGCTCGGCTCCGGACGCGTCATCTACCAAAACCTCCCGAGAATCTCACTCGCCGTCCAAGATGGATCTTTTTTCAAAAATACCGCGTTTCTCGACGCTATGGAGCGCGTGAAAGCAAACGGCGGAGCACTCCACATTATAGGGCTCGTCGGCGAAGGATCCGTCCACTCCAACAAAGATCACCTCTATATGCTCCTTCAGATGGCGGCTCAAAACAACGTCTCGAAAGTTTTCGTGCACGCCTTTACCGACGGTCGTGACTCTCCGCCCACATCCGGCGTCCACACCATAAAGGAAGTTATGGCGCGCACTGCTATGCTCGGTATCGGGACCGTGGCGAGCATTGGCGGACGAAACTGGGCGATGGATCGCAACAATAACTGGGATCGTGTCGAAAAAGCCTACCGGGTATTCACCGAGGGGGCGCCATCAACCGACAACCTCATCGCCTATATGGAAGCATCCTACCGAAAGAACGTCACCGACGAATATATCGAACCCGTTATGCTTGCGCAAAACGGAAAACCGGTCGGCGTGGTGCAAAACGGCGATGCGGTTATTTTTTTCAACTATCGCGAAGATCGCGCCCGCGAAATCACCAAGGCATTCACAATACCCGACTTTGACGGATTCCCTCGTCCCGAAAAGCTCGATATCACTTTCGTCACTATGACCGAATACGAGCGAAATCTCCCCGTCCAAGTCGCCTTCGGACCCGAAGAAGTCACCAATTCTCTCGGTGAGCTCTTAAGCAAAGCCGGAAAAATCCAACTCCGCATCGCGGAAACCGAAAAATACGCTCACGTCACCTACTTTTTCAACGGCGGAAAAGAAAAGGCGTGGCCCGGCGAAGAACGACTCCTCGTCCCCTCCCCGCTCGTGGCCCGTTTCGACGAAATTCCGGAAATGAGCTCGGCGGAAACCACCAACAAAACCATCGAAGCCGTTCAGTCCGGAAAATATGATTTCATCCTTTTGAACTACGCAAGTCCCGATATGGTGGGTCATACCGGAAACGAAAAAGCGTCCATCGAAGCGGTCGAGTCCACTGACAAATGCCTCTCTCTCCTCATCCCCGTCGTGCTCCAGGCAGGCGGCGCGCTCCTCATCACCGCCGATCACGGCAATGTCGAGGAAGTGAGAAATCTCAAAACCGGCGAAGCGGACACCGAACATTCCAAAAACCCCGTCCCCATCTGGTTCGTAGCGCCAGATAACCACCGCGAAAAGACCGCCGAGGAAATCGTACGGGAAGAAACCCAGGTAGAAGGACTCCTCTCCGACGTCGCCCCCACCATTCTCGAGATTATGAACCTCGAAAAACCCGAAGAAATGCACAGCAACAGCCTCCTGCGACTGTTTAAGAAGTAATGAGCAAACAATAGAGATTCCCGACAACAAAAAACTCTTCTGCTTACAGAAGAGTTTTTCTTCATTCTTCATTCCTATTTCTCCAGTATCTTGTCCACAATACCATACGCCACCGCCTCGTCGGCGCTCATAAAGCGATCGCGCTCGGTATCGAGTTCTATTTTGGAAATTTTTTGCCCCGTGTGCTCGGCGAGAATTTTGTTGAGCCGATCCCGCGTCGCGAGAATATGTCGCGCGTGGATATCAATATCCGTTGCCTGCCCCTCCGCGCCGCCGATCACCTGATGAATCATCACCTCGCCGTTGGGGAGAATCATTCGCTTCCCCTTTTCCCCCGCGGAAAGGAGTATCGCCGCGGCGGAAGCGGCGATACCGACGCAAATCGTCGAAACATCCGGCTTCACATACCGCAAGGTGTCATAAATCGCGAGAGCCGCCGTCACCGCCCCGCCCGGCGAATTGATATACATCTTGATATCTTCTTTCGAGTTCTGCGATTCGAGAAAGAGAAGCTGGGCAATCACCGCGTTCGCCACCCCGTCGTCGATCGGTGTCCCGATAAAAATGATGCGATCTTTCAAAAGGCGCGAATAAATATCATACGCCCGCTCGCCATAATGCGTCTTCTCAATCACCGTTGGAATGAGATATTGTGAGTTCATAGGAAGAAAAACAAAACTCTTCTCATTTCAAACCTTCCAAAAATTCCAGCACTTTTTCATTGCGTAAACGCCCCTTCGAAAACTGATGGAGTCGCGCGAGATCGACGTCCTTCTCCACCTGTTTCAAGCTCCGATAATACTGGAGCGCGCGATTCATTTCCGCCTCCACCTCTTCGGTTGATGGCTCGATTTCACGGTCTTTGGCTATTTTTTCCAAAACGAGCGCCGAGAGCACTCGTCGCCTTGCCTGTGGCGCCCAGTCCTTCTCGAGATCTTCGCGCGTCTTTTTCGATTGCGCGAGGAAATTGTCGAAACTCATATTCACCTGCGAAAGTTGCAGTTCAAACTCGGCAAGCATTTTCCCGGTTTCTTCCGCGAGAAGTATCTCCGGAATATCCGCCTCCGACGCGGCAACCAGCGCCTCGATAATCGCCCCGTGATGTTCGCTATGAAGCGCTTCCTTTTTTTCTTCCAGCAAACCGTCGCGAATATTCTTTTTCAGCGCATCGAGATGCTCAAAATTCCCAAGCGATACGGCAAACGCGTCATCAATCACTGGAACATCGCGCGCCTCAACCGCTTTCAAGGTCACCTCGAAGCGTGCCGGTTTCCCGGCGACACTCGCGATATGGTATTTCTCGGGAAACGTAAGCTCGAAAGCTCGCTCCTCACCCGCTTGCATCCCGATGATCGCCTCTTCAAATCCGGGAAGAAACATTCCCTTCCCGAGAACCATATGATGCCCGCGCGACACGCCATTCTCAATCGGCACGCCGTTTTGAAGCACGCGGAAATCTATTTCGACACCGTCGCCCGTTCTCGCTTCGCGAGAAACCGTGACAAATTTCGCTCGACTTTCAGCAAGCTTCCGCAGTTCCGCGTCGATATCCGCATCCTCAACACCCGCGGTCTTTTTTGCAAATTCACCATTGACCGCTTTGACATGCTTCTCCCAATCCTTCAGAACGAGTTCCGGCAGAACAGCCGTTCGGATGACATACTCGAAGTTTCCGCCCTCTTCTCGCTTTTTGATCTCCGCTTCCGGTCGCCCGATCGCGTCAATCTCCGGATGCTCGCGAAGCGCCCGTTCATACGACTCATGAAGCGCGTGGTGCGCCGCCTCGGCAAGTATCGCCTCCTTCCCCGCCTTCCGTTCCACCAACTCCCGCGGCGCCTTCCCCGCGCGAAAGCCTTCGATCTTCACGCTCTTTGCCACTTCTTCGATCGCCCGCGCGAAATCCTTCTTCCATTCCTCCCACCCGAGCGAAACGGCAATCTCCACCCGCGACTTCGGCAATTTTTTGATATCAACATTCATAGATTATTTTTTCCCAAACTTTTCTTCATACATTCGAATCCCCTTTTTCACCGCCGCTATTCCTTCTTTTTTTCCTTCAAATCCCTTCACAACAACCTTCTTGCCATCCTCGATGGACTTATAGGTTTCGAAGAAGTGCTGAATTTCCTTGAGCGTATGCGGATTCACGTCTTTCAAGCTCTTCACTGTGTCCCATCGAGGGTCATTGGCGGGAACAGCAAGCACCTTGTCGTCACCCTCGCCGCAATCCACCATATGCATCACGCCGATGACGCGCGCGTCCACCAAAATACCCGGCGCCAAGGGCGATGTCGTAAAGAGTACCACGTCGAGCGCATCATCATCGTCCCAGAGCGTTTGCGGCACAAAGCCGTAGTCAAACGGATAATCCTGTGATGTCTTCATCGCGCGATCAAGCTTGATGAGCCCTGTTTTCTTGTCGATTTCATACTTGTTCTTCGACCCCTTCGGACACTCGACGATCATATTCACGACCTCCGGAGCCTTCTCGCCATACGAAAGATCTTGCCACAAGTTCATAAAATTTTCTTTACTGGTTAATTTCGTTTTCTTTTACTTCATTCTCTGTTCCCATTTTCTCATTCTTCGCTTCTTCTCCGCCTGTTTCGTTCTCAATTCCCGATTCCTGATTCTCCTCTATCTCTCCTCCATTCTCCATCCCCAATTCTTGATCGCCCGTTGTTTGTTGTTCGTTGTCAGTTGTCAGTGGTTCATTGTTCCCCGTTTCCTGCTCATTGTTCATTGTTTCCTGCTCCTTGCTTTTCCTCGTTCCACTTCCGGCGATATCGATGCGAAGTCCCGTCAACTTGGACGCGAGTCGCACGTTTTGCCCCTTTCGCCCGATCGCCAAGGAAAGCTGGTCTTCCGGCACGTGAACGAGCGCGCTCCTGGTTTCTTCGTGGAGTTCCACCTTGCTCACTTTGGCGGGGGAAAGCGCCGCCTTGATAAATTTGTACGCGTCGTCGCTCCATTCGATAATGTCGATTTTTTCCCCGCCCAATTCGTCAATGATCGCCTGCACGCGCGTCCCCTTCTGCCCCACGCACGAGCCAATAGGATCAACACCTTCTTCGGCGGTAAAGACGGCAATCTTGGTGCGCGAGCCCGCTTCACGTGCAATCGCCTTGATCTCCACGACGCCCGAGAAAATTTCCGGCACCTCAAGCGTAAACAAATGTCGCACCATCTCGGCATGCGCGCGCGACAACGTGATACCGGGACCCTTGGCGTCCGCCTCGACCCGAAGTATATACACCTTGATCCGCTGTCCGATACGGTAATTCTCGCCTTCCATTTGTTCCGACGGAAAGAGCGCGCCCACGGATTTGCCGAGGTCGACAAAGACGATCCGCCCGTCGATACGCTGGATGATACCGTTCACGATCGTGCCTTCTTTACTCTTGTATTCGGCAAACATACTCTCGCGCTCCGCCTCGCGAATGCGCTGGATAATCACTTGTTTCGCCGTTTGCGCGGCGACGCGCCCGAATTCCTGCTCCATGGGAAGCGAAAGCTCGATCGTCTCACCAATCTCCGCATCCACCTTCACTAAGCGAGCCTCCTCGAGCGTCATATCGCGCTCGGCATTAAATCGCGGCAATCGCTCCTCATCACCCTCATCCTCAGTAGAAAGCTCCGCCAATGTTTCAGTCTTCAGATTTTTTTTCTCATCATGCGCGTCCTCACGCTTCGCGGGAGTCGTTTCGACTTCTTCCGGCGCTTCCTCGACAAATTCGCGCGTCGTCTCGTCCACCACCTCTTTGAGGAGGAAGTATTTCGCTGACTTCGTCACCTTGTCAAACTCAGCGCGAATCACCTGCCCGCGCTTCCCATAGTCCTTCTTGTACGCCGCGGCAAGCGCCGCCTCGACGACTTCCATCACTTTTTCCTCGGAAATACCCTTTTCCTCAGCAAGCTGCAGCACAGCACTCCCAAACTCGCCCAGCCGAATCGACCCTGATTGCCCGGGTTCTTTTTTGCCGCCTTCATCCTCATCTTCACCCTCCTCGCGCTCGATATCCTCATCAAGCAGTTTCTTCTTTCGTGCCATAATAAAAATAGAATTTAAGAATTTAGAATATGGAATAAAGAATGTGGAATAAGGGGAGTCAGACAAGGAAAATGCCCCAGATATGCCTTTGATTCACCATTCTTCATTCGCTTTTCGTCCTTCCATTCATTAAAAAAGGCTCGCTCGCGCGAACCGGACCGCTCCCACCCAAAAACTACCCAGAATATAGCACCAAAGAAGAAGCGTGTCAAATGACGACCGTGTTACAAAAAGAGATCTCCGAGATACTTTTCCGCCGAAACAACATTGATAGTGCGAAAGGAAGCTTCACGTTTTAACTCTTTGACCACTTGCGTTCCTTTGATGTCATACTTACTCGAAAAATAGGTGAGGTTTTGGCTTGGCTCACTTTCCGAGAGTTTCGCCTCGATAAGTTCAGTGACAGTTCCATTTTCAACCAGAGCAAAATCCGTTTCTTTTCCTTCTTTTGTCCGGAAATACTTAAGTTCGTATTGCTTTCCGGTTGCATCCGAGAGCGCAGAAACATGTTTGAAAAGACTTATGGCGACAAAATTTTCAAACCTCGCTCCCCCATCCCCTTCGACAAGTCCGGTATCAAAGAAATATACTTTTGGTTCTTTGAGAATTGAGCGGGCGATATTGCGCGAATACGGCGTGACGCGAAATACAATGAAAAGCGATTCAAAAATTTCCAGATAGCGCTTCACGGTAATCGGAGACACCTGAACATCTTCGGCAATCGAATTGAGAGAGAGTGGCGACCCGACACGACGCCGAAGAAGTTCCAGCGTCATTTGCACCGCTTTCAGGTTATGCACCATCTCGAAATCCAAAATATCAGTTCGAATGAGGCCATCGAAATACTGGTTTCTCCACCGGGTAGCATCTTCTTCCGTTTCAGCCAAAAACGGTTCCGGAAAACCGCCTCGAGTAATAAGCCTCTCTATATCGGCAGGCTCTCCGATATGTTTCAGCTCCGCCAAAGAGAACGGAAGGAGGCGATGAACAAAAAACCTCCCCGCAAGCGAATCGCCAGCTTGCCGAAACGTATTCATTCGCGCGCTTCCGGTTACCAATATTTTAAGAGAAGGCGCTTTCGTGTCAAAAACGCCCTTCAGATAATTTTTCCATCCTCGCATTTTATGAAGTTCATCAAGGATAAGAAGCGTTGTGCCAAGAGGCCACGCCTCTTTTTTAATAATCTGACGATCTTCTTCTCGATCAAAATTCAAATAGACGGGAGAAGCGTCTGTTTTTCCTATTTCTCTCGAAAGCCACGTCTTTCCAACCTGGCGAGGACCCACCAGAAAGACCATCTTTTTATCGAGGTCTTTGAGAATACGTTCTGTTTGTGCGCGTTTCATATATGGCTATTATACAGCGTTCTATCAAAAAGTCAAGACTTTTCGATATTTGACTAAAAAATAGTCATTTTTCATATTTTGCACCTCCATAGAGCCATTTTCTATATGACCGCCTGCGGGAATTTTCTCACTTTCCTGGGGTTCCTGATAGTCCTGTGCAGAAAAGCATACTTTGCGTATCACTGTGATACGAGAATAATGCTACAATGATACGAAAACACACAAACACCTTCTCGTATTCCCCCTGTTTCTTTCAATCGCCATTGACACTTCCTCCAAAAAATGCTACCGTCAAAGACCACCCCAAACCCGTTCTTCCCCCGCCACACGGCGCGGAAATGAGGGGAACAGGAGGTGGTAAACCAGCAGTTGCCTTAACAATTTATAACATTAAGGAGTCAAAAATGAAGATTTTTGATCTTGCTGAATCCGTTCTCAATATGCCTGGCTTAATGGCATGGTGGAGAACTCGAAACATGGGAATGGGAGGAGCACCGCAGAATGCCGGGCAAGGAAAGCCGGATTCCGGCGCAAAATCAAGCATCCTCGGCCTTGGACAAGCAGATGAGGCTATTGCCCTTCATGCAGTTGTAAAAGCGCTCACTGATAAAGGCTTAGTCACCGCCAAACAGCGAGCCGCTTTCATTCGAATGGTAACGACACGGTTGTCGCTTGCCGAATGTACCATCCTGGAGAGAACGCTCGGTTTAGATGAGCAAAAACGGACGTTCATCGAAACCGAGCACGGAACCGACGCCAAAGGAAGGCCCAAGAAAACCGAAAGAAGTCACGATATCGTTATGAATCATCGCGGACTGGAAACGGTAGTTGGCATCTGTAAACTGGCAGAATCAGACGAGGAAAGCGCCCTGCTTCTCCTGAAAAAGCTTGGAGCAACCCGAACAACTGGCGATGTCTGGAAAGATCAACTAACGGAAGGGCTCGCGTTTCTAAAGAAACATGGAATTACCCCGGAAGTTGCCTTGAGCTTCATGAATGGAAGTCAAGAAACCAAAACGGTTCTCGAAGCAGAAAAGGAGAAAACGCGAACATTTCTTTACACGGCACTTGGCGTAATAGGTCTCCTGTTCGCGCTCATTGCTATTGCCATTGTTGTCCAAAACTAACCCAAGAGGAATCCATACCATGTGGGACCAACTGAATACTGAATCAGAGAAGATAAAGCGCTTCTTCTGGCTTTTTCTTCTCGGTCTCCTTGCTATACATGCGGGAGCAATTTTGCTTGTCCTGGCGAGATTGCAAAATCTCATCTTCATTCTCGCCATTCTTTCCGCTTTCTTTATTGTGGCGCAAGTTGGTCGCATAAAGATATGGCTTACCACCGTCAGCGCCGGAGTACTCTTTGGACTCCTTCCAATCGCTCAAACAGCCGTAAGTGCGGAAAAATTCTCGCTTCTCGCATGGAAAGCCATCATGCATACCGCGCTTGGCACCAGCCTCACGCTTCTCTTGATGGCTGAAATTCCCTTCAGGGGAGATGCTTCTCTCGCACTCGCCTTCGATACCGTACTCATGGTGCTTGCCCTTGTTTCCATGACATATATAGAAGTGGACACAAAGTGGTATCCGACCATAGTTCGGTCACTTGCCGTACTCATTATCGCCATCATCCTGATGGAGGTGACGCTCGGCATAGCCTACCCGGAATTGAACAAGCCCGACCGGTGGTGGAAATTCCTCGAGTTCGCAAAAGATCATTGGATTATCTTTGCGATTCTCATTGGAATTCCGCTCTTCCTCTGGAAAAAGGTGTCAATTCCAACGATTCCCATCAAGGCGATCATAGGTCTCGCTATCCTCTTCTTTGGCATTTCGATGATGTTCCAGGGTCCTCGTGATTGGCTCCTCGACAAAGTAAACCGGTCCGAAATTCCCACCGCCATCACCGGCACGGAGACGGTTCGGTCCGTTCTCGTCGAGAAGTTCGACGGATTCGACATCTGTGACTTGAAGCCTGAAACTTCATACACATTTGTTGAGGTTCGAACAGAATACAGCGACAAGACAACCTACCGAATAAGGAACAAGACCAATGGAGAAATCGTATCCACGAAGGTTACAGGGACAATAACGCAAGACGCAAGCAAGCATCCCTACCGGAAAGCCGACTACGACTTCGGGATTCTCGTAAATGGCGTCCCCCCAGGGAGACGGGTGGAAACAAATTCCACCGGATGCTTGCGAGGGAGTTTCAATACGCCCCTCACACAATATTTCGAGATGGAGCACTCTACAGGAATGGGGATCCATCTTAGAAATTAACGAAAACGAAACAAGCAGATCAGAAGATACTGATCTGCTTTTCATTTACTCAAAAAACAAGGCAAGGATCACGTCGTCGCTGGCGCGAAAAACTCCGCAATTTGTCGAACGATGACGAGCGACGCGAGCGCGACCACGATACCGAGGAGTGCAAAAGTGACAATCTTCTTCGCCACCCCGATCCGATTCATATCCCCTGCCGCGCCGAGGAACATAATGCCCCCGATAACGAGGAAAATAATCGCGAGAATCCCTACGATTCCAAGAAGGAAATTGAGGACCGAGAGAAGGATATCCGCGGCGCTCTTTGCACCCGAGACCTCCGGCGGAACCGTGCCGCCCCAGCCCAAGACCGTCGCGATTTCCTTGAGGAAGGTCGGCGCCAAAATCCCGATCGCGAGCCCGATGAGGGCCGCCGTGATCGCGAGCTTCGCCGCCGTCACCTGCGACTGTCGCCCGCCGGACGTAATGTACAAGACCGCTCCAATCACGATAAAGACGAGCGAAAGCACGACAATGACACCCTGCAAAGCATACAACAACGCTGTCAAAACTTCTTGTACCGTATCATATTTCAAGGGATTGGGAAGCGTTATGCTCACCGACGAGCCGGATCCGGTTGTTGTCCCTCCACCACCCGTACCCCTTGGGGGACAATAATTTGGTTTCGTTGGATCCGTACATATAGATTTGCATCCTGTCTGTGTCGTATCATCATCCGCAGTACAAGTTGTCTTACAATAACTCGCATTGCACGTGGAGGAAGAACTGCTTGTTTCGCAGCAAATATACCCTTCCGAACTACTGCAATTATCAAACGTTCCCGATTTAATAACTCCAGGAGAGGGGCAGGTTTCTTGGCATACGCATGTTTTTCCGCTACTGCATGATGCCTGACATGTCGCCGCTTTTGCCCCTTCCGGTGCCACTGCAAACGCCCCCAACACCAGCACCCCCAACACGGCCGCTACCCTCCCAAATTGTGCCATTGTTTCCATAATGAGTAGTGAGTAGATAGTAGCGAGTAGATAGAAAATAAAATGTTTTCTACCTACCAAATACTGTCTACTCGTTGCTATCTACTGATAAATACCTAAATATTATTCCTGACAGACTTCATTAGGCCGGAGAGAATTTTACTTACCTGTATCGTTTCCTCAGCAAGGGCGTCAAAAATATTTCTTTCAAGAAATCCGATATCTCGTGCAATAAGCAGTTGGTTTTGAAGTTCAAAAATAGATCCTCTGGAAATAGCGTAAAATTGAAGTTTTTCTTTGGAAGAGCTCCTGCCAAATCCCTCTGCAATGTTGGAAGTAATGGAAATAGCACACCGACGTATCTGATTCGTAAGAGAAAAAATTTCCGCCCTCGGAAAAGACTCAGTTGCCCGATAGACTGCAAGCACCAATTTGTGCCCTTTCTGCCACACTACCAAATCCGTAAAAGACTGTATTTTTGATATATCGCCCATACAACCAAATACTGAAACACCGAATGTTCTCTTGCTAGATACTCCCTACTATCTACTCGCTACTATTCTCACCCTCCCCACGCCGTCCCGCGCAACAAAGCATCGATCGCGATAATAATCACGAGCCCGGCGAGCGCAACAATCACGCCCACGATGGAAAATTTCATATTCCGCTTCGCGGTCTCGATCATATTCATATTCCCCGCCGCCGCCAAGTACTGAATGCCCGAAATCACAAACGCGATAATCGCGAGGAATCCGAAGAGATAGAGCATCCACTTCATAAGATTGGTGACGATAAGCGCCACCGACGTTTCGGAGAGCCCCGTATTGAGCGGGAAACACACCCCCGCGTATTCCTTGAACTTCGCCGGATCGCACTTCACCGCCGTCGTCCCCGACCCGGTAGTACCACCCGTCTTGCAAAACTTCTTATTTGTCGCTTGTGAAGCGCATTGCGACGCACTGCACGTCGTATCCTCAGTCTCCCCCGTCACGCAAGCCGCCTTACAACCCCCACCGGTACAGGATGAGGAAGAAAGGGTTTTACAACACACCAATTTATTATCTAAAGCTCTGCAATAACCATTGTCAGTAGAAACGGTAGTTTTTGGAGATACACAACCGGACATACTCTCACACGAACACGTCCCACCCGAACCGCAATTGCTGGTACAAGTGTTTCCGGAAGCAGTGACACAACACACTTGACCCAAACTGGATTCACAGTGATCTGAATCTGGACCAGATATTCCGGAAGAACACGTAGCACTCGCGGGAATACAGGTTCCGCTGCTCCCATTGTACGTACATGTCTGAGCAAAGACATCTCTGCCAAAAAACAAAGCCCCTGCTACAATGAAGCAAGAAAAAACAAAACTCAAAAACGAAATTCTCTTCATAAGAAACATCAAAAATACGAATCGGCGCTCAACCACACATCGACTGCCTGAACGATCACGTACCCCATCAGCGCGACAATCACCCCGACGATAGACCACTTCATCGCTTCTTTGGCCGTTTTGATCTGACCGTCATTTCCGGCGGCCGTAAGATAGAGGATGCCCGAAATCACAAAGCCGATAATCGCGATGAAGCCGAGAAGTCCAAGGATCCAATCCATCGTACTGCCCGCGATATCAATAATAGGCGCAACTGGCAATCCCGACTGCATCGGCCCCGTAAGCGCCGGGTTCTCCCCCGTCTGCGCAAGCGCGCCAAGTGGCAGAAGCGCCATTCCCCCAGCTATTCCCCTCCGAACCCGCGAAACTATTGTGTGTTTCATACAATATATTTAAAATAAGCTTTTTTCACTTTAACGAAGACCAGCCTACCGGCAGGCAGGAATGCGCGAAGTGAGAAAATCTTAAAAGATCAAAATGTTATTTCTCCCCCAAGCCACAAATCAACTGCTTGTATAACCACGTACCCAACAAGCGCGACGATCACCCCGACGATAGACCATGTCATGGCGGTTTTCGCCGTTTTGATCTGACTGTCATTGCCTGCCGCCGTGAGATAGAGGATGCCGGATATGATAAAACCGATAACGGCAAGAAACCCGACCAAGCTCAACATCCAGAGCATAAGATTGGAAACGATGCTATCGACACCACTCGAAGGAAGTCCGGATTCGGTCTGGAGCGTGCCGGACTTCGGATCGGACCACTGCGCAAGCGCCGGATGCGCAAGAAAACTCCCCGCCCCCAAAAAGAACCCCCTTGAAAAAATCTTCACGAATTTCATATATCAAATTGTACCACAAAAAAAGAAAATTCGAAAAAAAATTATTCCACACGAACCATAAAGAGAAAATATTTCCTGTCAAGCCCTCATTCTTCATTCACCATTCTCCATTCCTCCTCCAAAACCAAAACGCCCCCGAAAATCGGGAGCGCCTCGGCAAGAAATCTTCGAAGAATTCCTATATATTCGTATTCGAACTCGCGTTGAGCCACGCATCCACCGCTTGTACGATGACATAGCCGACGAGCGCCACAATGACACCCATAATGGAATACATCATCGCGGACTTCGCCGATTTGATCTGGTCTTCACGTCCCGCCGCCGTGAGATAGAGAATACCCGCGATCACAAAGCCGATAATCGCGATAAAGCCGAGAATGGCGAGGAGATAATTCATGGTCGTCCGAATGATCTCATAGATAGACGAGTCCGGCGTCCCGCCGCTTGCCGCGTTGTTGTCACCCACCGACCACTGCCCAAACGCCACCATCGGCACTGCCATAAAAGCAACCACCAACGCGAACGCGCCGATATTTTTGAAAATAAGCGATTGTTTCATATGTTCTCTCACCTCCTTTCTGAAAAGAATAACTGCCAACTCACAACCTCCAACAGGAAAATTATTCAAAAAACTTTGCAATCGCCAGTACCAAGATGAAAGCTCCCAATCCCACCGCGACGCCGATCACTCCCCACGTAAACGCCTTCTTGGCAAGCTCCAATCGCGCCGTGTTGCCACCCGCCGTAAAATAGAGTATCCCCGCAATTACGAACGTAAGTATAACAAGAAATCCGAATATCTCCAACAAAAAGTCAAGCATCCGCAAAAACGCCTGTGCCAAAGTCGGCGCATCATCAATCACCCCGGCGGCGGAAACCTCAAACGTTCCCGCTCCACAAAGCAGAAATAACAAGAGTACGCACACCCCGAGAACCCGCGTAAAATTTTTTCTCGAAAAGATCATAGAAAATTCCACAAAGTTCTTCTTTCACGAAATCCGTTCTTTGGTTTCAAGTGTAATTGCCGCCGTGCCAATATATTGGCTCACTTCTTGCGTAAGCGACTCCAAATACCGTGGAAATTTTTTGGCGTACTCGGCGAACTTTTTCCGACCTATGGAGCGAAGATCCAATTCTTGTAAGCCCATATTCCCTTTCCCTCGCGCTACCATATAGAGCATATCCAGAAGCGCCTTCTCCGGTTCGGCAATGTACATGCCATTTTCCAGCCGATACCCGAAAAAAAGATTTTCCTTCACCTGCCGAAATTCAATCGCCGTACCGAAAATACTCATCCTCTTGGTTTGTTTGAGCGTTGCAAACGTCTCCGTCGCCGGCATTTGACTCAAAATTCCATACCGAGAAAGCGCGCTCTCAAAAGAGAGATAGGACGGGTAGTAGAGTTGATTGGCGATTTTCGGTACATCGATAAGTGCCGCGCTCGAGGCATACACGCCGCGTTTCAAACGAGTGAGCGCGCCCTTTTCCGTCAAGCGAGAAACCGCCACTTTCAAACTCGGTCGCGAAAGCGCGGTTATCTTCTCCAAATCGGCCACCGTAAAGTAGTCTCGATTCAATGTCTGCAATCTCTGCATGAAGTCAAAGGTGGTCATAGACTTTCTTTCTTCAGCCAACGGTCGAGGAGTTGCCACTTCCCTTGCGGCAAGAGCCGGTGCAAATCGCCGCGCACCTCATGTACCGAATACTTCCCAAAATTCATCTCGGGTGACTCGCCGCGCTGACTCCTGATAAACCACAAATCGAAAATATCACGAACACGAAGCGGATCGATACTCTCTTTTTCCCGTTCAATTTGCGCGATGGTCGCCACTTGCGCCAAAACCGTTACCGGAGTCACCTCGCTCGAAAGCTGTTTGAGAATATAATCCTCATTCTGTCGCCATTCTTTTTTTCGACGTGATATTTCCACCTTGATGCCAAGCGGACGCTCTAGCGTCGGATCGGTAATCACAAAACGAGCATAGAGCGTATAGTATTTCTGCAAAGCTTCATCAAGAGCAACATACGGTACGGACTTCGCCGTGTCATGGCACCACTCTTGAAACTTCGGAGCGGAAATATCGACGAGTTGCGTAAAATCCAAATCATCGGAGTATCGGTACGACCCATACGCAAGTCGAAGCGCCGTCCCTCCGCGAAAAACAAGATCCTTCCCGAAGTTGCTCTCAAAAATACGGCTCAAAAGAAGCATTTCATACTCTTCCCACACGATACGATCCACCGAGATTCCCAGCTGTTTCTGCTTTTCCAGTGCCAATTGTTTGTTCATATAGTTATAAGATAGTTAACAAATTCGTTAACTTACCTATAAGTATACGCAACTCCCTCTTTCCTGTCAATCCCATAATTTTCGCGGCATCAAATTCAGTTTTGTATGCAAAACCAGACAAAACTGAATTTGAATTTCTGTCATTCCTTTCCAAATACCTGCAATTTTCTCAATCAGGAAGAGAGCACTTCACAACACTTACTGCGGTATCACCCTCCCATTCGGACACGAGCTAAACCCGAAATTCACACCCGCGTATTCATCTCCCTCGATAGCGGAAACGGTTTCGTGAATATCAAGCGCGCAAGCATCTTGAGCCGAAACGCCCAACATTTCCAAGAGCTCCTTTTCGGCATTCACGCGAACATCAACGCTCGGAATCGAATTAAAGGCGATAAAAAATTGACGGAAGGGATTGATATAGCTGATTGAATATTCGGGTTTTTCCGAGAGAATTCTATCTCCTTGAGGATTAATCGGCTCTTTTTTTACCAAGAAGTCCTTCGTAAGAACCTCTCCCGTTTTTCCTATTCCTTCAATAACGAAATATCCATTCGGATTTTTTTCCGGAAGTGGACGGGAAAAATCATTCGAGATATCCGGCGGCGCATTCAAGAGCTTCCAAACCTGAACAACAACAAAAAGAATAATAGCAATCAAAACAAGCGCCCCAACAGAGAGAATGAGTTTCCTATTTTGAATAAGAAAATATTGTGATACAGGCATAAGAATTTTTCTTAAAACAAAAATCAAATCCCTCATCAGAGACCGCAGCGCTTCTTTGTAACCGGCCACGGTCCCCACCCGCTTTGTTTATATAAAGTGCACGCCGCTGAAATATTTTTTGCCGCGTCCATAGCCCGTTGCGAACACTCGGTATATTTGGCGCGATTTATTACTGAACATCCCCACCCACATACATAGGTAACTCCTTTGCTATTTGTACAACGCTTTTTTGCGCCACCATTATTCCCTGCACTTCCATTTTCCAATGAAAATACATTCTGCCAACAACAATCACTCCCCAACATACACCCGTTGGCAATAATATTGAGCTGAAAAAGCCCGAATGAAAACCGGTCGCCACTCTCATTTTGACATCGATCCGTATTGCTCGCCGCCGCCGTATTTCCACCTGACTCGACATTACACACCTTCGAAGCTGCTTCCGCGTTCCATGAGCACGCTTTCCCAAGGTTTTCTGTCGTACAATACCCCGAAGTGATCACCGAACACGATCCATTTCCTGGTCCTCCGCCACTTCCGCCGTCCCCTCCACCCCCACCGCTCCCACCTGTACCACCTGTTCCGCCAGTTCCCGTATATTTCGTCTGCGTATCGCAACTATACGTAAACCACGATCCGTTCGTCTTGATAGAAAAACTCGCCGTATCGCTCCCCAGCGTCCCGTCCGCCAAGACCATCAGAATCACATTGATCGCGACCCATCCGAGAAGAACAATCGCAAGCCCAACCAACGCCGCCCAAATACCCGATTTCGCAAGACCCGTCAATTGCGGCTTCCCGGTCGAAACAATATAGAGTATCCCCATCGCGACCAACACCGCAAAGGCGATATACGTCATCACCATCAGGATCCAATTGGTAATATTTTGAATAAGGATCAACAGGTGACACAGCGTGCAAATTTTCGTCTCGTCATCCGAAGTGGCAGGGTTATCGCACGATCGCCCGCACGGCACGATCCCGGGATTTTCAGATCCGGAACACGTGGTTGCCGTTCCGCCATCACCTCCTCCGCCGCCGGAAGGCGTATAACAACACGCGACTCCGTTCGCGGCACACCCCGACGCCCCCGTAAGCGCCGTCCCCGACGAACACGTCGCGCTCGTCGAGCACGACCCCGTCTGCATCGTCCCACTTGCATCTTTGCCGGTACAGGGAGTACTGTTTGGAGCAGACTTACAGCACTTTCCCTTTGTTATAGTCAAAGAAGCACACTGCCCATCACTGCCGGAAACAGGAGTATCGCCACTTTCACACGCGCTTTTACATATTCCTTCCCCACCGGTACTACAGAAAAACGCCGTCGTATTTGGAACACAGCAGTCCCACAACCCAACACCACCCGCAGTACATGCTCCGGTCGAATCATCCCTCGAAAGCTCATTCGCGTTACATCCGGGAGTACTCGGGCGACATTCTCCAGAATAAGACTTCCCTGTAGAGGTATCGTTAAACGTGCAGCTTGCCGCAGAAACAGAAAAAGTGAACACAAAAAACATCAGAAGCATGTATACTCCCAGCAAAAAAGAAAAATATTTCTTCAAAAATATCATACAAGAAGAATCAGAAGCCTCCTGCTCATTGAAAATTGATCATTGCAAATTTTGATTCACTTCCTCCCCACTTGCTGTATGCGACTCTCGGCGGTGGCAAGCGCTTGCGGAATATTCGCTTCACCCAGATTGACCGAGCGGATCATATCGCCCAAAATTTTCTCGATACTCTCCGGATCCGCCTGTTTCCAACTCCGCGCGATGAGATTGCCATCGGCAAAGGGACCGAGGATTGGATCGGTTTTTTGTTTTTCGATGAGATCGCGGCGCGCCGCGGGGCGCTTCGTCTTCGCGAGATAGCTTTCCGCCGGATCAAAGGTTGTCGGGAAGTCCCGCGTATTCCCCGTAAGCGCGTTTTGCAGCGTTACCGTGCCACCATTTGGGAACGCGATATACTTCAAAAATTGCCATGCTTCGAAAATACGCGCCTTGGAATAGAGCGCAACGTCCTGTGTCCCCGCGGGCGCCGTCTTGTTCTTCGCAACCGAAAATCCCCAGTAATTGGGGAAATTGAACGGCTGGGCGCCCAAGGGCTGTGGAAGAGGCGCGACCCCGAAATTCAATTTGGAATTCTTCCGCTTGATAGTGTCGTAGTGCCAGGAATAGTTGATCATCATCGCCGCTGTCCCCTCATAGAAGGCATCGATCGAGTAGTGCATCACCGGATTCCACGTATAGAGCGACGAGGTGGGGTTGGCGAACCCCGTATAAAACGAAAGCGCGTTCACGCCCGGAGCGCCGGTCAACCGGAGATCATTGCTCCCGCCGCGCGGCACCAAGACGCCGTTTTGGAGAAAGAGCGCCGAGAGGACATCGGTCGAGCGATTGATATTCGCGGAGGTGCCGAGCGCAACCCCCGACTGCGTTATTTCCCCGAAGGAGTTGATGCGCGTCAAGAGTCGCACATCGTCTTGAAATTCATCCCACGTCACCGGCGGTCGCGCGATGCCGACCGAGGAGAGGATGTCTTCGTTATAATAGAGCGCGAGCGAATCCGCCGAGAGCGCGACCCCGAGTATTTTCCCGTCGGTCGCGACGAAATCATCCCCGACCGTATCCACAAACACGTTCCGATAGGTACGCTCGTCGATCATCCCCTCGGGCGCCGTCACGATTTTGTCGGCAAAAGCCGGCGTCCAAGAATTGCGCACCAAGAAAATATCTGGTCCATTCCCCGCCGCGAGTGCGTCCAGGAGATCCTGGCGATACGTGTCCACATTGAATTTCCGATAGACAATCTCCCCGACATTCGTATTCATTTCTTTATACTTCCCGATCACCTGCTGAAACGCGTCCGAATCGTCAAAGACGCCCCATACTTCGAGGTTCATCCGATACTTGGTCTCCGAAGTCCGCAAACCGCACCCCGAAAGCGAAAGCGTCACCACCCCAAGCACCACCCCGACCACAATTCTCCCAAAGACCTTCTTCATATCGCTTTTTTATTTTTTGGTACATTGACACCTTCCATTCGAGAAACCACCCGAAAACGTCTGATTTTGAGTGCAGTTCGACCCGCTTCGCCAGAGCTACAGCGAGGCGAGGGAAGATGTGCGGAGTGGAATGAATTGTTTGGGAAACAATTCATTGTATGTAAACATACAGCGTCCCCGCCGAGGCGGGGGAGCATCTGATCCCGCCAAGGCGGGACCAAAATCAGACGTTTTC
The DNA here is from genome assembly GCA_052035095.1 of Candidatus Moraniibacteriota bacterium. Taxonomy (GTDB): domain Bacteria; phylum Patescibacteriota; class Minisyncoccia; order Moranbacterales; family UBA1568. Next base: position 51,889 of record JBPOHW010000007.1, read on the forward strand.
GTCATTTCTCGCACACCAAGGCGTAGTGATAATCCCCCGCCGCAATATCCTTAACCGGAGAAAACCCGCATTCGGAGAGCATTTCAGTCAGTTTCGCGCGCGGAATCCGAAGCGACTTCTCCGGTCCAAACGACGCTTCCGATTCATTCCATTCCATAATAAACAAAAATCCGCCGGGCTTGAGCACTCGATACGCCTCCCAGAGCATAATCGGCTTGTTCCTATTCTGAAAGAGCACATCTTTGAGAATGACCCAATCGAGACTCCCATCCGGCAATCCCGAGCCTCCTTCGCGTTCCAAATTGGCGCGCTTCGCGACAACATTCTTGAGTCCGAGCGCCTTCGCGCGGCTCGAAACCGCCTCGAGTGACGACGGTAAAATATCGAGCGCGTAAACGACTCCCTTCTCCCCGACCGCCCGCGCAAACGCAAGTGAAAAAAATCCCGATCCGCACCCGAAGTCCGCGACCGACGCATTGGCAAGCATATCCAACTGATCAAGAACCTCTTCCGGCTTGACAAAACTATTCGTCAACATCGTTCCCATAAAAAAGAAGGTTGAAATATTTTCTTGCAAAAAGAACAACCGCATTGTACAACAGAAAGCGTAGGGGCGCAAAATTTTTCGCCCTTCCCAAAACACATATTGTCAATGGTCTAACGGAGAGGTCGCATAGTGGCCGAGTGCGCTCGCTTGGAAAGCGAGTATACCGCAAGGTATCGGGAGTTCGAATCTCCCCCTCTCCGCAGAAAAAGTCCCTTTACAAAGCCGCGAAAAGGGTGCTACAGTGAGGGAAGAACGAAGAGAAATAAGGCTTTTCCTATGCAAGGCGCGGGTTTTTTGTTGACACCGACGGCATTTTTGGGAATTTCCGCGACACTTCTCGTTCTGTTTCTCTTCATGGCGTTTTTCATCTGGAGACTGTTTCGCGCAACGCGAACGCTCGAGGAACGGCAAAAGATGTTCCTGAAAGGCAAAGACGGCGCCGATCTCGAGGCGGTAATCTCGCGCCATGACAAGGAGATCGGAAATCTCGATACGGAAATTCAAGAGCTCTTCGAAATTTCCGAAAAAATCCGCGGACTCGCGATGATCGGCATTCACAAGGTCGGCATCGTGCGCTTCAATCCCTTCCAGGATACCGGAGGCAATCAAAGCTGGAGCATCGCGCTCCTCAACGGAAGCGATACCGGTCTCGTCATTTCCTCCCTCCTCTCCCGCGAATCGGCACGAGTCTACGCCAAACCCGTCATTCAGGGTCACCACGGAGACTTCCCCCTCACCGCCGAGGAAAAGCGCGCCATCGAACTCGCCCGAAAGCCGAAAGAACTCACAAAAAAAGCACCAAATTCCAATCCGCCAGTTGGCGGACAAGTTCCAAATAATTTCCAAAGTTCAAAAACGTAAACGAAAACGCCGCAAAAAAAATATGTTTTCGCTTTGTTTTTCATTGCTGGTTAGTTATTGAGTATTATTTGTATCTTGTAATTTGGAATTTGTTATTTCTCTCCCTATGGATGAACCCAAAAAAACCGTCAAAATTCCTTCATCCGTCTCCGTGAAACGTCTCGCGGAAATTTTCGGTATGCCGGTCTCCTCGGTCATTATGGAGCTCATGAAAAACAAGATCCTGGCAACCATCAATGAAGAAATAGACTTCGAAACCGCGAGCATCATCGCTCAGGACTTGGGGTTTGAAACCGAGGAAGACCTCGAAACCGGCGAGAGCGACACCTTTACCCTCGAGCGACTCCTCGAAATCTGTGCCCAAGAAAAAGCCTCCGGCAAAACGCTCGACAAACGCCCGGCGGTCGTCACCATACTCGGGCACGTCGATCATGGCAAAACCACCCTCCTCGATACGATTCGCAAAACCAATGTCGCCGGCAAAGAAGCGGGCGGCATCACGCAAGCGATGAGCGCCTATCAGGTCAAAAAGCGCGGGAGCATCATTACATTCATCGACACACCCGGTCACGAAGCCTTCTCCTCAATGCGCGAACGCGGGGTCGCCCTCGCCGATATCGCCATCCTCGTCGTTGCCGCCGACGACGGCGTCCGCCCTCAGACCAAAGAAGTCATTTCCTACATCCTTGAACACCATATTCCCGCCATTGTCGCCGTCAACAAAATCGACAAACCCGAAGCGAATATCCCGCGCGTCAAACAAGAACTCGCCGACAACGGCATCCTCATCGAGGAATGGGGCGGGACCTACCCCTTGGTCGAGATAAGCGCCAAACACGGCAAGAATATCGACAAACTCCTCGAGCATATTCTCTTGGTCGCCGACATACACGACTTCCGAAGCGATACCAAACGCGACGGACTCGGCATCGTCCTCGAATCGCACCTCGATCCGCAAAAGGGTCCCGTCGCTGTCGCCCTTGTCAAAACCGGCACGCTCAAAGTAGGGCAAGACATCACCGTCGGAAGCGCGCACGGGCGCATCCGTCGACTCGAAGACTTTGCCGGCAAAAACATCGCCGTCGCACTCCCTTCAACCCCCGTCCAGCTCTATGGCTTGAGCGCGGCGCCCAATACCAATGACGTGGTCCAAGTCGTGGGAAGCAAAATCGCCGCGCGCCTCAAGTCTCGCGAACGTATGACAGGGAGCCTCGGCAAGAAAGAGCTCCAAACCGTCCAAGAAGACGGCGTCAAGAAATTCCCCCTCGTCGTCAAGGCGGATGTTCACGGCTCACTGGAAGCCTTGGAGCAAATATTCGGCACGATTCCCGCCGATGAAATCACGCTCGATATCGTCTCTCAAGGCGTGGGCGCCATCACCGAGTCCGACGTCAAAATGGCGGAAAGCGCCGGCGCGCTTATCGTGGGCTTTAACGTTGTGCCGACTCCCGTCGCGAGCCGTATGGCGGAAAGCGCGAAAATTGAAATACAGAGCTTCAGCATCATCTACAAACTCGTCGAATTCGTCAAAGAAAAACTCTCCGCTCTCCTCCCGCCCGAAATAATCCGCACCGACCTGGGCGCGCTCGCCGTCCTTGCTGTCTTCAAAACCGGCAAACACGATATGATCGTCGGCGGCCGCGTGAATAACGGCAAAATCGTGAAGGGTTCGCAGATCGAAATACGGCGCGATGACGAAATCATCGGCACGGGACGCCTCGCCAATCTCCAGCAGAACAAAAAGAACACCGATGAAGTAGGGAGTGGCAACGAATGCGGCCTCACCGTCGAAACCACAACCAAAATCCACATCGGCGACACCCTTCTCTCCTTCACCATCGAGGAAAAACGGAGAACACTGTAACATCCGACTTGAAACACACGAAACAAATACAAAACTCCGATACATTCCGGAGTTTTGTTGGTATAATGTCACTATAGCTAACCTATATACTCTGAAAATTTCTACCATGCGCGCTGAAACCGCGAAAAATAATTTTTCTCTAGTTTGCTCCGAGCCCAATGAGGAGCATGTGAGAAAAATTATTTTTCGCGGTCGAGGCAACGTTCAAAAGAGCAGAAATTGAACAAATTGAGAGTATGATCGATATGAAAGAATCACAAAAAATCCCCCTTCCCGTCCTTGAAACCCTTTTCGCACTTGAAAGGGCTGGGTTTGAGGCGTTTATCGTGGGCGGATGCGTGCGCGATCTCATCTTGGAAAGAGAGCCCAAAGACTGGGACATCACCACCAATGCCCTCCCCGAAGAAATTCAAGCCATATTCCCCGACAGCTTCTATGAAAACGTTTTCGGCACCGTCGGCGTAAAGGTCAGACCCTTCATGCCCAAAGGAAAAGAAGATCGCGAAGAAGACGTGATCGAAATCACCACCTACCGCGCCGAATCCGGCTACGACGACAAGCGCCACCCTTCAAACATTTCCTTCGTCAAAACCGTCGAAGAAGACCTTGCCCGCCGCGACTTCACGATGAACGCGATCGCGCTGCGAACTGACAACTCACAACTTACAACTGACAACGCTTCACAACTTCCAACTTCCAACTTCCAACCGACAACTCGCAACAAAAACACGACATTGAAATCCGAAATTGAAAATTGTGAATTGAACATTGAAAATTCCCTCCCGAACTACCCACTACCCACTACCAACTACCAACTTATTGATCCTTTCAACGGTCAACGAGATATCAAAGACAAAACCATCCGCGCGGTTGGCGATCCAGACGCTCGCCTCGGCGAGGACGCGCTCCGAATGCTCCGCGCTGTCCGATTCTACGCCGAACTCCGCACGCCGACGCCGCTTCCCAAAGAGGCCTTTATGGAAAAGGGAAATGAAAGCGATTTGCTCCACCATTCATCCGACTGGACTATCGAATCGGAAACCTGTGCGGCGATCAAGCGGCGAGTCGGCGACATTCGCGCCATATCAATGGAGCGCATCGGAGACGAACTCGGGAAAATCCTCCTCTCACCAAGCCCCGCCCACGGCATCGATATGTTGCGGAAAACCGGACTCTTGTCGCGCATCCTGCCGGAACTCGAAGCGGGCGTCGGCGTCGGACAAAATCTCCACCATATCTATACCGTCTACGAACACAATCTCCGCGCCCTCGCAACCTGCCCTTCAAAAAAGCTCGAAGTACGCCTCGCCGCCCTTCTCCACGACGTCGGGAAGCCCCAAACCAAGCGCGGCGAGGGCTACCGATCCACCTTCTACAATCACGACCATGTGGGCGCCCGCATCACCCGAAGACTCCTCGAGCGACTGCGCTTCCCCGCGAAACTCATCGCAAAAACCGTGCTCCTCGTTGACAACCATCTCTTTTACTATAATGTAGGGGAAGTGACCGCCGCCTCCGTCCGCCGCCTCATCCGACGCGTGGGACTCGAGAATATGCGCGACCTGATGGACATCCGCATCGGCGACCGCCTCGGATCCGGCACACCCAAGGCAAAGCCCTACAAATTGCGCCACCTAGAATATATGATCGAGAAGGTCTCAAATGATCCCGTCTCGGTCAAAATGCTCGCCATAAACGGCAGTGACGTGATGAAAGAACTCGCGATCACTCCGGGACCCAAAATCGGCGCTATACTGGACGTCCTCCTTGCGGAAGTTATCGAAGATCCGACAAAAAACACCAAAGAATCCCTCTTCGAACGCGCCAAAGAACTCGAGAAAGAAGACTTGAACCGCCTCCGCGAACTCGCCAAAGACAAAATAGAAGAAAAACGCGCGTCAGACGATCAAAAAGTCAAACACAAACACTGGGTGCAGTAAGCTGATAGCTGAAAGCCGACAACCAAAAGCTGGAACGGGGCATCGTATACCGGTAGTACGCATGATTCGGGTTCATGTAGACTGGGTTCGATTCCCAGTGCCCCGACTGAAGTGAAACGCAAGGAGTGGGCAAGCACGCCAACCTACCTACCGGCAGGCAGGCTGCTTGGCGTGCGCCTGGGAATCGAAGGGATTTTCCTTAAATGGAAAATCCCAGGCTCGAAGAGGATTCCCAGTGCCCCAAAAAAGATATGAAATTCACCATCAAGGACATCACCGACAATCCCGTCAATCTCCTCCGGCGCGCCGGATATGCTTTTCAGTTCAAGAATGGCGAAGAATCGAGTTTCATTCGTCCCCTTGCCGCGGCAGGCTACCCGCGCTTCCATATGTACGTGAGGCTTCGCGGCGAAGACCTGGAAATAAGTTTTCATCTCGATCAAAAAAAGGAGACTTACGGCGACGATACCCGTCACCACGGCGAATACGAAGAATCCGGCGCCCTCAAACAAGAAGCCGACCGGATTAAGTCTTTTTTGACACCTGTCGACGAAAACTCAAGTTTCAGTCCCATATAAGAAACGTTGTGGGGTATCAAATCAAACACTTCTCATTCATTGCTCCCTGCTCATTGTTCATTGAAAATTGACCTCTGCCGGGGTGGCGAAATGGCAGACGCACCGGCTTTAGGAGCCGGCGATGGCAACATCGTGGAGGTTCAAGTCCTCTCCCCGGCACAAAAAAACCGTCTCTCGATCAAAAAAACGTTCCGTGATACATTTTGAGCAGTGAAATAGCAGTACTCTTACCAACTTCTTTCTTCTCCCGGAGATATCCCATGAAACCGATACGCGTTTTCACCCGTCTCTTGTATCTCCTCTTCATATCCATTCTGCTTTCAATAAGTACCTTCCCTCACATAAGTGAGGCGAAGGACTGGAAACCGATACGGGAAGACCCGTCTCCGTATTTTTTTCTTGATCGACAAAGAAACGAATGGATTCTCATAGAAGGAGTGTGCGCCAAAGACCGGTCGTTTCAAAAGGGGATATCGATATATCGAAGCGTCGATGGGAAAAGCTTCTCTCCGCTCGTAATCGAGGGATACCGCACCGAAGAAATCTCCATCAACGGCAACCTCGTGCGTCGAAATTGGATCCTCCTCAAAGATCCGAAAGATGAAATCAAATACGAGCTCTCCCACTCAAAAATTGAGTGGGAAAAAGAGCCTCGACAGAATTATGAGGCACTCCTCCTTACGAGTGATTCCTTTGGCGATAATGGTCAGAAACCTCATGAATACACGCGAACACACCTCTCAGGTGAAGAGATCCGGTCACTCACCATCCAAAAACAATGAGGAGACCAATGTCTCCCCACCCTTCCCGCCGAATCATTCAACAGATTCGGCTTTTTTGTTTCTTTTCACTGTTTCAAGCGTCCAAAAAAGCCTTTTAAGAGAGGTGGTCAGTGAAAATTCTTTTGTCAAAAGTGAAAATTCCTTCCGCTCACCCTATTACCCATACTGTACAAAATGAGTACCGTACAAGAAACCCTCGTCTTCCTTCGTGACGAACTCGCACGACTGGAAGGCTAAAAATCCCAGCTTCCATTCAAACTGCTTGACTGGGTGTAGTTCACCACGGTCGTTTCGAAGAAGTTTCCTTTGTCATTGTTCACATTTTGGAGGCGATCGAGGTGCTTGTAGGGATTCGAGACCGCCTCGGGGTAGAGCGGCGCCATGCCAAGCATCGCGAGGCGGTTATTGGCGAGCCAGCGGGTGTATTCTTCCGTCTGCGCGCCGTTAATCCCCGGGATACGATCGCCCAGGATATGCTTTCCCCACGCGATTTCCTGCTCAACCGCCATTTCAAACATCTCACGAATGAGCTTCTCGTCGTAGAGTTTTGGAAATTCCTTGCGGATCTCTCGAAGAATATTGGCGAAGATCGTCACATGCGTGAGCTCATCGCGGCGAATATAGGCGATCATACGCCCCGTCGCGAGCATCTTCATATGATCGACGAGTGTATCGAAGAACGCGAAGCCATTGTAGAAATAGAGCGATTCCAAGAGGAAATTGGCGACCACCCCGCGAAAAAAGTTCGCGTCGGTCGGATCGTCGATGAAATCCTGATAAACTTGCCCGATCGCGGTATTCCTCGCGAGAAGTGTTTCGTCGGTACGCCAAAAATAGTATATCTCCTCGCGATCCCGACTCTCCACCACCGACTCGAGAATCGTCGCGTAGGACTGCGAGTGAATCGCCTCCTGATACGACTGAATGGAGAGAATGAGCTTCACCTCGGGCGAGGTGATATAGTCTGCAAAGTGTGGGAGATTCACCGTCTGAATGGAGTCGAGAAAGGTGAGAAAGGAAATGATGCCCTTATACGCGCGCCGCTCCTCGCTCGAGAGGTCGGTTGAAAACATTCGCGCGTCATCCTTGAGCCCCGAAACCTTTTCCGGCACCCAGAAATTCCCCACCATCACCTGATAGAGCACCTTCGCCCACGGATACTTCGTCGCGTTGAGATTGAACAATCCCGTCGTCTCCCCCTTGATAATCGTCCGCACCGACACCTCATCATTTCCCGCCGGGTTAAATATCGGCGACTTTTTCATTTCATTCATAAGTTTACCCAGAACAACTCACGCAATCGTCCTTCACTTCACCTGAAAGGCTCCGGACATAATAGACCGTTTTAATGCCGCTCTTCCATGATTTGAGATAGTAGCCGTAGAGATCCGCCGGCGAGACGCGCGCGGGATCAATCATCCACTCGAAACTAATGGACTGATCCACCCATGGATAGATCGTGGCGATCATCTCGATCACGTCGTTCATATCAAGGTGAATATACTCCTTGTAGTACCAGAAATTTTCTTTGGAGAGCTTGGGCGCGACGCGAATCGTGGGCGCCGAGAGATTCGTCTCGACGAAATAGCGCTTGTAGATCGGGAGAAGCGCCGCCGTCGTGCCCACGACCCCCGCCGTCGACGTGTTCGGCGCGGGTGCCGTGTGATAGGCGAAACGCACGCCGTGCTTTTTCATATCGACAAAAAGCGTCTCCCACGCCTTCGGCTCATCGGTATGCTTCGCGAACCATTCTTTCTTTCGTCCCAAGAGGACGCCCTTTTCATACTCGCTTCCCTTGTAGAGCGCGTATGTTCCCCGCTCTTTGGCGAGATCGACCGACGCGCGATAGGTGGAGAAAGCGTACTGTTCGAAGAGCTTCTCGACCGCCACCCGAGCCTCTTGGCTATCATAGGAAAGCTTCCGCGTCGCGAGATACTCGGCAAGCCCCAAATAGCCAAGCCCCACGCTCCGATACCGCAAGGCCGTTCGCTCCGCCTCCTTGATGGGATAAAAATTGAGCGTGATCACATTATCAAGGACACGCATTGCGATCGGAAATGTCTCGGTGATATCTTCTTTGGTATGTACTTTCGCCACATTGATCGATGCCAAGTTGCACACGACGAGGTCGCCCGGCTCATAGCGAATGACGATTTTCCCATCCTCGATCGCCTCACTCACGAACTTTGACGCCGAGGTATTCTGACAAATCTCGGTACAGAGCTGAGTCGAATAGATATTGCCCGCGTGTTTATTGGGATTCAATTGATTCACCGTATCGCGGAAAAACACATAGGGCATCCCCGTTTCGACGACCGCCTTCAAAAATTGCTTGAAGAGTTCCTTCGCCTTTACGGTTTTCTTCATCGTGAGCCGATCGTCGCCCTCAAGTCTTTCATACAGCGCGTCAAACTCCGTCCCGAAATGATCCTGAAGCGCCGTCTGGTGAAGCGTTTCCACCTCGTGCGGGTCAAACAGCGTCCAGTCGCCGTCTGCTTCGAGCCGCCGCATAAAGAGATCGGGCACCGAGACGGCCGGGAAAACATCAAACGCCTTCGATCGAATATCGCCCGTCTCGGTCTGCAAATCGAGAAAATCATGAATATCGAGGTGCCAGATATCGAGCGTCACGGAGATGGCGCCGAGTCGCGCGCCGAGCTGATTGACCGCGACCGCCGTATCATTGATAACCTTGGTCCAGGGATTCACACCCCCCGACATACCGCCGATCCCGCGAATCGCGCTCCCGCGCGAGCGAATATTTCCGAGATAGACCCCTACGCCGCCGCCAAACTTGGAAATCTGCGCCATATTCTCGACCGCATGGTAAATTCCGCGGAGATCATCATCCACGTTGATCTTGAAGCAACTCGACAACTGATGATAATTCGTCCGCGCGTTGATAAGGGTCGGCGTCGGAAGCGAAATCTTCTGCGTCGAGCACGCGTCATATATCTTCTTGGCAAAGGCGAGACGATCCTCCTTTTTCTCGGGAATCGCGAGGAAGAGCGCGATCGCAAGATACATTTCCTGCGGCAATTCCCACACTACTTTGTTTGGATTCAAAAGGTACCGCTTCGCGAGCGAGAGAATCGTCGTATATTCATACTCCTCATCCCGCGCGCGCACGAGAAACTTCCCCGCTTCGAGAATCTCCTTTTTCGTATAAAACTTGTAAAAATCCTTGTAATAAAAGCCTCGCTCCACATAGTGAGCCATGAGCGCCGCAAAACTTTCGGGCGAATAGAGCTCCGCCATCGATATTTTTCGATTCTTGGTCGCCTGCTTGTACAAGCTCCCCAAGAGAAACCGCGCCGCCACATGTTGCCAGGCGATATTCTCGACACTCACCAAATCAATACAGGCTTTGATGAGAAGTTTATTGATATCGGACGTCTTGATATCCTCGACCAGATTCTTCTTGAACGCCTCCATCAAATCCTCAAATCGGCACTCCGATTCAAAACCGACCGCGCACTTATCAAAAATTTTCCGGAGTTTCCCGGCATCAAAGCGCTCCTTGTCGCCATGCGCCTTGGTTACCATGAGCGAATGTTTCTCGAACTGCTGCGCCAATTTCTCGTGCTTTTCCTCGCGTTCTTCTCGGCGCTTTTCACGATAGAGAATATACGCCTTGGCCATTTCGAAGCGATTCGACCGCACCAAGTTGCGCTCCACAATATCCTGCACATCCTCAACCGAGGGCACGCGATGCACGAGAAGCTCGGTAAACACATGCTCCATATCGCGGATCACATTGTCGGTAAACGTCGGGATGAAGCTCTTATCCACCTCCCCGACCGCGTCCGCCGCAAGAAGCACCGCACTTTCAATTCGACTTCGATCAAAGTCTTCGAGATCCCCGTTTCGTTTGGCTATTTTTTGTATCATACTGTTTCTTTTTGAGGTCAAAAAAACTCACCGCCCCCATGCGGAACTACAATAAAGAAAAGCTATAGCAGAAAGAAATTCGCGTATTCGGCTAACCTGCCTGCCGGCAAGGCAGGGAGAAAGAAATTAACGAAGGGGCGAGCAAACGTACAAAAACCACAAACGAAAGCTTCTTTGGGAGGTTATTTCTATCCATAACATACAAACTCACCTACCAAGCCCCGGAGCATTTCTTGAACGTGCCGAATACGCGAATTTCGGACGCCACAGGACATTATGCCTTTTTTTCAACAACACTCCAATCAATCGCCTTGAAAAAGGCTTCAATATAGTCCGCGCGCTTCAATCCGTAGTCGAGCATAAAGGCATGCTCAAACACATCCATCACGAGAATTGGCATCGCTCCGGAAAGATGTCCGCCATCATGCTCATTGATCCACGTATTGAAAAGCATTCCCGTCTGCGGATCTTTGGCAAGAATCACCCACCCGATCCCTCGCATCGTCCCCGTCCCAACAAAATCCTTCCTCCACTTCTCAAAACTCCCGAAAGAATTTTCAAGAACCTCCAACATCCGACTCCCAACTCCCGACCCCGCTTTTTCCCCTTTCTCTCCACCTAATTCTTCATTTTTCATTTTTAATTTTTCATTTCCCTTCATATTCCCAAAGTACAGCTCATGCAACCGCATTCCATTCCATTCCCACCCAAATCGCCGCTTGAGCTCCGCGTATTCCGGCGTCCCCGGCTCTTTCGTCGCGAGAAGCTCGAGAAGTGTATTCACATTTTTCACATATCCTTCATAGAGCGCAAAATGATTTGTGAGAAGCACATCGCTCATTCCCGGCATTCCCAAAAGATGCTTAAAATCTTGTATTTCATATTTCATACCGGTTGACATAATTTTTATTTACCCTATTATTCGTACTTGCAGTTCCTAAAGAGAGAAAGTAGCTTGATACAGAGCGAGAGAGGTGATCCATGATCCGAATGACGGCTAGTGAACGAGCTCGGTTAATTAGGGAAAAGACGGCAAGGAGTAAGAAAGCTCTCTATGCCATGGTTGATACTGTGACTGGCGCTGGTGTGGTCGAATTTAGCAATCCCACCACCGACTGGCGAATTGTTAGGGTAGTAAGCGTTTCCATAGAAGATGGTATGAATGCAGTTCCTTGTTACGAAGTGATTCCAGCCGGTCCTTGCGGGAGAAACCCGAAGCGGCGATTCATTCCAATATCAGCAACAGCTTTATTGGCTTTTCATGCCACAACAGAAGAAACTACACCGCGATGTTTTATTGACACCCTAGACAAGCGAGAAAAAGTCCTAAAATAATACCCGACCTCAGTGCAAATGCCTCATGAACTTATGGGGCATTTTTTACAAATCACCGATACCTATATTTTCCCTACTAAATCGAGTCCCGGCGTCAAAGTCTTCGCGCCCGGCTTCCAATTGGCGGGACACACTTCGCCGCCGTGCTCGCGAACAAACTGCGCCGCCTGAAGTTTGCGAAGAAGCTCCGTCGCGCTCCGACCGATATTGTTCGAGTTCACCTCGTATGCCTGCAACACCCCGTCCGGATCAATAATGAACGTGCCGCGCCGCGCGTTCCCTTCTTCCTCAATGTAGACCCCAAACTCTTGCGAGAGTTCCGCCGTCCGGTCGGCAACGAGCGGATATTTCACTTTTTCAATCGCCTTCGAGTGATCGTGCCACGCTTTGTGCGTATACACCGTATCCGTGCTCACGCCGAGAATCTCGGTATTGAGCTTCTGAAATTCCGCGTAGTGATCCGCCAAATCCTCAAGCTCCGTCGGACACACAAACGTGAAATCCGCCGGATAAAAGAACAATACCGCCCACTTTCCTCGAAAGTCCGAGAGGCGACTTTCCACAATCTTCTCTTTGTGATACATTTGGAGCTTGAAATCAGGAACCTTTTCACCGATTTCAACCCCATACCCTTCACCGAACTCGCACTCACCGTCACATTCGCCCTCACACCCTCCGCCACAGCACCCGCCTTTCTCTTCTTCGCACTCGCCGTATTCTTTATTCATAGAGTTGTTAAAAAGTTTATCTTACAAATTTATCTTACGCGAAATAATTTACTCTTCTGTCATCCCGACCGGAGCGACCTAAGGAGCGAAGTGGAGGGATCTGCGTCTTAACAGAAAGGCAGTGCTTCCAGAAAGATTGAGATTCCTCGGCTTCGCTCGGAATGACAGAGTTCTTTTGTTTTGTGGCTTAAAAAAAAGACTTCTATTATTTCGCGTAAGATAAATCAAAAATACAAAAGCCGTTTGTATATGATACGTGCCGCATTTCGCGCTGTCAACTTTCCGCTTCCTTTGCCAAAATATATGACTTTTGCACCAAAAAATTCACACCAACTCCTTATTGCTTCCGAACACACCGGGGAGCGACTTGATGTTTTTTTGGCTCATTCAAAGGAATTTGAGACAATTTTGAAGAGACCTTTGAGCCGCTCGCAGATAACCCTCGGCATAAAAAACGGCGGCGTCTCGATATCGAATCCCTCGAAAAAAGCGCTTTCCAAGCCGAGTCTCATACTTTCGGAAGGCGCCGTGCTCGAAATATTCCCCGAGAAATTCGAAATGGGACACAAGAAACTTCTCCCGGAGCCACACATCCCTCTCCCCGTCATCGAAGAAAACGAGCACTTCCTCATCATCAACAAACCCGCCGGCATCCAAGTTCACCCATCGACGTCGCAAGAAAGCGGCACCGTCGCGAATTGGATCATCGCGCGCTATCCGGAAATTCACAATGTCGGTGATGCCACTCGTCCCGGTATCGTTCATCGCCTCGATCGCGATACGAGCGGTCTCCTCATTATCGCGCGAACCAAGCGGTCATTTACAGCGCTGAAAAAACTCTTCAAAGATCGAAACATAAAGAAGCGATACCTCGCGCTCGTTTTTGGCATTCCCAAAGAGAAAGAAGGCACCGTCACGACTCCGATCGCCCGCTCCACCCGCAGCGATCGCCAAACGGTCGCGCCACAAGGAAAGCGCGTCAAAGGCGTTATTCGTCCCGCCGAAACGCACTATCGCATCATTGAAACCTTCGAAAATTCCGCCCTCATCGAGGTCGAACCCGCAACCGGTCGCACCCACCAAATCCGCGTCCATATGGCCTCAATCGGCCATCCCATCTTCGGCGACCGGCTCTACGCCTCCAAAGCTTCCCGAGAGCTTTCCGCCAATCTCCCGCGCCACCTCCTCCACGCCACGTCCCTCGACTTTACCCTCTTCGGGAAAGAGTACTCCTTCAAATCACCCCTCCCAAACGACTTTGAGAAATTCGCGACACTTTACAAATCAGCAAAAGTATCTTAGACTGCTCAAATCCCTAAGAAAGGACTCCTGTCCTTTTTTTGGTGTACTCGCGCATTTAATCATTATCAACGAGAGGCGCGCTCGTTGGAAACGTGAACCGATACATATGTCTCTCAAAAAAACCTTAAGTTCCCTCTTGGACGAAACCCTCGCCCTCCACAAAAAACCCAAGACCGGAGATGTGGACGATCAAACAAAGGATAAAGAAGAAGCGCCGAAGAAGAAAAGAACGAGCGTGAAAAAGTCGGCGACAACCGAGACAAGTAAGGCTGAAGAAAAACTCCCCAAAGAAGCATCTTCGCAAGAAGAAACAGTCGAAAAACAACCGATCCTCAAGAAAAAATCCCCGAAAGTGGCAGTCGAAGCGGAACCGATAGACGATTCCGAGATGGGTCGCCTCCTCGCGGAGCACCCGATCGAAGTACCCAAAGTGGGCGACGTCCTCCAAGGAACCGTCATCGAAGTCGGCTCCAATTTCGCGCTCATCGACCTGGGACCCCTGGGAACCGGTACCGTCCTCGGCAAAGAAATGAAAGACGGCATGGCGGGCGGCATCAAGGTCAAGAAAGGCGAAACCGTGAGTGCGACCCTCATCGAGCTCGAAAATGACGACGGCGTGATCGAACTCTCCATCCGCGAGGCTTCCTATGACAAGTCATGGGAAGATATCCAGATGAAGCTCGAGAAGAAAGAAGTTGTTTCCACGAAAATCCTCGAAGCCAACAAGGGCGGACTCATGATTGAGGTGAACGGAATACCGGGCTTCCTCCCGGTGTCCCAATTGGGGAGCGAGCACTACCCGCGCGTCGAGGATGGCGACAAGAACAAAATCCTCGAACTCCTGAAACGGCTCATCGGTCAGGAGCTCCACGTCCGCATCCTGGACGCCGATCGCGTCAATGAGAAGCTCATCGTAAGCGAAAAAGCGGCGAGAAGCGAAAAAGAACGCGCCGCTATCTCATCTCTCCATGTGGGCGATATCATTTCCGGCGAAGTAAGCGGCGTCGTCGACTTTGGCGCCTTCGTCAAATTCCCCATTCCCGACAATGAGAAAGAGCGTGTCGAGGGCTTGGTGCACATTTCCGAACTCGCCTGGCAACTCATCGACGATCCGCGCACGGTGGTCCGAACCGGCGACCATGTGGACGCCAAGGTGATCGGTATCGAGGACACGCGCATTTCGCTTTCCATGAAGGCGCTCAAAGATGACCCGTGGATGAATATCGACGGGAAGTACAAAATAGGCGACACGGTAGATGGGAAAGTGGACAAAATCAACCATTTCGGCGCCTTCGTCTACCTCGACAAGGACATTCACGGCCTCTCCTACGTGAGCGAATTCCAAAATCTCTATCCGGGACGCAAAATGGAAGAAATTTTCCAAGTCGGCACCTCCTACAAATGGAAAATCCTCTCCATGGAACCCAAAAGCCACCGCATGGGACTTTTGCCTATAAAATAAAGACCGTATCCTTCTCAAGAAACAGCCCAACCAAAAGGGGCTGTTTTCTTTTCCAAAAGACCTTGCCAAAAACAAGAAGCGCCACTATTATAAATAATGTCAATATGGGAAATGACCCTCTTGATACCTACTCAACCCAAGGAGAACCCCCATGAGAGACCCGACCTGGGGCAATCAAAAAGACCCTACCGACATCTGACACCCCACCATACGTCAGGAGTGGTAGAATCCGCACAATCTCAACCCCACAAGAACAGCGCTTCTTGTGGGTTAATCTTTTACAAAGAGAATATGCAAAAATGGATCGCAATGCAATCCGAAAGATTGCATTTCTTACTGTTCCCAAGCCACAAACGACAATTTTCTTTAACAGGGCATTGACAAGAATCCAATGATATGCTAAGTTGCTCACTGTCGACTTGATTTTAAGTCTTTTTTAGGTCGACACATCGGCTCTTTGTTTTCGGAATTTTCGAAAGTATATCCGAAGCAAAAGCCTTCCTGAATATGGCCAACCCTCAAAAGGAGGAATGTGCCATGAAGAAGTTCATGAAAAATACGATGACCGCCAGCTTCGGCCGCCAAGTGAACGACGCGCCGATCCCGGCCAATCAGAACTTGGAATTGATCGACGACGGCGCCGGCGCCAACCTGGCCGCCAGCTAGCAAAACGACACCGGGGATAAAATCCCCACGCTAGCTCGGCATGCCAAGGTGTCCCTGGAGGAGTTTCCCGTTCTGTATGTGGGAAGCAGTGATACCTGGGGACGCCGAGAAGTGAGTTGCATCGCTTTGTCGGCGTGAGCTCGTTCGCTCACACAAAGCATGTGCGGCATCGCCACATCCCTCGGGCAGATATTCTCTGTCGCATTCCCGAAGAGTGGCGAAAATGGTCCCGCAAGCACGCTTATTCCGCCTATTTCATAGCACGAGAACAAGCCCTTGTGGATCCCATCAACCCGCGGTAGGAGCCAAAGTCTCCCCGCACCCGCGCCTGATCGCAGGCGTTCCGCCCAAAGCATGATGATGCGAAGGCGCGGTCGACCTAGCCAAAAAAAGGAGGGTAGGTTATGAAGGTCGTAACGGAAAACGCGTAGGTGGTAAACGGCGAGTCCACGCTCGCGTTCGGTAAATCTCGTCCAGTGATTTTGCAACAACCGTTATAGACGAGACAAGGAAGATTCGCGAACGCGAGTTAAGAGATAGTAACCCTCCGGAAAGGCAATAAGCCAATCCGGAGTTTTTTTTATTTCCCCAAATCCTTGCTCCCGCGCCCAAAGCGCGCTAGCATACGACTATGAAGTCACCGCTTTTCATCATTTCCGGTCCATCGGGATCCGGGCAGGATTCGGTCATCGAGGGGCTTGCGAAGCGCCTCCCGATCGAGCGCGTCATCACCACGACGACGCGACCCCTACGAGAAGGCGAATCCGACGGGCATCCGTACCATTTCATCTCGCAAGAAACCTTTGAACAAGGTCTGCAAAAAGGCACTTTCCTCGAACACGCCCGCCACTATGGTGGCGAATACTACGGCGTCACCCGTGAGGAAATCGATCGCGTCCGAAAAAGCGGCAAAATCGGCATCTGGAAAGTCGACTGGCAGGGTGTCGCGAATATCAAGAAACTTTTCCCTGAGACTCGTGCCATCCTCATCACCGCCCCCCTCGACGTCCTCGAAGCGCGCCTGCGCCGCCGCGACCCCCACCGCTCCGAAGCTTCGCTCCAAGAACGCATGGCGTATTCCAAAGAATACCAAAACCACACCGATCTCTACGACTTCGTCATTGAAAATGAAGATGAAAAGCTCGATGAAGCTATCCGGAAGGTATTTGAAATTATACAAAAATAGAAACGGCGCCACCGATATTTCTCACTCTCTGTCTCGCAGAGGAGGTCAAGAAAAAAGAATTTTTCGAACGTTTGCTGCACTGAGCATGTGAGAAAAATTCTTTTTTCTTGACCGACGTCCCAACCAAGCACGTGAAATTCAATGCCCCATCCAATGTCCGCTTTCCTCAAAAATATCGAAAATTTCGCCCACCGCTTCCATCTCTGGGAGCGCGGTGACAAAATCCTTGTTGCCGTCTCGGGCGGTCCGGACAGTTTGTGTCTCCTAGAGGCACTTTTTTGTCTTTCGAAAAAATATGACTGGACGCTTCACATCGCGCACGTAAACTACCGACTCCGCGGACAAGATTCCGACGCCGACGAAACCCTCGTCCGAGAACGAGCGGGGTTCTACCATATTCCTCTCTCAATCCTTCGACCAAAAAAGCCAAAAGAAAACCAAAATCTCGAATCACGCTTTCGCACCATTCGCTACGAGTTCTTCGAAAAACAGCGAAAGAAGCTGGGGTATACATCCGTCGCCGTCGCCCACACCCGAGATGATCAGGCGGAAACCATTCTTCTGCGTCTCCTCCGCGGCGCGGGACTCCGCGGACTCAGCGCAATGCGCCCCAAAGACGGCGTAATTATCCGTCCCCTCCTTCTCACGCCAAAAACTGACATTCTCGCGTATCTCAAAGAAAAGAATCTCCCCTTTCGCACCGACGAAAGCAATACCGACCCACGCTTCACCCGAAACCGCATCCGCCACGACCTCCTCCCTCTGCTCGAAACCTTTAATCCCAATATCCGAGAAACACTCGCCGCAAACGCACTCTCCCTCGCCGATGACGCTGACGCTCTCGCGCTTTTTCTCAAACAAGCTATTTCAAATATCACGCAAGAAAAAACGGGATACTCTCTCAACGCGAAAACATTCAATACTCTTCACCCCGCCATCCAGCGCGCCCTCCTTCGTTCCATCGCCGAAGAATCCGGCACGTACCCTCAACCCCCCTCCTCCAGCGAAATAGAAGAAATGCGCAAACTGATCGGAAGCGCCAAGAACAAAGTGGCTACAAAGACCTTTCAAGGCTTGAAATTCACCCGAAGAGGTGCTACAGTGTCTGTGTCAAAAGAGAAGAATACATAGGGTGTATTTACGTTATTACAATTACATTGAAGACTTCTGTCGTGCACGCCGAGACTGCAAAAGATAATTTTTTTCAAGTTTGCTCCGATAGAGAGGAGCTTGTGAAAAAAATTATCTTTTGCAGTCAAGGCAACTCACAAGGTAGCAGAGACTGGGTAAGTTATAACTCATCAAGCCATTTTCATGAACAAGCTTTTCAAAAATATCGGCGCCATCATAATCGTGTTTCTGTTCATTTCCGGCATCATGATTCTCTACCAATCACCGCAGGGTCGCCCCGTCGATGTCTCCCTCAATGAACTCGTCGCGCAAATAAACGACGCCAAGGTTTCCTCCATAGAAGTAAGCGGAAACGCGCTCGCCATAGAACTCAAAGACAGCGGCAAACAAAAAGCCACCAAAGAAACCGAGGGATCGCTCACCGAAACCCTCCGAAACTACGGCGTTGACACAGAGAAATTGAAAGAAGTGAAGATTGTCGTCAAGGAGGGTTCGGGCGCCGCCTTCTGGGCGGGCGCCATTCTCCCTTTCCTCTTGCCCTTCCTTCTCATCGGAGGCTTCATCTGGTTTATGATGAAGCAGGCGCAACGTGGAAACGCGCAGGCACTCTCTTTTGGAATGAGTCGCGCGCGTATGCTCGACCCAAAGGACAAGAAGAAACGCATCACCTTTGATGATGTCGCCGGCGCGGCCGAAGCGAAAAACGAACTCCAGGAAGTCGTGGAGTTCCTCAAGCACCCCAAGAAATTCCTCACGATCGGCGCTCGCATCCCCAAGGGTGTCCTCCTTCTCGGTTCCCCCGGTACCGGCAAAACCCTTATGGCCAAAGCGGTCGCCGGCGAAGCAAAAGTGCCGTTTTTCAATATCAGCGGATCGGAATTCGTCGAAATGTTCGTCGGCGTGGGAGCAAGTCGTGTCCGTGATCTCTTCAAACAAGCCAAAAAGAACGCGCCCGCCATTGTCTTCATCGACGAGATCGACGCCGTCGGTCGGCATCGCGGCGCGGGCCTCGGCGGCGGTCACGACGAACGCGAACAAACCCTCAATCAAATCCTCGTCGAAATGGACGGCTTTGAAACCGACACTAATGTCATCGTTATCGCTTCCACCAATCGTCCGGACGTCCTCGATCCGGCGCTTCTGCGTCCCGGTCGTTTCGATCGACGCGTCATGATGGATCTTCCCGACATCAATGAGCGCGAAGCCATTCTCAAGATTCACGTCAAAAACAAACCGCTCGAAGAAAACGTGAAACTGCGTACACTTGCGGAGCGAACTCCGGGTTTTTCCGGCGCCGATCTCTCCAATCTGGTCAATGAAGCCGCCATTCTCTCCGCGCGCCGCGACAAAAAGGTAATCGGTATGAAAGAGCTCACCGAATCCATCGAGAAGGTAATCCTCGGACCCGAACGCCGCAGTCGCGCGATCAACCCTAAGGAAAAAGAAATTATCGCCTATCACGAAGGGGGACATGCCTTGGTTGCCGCGAGCCTCACTCATGCCGATCCGGTGCAAAAAGTCTCGATCATTTCGCGCGGCCATGCCGGCGGCTACACGCTCGCCGTCCCCACCGAGGACAAAACCCTTCAGTCATTCGCTCACTTCAAAGACGAACTCGCTACATTCCTCGGCGGCTATGCAAGCGAAAAGCTCGTCTTCGGCGATGTAACAACCGGACCCTCGAGCGATCTCGAACGCGCAACCAATATGGCACGGAGTATCGTCACCCGATACGGTATGAGCACGCTCGGACCCCGCACCTTCGGCAAAAAGCAAGAACTCGTCTTCTTGGATCGCGAAATGCACGAAGAACGCAATTATTCCGAGAAGACCGCTGAAGCGATTGACGCGGAAGTTTCGCGTCTGGTCGGCGAAGCCTTCAAAACCGCGACCAAAATTTTGACCGAGAAGCGCACGATTTTGAATCGTATCGCCACCACCCTTCTTGAAAAAGAAACTCTCGAAAAAGACGAATTTGCCGCCCTTGTCGCCGGACAATGAAACAGCAACCCCTCGACATCTTCGCCCTCTTCAAAAAAGCGTCGGGTATGGTTTTTTCCCGACCCTTGTTCTTCGTTTTCGGCGCCTGTATAACGTTTCCAAAGCTCTTATTCGAAACGTTCCTCAATGAAAATGAGCGATTCGCCTCCTTACTCACATCACTTGAATCCGGAGCATCCATTTCTTTTTCCTCCGAACTCCTCGCGCTTCCCCTTTTCCTTTTGTTCGCAATCATTACCGGATCATTCGGCATTGCATCGCTCATCCTCCTCGCCAATGCCATCGAAAAAAACTCGGCGACTCCCAAGGCAAAAATGACGGTCAACAGCCGCAAGACCGCCGGCGTTCTTAAGCTTGAGATCACACTCATCGCGCTCACCATACTTGCCGGTGTCATTCTCGCCCTTCCCGCAACCATTGCGATGGCACGAGGACTCGAAGGCCTCGCTCATGCGCTCTCACTTTCGGCACTGGGGCTCTTACTCTCCATCGCGCTCCTTTTCTTTTTTCTGCGCCAGTATGCCGCGATCTACGTGTCTCTCTCAAACATTTCCTTGAGCGCCGCCCTCGAAAACGCGTACCGCCTCTTCCGAACCCACATCAAGGAAACAGCTCTCATCAGTCTCGCCATTTTCAGTGTCGAAATTATCCTCACCCTCTCACTCCTTTTCACCGAAACTCTTCTCGGGTCATTTTTCAAAGAATGGTTTCTCGTCATTTCATACGGGTATTGGTTCATATGGACAATGAGTCTTCTGATATTCTCGTTCTTCGAAGCCTGGAACTGGACGGTATGGACACTTCTTTTTCGCGTGATCGCCCTCCCCAAGGAACCGGAACCTGTTTTGCAAAAATCTGAAACCGTGATACAACAAGAAAGTGCCATAGGTCTCGACAAGGCGTAGTACTCAGAGAACGGACGACTAGCTCAGTTGGTTAGAGCGTCACATTGACATTGTGAAGGTCACTGGTTCGAGTCCAGTGTCGTCCACCGGATAACAAATCAAAAAAGAGCGCCCCGATTATGCCATCGAGGAGGTCTCCAGTTCGAGCCTGAACAGACCCATCTCGAAAAAGTATCAAAAAAATCCTCCTTAACCGGGGGATTTTTTGAAAAACCGCTACAGAAAATTGAAGAACTTCTCAGAAAATGGTTTCAGACAAAAGCAAGATAGAAATCTAATTGGAATACCCTGAAGGACCCTCGGGGGATGACGTTATCGAGCGAGTGGTAGTTCCGGATCCCTGACTCCCCACTGTATGAGAGGTAATAACATCCGTTCCAACGCCAGCCCCATTAAAAACCGTTCCGACACTGTAGTCAATCATATTATTCGTGCCATCAGAAACCGCTTCACCCAAACTCGATGTCACTGATCCCAGCCCAACCTTACTCAGGGTTTTTTGAACAAGGGAGTTCACGTACGATTGAATAACACCGGTAATCAGCTCTTCAGGGTTTTCCGCCACTGCAATTGCCATCGCCGGAAGTGTTTGAATGGTTGAAACAATATCTGAAATAGTTTGAGGAGGTGTCACGACTATCCCCTGCGCGTTGGTCTGCGGCTTATATCCAGTTATTCCCGCCTGCGTCTCCGCAATCTTCGCATTCTTTTCCATTTCCTCGATATACTTTTCTTCCGTAAGGAGCGGGATGCCGCGCGGATTATTCTGCGGCTGCATAATCGCCGAGAAACACGCGTAGTCGCCCTTACTCAAGGCGTCCGAAGGATTGGGACATACCTGATCGAGCGAATACTTCACCGCACTACCCTTGAGGTTATCCAATGTGTTTTTTCCTATATTTTGGAGATACTCAGGATAATTTTTTATGGTATTGTATGAAGAAACGAGCGAATTCACAGAATTCAATCCCCCCGATGAAGCCGTATAATTTCCCCCTGAACCCTTGCCGCTAAACATTTTTGGAAAAAAGTCATTAAGAACCACATCCTCCGCTTTCTTTGAAGATTGCGTATAAATGAAGTCTCTCCAATCCTCAATAACCAACGACCCCTGCCCCCATGTCCCATTCACCATACCAAGCACTTGCTCATTGATAACTTTCAGCGCTTCGTTTTTCACAACGCTCAACACTATACCCTTTATCTTATAGGACATTTCTTCGAGATAATAGAGCATTTGATTGGCGTAAATCGACTCACCCCAATACCCCGCTCGAGCCGGAGACGGCACAAAGAAACTCGCCGCAAAAAATATCGCAAGAAAAACTCCGACCCGAAAATTTTTGTTTGACACGTGTTTCTTGTTTTTCACAAACGTCAACTAACGAAAAAATGATTCGCGTACTCTATCGTATGTTATATTACGATCCCAGCTCCACGGGAATTTCCTCGATACCGATCTCTTTCATATCCGCATCAACTTGCTTCGCGAAACTCGAAAGAGCGCTAAAAATACCCTGCATCTTTGAAAGAACAACGACATTGGCGAGCGGATCCGTATCGGACGATTCCAGTTCTTCCGGAAGCGTCGAAGCATATTGGAAGAGTTGTATCGCTTTTTTGTGCGAATCAAGCATATTCTCCGGAACCTCAATCGCGCCCAATTCAAGGAGCGCTCGTTCACCCTTCTCAATTAAATCATCAAAGTACTGAGCATCTCCACTTTCAATCGAAGTCATAATACCGCCCATCATATCTTCCACGAGCGCCTCCAGATCTTCTGGCTCAGTTATTGCCCCCGGCATATGGCTCGCCAAAACATACACCACTTTTGTCACATACTCCAGCGTATCTTCTTTGATTTTTGATGCGCGCTCTTCTTTTGAGAGATCATCATACGCCTGCTTCTTTATCAAAATATCTTCATCATCAATTTCGGGAAGATCCACGGCGCCAACGTTTCTCGCACTGAGAAGTTCTTCAAGATTTTTCTGAATATCCTGCAAGGAAAGCGAAACATCCGCACCTTCTTCGGAAGACTGTTTGAGAATTTCCGCAATTTGCTCGGAAACTTGCTCGGTCAAATTATCTGTTTCCGCGTCATCTACTCCGCCAGCACCCTCCAAAGATGATGCTGCTTCAGAAAGGGCAACCTTGTCCGTCGAACCCACATGGCCACTGACATCCCCTTCGGAACCTTCAAGCGAAACTCGATCCCCCGGAGCCGAACGAAGCGGATCATATCCGCTCCGCACCTCAGCTCCATCTCCATACCCATCACCATCGGTATCGTATTTCTGAGAATCGGTTCCATACAGCCTCTCTTCATCATCCGTCAGTCCATCCTGATCGACATCTTGAAAAATGTTTTTCCCCGAAAAGTTTTCCGCCGCAATTGAAAAAAAACCAAGCCCAGCAAGCATCAAAAAGAAAAAAACAAGAACAGAAGTCCGAACCCTTCCCGCGTCGATCGTTCGAGAAAAAAACTTCTTCATACAAAAATCATTCCACAAAAAACAATAGTTGCATTATACCACATTTTTTTTAAACGCAAGCATCTAAAAATTTCATTGGCAGGACTTCCTCACTTTGATGCAGTTCAAGGAAAAACCGAGCACCGGAACGAGGTGTATGCTGTGATACTCCGAATGAGGAACGGAGGTTTTGACGAAGAAATGCGCAAAGTGAGGAAGTCCTAATTGGAAGATAACAAAGGGAACGCGGGGAATTAGAGATCCTTAACACAAAGAAAACTCAGAAAACAAGCTGCGTAAAAAATAGGCTCGACAGATACATGTCCCGCGAGCACCTCAGAATTTCTTCACCTCAACGCAGTTTCATCAACTCAAACACTCTTAATTTGAATAAGAGAAAGTACCATTGAATAAATTAAACTCGTTTGAAAAATAATTTCTTCCTTGTACATCCATACCAGCACACACCAATACTGCTTCACTTCAACTCTAATTAAATTAGAGCATCAAACTTTTTAGTTTCTCTGAAAATAATCCAAACTTCCTATTAAGTTCGAAATCATTGCAAGGAGCGACACCTGTCCATATTGCCAGCTTATGAACAATGTCGTACTGCAAATAGAATGTCAGCTTAAGGAGCACTGACAAGAAGCATTTACTCATTACTGGACTGAAAATCAAAACGAGCCTATAAATTTCCAAATAAAATCCGGCACATTTTTTCAAAAAAATATTTATACATAAAAAATGAAAAGTGCTTCGATACAGCTAAATTGTTTCACGTGAAACAATTTAAATAAAAAATCAGCAAAAACAAACGTAGCGACTCCCCTCACAAAGAAGAAAATAAACAGCATCACACGAACACGGGAAATTTTCAGCTACATCTGCAAAGAATCGCTTAGCCTCATTACGCCAAGTAGCCTGCAGTTCCATGTGGAACATTTTTATTACCGCCATTTCCACGTGGAACGTGTAAACAAGAAAAAAATAAAATAATTTCTAAAAATTAGAAATATCAATGCGCGCGAGGTATTGTAGGCTAAAAAAAAATTGTTCCACGTGAAATAAGTCAAGAACCGCCAAGACAATATGTTGAGCAAGGCCACAATCAAAAGGAAAGAAATTCCATCCTTCCTTATTTTTCATACCACTCTAAATATAATATACTCCAAAATGTTCCACGTGGAGCATACTATTTAAAAAATTTTAAATTTTAGTAAAATTTGTTCCACATGAAACACTTAATTTAAAACAGCAAAGAAAAAGTCTCAATAGGGTGCTCTCCCTATAAACCACCCTCATCATCCTCACACGCAGAGACGCGCAGCATCCACACAAAAAGAATTTTTGACTACCAAAAAAGTACGGCTACTTGTAATAAATCAATATGCCCTACAAGTTAGCGTCAGTTCCACGCAGAACAATAAAATATCCCCGGAAAAAACTTAACTTGTTCCACGTGGAAAAATATTCTTCAAATACATGTTACTCGTGGAACACGTGTGTAAATTTCTCTAATTACTTAAAAACTTAAAAAGCATACCCTCCTTACTCTCTTAAAAACTATATACCGCGCACTATAAAACCGGACGAACAAATTCGACTCTTCGGCTTTCTTGGGAAGTTTTTAATAAAGTTAAAAGTATCGTTTCATAGTTTTTGTGGTATAAACTGACCGACCAAAAAACAGAAAAAGATAGGATAGGGAAAAATTTCTAAACCTTTCAATAAAAGGACTAAGTTTTATATCCCTTTCCACGTGGAACACGACATAGGCTCTGCATTCTATAGCAAAAAACATTAAAAAATTCCCACGTGGAACAATTGTTGTAGAGGGCATCAGTATAAAAATCGCTTCAGCTAACCTAAAAAATCCCAAGAAAGAATCGTCTTTCTTGAAAAAACCTTTGAGCAAGCACCCTCAACCACAAGAAATGCTTCACGTGGAACTTTTCTAAATAAAGACAAACAATAAAAATGATCGGAAACGAAAATATAGGGGACATCTTTGCTTTGGTGCAATTTAAGGAGAACACAAAAAGCGCGATAAATGGCATTTCAAAAGCATCAAGCACTGTAACGGCGAATCATGCCAAAAGACCCTGCTTCAAAAAATGAGGTGCTCCTGTTCCACGTGGAAAATGATTTTCTCTACAGTGTTCCACGTGGAATAGTACTCGCTATATCTCCTTGGTTTTATCAAATGTTCTACGTGAAACATATGGAATATGCGGACAGGGAGGAACACCAAAAGCATCAGTACTTCTACCAAAGGCAGGTACCCGCTTAAAGGGTACGTTATCACCAGTAAAAAATACATTAAAAAAAGAAAAAACAACCCCGGGAGAGGTCAATTTGGAATCAGCAATGTTCCACAAGGAACAATACCTAAAACCATTTTGGGGATTGTACACTCTCCCAAAAAATGTTCCACGTGAAAATTTCAAAAATTTTTTATTTCCATTCCCACTTCGAGCACTTGTAGGACGCATCTCTCGCACAAAGGGCTGAGAGCATTTATCAATGAACTGTCCCTTTCCCGAAAAGTGAGAAAGAACATTCCGGATTTACTCTATTTTTGTTCTACAATTTCGTTCCACAATGGGGATTATAGCAACATCATAGTCTATTTCTCCATTTAAATATGGCACTTTCCAGCAATATTATAGTTTGACGATCTTGTGAAACATGGTACGATACCCAAAAAGTCCACTCTTTTGTTGAAAGCTTGTGGATAAGTCTAAAAAAGGGCCGTTAGCTCATTTGGTAGAGCACTTCCATGGCATGGAAGGGGTGAGGAGTTCGAATCTCCTACGGTCCACTTTTTTCGCCCCTGTAGTTCAATGGATAGAACAGATCCGTCCTAAGGATGAGATAGAGGTTCGATTCCTCTCGGGGGCACCGCAAAGACGAAAATCCACAAGACAAGGAACACTTGATACTCTGAAAAGAAGTTGCTATGATGCAACTTCTTTTCAGGGAAAAAATTATGTCATCTTTACGACTCGAAAAGATAAATAGCCTCATCCGAGAAGAGCTCGGAAAACTTTTCTTAACTGAAACTAGCCTCAAAGGAGGTGTCTTTGTAACCATTGCGAAAGTGCGTGTCACACCTGACATACGAAATGCCTTCGTTTCCATCAGTGTATTTCCGGAACACGAAACCGAATACACTCTGAAATCACTTCAAAAAGAACTTTCTAAAATTCAACAGCACCTCAATCTGCGTCTCTCCATGCGGCCGCTCCCGCGCCTCATTCTCGAAAGCGACGAGACTGAACAACAGGCGCAAGCCGTTGAGGAAGCAATCTCTGTTCTCAAAAAAGAACGCGAACCCAGACTATGAAACCGTTTACCGCCGAATTTCGAACGCTTCTCTACATTATTCGAAAATCACCCTCTTTTCTCCTTTTCGCGCACACGCGTCCGGACGCGGATACTGTCGGAGCAACACTGGCACTTGCAGCCTTCCTAAAGGAAGAGGGGCGAGAGGTCGCCATCGCTTGTTTTGACCCGTTTCCGCCAAACCTTAACACCCTCTTTTCGGACACGAACGAGACATTCCTTCATCCAGATCAGCTCAATCTCGATCATTATGAAACCATAATCGCTTGCGACTCGGCAGACCGAGGATTTGATCGGATCGCCTCACGGCTCAACAAAAAACAAACAACCGTCATACTTGATCATCACCCGGATATCGCAGTCTCAAGCGATCTCCTGATACTTGATTCGGGCGCTTCATCCACATGTGAAATTCTGCACAATTTCTTTGAAAAATCGGGTATCGCCATAACCAAACAGATGGCAACCGCGCTTCTTACGGGTATAATCTTTGATACCGGAAACTTCCAACACATCTGCACCACACCACGCGTCATGGAAGTAGCGAGCGATCTCGCAAAGAAAGGCGCTCCTCTCGGGAAAATCGTCGACGCCATCTTTACCAACAAGAGCATACCGGCGCTCCGACTCTGGGGAAAAGCTTTCGAACGCTCCGTTTTCAATGAAAAAAACGGGATGCTCCTCACAGTCATTACCGCAAAGGACGTCGAGGAATGCAAAGCATCGATAGAAGATATCTATAATGTTACTTCAATCTTGAGCACCGTCCCTGAAGCAAAGTTTGCCATGGTCATTTCCGAGCGCGATCATGAGACGGTACGAGCCAGCTTGCGTTCTATGGAGAATCACAACATCGATGTCTCCGCGATCGCTCATCAATTTGGCGGGGGCGGACACCGGCTCGCGAGCGGTTTTGAAATTCCCGGGGAACTGACAAAAACAGAGACCGGCTGGGTCGTGATATAATGCATCCGCCATTCGAAATTGTCTTTTCCACATAATATCCACAGAATCTATGGGTGATGACGGAAATAGGGAAGAGAAATTGCAAGCCCTCCTCAAGCTCAACCAGGAGATGGCACGGCTATGTACCTGCAAACTCAAAGAAACGGCAATCAATGTTGTCCCCGGCATTGGAAGCGCCTCGGCGCGACTCCTCTTTATCGGAGAAGCGCCGGGAAAAAAGGAGGATGAAACCGGAAAACCCTTCGTAGGCGCGGCAGGGAAGTTTCTCGACGAGATGCTCACATCAATCAGCCTCGATCGAAATGACATTTACATTACCAATGTCGTCAAGTACCGCCCGCCCAACAATCGCGACCCGCTCCCGGAAGAAGTTGCCGCCTGCTGGCCATGGCTCCGCGCGCAAGTCGAACTCATTAATCCCGCGCTCATCATCCTCCTCGGACGCCACGCGCTCGAACGTTTTGTTCCCGGAAAGCTCATCTCAGTAGAACATGGCAAAGCCTTCCGTCGCGCCGTTCCCGATCTCGGTACCTATGTGTTCTTTGCCCTCTACCACCCCGCCGCCGCACTCTACAACGGCAGTATGCGAGAGACTCTCCTCAAAGACTTTGCAAAAATTCCAAAAATACTGGAAAAACTCAAAAAAGAAAAACAAGGCTTATAAGCCTTGTTTTTGTGTGGGCAAGGAGGGACTCGAACCCTCACGTCCCAAAGGACAATGAATTTTAAGTCCATTGCGTCTACCAGTTCCGCCACTCGCCCCGCTGTCGCAACGTTCGGCAATCAGCTGTCAGCGTTCAGCTTTCGGGGGAAAAACCACTGTTGATTGCTGAAAGCTGGAACATGAGGCCGGAAGGAGAATTGAACTCCTGTACGAGGTTTTGCAGACCTCTCCCTCACCACTCGGGCATCCGGCCAATATCCGAAGACTACCAAATGCGCACAGAAGCGTCAACGAAAATCAAAAACGCTCCACAGTGGGAGCGTTTTTGAGTGTTTTGCTTTTATTGCACCACCTCGGCGAGGAGATTTCTCCGACCGAAAGCGAACGCTTGTTTTTTAGTTTCCACGTATATATCGAAGTGATTGCCCTTTATGGCGCCACCGCGGTCTTCACAGGTGTACACCCCATATCCCTCAATCGCAATTTTCACTCCAAAGGGATACATCGGGGGACAGGCAAGCGTTCGATTTTCCGCTACTTTCACTCCTGACGCCGTAATACCGTCAGACTTCCCGCATTCATCCGCCGCCGCCGTATAGGCAGAAGCGTTGATGACAAATTTTTCTTCAGGAAGAGCTTTCCACAAATGCGCCTGTTTCAGCCTCCACCGCGCAAGCGATTGCTCCCGCATATCGGAAACTGATACATCTTTTTTCATCTCGAGAGTTGATTGTTCGAGAACATCGCCCCAGGTCACTAATTTTGTTTCATTTTGACCAACTTCTGTTTTGGTATCGGTATCAATCTCCGCCCGCGCCACCCCCGAAAAGCCGAGGAAAAGAAGCACAAGGAGGATCAGGGTACCAAAATACCGCATAGAATATCCTCAAGAATTAACCCGGATTTTCTAAGAACAAGCCTCCAAAAAGCCACATTTCCGGTGCCTCGCCCTTTCGGACTCGACTTGCCATACTAGCATAGAATACTCAAAATGTCAATGAATCATAACGAAAAAAATAGATATTTTTGCCTTTATAGAGCCATATTTCTACACTCAAACCGCAAAAATACGCCATCTTTTGAAAGAAAGTTAGCCTATTCAAGTCAAACCACTCAAAAAGAAAACCCCCGCCAAGCTACGACGAGGGAACAGACGAAAAAATAGGGGGGTATATAACTAACTCGCAAAAACTTCTCGAACGACGCCGGCGACCTTCCGCGGCGTTGTCAATGCCTTGATAAGAAAAAATCGTGTATTAAATTCACCAGCCGCCCGAAACGAGTCCTCATTATCGGTATTACTCAAAATAACCACCGGAATTCTGGAAATAGCCTTGTCCTCCGCGATCGCGCGAAGTACCGCGAAGCCGTCCATAACCGGCATTTGAAGGTCTAGCAGGATTACATCCGGATGTTCAGCACGAATGAGCGCAAGTCCCGCCTCGCCATTATCCGCCGAGACGACATCAAATCCCTCAGAGACAAGCCCCGTCGTGTACATCTCGCGGATATCATCCTCATCATCAATGAGGCACACCTTAAACCGCTGTGCAGACAATTCCGGCGCCGGATCTTTCATAGGAAAGAATGTAAGAAGTTAGCTTTCGAGCACCCGCATTATACCACATTCAAATAACAGGCCTTGAAAACACTTTCAATCATTCATTCTTTGTTTTTTGTTCAATCTTTACATTTTCCGCAGAATATCCGTGACGGCATTTTTGATATTCTCATTCCAGTCATGTCCAGCCGCAACTTCTCTCACGTCATAATTCTGCTCTCGTAAAATGGAGATATCTTCTTCGGTGCAAAAATAGGCATCGTGATCACCCCTGATTATGATAAGATTCTCTTTGGGAATTTTCTGAAATTCCTTAAGGATATCAAGTTTAAGCAGTTGAAGCGCCGTTCTCATATTGCCAAACCAAAAGGTGCTGGGCACAAGTTTCTTTTTGCTAATGCCTTCAAAAATAAGAAACCGTATCCAACGAAAAAACAATGACACGATTTTTCTTTTCTTAATGAGTGGATTGATAAGAATGAATCGGCACGAAGGATCAACAGTCCCGCTCAAAATAAAGTGGACCCCCAAACTATGCCCGATAAACACCCGAGCGGTCGGAAAAACTTCCCTTTGCCCGCACCAAATATCAGCGCCGCGGTACGTGCCATAGTTTTTCACATATTGCCCCGTCCCGGGCACCAGAAACGCCTCTTCATCCTTCACCATAACCATTTCTCACAAAATTATTCCTCATCCTCTCCACAAGTATACCAAAAAAAGAAACATCCCCACACAAATGGGGATATTTCTTTTTCTGAGCGGGTAACGGGAGTCGAACCCGTATCTTAACCTTAGCAAGGTTACATAATAGCCGCTATACGATACCCGCTTCGCGAACATCTCAACAGAAAAAGATCCCTCCCTATATTTTCGCTCTCTTGGATTGTACAATATCCTCTCTTTTTGGCAATTCCTTGTGGGACCGGCTGGATTCGGACCAGCGACCAAGAGATTATGAGTCCCCTGCTCTACCGCTGAGCTACGGTCCCTGGACGAACAAAATGTGGTGCCGAGGGGGAGAATCGAACTCCCGACACGAAGATTTTCAGTCTTCTGCTCTACCACTGAGCTACCTCGGCGGCTCCGTAACTGACAACGAACAACTATCAACTAACAACACCCCCTGTGGACAATGCTGGACTCGAACCAGCGACCTCCTCGGTGTAAACGAGGCGCTCTAACCAACTGAGCTAATTGTCCAAAGCGTACACAAAAAAAAGAAAAGGAGCAACCCCACGGCGTCAGCATACCAGAAAAAAACAAAAAGCCAAGGGGAAATCAAAAAAAAAAAACGCCCCATGTCTCAAGGAAACATAGGGCGCATCTATCAGAATACCAATCCAAGGGCTTTCGCGCCAATGTCACGGCGATAATACATCCCTTCAAACTCAATACATCGCACCGCTTCGTATGCGCGATCAAGCGCGGATTGAAGCGTTTCGCCTCTTGCGGATACACCCAACACTCGACCGCCGGACGTTTTCAGTATTCCGCCATCAAAACTCGTCCCCGCATGAAACACAACGACACCCGGCACCTGTTCCGCCTCAGCCATGCCATAAATCGGCATACCTTTTCGGTATTTTCCGGGATAACCGCCAGAGACAATAGTCACGCACACCGCAAAACCGGAGTACCACTCAAGGGTGAGTTTGGCGAGTGTTCCGTCAACACATGCCTCTAAAAGATCGAGCAAATCGGTTTTGAGAAAACGCATAAAACTCTGCGCTTCAGGATCACCGAATCTCGCATTGAACTCCAATACTTTCGGTCCGTCACTTGTCATTTTAAGTCCAGGATACAACAATCCTGTAAATGACCGCTTGCGATTTGCCAGCGCTTCAAGTGTCGGTCGAACAATACGCTCGCCAAAAACCCGCAAAGTATCCACACTCACCCATGGAACAGGGACAATTGTACCCATACCGCCGGTATTTTCCCCTTTGTCGCCGTCGCATATCGATTTATGGTCTTGTGCGGGTGGAAACAAGACGAAACTCTCTCCATCGCACAATGCATGAATGGAAATTTCTTGACCATCAAGAAATTCCTCAATAATCACTTCCTCACCCGCATTCCCATAGACACGCTCAAGCATAATTTGCGTAAGCGCACCTTCCGCTTGCGCAAATGTTTTGCAAACATACACGCCCTTACCGAGCGCGAGTCCGTTTGCCTTAATGACAATGGGTATGCCACGTTCACGCACATACGCAAGCGCTCGGTCATATTCGCTAAAATTCTGGAATGGAGCGGTCGGTATCCCAGCTTCACTCGTTAAATTTTTTGCAAATATTTTTGACGATTCAATTTCTGCAGCAACACGAGTCGGTCCGAAAATCGACAATCCCTGTGCGCGAAACACGTCGACGATGCCAAGGGCAAGCGAATCATCAGGTCCGACAATGGTCAAATCGATCCCATTTTCCTTGGTGAATTGCAGAAGCTTGCTTATATCAGTGGCATCAATCGGAACATTTTCCGCAAAGCTCTGTGTACCGCCATTTCCCGGAGACGCGTAAAGTCTCCCGATACGAGGTGACTGCGCAAGTTTCCATACAAGTGCATGCTCTCTTCCGCCACTTCCAATAACTAAGACGTTTGTGCTCATTACTTTCCCCTGGGCTTGAAAGTTGCTCTTTAAAGAACTAGATTCAGTATAACTTATGCCACCAGAAAAAAACAAAAAGCCAAGGGCAAAAACCCTCGACCTTTTGTCTTTCTGTGGGGATAGAGGGACTCGCCCCGTCATTCGACGGGGCGCCATGTCGAATGACATGGCGAACCCTCACGCCACAAGGGTCCCCGCACCATTTTTTTCAATTTACATTTTCTTCTGGTGGGGATAGAGGGACTCGAACCCTCATGCCACAAGGGCCACGCCCCTCAAACGTGTGTGTATACCAATTCCACCATATCCCCATTTTCTCTATTTCGCTGTTTCTTGAGCGGTTTCACTCTCGGCAACTGCGGGCTCGGCAAGGACTGAAGCGGCGGTTTTTTTGGAGGGCTTTGTAATCGTCATACCCTTGGCAGGAATTTCTTTGAGTTTGCGACTCAAGACCTTGGCAGACTTGTCGCGCACATAGTAAAGCTTGGAGCGACCGGCCTTGGTGCGCTTCACAAACTCAATCTTCTCAATCTGAGGCGAATCAACGGGAAAAATAAATTCCACTCCGACACCAAAAGACACTTTGCGCACCGTAAGCGTCGGAGACGAGCTCTGCCCGCCTTTCTTGGCAATAATCATCCCTTCGAAGATCTGCGTCCGCTCTTTGCCACCTTCTTTGATCTTGCGCGTCACACGCACGACATCACCCGTCCGAACCGGCGGAATATCGGTGCGGCGCTGGGAAAGATTGAATTCGATAAGCTTCTGATCCATACTCGTGCCAAATAAGTAAAAAGGTGAGTCGAAAGAAAAACACCCCCGAAAGGGTCCTGACGCTTCGTACTTGCCACTCTAAAAGATATTTCGGATTTCGTCAATACGAGAGCATTCGGGGACAAAAACATCTCGACAAAGAGAAAACCGTGTGATAGCATAGGGAAGCGCCGGGAAAATATTTCCCGAGATTTCTTTTGACTTCTTGTATGAATATCCAGTACTACGGCGATTTTTGTTTCAAAATAACCACCAAGCCCGGCGGTCGCGCGACAGACGATATCGTCATCGTCATCGACCCCTGTGAAAAGGATACGGGACTTCGCGCGCCACAGGGACAAATCGACCTTGTTCTCAAGACGCATTCAAGTGAGAAAGATCGCGACCTCCCCGAAGAAACAAACCTTTTTGACTGCCCGGGCGAATACGATGTGCGTGGCATTCCCATTTTCGGTCTCCCGTCTTTTCGCGATGAGGAATCCGGCGCGCTCCGCGGGAAAAACACCCTCTTTACGCTCCAAAGCGAAGACATCGTCCTCTGTCATTTGGGCGCATTGGGACACGAGCTCTCCTTGAACACCATCGAAAAACTCGGCCATATCGACATTCTCTTTGTTCCGGTCGGAAACAAAGACACGCTTGCTATCAAGCATCTCGACGAACTCGTTCGAAAAATAGAGCCGGCCATCGTCATTCCCATGCACTACAAATTTCCCGGATTCGAGACCGAGAGCGAAGATGAAAAAGAATTCTGCAAGCACGTCGGCAATTGCCCGGAAACATCACTTCCAAAGCTCACACTCAAAAAGAAAGACCTGGAAGGAAAAAATATGGAGGTCGTGATCCTTGAACGGGCATAGAGCGTGTTGAAAAAGCATCAAAGCGGAACATCTTGCGCAAAGTTTTTTGGGGAAAATTGTTTTTTTGCGGCTTTCCTGCCTTGCCGGCAGGCAGGCGAACGAAGTGGAAGACAAGCAAAAAAATAATTTTTCCCAAAAAACGGACTTTCTTAGTGCGCTCTTGGAAATGTGGTCATTTTAACAGCAAAACAAAACTATGGCATCTTTCCTTGAGCGCGTGCGGCAAAAACCGGAAGCGACGCGCGTGCGGTACCTTTTTTTCTCGGTTGGAGCCTCATTCTTTTTGGTTGCGATCCTCTGGATGTTTTCTCTCAAAACATCCCTCGGATCCCTCATAGAGGGTGAAACCATGGAAACCGTGAAAGAAGGCGTCCGCGACATCACAAAAGACGTCCCAACCTCACTCGACGCGCTCATAAAAGCAGGGAAGACCCTTCAAGGAGAGGGGGAGGCACTCGAAGATACAAAGCACAGCGAAGGAATCGAAAGTCTTTTGCCAAACATCGACAATCAGCCTATACCGACAGCTGAAACACCCAAGGAAGAAGCGAAGCCGGTCGAAGATGTTTCACCGGAAATTCCCAAGGAAGCTCTCCCTCCAAAAGAAAATCAAGATTCTCCTCAATCGAACCCATGATCTATGAAAAGAACTGACACAACGCCGCAAACGCCATTTGAAGAGCACATTCGCCTCCAGCCGATCACGGACGAAGTGCGCAAATCCTACCTCGACTACGCGATGAGTGTCATCGTGGCGCGCGCGCTTCCCGATGTGCGCGACGGCTTGAAACCGGTGCACCGCCGCATTCTCTATTCCATGTGGTCAACGGGGCTCAAAGCAAGCGCCAAATTCCGCAAATCCGCAACCGTCGTCGGGGAAGTCCTCGGCAAATACCACCCGCACGGCGACACCGCCGTCTATGACACCATGGTCCGCATGGCGCAGGACTTCTCCCTCCGCTATCCGCTCGTCTGGGGACAGGGAAACTTCGGCTCGATGGATGGCGACAGCCCCGCCGCCTACCGCTACACCGAGGCCAAACTCGCCCCAATCGCCGAAGAAATGCTCTTCGATATTGAGAAAGACACGGTAGACTTTGTGCCCAATTTTGACGGCGTTCACAAAGAACCGGTCGTCCTCCCGGCAAAACTCCCGCAACTCCTCGCGAACGGAACCGTCGGCATCGCGGTCGGTATGGCGACCAATATCCCACCACACAATCTCTCCGAACTCATCGACGGCATCGCGCATCTCATCGAAAATCCCGAGGCAAGCACCGAAGACCTCCTCAAATTCATCAAGGGTCCCGACTTCCCGACGGGCGGCAGTATTTACAATTACAAAGACATTCGTGAAGCCTACGCGACCGGTCGCGGCAAAATCACGACCCGCGCCAAAGCCGAAATCATCGAAACCAAAGCCGGCGCCTTCCAAATCATCGCGACCGAAATCACCTACATGACCAACAAGGCGACCCTGATCCAAAAGATCGCCGAACTGGTCAAAGATGGCAAACTCCAGGGCATCAAGGATCTTCGCGACGAATCCGACAAAGACGGCGTCCGCATCGTGATCGACCTCAAAAAAGAAGCCTTTCCGCAAAAGGTGCTCAACAAACTCTACTCGCTCACCGACTTCCAGAAAAACTTCAACATGAATATGTTGGCGCTGGTGAATGGCATCGAGCCGCAAGTCTTGAATCTCAAGTCCATTCTCGAGCATTTCATCGCGCACCGCGAGATCGTGGTCACTCGTCGCACCCGATTTGAACTCCAAAAAGCCAAGGATCGCGCGCATATCCTCGAAGGGCTCAAAACCGCGCTCGATCACATAGACGAAGTCATTGCCGTCATCAAGAAATCCCCCGACAAAGAAACGGCCAAGACGCGCCTTATGAAAAGCTTCGGGCTTTCAAGCGCGCAAACCGATGCCATTTTGGAGATGCGCCTCCAGACACTCTCGGGACTGGAACGGAAAAAAATAGAAGACGAGCTCGCCGAAAAACGCAAACTCATCGCGTACCTCGAAGATCTCCTCGGAAGCCGCGCCAAAATCCTGAAGCTCGTCAAAACCGAACTCCTCGATCTTCGCGAAAAATACGGCGACGCTCGCAAAACCAAGGTAGTCCGTTCCGCAATCGGAGAGTTTTCCCAAGAAGACCTTATCCCCAACGAAGAGGCAATCGTCACACTCTCCGAGGACGGCTATGTGAAGCGGATGAATCCGGACGTCTATCGCGTCCAAAAGCGCGGCGGCAAAGGCGTGATCGGCGCGACCACCAAGGAAGGCGACGCGATCGCCAAGGTGTTGGGCATTATGACCCATGACAACCTCATGTTTTTCACCAATACCGGCAAAGTGTTCCAGACCAAGGCCTACGAAATCCCCGAATCGTCCCGCACCGCCAAAGGACAAGCGATCGTCAACTTCCTCCAACTCGGAAATGAAGAAAAAATCACCGCCCTCATCGCTTTCAACAAGGACGACGATTTCAAATACCTCTTTATGGCGACCGAGCAAGGAACCATCAAGAAGTGCAAACTCGAAGAATTCGAAAACGTGCGCCGAAGCGGTCTCATCGCGATCAATCTCGACAAAGGCGATATGCTGGGCTGGGTCGCGCCCACGACCGGTTCCGATCACATCATCTTTACGACGAGCGAAGGGCAAGCTATCCGTTTCAAAGAAAGCGACGTGCGCCCGATGGGGAGGGGCGCCGGCGGCGTCCGCGGCATCAAGCTCTCCGCGAGTGACACCGTCGTCGGTATGAATATCATCCGCGCCGAAGGCAAGGACTTCGAACTCGTCATCCTCTCGGGAAACGGCTTCGGCAAGCGCACCGATCTCAAGCACTACAAGCTCCAGCATCGCGGGGGATCCGGGATGAAGACCGCCAAAGTGACGCCGAAAATCGGCAAACTCGTCGGCGCGCAGGTGATCCACAAAGACGACCTCACCGAATGCGATCTCATCGCGACCTCCAAGAAGGGAACCATCATTCGCATTCCCCTGAAAAGCGTCCCCCTCCTCTCCCGCGTCACCCAAGGCGTCCGCGTCATGCGCCCGCAAGGAGGCGACGCCGTCGCGTCATTTACAGTATTATAAATTTGCACAAAAAGCCTACCCGTGGTAGGCTTTTTTCATAATTCATTAGGGGACGAGCCTGGATTGGTTTATACGAACGAATCCTGCGCCGTACGAAAAGCTATGTTGACGACGAAGCAGAAGGCGAAAGCGACCAAGGAGGTGAAGCGACACGACAAGGATACCGGGTCACCGGAGTATCAGATCGCGATGTTTACCGAGCGAATCAAGAAGCTCACCGATCACCTCAAGAAGAACAAGAAAGACTTCCACTCCCGCCGAGGACTCCTCAAAATGGTTTCAAAGCGCAAGCGCTTGATGGGCTATCTCCAGAAAACCGACGAGAAAGCCGCCAAGTCCCTCGCCAAGAAACTCAAACTCGCGTAGTTTTTCCATCCCGCACTTTGCACCCAAGGTACGGGATTGGTTTTTGTAGTTTTGCCTTATTCCTTATTCTTCATTCCTCATTCTCCATTCTATCCTATGGCAAAATTCAAAGAACAACGCGTCGGGATGCTCGTTGATGTACAGAATATGTACTACAGCGCGCGCATCCTTTTTAGCAAAAAGGTGAGCTTCAAGAATGTGCTCCTCGCCGGCACCGCCGACCGGAAACTCATTCGCGCGATCGCCTACGGCATCAAGACGGTCGAAGGCATGGAAGACAAATTTTTCGAAGCGCTCGAAAAGTCCGGCTTCGAAGTGAAGACCAAAGACCTCCAAATTTTCCCCGATGGCTCCAAGAAGGGTGACTGGGATGTCGGTATCGCGATGGATGCCGTCCGCATGGCGCGAAACCTCGACGTCATCATCCTCGTCTCGGGCGATGGCGACTATATCCCACTCGTCGAGTATATCCAATCAACCACCGGCTGTCGCGTCGAAGGTATGGCGTTCAAGGAATCCGCGAGCTCCAAACTCATCGAACAACTCGACGACTTCATCAATCTCTCGGATGATAAGAAACTGTTTTTGATATAGGAATCGAAATTAACACTCGACTTTTCTTAGAAAACCCCGAACCTTTCGGGGTTTTCTCTTTTCAAAAAACGATGAAGCACATTGACATCACAAAAAACTCATACTACACTCCGATTTCGACCAAAAATTCTCCGTATGCTCTCCGAAGAACTCCTCACTCTCCTCATCCTCCTTATGAGCGGCGCCGCCATTTCGATGGCGGTTGATTTGGCGCTCGGCATCCGGTGGCAACGATTCAAAGCCTGGAAATGGCTCGTCCACATCACCACCCTCATCCTCTACGGCACTTTCATCGCCGCGTATATGCTTCTCCGTTGACAAATTCTGAAAAATTACTATATTTGAAGGTCATTGGAACCGCAATGACTTCTCGACACCCAAGGAGAACTCCATGAAAAACCTGTTCATTTTACTCTTTATCGTCCTGCTTTGTGGAATCTTTGGTGTTTATATTGAAGAAAATTTTACAAAGCAGCTCTTCTTGACAGTGCTCAACCTATACGTAGCATGGTTCACCCTCAAGTGCCACCGTATTACGTCTGAATGTCTCGCCGCTTAAACAGGGTGAGTTCTAGAATTTAATGCCCCTTTTTCTTCTTTCACTTTCCGGCAACCACTTCCGCAAGCACTTCATTCGGCGTCTTGTATCCGAGACACTTCCTCGGACGATTATTCAACCGTTCCTGAATCTCAAATATCTCCTCATCCGTCATTGAATCAAACGCACACTTTCTTGGCAAATACTCTCGAATGAGTCCGTTCAGATTTTCCACCCCTCCCTTTTGCCATGAAGCGTACGTATCGCAGAAGTAGGAAGGAAGATTCAACATCCGTTTTGTTTCTTCATGGAGCACATTCTCGGTGCCATTGTCCCTTGTCATACTTTTGCGAAGAGTCTCCGGTATCTTGGATAAATGCCGTTGTATCGCTCGTTCACTCTCATTCGCCGTTTTGTTTTTTGCTTTGGTCAAACGGCAGAGTCGCATCTTCCGTTCGTTCTGCACCGAGAGTATCGACTCCTGTTGTGAAAAGATCATCGAATCCGTTTCCCAATCTCCGTATCGTTCCCGTTCCCCGATAATCTTGGGTCGCTCCTGAATTGGAACACGGCTTGGAATGAGGGTTTTCTTTGGTTTCCTGCCAAACCGACGAGTACGAACTTTCTGTTTCCTCCGGAGATATTTGAAGAGTCCCCCCATACGACCGGACCCGGTATAGATGTACTGATAAATGGTTTCAGCACAGACCGTGCCATCCTTTTCATTCAAGGAATGTTCCCGATCCCGTACCCGCATTCTCCCCGCAATTTGTTCTGGCGAATGTCCTTCTTCAAGGGAGGTTTCTACAAACTTTTTCAGCTTTCGATGTTTTTCTTTTTCCAATTTTCTCGTATTTGTTTTCTTCGCGTTTCGATCAGCTATTCCTTGAGCGGAGCGGGCGGTGTAGGGAAGATGCTCGCCGGAGTTTCTTCGAATCTCTCGTTTGATCACCGAGAGATCTCGCTTCAACTTTTCCGCAATCCAGGTTTTCTTTTTCTTCATGCGTACATACATCTCTATCCGTTCCCGTTCGGGGAATGTTATTCGTTGAATGGGCATACTTTTTCGGTTGATATGGGTTAAAAACCATAGTATCCGAAAAAGGGGCAATGGGGATAGAATTCAGGCAGTAGCAAGAAAAATTGACTTCCCGCCACAAAAGCCGTACACTTCGTTTCGAAGGTACGGTTTGTTTTTTTCTTTAACACGCGTCCAAAAGGAGCGAGCCCTCGGCACAGAAGGATTTTTGAATACTGATAAAGGATGTATTCGATGATTCTTCCGTGTTTAGTGGCTTCTCTGCGGACGAAGAAGATGTATGCAGGAGCAAAAATGGTCCCTCCAGATCGGAGGGCGGGTCCTCGAACTTTCGACCGGACTCCTTGCCGGGCAGGCAAATGGCGCCGTCAGGGCGCAGTATGGCGATACGGTCGTCCTCGCGACCGCGGTGATGGGCAAAAATCCCTCGAATATCTCGGGGTATTTTCCGCTTCTCGTTGATTACGAGGAACGCTACTACGCGGCGGGAAAAATCAAAGGCTCGCGTTTTATCAAGCGCGAAGGTCGCCCATCGGACGACGCCGTCCTCACAGGGCGCGCGGTCGACCGCACCATTCGACCACTCTTCAATCCCCGCATGCGAAACGACGTGCAGGTCATCGTCACGACGCTTTCCTTCGACAATGAGAATGACCCCGACACCATCGGTATGATTGCCGCCTCCGCCGCTCTCGCCCTCTCCGACATTCCATGGAATGGACCGATCGGCGCGGTGCGCGTAGGGAAAATCGGCGAAAACTTCATTTTGAATCCGGTCAATGGGGAACGAACCGAGAGCGAATTTGACCTTCTTATCGCCGGCACAAGCGAAAAAGTGAATATGATGGAAGTTGCCGCCAAAGAAGTGCCGGAAGCGGTGATGGTCAAGGCATTCGCCTTTGGGTTCGAGGCGATCAAAAAGATTGCGAATTTTATCGAATCCATCCGAAAGGAAGCGGGAAAAGAAAAACTCATCCCAACCCTCCTCGAGGCACCCAAAGAAGTGGAGTCTGACATCCGGACGTGGTTTGAAGAAAAAGGCCTCGCGCAAGCGCTCTATCTCAAGGGCAAAAAAGAAACGTATGATAAGCTTCGTGAAATCCGCGAGTACGTGGATGCGAAAGTCGCCGAAACGTACGCAAGCGTTCCGAAAATCCGCGAAGTGACCGAACAGGTCTTCGAAGAACTCTCCGACGAAATCGTCCATGAGAATATTTTGAAGCACGGGAAGCGCCCCGATGGACGAACGCTCGCCGAAGTCCGCCCCATCACCTGCCAGGTCGGCATTTTGCCCAGGACGCACGGCACCGGACTCTTCACGCGCGGCGAAACGCAAGCGCTCACCGTTGCCACCCTCGGCTCCCCGGGCGATGAACAAATTATCGACACGATGGAGGTCGATATGAAGAAGCGCTATATCCATCACTACAACTTCCCCCCCTATTCCGTCGCGGAAGTAAAGCCGATGCGCGGACCCGGTCGTCGAGAGGTAGGTCACGGCGCCCTCGCTGAAAAAGCGCTCGTGCCGGTACTCCCCGCCAAAGACGTGTTTCCGTATACCATACTCCTCGTCTCCGAAATCCTCTCTTCAAATGGTTCCTCCTCAATGGCGTCAACTTGCGGCTCGACGCTCGCTCTTATGGATGCCGGTGTCCCGATTTCCGCGCCGGTTTCAGGTATCGCGATGGGTATTATCGTGGGCGATGAAAAAAATTACAAAGTCTTGACCGATATTCAGGGACTCGAAGATCACTACGGCGATATGGATTTCAAAGCGGCGGGAACCGCTATGGGCTTGACTGCCGTCCAGATGGACGTGAAAGTCGATGGCGTCACACTCGAGATGCTCGAAGCGGTACTCCTCCAAGCAAAAGTTAATCGCGCCGAGATTCTCGAAAAAATGCTCGCAACCCTTCCCACCGCGCGCCCCAATCTCTCACCATACGCGCCGCGCATTATCGTCCTCCACATCAATCCGGAGAAAATTCGCGATGTGATCGGACCGGGCGGCAAGATGATTAATCGGATCATTGATGAAACCGGTGTCCAGATCGATATCGAAGACGACGGATCAATCTTTGTCACCTCGCCCGACGAGGGAAGCGCCAAAAAAGCCGTTGACTGGATTATGAACATCACTCGCGAAGTAAAGCCCGGCGAACTCTTTCAGGGTCGCGTCACGCGCCTGATGAATTTCGGCGCCTTTGTGGAAGTGCTTCCCAATCAAGAGGGACTCGTCCATATTTCCGAACTCGCCGATACCAGGGTTGAACGCGTCGAAGATGTCGTCCATGTCGGCGATATGATTCCCGTTATCGTCAAAAACATCGATGATCAGGGGCGTATCAATCTCTCACGAAAGGCCGCTCTCGGAAAAACAATCGAATAATAGTTCCCTTGAAAGATTTATGATAGAATAGAGAGGCGGATATGTCCGCCTCTCTTTCTTGTCCGAAAACAAAAATACTATGGGGTTTTTCTCAAGCAAATCGCCTCAAAAAATATCGCCGGACGCGCAGGATACGGTTGACGCAAAAATCCACGTTATGCAGCACGACCTTGAGGAAGCGCTCAAACGTGGTCACGTAAAGGTAGAGCCGACAACGGAGTCAAAGGAGTCAAAAGGCTCGGCGCCACTCGCGAAAAGCGACGTCTCAAGCGAAAGTCCGTTTTTACAATCGGATGGATCTGCCTCCAATGCTCTCCCCGACATTTCTCACGCCGTTCATCCCCAAGAAATTCCATCACCTCTCGCAACACCCTCACGCGAGGCGGATGAGACGCCTTCAGTCGCGCCATTGCATATTCAAGCCCCCCCACCAACGCCAGAAATCCGCAAGCTGGAGATATCCCCCGTCATTCAAACGCTAGAATCAGAAATATCAGACTCGTCACTTGCACCAAAACCAGAAAGCGCCCTAAAACAACTCGGAAGCAATCAAGCGTCACTTAGAACTGGAACGTGGCCAATCGGGCAACCGGAAAAAAAGGGCATTCAACAAAAACCTTCGGCGTCAAAAACGATTCCGAAAAAAGTATTTATTCGAAGACCGACCACTGATAAGAAGTCTCTCTCGGAGAACATCATCCTCAAGGAACAGTGGGGATGGAAACAATATCTGATTATCATCTTCATTGTAACCGTCTTGGGTGGCGGCGCGTTTCTTTTCCGAAAAACTCGATTTCCCAATACAGGTTTCTTTGATTTTTCCCTGCCGGAAATTCCAGATATCAGTCTCAATCCCGCAGCGGAAGAAATTCGGAAAGAACCGGAAGTAAAAAACGACCTTCCATTTTCAACCACCAACACCAATACATTCCTCATCGACGTCGAAACGGAAAGTGTTTCAACACTTCGAGAAAAACTCCTGCAACAGGCCGAAACCATGCGAAACGCCGATATGAAAGAGCCGATCCCGTTTTCCGTTGTGGACAAAACAAACACGCCGATCGCCTTCTTTATCTTTGCCTCCGTTTTCAATCTCGGACTTTCGGGCGATCTCTTAAACAGCCTTGACAATCAATTCACCCTCTGGCTCTTTCTTGAAGACGAGGCACCGCGACTCGCACTCTCGATTCGCATCAAACACGCTGACAACGCGGCGAAATATCTCTCCGAATCAGAAAAGACCCTCCCAATCAGTCTCAAGAATATCTTTCTCGCCGAAACACCCCTCGAAAAATCCGATCCAAATTTTGGCGACGGACTCTATCGCGGCGTCCCCGTCCGTTATCTCAATTTCCAATCTGAGGAGTCTCTCTCCATCGACTACGGATTCGTTAATACGGAACTCATCCTCGGCACAAGTAGAGACTCGACGCGCGCGGTCATCGACGCGTTTCTCGATACCAAGTCGGAGGAAAAGTTATAGTTTTTTGGCTTACGCTCGCAAAGAAAAAGAGATGGTTCTTTTTTCTTTCGAAAATATTTGATCGAATGTCGCAAGAAAACGACGCGCGAAAATTCCAAGCAACTTCCCAAAAAACGCCTTAATACCGCTCGCGAAAAAATAAGAATTCCCTCGTTGACCCATCACTCATTT
Organism: Candidatus Moraniibacteriota bacterium; assembly: GCA_052035095.1. Taxonomy (GTDB): domain Bacteria; phylum Patescibacteriota; class Minisyncoccia; order Moranbacterales; family UBA1568. Next base: position 96,015 of record JBPOHW010000007.1, read on the forward strand.
CTTGCTATACTGGAAATGTTCTCGATGAAGAAAGTTCCTTAAAAAATTCTCATTCGCCATCAATCGTTGACTCGACCGTCTTTTGTCCTCCTTCTAAAAATCTCAACCGAGATTTCATCGAATGGTAGCGGGGTTCCCATCGCCATTTGCCCCTATTTGCGATTGGAACCCCCCTACTGTTCCTCTTCCCGAAAACTCGGGAAGCTCTTCTCTCTCCGAGGAGGAGAACCAAAAAAACAAAAACAAAATTTTCCTGTCGAACAAAAAAATAAAGACAGAAAAATAAAAAGAAAAAGAAAACAACAGTTCTTTCAAAAAGGAATGCAAAGCATTCCAAAAAATAGGCTATATGCCAAGGACACGGTACGGGCGGCATTCATTCGGAAGAATGCTATCAACACAATTATGCGCACAAACTGCGCGAAGTTCTTATTGGATTACTGATGCTCCTCACCCGTGCTAGGTAACCGGAACACGCGTTGGCGCATAGCCGGACGCCCCTCGTCATATAATATTATATACGGACGCATGTGGCGTCCGGCACCCAACTTTTTCCCAACGAAAACACTTCTCACCAAAAAAAGAAACCCGAAAGGGTGTTTTTTGTTTGGGAAAAACCTGTTATACTGAAAGGCACTAAAAAACTCGGAAAAACCTCTATGACCCTTCCCATATTTTCCTTTTTTTGTCGGAAGGACGAACCGATTGGGAAGAAGGGTGAGCAGGTGGCGGCAGAGTATTTGAAGAAAAAGGGCTACAGAATTCTCGAGATGAATTATAAGAATCCCAAGGGGAAGCAACTCGGGGAAATAGACATTGTGACACGGAAAGGGAAAGACATCGTCTTTGTGGAAGTAAAAACGCGGCGAGGAACGCCGGGAAAAGCCTTTCCGGAAGACAATCTCACCCCCGGTAAGCTTCATAAACTCGAAAAAATCGCTGCGCACTTCCTTCAATCACACCGTATTCAAGGCACTTCATATCACTTCGATGCCGTCACGGTACTCTTTGATGAAAAGAAAACCGCCACCATCCGCCACTTCGAGCACATCTTCACCTGAAATTGGACAAACACGTTCTCTCCTCCTATACTTCAAACCATCAACTACTCGATACTAACTACTAACTACTAACTCCCTATGTCCCTCGATCCAAGCATCCTTGCTGAACTCAAAGACACGCTTCTCGCTGAAAAAAAGCGCCTCGAAGACGCGCTCTCGAAATTTGCCACCAAGACCGACGTGCCGGGCGAATATGAGACGCGCATGGAAGAAATCGGCACCGACATGGAGGACAACGTCACCGAAGTCGAAGGCTATGTCGACAACCTCGCTGTCGAGGCAAATCTCGAACACGAACTCCGCGACGTACTCGACGCGCTCGAGAAAATGGACGCCGGCACCTACGGAATCTGCGAAAAAACCGGCACAGAAATCGCTCTTGACCGTTTACGTGCTTATCCTGCCGCTCGCACCGCGATTAGCAAGTAGTCTATGTCTCTCCGAAACAAGGCTTGGCGTATTTTTCTCGCAAGCCTTGTTTTTTTTATTCTCTGCCGCATTTCACATCAATTCCTCGGAAAGCCCATCGTTTGCAATACCGGTATCGGTCTTGGCATTGAAATTCCACCGGTACTTCTCGTTGCCATCATTGCTTTGACGCTGACACTCGCTCTTTTTCTCTTTCGAAACATTCTCCGCAATACCGAAAGCCTCACCCTGGCCATACTCCTTGGCGGATCACTTTTCTTCGGTGGCGCCCTCTCCAATATCGTCGATCGCCTCCATATGGGTTGCGTTCCCGACTTTTTTCCTATAGGCTGGTTTCCAGCCTTCAATGTCGCGGATATCGGAGTAAATTTTGGTGCATTTCTTCTCTTTGTTTCAATCGTTTATAAAAAAGATACGTAGAACGAAGGGTTCTCAAAGCACCAAATTCAAAATTTCAAGCTCCAAATAAGCATCAAATCACAAAAAAACAAATGGGAAATTTTTTATTTTGTCTGGTTTTTAATGTTAGAATTTGAAATTTATTTGGAACTTGAAATTTTGAATTTGAAATTTTCTTTTGACACGGCTCTCAACTCATTCTCCGTTCTCCTGTTTTCCTGTCAACTGTCAATTGTTAACTGTTCGCCAGTATGCCTGCCAAACTGTTTTCCGCCGCGACTCTGGGACTCGAGAGCGAACTCGTCGAAGTCGAAGTGGATGCCTTCAATACCGGTATGCACCACTTCACCGTGGTGGGGCTTCCGGACACCACCATCAAGGAATCTCGCGATCGCGTCTCTTCCGCCATCAAAAATAGCGGTTTCCTCCCGCCACACCGCTTCGGCAGGATCACGGTGAATCTCGCCCCCGCCGATCTCCCCAAGAATACCCCAGTCTACGACGTACCCATGGCCCTGGGATTTCTCTTGGCGACCGAACAGCTCTCTTTTGATTTCCGCGACAAGCTCTTCGTCGGCGAGCTCTCCTTGGACGGCAAAGTCCGTCCCATAAGCGGCGTCCTCCCGATCGCCCTCCTCGCCAAGCGCTTTGGCTTCGCCGAGCTCTATGTGCCCGAGAAAAACGCTGACGAAGCCTCCATGGTACAAGGCATCCGCATCGTTCCGATTACCTCACTCTTTGACACGGCGCAACACCTCGCAAACATTCGAAATATCGCCCCACATCCGGATATCGACATGGCGTCACTCTTCCGAGAAGAGTCCTTCCTCCTCGATATGAAAGACGTCCGCGGCCAAGAACACGCGAAGCGCGCCCTCGAAATCGCCGCCGCGGGCGGTCACAATATCCTGATGAGCGGTCCCCCGGGAAGCGGCAAAACCGTCCTTGCCAAAACCCTCCCCTCAATCCTCCCCAAGCTCAATTTCGAAGAAAGCATAGAAATCACCAAAATTTTCTCGATCGCCGGGTTCTTGACGCGCGGAAACACTCTCGTCACCACGCGCCCCTTCCGCTCGCCCCACCACAGCGCCTCGGCGGTTTCTTTGGTCGGCGGCGGTTCCTTCCCCAAGCCCGGCGAAATCAGCCTCGCCCACCGTGGAGTCCTCTTCCTCGATGAATTCGGTGAGTTCTCCAAAAGTGTCCTCGAAAACCTGCGGCAGCCCCTCGAAGACGGCCACATCACGGTCTCCCGCGCCAAGGGCTCCCTTCACTTCCCGGCACGCTTTATTCTTGTCGCCGCGATGAATCCCTGCCCCTGCGGCAACTTGGGCGATCCCGAGCGCCTCTGCTCCTGCTCGCCCCGCGAAACCGCGCGCTACAAGACACGAATTTCCGGCCCCATTATGGACCGGATCGACCTTCACATCGAAGTCCCGCACGTCCCCTTCGACAAACTCGAAGCCCCGGGCGACTCCGAAAAGAGCCTCGACATCCGCGCGCGCGTCGAGCGTGCTCGCGCTATTCAGCGCGCGCGTTTTGCCGGGAAAAACATCTTTACCAATGCCGAAATGAACTCCGCGCTCCTCCGCGAGCTCTGCCCCCTCGACCAAGCCGGCAAAGACCTCCTGCGCCAAGCTGTCTCCTCTATGCGCCTCTCCGCCCGCGCCTACTACCGCCTCATCAAACTCGCCCGCACCATCGCCGACCTCGAAGAGGGGGACTGCATCCTCCCCAAACACCTCGCCGAAGCCGTCCAGTACCGGTTCAAAACGGAGTAGGGAAACAAGCATCTATCAAGAGCCACTGTCAAAACATCATCATTGACGTCACTCTCATTTCCAAGGCACAATGAGTGGGTGGCGAACATTTTTTCCAAAAGAGTGGTGCGGGTTTCATTCGGCGCCGTCGGGGTCGGCGGGGCTCTCTTTTTCTTGTTTCCCGAGGAGAAAGCCGCAAAGACCGCGCCCGCGCCGCAAGACTTTCCGGTTCATGTTGCCGTTCAAGGCTTGTCCCTGCCGGAAAAAGCAAAGCGCGGCGAAACGGTGGAGGCTTTCCTCAAACGAGTCGGTGTCTCTTTCGGTGAACATGACCTCTTGTCGCCATCCAGAGAAACGCTCCTCGCACCCAACGCGCGTATCATGCTTTCTCCTGCCAAAAAATATTCCATAAAAACCAAAGAAGGGAAGAAAGAAGGGGAAACGACACTCCGCACCATAGGGCAACTCCTCGACGAAGAGGGGATATCCGTCGGGAAGCACGATCTCGTCACGCCGGAGCCGGAGAAAGCTTTAACTGACGGCGTCAAAATATCCATCATCGCGGTGGACATCAGGGAAGACGTCACGAAAAAGCCCATTCCTTTTGAAACGAAAGAAACCGAAGATCCGAAGCTCTCGTGGCGCAAACGCGTGGTAACTCAAAAAGGCGAGAAGGGAAGCAGAGAATTTACCTATGAGGTTATTTCGCATGACGGGAAAATCATCAAAAAAACCCTCCAAAAAAGCGTCGTCGTGAAAGAACCCATCACGGAAATCGTGACCCAAGGCACCAAGGTGGAAGTCGGCAAAAAACACACGGGGCTCGGCTCATGGTATCGCTTCACCGGGACGCTCTCGGCGGCAAACCCCTGGCTCCCGATCGGAAGCCATGTCCGCGTCACCAATGAAGCAAACGGCAAATCCGTCATCGTCCGCATCAATGACCGCGGCCCCTTTGGCCCCAATCGCATCATCGACCTCGACGCCGTCGCTTTCGAGAAAATCGCCAGTCTCGGCGCCGGCATCATCGAAGTCAAAATGGAAGAAATCACGAATTAGAAGAGAAGCACCAAATTCAAAATTACAAGCTCCAAATAAGCACCAAATCACAAAAAACAAATGGGAAATGTTTTGCTTGAGTTTGAATATTGAAATTTGAGATTTATTTGGAACTTGTAATTTTGAATTTGGAATTTTTTCTTTCATATGTTTCCAAAAAAATCCTTCAGTCAAAACTTTCTCCGCGACGAATCCGTCATAGAGCGCATTGCCCGAGAGGGAAGCGCGGATTCTTTTGACTGGATCGTGGAAATCGGCGCCGGAGAAGGCGTGCTCACGGAAAAGCTCGCCAAGAGAGCAAAAAACGTCATCGCGCTCGAATTCGACCGCGACCTCATCCCGGGACTTCTCAAAAAATTTCCGCTCTCCTCCAATGTATCCATCATAGAAACCGATATCCTCCGCACCGATATTCCAAAACTACTTGCACAAAAAGGGTTTCAGCTCCAATCAAAGGAATCAAGAAAATCAAGCGAATCAAGGTCGGAATCGTGGTCGGTGTTTGGCAACATCCCCTACGCCATCACCGGAAAAATCATCCGCCTCCTCGTCGCGCTCGACCCCGCGCCCGATGCAATTATTCTCATGGTCCAAAAGGAAGTCGCCGAGCGTATCGTCGGGAAAGACGGAAAGCAGAGCCTCCTCTCCCTCGCGGTCGCGCTCTTTGGCACTTCGGAAATACTTTTCTCCGTTTCCAAAGACGCCTTTTTCCCCGCACCGCAGGTTGAAAGCGCCATCATCCGTATCACGCCCGATAAAAATAGGCTTCCAAATGAAGAACGAGAACGAATTCTTCGTCTCGCCAAAATCGGCTTTGCTTCCAAGCGCAAAACCCTCGCCAATAACTTTGCCGCCCACCGAGAATATTCGAAAGAGGCGATTGAAACTTTCCTCGCGCGCATCGGAAAAAACAAAAACGCCCGCGCGGAAGAGTTGTCACCGAAAGAATGGATACAATTCTTCTCGTTAAAATCCGCGAAACGACTGTAGAGACGCAAAATTTTGCGTCTCTACACACTGGCACATGCCTACAAAAGTACTCCTACCGCCCAGAAACCATAAGCGCTCGCCAATCCCAATATCCACCACAACACCGACCGGTAGGTAAGCCTGCCGGTTTTTGCTTGCATCAGAGAGACTGCCCAGAAAGACGCGCCCCCAAAAAGCAGCGCCGGAACAAAAAGTGCCGGCGCGCGAAACACGAAGACGCTCGCGAGATAAGAAAAAAATATTCCGGCGCCAATCGCGAGCTTGGCGCGTTCGACGCCAAGAACAACCGGCAATGTCCACACGCCATCTTTCGCGTCGCCTTCGATATCCTTGAAGTCCTTAAGCGGAATCGAGACTGCGTACGCAAAAAGAAACAGGAAGACGAGCGATACCGGGAGTGTCGTAAGCGTCCCATCAGGAGAGAGTGTCGTAAATCCGAGAAACACAATCAAGACACTCGCGACAGCGCTCACGCAGGAAGCAACAACCGGAAAGCGTTTGAGACGAAAGGGTGGCGACGAATATCCCCACGCAATTGCCTGATAGAGGAGGAGGAACAGCGCCCCTTTCATAGAGACCAGCGCCGCGAAAAGAAGGGAGGTCGCGAAAAATCCCGCGCCAATTGCCGCAAACATCGAACGAGCAATCGCGCCCGACGGAAGCGGTCGCGCCGGATTTGTCTCGCAATCGATAGCGGTATCAAAACAATCATTCGGCACGACCGACGCAAGCCACGCCGACACGACCGCGACGACCAAGAGTGCAATCGCCAGTATGTCAAAAAGACCAAAAGAAAGCTTCGGGTGGGAGAAAATCACCGCAAGCCCCATACCGACAAAGAGGAGTCCCGCGTGATACACCGCCTGCGGCAAGCGCGCGTTCCGGAAGAGCGCGAGAAACACCGTTCGATGACGCCACAAAAGCCATATTCCCAGCACGCAAGGAAGTAACGTCGCGTACACGAGACTCATTTTGACATTCAAAAGAGAGCGCGGATCCACGAGGTCGCGAGAAAAGAACGAGAGCGGCGACAGAAACACTCCCGCCACATCCGGAGCGCGAAGCATCCACCGCCCATCGGAAATCCCGAGAACCACCATTGCCGCCCACGAAGGGAACGTGCCGAGGAAAAAAAGCAGTGTATACGAGGAAAGCCCGGCACAAAAGGCGCGAAGGTATTGTTTTGTTTTCAAAAAAACATAATAGCCGAAAAAAATCGTGACGAGCGCCACCTCGACCCGCACGCCATAGGTAATTCCCATATCCGGTCGATCGCCAAAAAACGTGAAGTACCGAGAGACGAGCCCAAAAAACCCGTCAAAAATATAGAAACTCCACAATCCCTTCCCATCCGACACGAGAAAATCAATAACGGGCGGCAAAAGAATGACCAAAAATCCGAAAAGAAGCATATTCGACGCGACCGAGAGCGACACGCGCGCGAAATATTGAAAGAGAGGCAAAAAGAGCAGAAACGAGAGGAGAAAAAAGAGAAAATTATGCGTAAATTCGTACCAGAGAAACAGCGCCGGTCGAGACTCAAACCCAAAGAGCCACGACTCCACCAAAAGCCGCGAAAGAATCAGGCACAGAAACGCCACCATCCACAAGCCAAGGCTCGTTTTTGAAGTTTCAATCGAAAAAAGAATACGGCGAAGAATGTTCATACGAAAAGCATAGCAAACTCAACAGCCCTCGCGCAATTTTTGGCAATCATATAGAGTAGGGTGTATGAGTAGCCTTGATACAAACCTCAATCCCGAACAACGGCGCGCGGTCGAAACCGTCGAGGGTCCGGTCCTCATCGTCGCGGGCGCCGGAAGCGGGAAGACCAAAACTCTGACCCACCGCGTCGCCTACCTTATGCAAAAAAAAGGGATTCGCGCGAGAAACATCCTCGCCGTCACCTTCACTAACAAAGCCGCCGAGGAGATGCGGACAAGGGTGATGACACTCTTGTCCGCAGTCAGTAGTCAGCAGTCAGCAATGAGTAAAACGCTCACTCCTTACTCCTCACTACCAACTACTTTGCCGCATATCGGCACCTTTCATAGCATTTGCGCGCGAATTCTCCGCAAAGACATCGCCGCCTTGGGATACAAGCCCACCTTTACCATTCTCGACAGCGACGATCAGCTCTCTCTCATGAAGCGCGTGATGAAATCGCTCGAAATTGATCCCAAAAACATTCATCCGCGCGCGCTCCTCGACACCGTTTCCCGCGCCAAAAACCAACTCGTCGACGAGCTCGTCTTCGAATCCCAAGCGGGGAGTCACTTCGAAGAGTTGGTCGCCAAAGCCTACCGGCGTTACCAAGAAGAGCTCCGCGGCAATCACGCGCTCGACTTCGACGATCTCCTGGGACTGACCATCCGCCTCTTCCGTGAATATCCCGAGACACTGGAGCGCTACCGCGCGCTCTTTCGCTATATTTTGGTCGACGAATATCAAGATACCAACCATTCACAGTATACGCTCATTCACCTCCTCGCCGAACGCCATCGGAACCTCTTCGCGATCGGCGACGACTATCAGTCCATCTATGGCTGGCGTCAGGCGGATATCCGCAATATCTTGAACTTCGAAAAGGACTACCCCGAAGCGACCATCGTCACGCTCGACCAAAACTATCGCTCAACCCAAGTCATTCTCGACGCCGCCGGCACCGTCATCGCCCAAAACCCCAACCAACGCCACAAAAAACTCTGGACCGCGAAAACAGGTGGCGAACTCCTCACGGTTTTTGAGGCGGAGGACGAGCAAGAAGAGTCCGAATACGTCGTCCGCACCATTCAATCATTCGCCGCAAAGAAACAGCGACGCTTTTCGGATTTCGCCGTGCTCTACCGCACCAATGCCCAGTCCCGCGCGCTCGAAGAAACCTGCCTCAAACATTCTCTCCCCTACAAAATCGTCGGCGGCCTCAAATTTTACCAACGCAAAGAAATCAAAGACGCCGTTTCCTACCTGCGCCTCGTCGCCAATAATTGGGATACCCTCTCTCTCGCCCGAATCGTGAACGAGCCGTCACGCGGCATCGGCAAAAAAAGTCTTGTTTCGTGGCTTGATACGGCGAAAACCGCGCAAACCGACCCGATTGCACTCGCGCGCGAAGATGACGGGAAACGGCTCGCCCTCGCCCCAAGCAAGCAAAAGTCCGCTGCGCGCTTCGCTAAAACCATATGTGAATACACACAAAAACTTCCCCAAGAAGGCGTCCTCTCCTCATTTCTCCGCGAACTCTTGGAAACCGTCGGGTATCTGAAATCACTCGACGACGGCACCGATGAAGGGAAAATCCGCCTCGAAAATGTGCAAGAGCTCTTTTCCGTCACCAAAAAATATGACACCATCTCGCTCGAACACGCGACGACGCTCTTTCTCGAAGAGATTTCCCTCGTTTCGGACACGGACGCGCTCGACGAGCAAGCGAATGTCGTCCACCTAATGACGCTCCACAGCGCCAAGGGCCTCGAATTTCCCTTCGTCTTCATCGTGGGACTCGAAGAGGGCATCTTCCCGCATTCGAGAAGCGCGCTCTCGCCCGCCGAGCTCGAAGAAGAACGCCGCCTGATGTATGTGGGGCTCACTCGCGCCAAAGAAAAAGCATGGCTCGTCTCGGCGGAAACCCGTATGATATTCGGTTCGACGCAAATGAATGCCCCCTCGCGCTTCATTTCCGAAATCCCCGAACACCTTGTGGAATACGAAGAATGGAAAAAGGGCAGAGAAAACAGCGAATTTTCCGATAGCTCATTAAACCGATCCACTTCTTCCAAAAAACAATCTTCCTTCGAAACCCGCAAAAAAGCGAAGTCTGACACCCTCCGCCCGGGCGATTCCGTCGCGCACCCCACTTTTGGAAACGGCGTCGTCATCAAAATCGAAGGCACCCTCGCAACAATAGCCTTCCGCACCAAGGGCATCAAAAAACTCGCCTTGGGGATCGCACCACTTGAAAGAACATAAAATATGAAAAGGAGAATATGGAACGGGAAGCATTTCCAATTCTTCATTCCGCATTCTCCATTCCTCTGCCCTTCCCATGAAATTTCTCATGCACTTCGCGAAGTCCTTCGTCGGTTACGTGGGTGTAAATCTGCGTCGTCGTGATGGATGAGTGCCCGAGGAGCGCCTGGACGCTTCGAATATCGGCGCCGTTTCGCAAGAGATCGGTCGCGAAGCTATGCCGGAGTGTATGCGGATGAACCGACTTCATAATGCCGGCTTTGGTCGCGAGACGCGCCACAATGCGTTCGACCGTCCTTACCGTGATACGGAGATCATCGCGCGCTGTTTTCCGGGTGAAACCCTTGGTCGTTGAAACAAAAAGTGCCGGGTCGATGTCTTTCCTCACCTCGAGATACGAAGAAATCACCGCGCGCGCCCGATCAGAAACAAAAACCATTCGTACCTTGCCGCCCTTGCCGCGCACACTAAACTCGCCGGTTTCGAGATTGACCGACTCCCGATCGAGACCAACCAATTCCGAAACGCGAAGTCCCGATGAAAAAAGGAGTTCGAGGAGCGCGCGATCCCGACAAGCAACTTCGCTTTTCCCTTCCGCCACGGCAAAAAGCCGCTCCAATTCTTCCGGTTCCAAAAAATCCACCTGCCGCTCAGGCACCTTTGCCATTTCGATTCGCTCCGGCTCCGCCGAGGCGATTCCCTCTTTCGCGAGGTAGCGCAGGAACCCCCGAAGGACGATGCCGTGATAATTTTGGGTGATTTTCTTGAGTTCACCGCCTCGGACAGTTTGTTTCCGATTCAAAAAAATCCGATATTTTCGAATCATGTCAAGGGTAATGTCTTTCGGGTCTTGAATTTTCCCGAAACGGAAGAAATCGCGGAGCACCCGGTCATAACTCTCGACCGTTTTGGGTGAACGACCCCGTTCTATCTCCACATATTCGAGAAATTTCATCAGACAAGCGGCGATGGTCGGCATACGAAGAAAAAGAAAAAACAACCGTCACTCCGTGAGTATACCACAGTTTTAGCCTCTCAGAGAAGCCTCAAGAAAACCAAATTTGACAAAAAGAGCCAAAAAATTATTGACAAGAAACTCCGGCTTCCCTATACTCAACCTTGCGTAAAAATCTTCAGTTTCGTCCTCGATGACCCGTCCGTTTCTTTGAGACCGGTCTAGACGACGAAGCCATTGAAAGGACCAGCGTATCTCAACGCGCATTCTCGGGGGGCTATTTTGTTTTTTCCGACGAGCCAAAACACTCGCGAGAAAAAGCAACACTACGATTCACCGATTGCAGAGAAAATGTGTTGTTTGCTTTAAACAACACAAAACTGTTCGAGTTCTTCATCTGTTCCGTCAATATTCAGCGCTCACCGTTGTCGTATCGAGCGCTTTTTTGGTAACCGGAACCAATATCGCCTCACAGGAAAAGCCGGGGGGTATTCTTTCCGGCTATTTCCATACCCAAAACACCGCCGTTCCGGAAGCGAAGTTCGCTCACAAAGAAGAAAAGAAAGAAAGCCTCTCACTCGTGCCGCTTGCGGTCGCTTCAAATACCGTCGATCCGGACGCAAAACTCGAAGACCCCTCTGTCATCGCAAACCCCAGCCTCATCATCGCCTCTTCCGACCTCTCTCCGGTGATCCAAAAAGACCCGGAAGAAGAAGGTGGCGTCACTATCTACACCGTTCTCGAAGGCGATACCGTAAGCGGCATCGCTCAAAAGCACTCCATCACCACCAACACCATTCTCTGGGCAAACGACCTCGCCAATGTGGATGAAATTCGTCCGGGCGACCAAATCTTCATTCTTCCGGTTGCCGGACTCAAGCACATCGTCGCGGAGGGCGACACCATAGAGAGTATCGCCAAAAAATACAAGGGAGACAAAGATCGCATCATCGCCTTCAACGAGCTTCCGGCAAATGGACGTCTTGAAACAGGCGAGGAGATCATCATTCCCGACGGCTCCAAGGAAATTCCAACACCGCCCGCTTCCGGTGGCATTCTGGATCGGCGCCAATACGCAACCTCAACCGGCGGCACCGCGACCGATATTTCCGGTTGGCGCACCCCCGAAGGCAAAGCCGGCACCGGACACAAGTTTCCCTACGGCTACTGCACCTGGTACGTCGCCTCAAAGCGCTATGTCCCCTGGGGCGGCAATGCCGGTACCTGGCTCTACAACGCGAAGTCCCTCGGATACAAAACCGGAAAAACACCCCGCGTAGGAAGCATTGTCGTCACTACCGAAAACCGCTACTACGGCCACGTCGCCCTCGTCGAGAAGGTTTCAGGCGGCGAAATCACCGTGAGTGAAATGAACTATGTCGGCTGGAGCAAAACCAATCGCCGCACCCTCTCCGCGAGTAGCCGAAGTATTAAGGGATATATATATTAATCGCTCAACTTCGATGTTTCTCAAAAGCCGCCACTTGGCGGTTTTTGTTTTTTTTAAAAACACTCCTTCCTCCCCATCCTTTCAGTTTTCCTGTTTCATTTTGTTCACATCCTGTGGATAACCCGGTATTTTCCCGCGCGAAACTCTTGTATTCACCTGCGGGAAACCCATAAGAAATTCTGCATAACTCCACCCCACCTCCCCACAGACACACACGTCACCGAGAATCCCAAATCTATCTTTAAGCATCACCCCTCAGAAAATCCTTTCTTAAAACAGTATTCCTCTCTTTTCAACTTTTCCACCGGACTAATAGTAATAATATTTATATTTTAAAAAATATATTCAATACCATAGAGAGAGGGTGAAGAATGAAGAACCCACCTTACGCAGTTACTGAAATAAGAGCTAAAAACCTAACCCGTCATACCCGCGAAGGCGGGTATCCAGGTTCCATTCGTCTTCAGTAAATATATTACAAGATTTTGTTCGTTGGGTGATTATATTCAGCAGGTGGTGACTACCTGCCTGCCGGTAGGCATGGGCTTCCCGCCTTCGCGAGAATGACGAAAAGAAAGACGGTGTTTAAGATGAGTAAATTTCTTGACGTGTACTTTTTGTGGTATACTATTTTCAGAAAAATGTTTTTGTCTTTCGTGTGTGAATGAGCGTTCCAAAATAAAAAGATCGTTTCTCTTTCGATTGAGTCTTTTCTTTAAGAACCACCCCGTTCTGCTCTTTGTGACGCTCTCGGGGTGTTTTTTGTTGCTGCCGTATGCATCTTACGCTGGAATATGGGATACTGTTTCTCAACCAATTGTAACGGGAGCGAAGTATTTAGTATATGCTTTTTATTGGTTTTTCTCTCTTTTTGTAAATTTAGCGTCAGCGCTTTTTGTATGGGCGATTGACACGAAAACGTTTTCGGATCTCATGAATAACGCGGCTATATATACCGTATGGCTTACGGTGCGGGATTTTTGTAATATTTTCTTTATTCTCGTTCTTCTCTTTTCCGCTTTTGCGACCATCTTTCAGCTTGAGAGGTATGAATACAAGAAAACGATTCCCATGCTCATTCTCATGGCGCTTCTCGTGAATTTTAGCTTCCCGATATCGCGCTTCGTGATTGATCTTGCGAATGTTCCGATGTATTTCTTTGCACAGAATACGGTCGGGGAAAGTGGGAATATTAGTAGTCTCTCGAGTGGTCTTTTGGGCGCGTCAAATATACGTGGCGTGATACTTCCCAATTCGCAATCGCCCGATAAAGATATTACTGATTACGATTTTGTGCATTTGCTTGTGGCGGCTACATGTATGTTTCTTTTTGGAATTTCGTTTTTTGTGCTGGCGCTTCTTATGTTGATTCGCATGATTGCATTGGTGATATTGGTGATGTTTTCTCCGATTGGATTTGTGGGAATGATTACGCCGGCACTCCATAAGTTTGCCCATGATTGGTGGGACAAACTCTTTAAATGGGCATTCTACGGGCCGATAGCGGTGATGCTTGTTTTGGTGGCGCTCGTCGTTATGAAGGCGGCCGGATCAGTGAGTACTACCATGAAGCCGCTCGCTGGTGACAGTGTGAGTAATGACTTTCTTTCTTCCGCCCTTTTCCTTGCTATTCCCATTGTCCTCTTCTGGATCGCTATCACGCAGGCGGAGAAGTATAGCAATGATATGTCCGGCTTGGGGATAAAGTGGGGGTCGAATATAGGGCGAAAGATGGGGGGATGGATGCGACAAGGAACATGGGGTGCAACCAAATGGACGGCAAAAGCCCCATTTAAAGGTGTTGATAATCTTTCGGGGAATACAATTTCCGGGACAGCGCTTGGAATACGGGAGGCATGGAGAAATAGGCAGTCGGCATGGTGGGGCGGAAGTGATATTGATAAGAGAAAGAAGCAGGTTCAGGATAGCGTTTCTTCTGCATTGAAGAGGAAAGGGACAAGTACACAGGAAGTTCAAAAGAAAGTTTCTGAGCACGAGAAAGAGCATACAACGGAAACAGAGCTACGAAGACTTGTTGACCAAAACAAAGACGTTGCCGCGGCTATGGTTCTTGCGAAACAGGGGAAGCTTACGAGTGAGGAATTTACAAAAGTTCGGGCAACCTTGGATGCAAGTGATCCGAAGAGTGAGCAGGTTATTAATCTTCTTGAAGGAAAGGTGAAGGAGAAACGGTTGGATCTTGTTATGAATTACAAAATGGGTACAAATGAGGTGAAAGATGAAATAGCAAAGAAGCGAGTTGCTAATCCAGCCTTGAGTGCGGATGATGCTCGTGATGAGGTTTACAAAGAGGTTGTTAGGAAGGAAATGGCGAAAATAAATCCCTCAAAATGGAGGGAGCAGAACCTTGAAGAGATGTTTAGTCTTGGGAAAGATGCAAGTGGAAGCGAAAGGCAATATTCGGTTATTAGGGATGTGCATGGAAATGTGACTGATATTGCAGAGGGTGGAGTTATTATTAACACGAAAGAATCTCAAGAGTTGAAAGCGAGAATTTCAGGTGCACAGGAAGCATTTAATCGTCATTCATCAAAAAATAAAGATAAAATAATTGACGATATAAGTGGTGATAACTTCGATGCTGGAAGAAAGACGGGTATTTGGTAGGAATTAAGTTTTTTTCGTGTAAATTTCTTATCTATGATATCTTCCGGTACCATGAATAGTCAGTTCATAAATAGATCGGTAACCCCTGTTTTGGTTTGGACTGAAAAAAATCCGGATGAGGAAACTCGAGAGCAAGTGATTGCGAATCATGAGCGATTTCGAATGCTTCCTCCGGAAGCGAAGTATAAGCTCGGATTTCAGTATACTCCCGAGATTATCAAAAAAATTGGGGAAGACTTCAGTTTGGATCCGCTGAAAATGGCGAGTATTGCTCGTGCGGTACGGAATTTCTATTTTGGCGATCTTCCAAAAGAGAAAATTGAAGGATTCTTAATGGAAGAAATGGAAATATCTTCGGAACAAGCTCAAAAAATAGCCTTGATTGTTGATCAAAAAATCATCAGTGCGCCGATTCCCAAAGATGTTTCTGAACAGACAGTAGAAATTCCCCTTCTCGACGCCCTCTCAAAGTATCAGCGGTTGTCGGAGCAGGCGGTGACGGAGGATAGAATTGTGGTGAAGGGAGAGGGTCAGCCGGTACGGGGGTCGATTCGCAATTGGCTCCGGCACTATCGGGACGTGGTGGGGATTCGGAAGCACTCCGCGATGGAACGGGGACAGTTTTTGTTCCAGGGGGAGAATACCAAGCGACTCTCCGCGCCGGATCGGGAAAAGCTCTCACTTCTCTTTCGTTCGCTCGATGAGAATATGCCGATTTCAATCGATGTCGAGCGACAGGAGGTGATATTCCCAGCATTTGAAGAAAAGTCGAACGCGAATCAAGCGCCTCTCGAGGAGAAAGTGACGCCGACGCTTGGCACCTCATTTCGTCCGATCGAAAAGTTCCCCGCCTCTTCCACTCCCATAAAGAAGGCGCTCGAGTGGAAGACAGAGAAAACAGCGATACCGCCGCTTTTTGGGAATGTTCCCGCGCCACCACGACCCGAGATTACGTCATCGAAATCGGTCGGCGTTTCTGCTCCGGTATACGCGATTCCCCCTATTCCTGTGTCGCCGAGCGGAGATGCTCGCGCGGAGGGAGGTAAGAGTGGAGGAATGCCTGCGGCGCAAGAAGGAATGTCGGTCTCGTCGCCGTTTTCCGCGCCGGGAAATATGAGTTTTAGTTCAAGTCACGTGCTTCCCCACGAGAAGGCAGCTCTTCCTGCGGAGCCGCCGCAAGAGGGAGTATCAAGCGAAGGACATCCTCCTTCAAGGGGTCCCGAGGCAATCAGTGTCATTAAGCCTCGTGGCGATCAGTTTGGCTTTCGCGGGAAGTCGTCGGGAGATGACTTCGATGCTCCTCGTGTGGTAAACTTACGGGGTTAGAAAAACTGACAACGTACAACGAACAACAGGAATCCTTTGTTTTATTGTGGTTGTTTGTTGCCAGTTGATTGTTGTCTGTATTTTTCCTATGCTCTTCAATGTTCCGCAATTCATCGATGTGGAGGATAAGATCGCGGGACCGCTTACTGTGAAGCAGGTGTTGTGGCTTATCGGGATGGGGGCGGTGCTGTTTATCGTATGGACTTTTTTTGATACGCCAACGTTTTTCGTCCTTTCCGTTCCTATTATCCTCATTTTCGCGCTGTATGCCTTCTATCGACCGTACAATCAGTCTATGCTTTCCTTTACCATTCACGGGGTGATGTTTTTTTTTCGACCCAAGCTCTATACATGGGATCGACCGGGAGTAATGAAACGACCGGATCCGAAACCGGTGGAAAATAAACCGATATCGGAATCCCCTCGACCGCTTTCCTTTGAAGAAATACAAGCATTGGCGAAAGTGGTGGATAGAGGTGGGAAGCGATAGCACTGTCATTCCCGCGAAGGCGGGAATCCCTGCCTTCCGGCAGGCAGGCAGGTGTCACAATGCCCAATGTAACATCTTTACAAATGAAGTCTGTAAACATTTTCTGTAAGCTGGTGGAGCCTGGTTCCCTCCCGCTGAGGCGGGACGGGGATGACGATTGGATGAATTCTTTTTATCTATGGAAACCCTGAATCCTCAAAAATCCGTGTCGAAAGATTCGAATTCGAGCACTCAGCGCTACGTAAATGTAGAAGAGGTGCGCGATGGCGTTATCGTGCTCAAAAACGGCGCGCTTCGTTCGGTGCTTCTGGTGTCGTCGCTCAACTTCGATCTCAAGTCCGCCGAGGAACAGGACGCGATCATTTTGCAGTACCAAAATTTTCTCAATTCGCTCGACTTTCCCGTGCAGGTGGTCATTTCTTCGCGCCGATTCGATATTCGCCCGTATATCGAGCTCCTCAAGGATAAAGAAAATCACCAGCGAAATGAACTCCTTCGGCTTCAAATATCGGAGTATCAGAACTTTATCAAGAATCTCGCCGAGGTATCGAATATTATGTCGAAGCTTTTCTATCTCGTGATACCGTTTTCGCCCGTCGAGGACAAAGAAAAAGGCCTCTTTCACAGTTTGACGACGCTCTTTAATCCGTCGGGGGCGGTTTTGGAACGGCGGGAATTTTTCGAAACCTACAAAAATCAGCTCTGGCAGAGGGTGGACCACGTGAGTTTCGCGCTCTCCCAAACGGGAGTGCGAGTCGCGCCGCTCAATACCGAAGAGCTCATCGAACTCCTCTATAATTCCTACAACCCTTCACTTTTTACGACACGTCTCACCAAAAACATCGAAGCGATTGATTTGGAGATAGAACGATGAGGGAATGACGGTTGTGGTTTGTGGTAGTATTCTGTGGTTGTTGTCAATACCATATGCGTGTTCCATTTCTCGCTCCTTCAATGGGCGAACAAGATGAAATTTTACAGAGTGAAATGCTCTACCAACGAGGCGTCGCGCGCGTTCGTGATTTGATCGCGCCCTCCGCTATCAAGGTGAGTGCAAATTCACTGCAGGCGGGGGAGACGGTTACGCGGACACATTTTATCATCGCGTATCCGCGTTATCTCAATACCAATTGGTTCGCGCCGGTCGTGAATCTCGACTTTCCTATGGATGTCGCGATGTTTATCCACCCGGTCGATACGCGGGATATTTTGAAGAGTCTCCTCAAATCTGCGACGCGCGTCGAGTCATCCATTCAGATGGAGGCCGAGGCGGGAAAGGTGCGCAGTCCCATTCTGGAAACCGCGCTTCAGGATATCAATGAGCTTCGCGACAAACTTCAACAGGGAACGGAAAAGTTTTTTCGCTTCGGCATCTATATCGCGCTCTACGCCTCGTCGATCGAGGAATTGAATCGTATGAGCCGGTCAATCGAATCGCTCCTTGAAGCGCAACTTGTCTACGTGAAGCCGGCGGTGATGCGGATGGAGCAAGCATTCACCTCGACGCGGCCGATTGCCATGGATGAGCTTGATGTCGCCAATAATCTCAACACCGCGCCGCTCTCGACAACCTTTCCCTTTGTTTCCGCCGATCTCTCGTCTAATGACGGCATCCTCTACGGGATCAATCGCCACAACAACAGCCTCATCCTCTTCGATCGCTTCAAGCTGGAGAACGCTAATATGGTGATTTTCGCGAAATCGGGAGCGGGCAAGAGTTATTTCGTGAAGCTCGAAATTTTGCGGTCGATGATGTTTGGTACGAGCGTGATCGTGATTGATCCGGAGAATGAATACAAGCACCTTTCAGAAACCGTGGGGGGCTCGTTCATTCATATGAGTCTCAATTCTCCGTTTCGTATCAATCCCTTCGATCTCCCGAAGAAGCGCGATGATCAAGAGGACTTTGAGGGACTTTTGCGAAGCAATATCGCCACGTTGATCGGACTGCTTCATCTGATGCTCGGGAGCGTGACGCCGGAAGAGGACTCTATCCTCGATCAGGCGCTCCGCGAAACGTATGCCGTGCGGGATATTACGGGAAGAACCGACCTTGCGACGCTCACGCCAAGCTCCTTTCCCACGATGACCGATCTCTACGAGGTGTTGCGGAATATGGAGGGGACGGAATCGCTTGCCGCGCGGCTTGAGAAGTATACGCAGGGGATTTTTTCGGGATTTTTGAATCACGCGAGCAATATTTCGGTTCAGAACCAAATGGTGGTGTTCAATATTCGCGACCTCGAAGAAGAACTCCGTCCGATCGCTATGTATCTCATCCTGCACCTTGTGTGGAATGAAATGCGTTCCGAAATGAAACGCCGCCTTGTTGTGGTGGATGAGGCGTGGATTATGATGCAAAACGACGATGCGGCGAGCTTTCTTTTCGGTATCGCGAAGCGCGCGCGGAAATATTACTGTGGACTTACTACGATTACGCAGGACATCAGTGATTTTATGGGATCGCGCTACGGCAAGCCCATCGTGACCAACTCTTCGCTCCAGCTCCTTTTGCGTCAATCGGTTTCCTCAATCGACGTGGTGACGGAGACGTTCTATCTCACGGATCACGAGAAATTCCTCCTTCTGGAGAGCGCGGTCGGCGAGGGAATTTTCTTTGCCGGGTCAAAACACGTCGCGATCAAAGTGGTCGCTTCTTACAGTGAAGATCAAATCATCACTTCAAATCCAGAACAATTGGTCGAGATCGAAGCCGCGAAAAAGGAATTTGACGAACAGGGAATGTGAGGAGGAATAGGGAAGAGGAAATGGGATCGGTTACTTCATATATTACCTTTGATTTTGTATGGCAATTGCGCAACCGATTACCAAGGAACAGGATATACGCGATCAAAAGGAGCGCGAAAAAAAAGAGCAAGCATTTTTGAAGCAAGAAAAAAATTCGATGCCGACGGCGAATGACGCGCGATATGATCGTCCGGCGGCAAACGACGCGAATTTTGACGAATCGGAAAGAGAACGACTTCAACAAGAGGCGAATATGCTTCGGAATGCCCAACGGCCGGCGAGAATCCTTCAAGAAGAAGCTGAGATTTCCGAAATGGAAGAAGGAATGGGGAGTGGAAACGGAGATATGAAAAGAAAGACGGAATCGGTGAAGCTCTCATCGTATTCGGCGCCCTTGATAGTCGCAGTTTTCAAGGATCTTATGGATTATACAGTGGTGCTCGCGCTTCCCGGCGTTGGCACGGTCCTCAGTTTTTGCGCGAATATCTTGATACTCCTTCTCCTCTTCTTCCCGAAGCGCCGCTACAAGATCGCTTCGAATGCGCGGATTGCCATTATCGATGCCTTTATCTTGATCGGGCTGGTTCCGCTTGAGGGATTGATGTTTCCCTTTAATCTTCTTCCCTTTACGATTGCGGCGGTTGGTATGATCTACTCCGTCGACAAAAAATTTGTCGCCAAACGAAACGCGAAAACATTCGATAAAAAAGAAATGAAGGGGAAGCTGTCAGCCGTGCTTCGCCAGGTCTATGCGGATCGAGCGGTACCAATGAAAGACAAGAGCGGGGTTCGAGAACGAATGCGCGAAGCGTTTTGATTTCCTCGCTCTTGTTTCTCAGTTATTGAATACTATGTCTCAATATTCAACAACTATCCGTATGCTTCTTACCGACCGTCGATTTCTTGCGGCGCATATGGTGGCGTTCGCGGGAATGGCCTTGGTTGCGTTCTTTCCTGGAGCGGAAACTATTCCAGCAATGCTCATGCTTCTTCTTGCGGGCTACGGTCTTTTGCCGGCGATATTTATTCACTTTGTTCTGAAGGAATCGATTGCCTCGTACGGATTTCATTGGGGGAGGGGGAGATTCTTTCCGACTCTCGGACTTTTGATTTTGATGATTACGATAGCGCTCGGCGCGGTTTGGTCGTTTCTTTCCTTTACGGACGCGGGGCTTCGATATGTTGACGGAACGAATATCGCGTTGCTTCGCGGGAGCTTTTCGGCATTTTTGATTTTTTCCGCGCTGTCGGTACCGGTTCTTTTTTTGACGGAAGCGTTCTTTCGGGGATTTCTTCTCGGGATATGGCGTCGGTATTTCGGGATATGGAGCGTGGTTTTATCGGTTGTCGCGACACTTTTTCTCTCATGGATTCGAGTGAGCGATGTATCGAGTCACGCTTTTTTCGGAGAAATGACCATCCTCGCCATTGGTTCGATATGCGCCTCGATCATTGCTTTTTTCTCGGGATCGTACTTGCTCTCCTTTTGTTTTTTCTTTTTTTTTGATACACTGTCAACAGTGTTTGCGATGATACTTTCATGAAACAAAAAAAATACATTTTTTTCCTCAAGGCGCTTTTCCTCTCGGTATTTACGATGATGCAAATCTTCTTGCCGGGCACGATTGCGTTCGCTATCACCGTGGATAAGGTGACCGATAATGTTTTTGATGATGCTGCCAATTTTTTTGAGCGGCGATACCACCTCAATAAGGGGAGTCTTCAGGATCAGGGGGAAAATTTTAACGTTTCGTCGCAAAAGGGGCAAGCGCCGCAGGTACTTCTCTATTTCACTCCGTCGGATCCGAAGCCGGGCGAGGAGGTGGAGGCGCGCGCGTTTCCGGAATTTTTCGGGAACTCAACCGACACACTCTACTATACGTGGTACTTGAAGCGAAAGCGGTGTTCCTTGACTGATCGCCTTACTAATAGCGATGCTGATAAAGAGAAAAAGCTTCTCTGTGATCGCAATGATGATGACAAGATAACCGTCGAAGACTGGAAAATCGAAGCGATGCAGGCGGTTGCCGCTCGAGATTTTGACTCCACCTGCGCTTTGAACGGGAGTCTCTCTGAAGAAGAGCGCGAAGAATGCGCCGAAAATATGTATAATCCGGACGCGAAGAGTCGAATCAATGTTTCGGGATCGAAAGGAACCGATCGAGATAAGGATGGGTATATCGCGTCGGTTGGTGGGGATGGTCGATCGGGGTTTGCCGGGGATTGCTCGCCGTCGGATGGTGGCGAAGAGGAGAGTGATGATGGGAGCGCCGACCCTTTTGATCCGACATCGGAGGATACCGGTGCAGGTCGGCTCTATGCGTCGTCGACAATAGGTGGGACGACGCGAAGCGTGACGCTTTCGTCGAGCCAAACGTTTTATGAAATTGCCACCGGATTCAGCGATACTAACTCCGAATTGTGTTATGAGATCTACGGCGTAGGAATAGGTGAATCGCATGGCGAAGGATCATGTAGCGGAAATGACAACTGGAGGGCGGCGACCGAGTACATTTCCTCCAGTGATTCTTTGATATATGGCGGCGGAACATGGACGCGTACCATTGCTCCCGTGAGTGCCGTTTTTCCTGCGGGGCACACGTATCATTTGTTTTGGCGCGATTCAAGTTCTCTCTCGGCGGCGAAGCTGACGGTTTCGAGTGACGGGTCAAGTGGGAGTGGCAATACTTGTACGGGCGAGAGCGTGTGTTATATCCACGATTTTGGAGATGGGTACAACTATGAACTTCCGTCGTGTCAGCATCTTTTCCCGGATAACTACAAGATGGATGGAACGGGCGATATTCGGCGCGCGGGCGATATCGGCGCCGATGACTGCAGTCCCGGGGTGTGCGCCGAGTTTCCGATCGATGAGGAACGCTTCTGGCGAACCGACCCGGAAGATCCGAGTACCGCGCAGAACGGCACCAAAGACGAAGCGAATCTCGCGGGCTTGGGAGCAGATACCTTCCGCTGGGTGTACGCGCCGGAGGACAAGGTAGGCGTCGCGGTCGAGGGGGTCTCTATGTACAATACTAAGTATGATAATTCGAGCGCCATGGTGATGTGGGCGCTTCCGAAGAATAAGTGCGATGTGACAGGGAAGTCGACGCGGACAGAAACGATAAAAGGATATAGTGTTGCTATAAAAACCGCGACGACGAACATCAATGACTGCCTCGAGGATAATCTTGTAGATCCGACCGAAGGCGGACAGGCGGAAAATGTCGATCTTTCGCTTTCATATACGCCAAACGAGCCCTCCGCCAAGTTGATTCCCTGGGGAGAAAACGCGGCGAGTGAGAAGTCACTCGCGGAAACGGGGGATATGCTGGTGGTAAACGCCGCCTCATCCAACGCGAATCGAGATGCTTCATTTGCAAATTATCTCTGGCGCGTTCAAGCGAGTGGGAGCGGAACCTTTGATACTCGTTTCAGCGATGAAAATGTATGGGTGGATATCACGAAGGATCTCCAAATAGCGAAAAATATCAGCGCGACGAGCGGAAACGGGGTGAATTCCCTCTCCATTAACCTCAATCTCAATGAGAAAGAATTTTATAGCGATAAGCTCAAGGGGACCGTGCCTGGATTCGCTCGATACTTTAACGACGATGTCGCCTATTTCCGTATTTCCGCGAGCGCGACGGAGAATTTCTCCGGACAGACGAGCCGGAGCGGATCGGGGTCCGTGGTAGTCAAGGTCGTCGCCAACAAATCGATCGATGTTTACCATATAAAAACGGAAACTGATGCTTCGACGGGACTCGTGCGTGTCGCGCTCGATACGGATACCCCTCTGTGTCCCCTCTCGGGAAGCGCGGGGCGTGTCGGTACCTCTCAGCAAGTAATATGTCCGGTACTGAAAAATCAAGTGGTCGGTGTCTTCCTCTCAACTTCTTCGGGGGAGATTCGCGATTATGCCTGGACGCTCGACGGCAAGGCACTCGCCTGCTCGAAACACGTCTCGGAGGACTGCGACGACAGCCGACAGGGAGCGACCAACTTTTTCCCCGTGTCGGGAGAAGTAGGAGATCTCTATACGCTCTCGGTGGTGGCAAATAATGCCGAGACGGGCAGATCCTTTACGGTGACACGCCGATTTCAAGTCGTGAGTCCCGACGCGGATCTCGTCTCGGAAGACGGGGAAACCGCCTGGCCGAAGATTTTGGGGAGCTATACCAATCTTGACGGGTCGACATCGGATGATGTGAGTAAGACCTCATTTGAAGGCATTCCCGGGTCGACTGCGAAATTTTCCGCGGTCTTCCGTCCGGAAATACTGGGAACCTTTATTCTTGACGGCATCAAAGCGGGCGACGACCAAAATGAAATGATTTGGTCAATTAACGGCAAGCCCTTCAAGTGGAACGATACCGGACTCTCGCTCGCGCTCGACGGCACTGTGGGCGATATCTATACCGTCACCCTCTCCGGCGCCTACAATCAGCCCCGCGAGCTCAGGAAAGCCCTCTATGATATCTGGAAAATATCTCCCTTTAATTCCGAAACCGTGCGGTTTTCGAAAGAGATACAAATTCGACTGGTAACTGCCGGAGAGAGTCCTTACGCGAAGGGAGGGGCAAATACTTTCTTTGCCTCGCTCATTTCCGCCGTGCCGCCTCTCGTGTTGTTCTCGGTTCGCCTCATCCTCTCGATGGGTCTCATTCTCCTCGTGGTCGGCGTCGCTTTTTCGGCAATGCCGGAGAGGAGACGGGAGTAGCGAGTATTTTAGTATCTAGCAATGTCGTATGAAATTTCTGAAACAGAGCGGGAAAATGTTCGTTTTTTTGTCTGTAATTGCGGTTGTCTTTGGTTTCTTTGGAAATTTGTCTTTTGCTGCGGAACCAAACAGTGATATCACCTGCAATGCAAAGCCTCTTGACGGTGTCTGCAAGGAAGCGGGAAAGGAGTGTACGCCAGGTGCTGGATATCAAAAGTATGGGCATTGCGATAAGGTGGATGCGCCCTGCTGTGTGCCTGATGCGAATGTTCCGAAATCTGGATCAACACCCATTACGACCAAGACTGAGTGTGAAGCCACGAAAGGATCTGATGGAAAGAATGCTTACTGTATAACGACGGTCGGTCAGAATTGCTCAACTTTTTCTTTGGATCAAATCGGAACATGCGCCGACCTTGGTTCAGGCACGGCGTGTTGTGCTGCAAAGGGCACCCCTGTTCCTGGCGGTAGTACCTCGTCAACTCCTTCTTCTAGTGCTAGCTCGCTTCAGTATGCCCCACTTGAGAATTTGCCGGGGTTTGAGGGGGAGAGTGGGGACTTTGCGACGTATTTCAAAAATGTATATCTCTTGGCGCTCTGGATTGTGGGGATATCGGCGCTCTTTATGCTCGTCGTGGGCGGGTTCCTCTACCTCTCGAGCGCGGGGAATACGTCGACTCTGGGCTATGCCAAAAAGACGATCTATGGAGCGCTCATCGGGCTCGTCATCGCGCTCATTTCATGGCTCCTCCTCAATACTATCAATGCCGATCTCACCAATTTGAAATTGAGTGGATTGTCGGGAGTAGCGGGACTAGGCGGTGGGTCGTCAACGACGACTACACCACCATCGGGAAATGCTGATCCGGAGGGATGCAAGAATTTGAAAAATCTCCGTTCTGACATTGCAAATCAGTGTAATCTTGCTTCAAAAGAGTTGGTTGCCATGATGTCCTGCATGGAAGGAAAGGGTATAAAAAATACATGGACGTCAATTTCCGCCAGTAATATTGGGGGGGATCAAAATGCGGCGGCGGCGTGTTGCGGAGATTCGCGACCAGCTTCGTGTAAACATTCAAAAGTTACTTGCCATTATGGATGTACCTTTGGAACGAAGGGGCTTTCTTACGGAGTTGATATTGGAGGGTTAACGAGTGCATCGAGTGATGCTACCTTGTGCGCCGTAGCGAGTGCGGCTAAATCTTGCGGAGGGGGAAATATATGGGGGCCTCGGACACTAAGTTGCGGTGTGACATATCAGGATGGCCATAATGATCATCTTCATGTTAGTGTTTCTGGGTGCCCACATTGATTTTTTATGAAGAAGTTCTTCATCGCTACTTCCGTTCTTTTTGGAATTTTTCTCCTCTTTTTCCTCATATACAATTTTTTGTTCAAGCACAATCCGTTCGAGGGGAGGGTGCCCAATACGGCGGTGATACCAAATGAAACCGGATCGAGCAAAGAAGAGATAGAGGAAACGAAAGCAATCGCGAACGTGACGGATGAGGAGGTGGTGGCGCCGATATTTGATGTCGAAGATCAGGCGATCCTCTATCTCGTGCCGGAAGAACAGGCGCTCAAAGAAACCTTCCTCGTGACCAATGCGCCGCGCACGGTCGCGCGGTTCTCTTTTGTGCCGAGAAATATCATCTGGTCGCCGGATAGGAAGCGGGCGCTCGTCAAAAAGAGCGATACCGAATGGGCGCTCTTCACGCGCGAAAAAAAGGGAGAGGCGAATGAGGGTTCGCCCGTACAAATGCTGAAGCCCGGCATCGAAAGCCCCGCGTGGACGACGCTTGGGGACAAGATTGTTTACAAATACTACGATCCGGCATTGGAAACGCGCACGCTCACCCTCGCGAATCCCGATGGGACGGATTGGGAGATGATCGGCGAGACGACATTTCAGTTTTTGGAAATACAAGCGGTGCCGAAGAGTTCGCTCATTGCGTTTTGGAATTGGGGGAATGCTTTTGAGGAGACATCGCTCTCGGTTGTGGGGGCGATGGGGGGCGAAGTGAAAGAAATTTTTTCCAAACACTATGGCGTCGACTACGCGATCGCGCCAAATGGCAACACGATACTTTTGAGCAATACGATCGAAAAGGGTGGGACGGCGGTGACGCTTGCGACCATCAATGTAAAGGGTGGCAACTACCGTAATCTCGCCATCCCGACTCTCGCCGGAAAGACCGTCTGGGCCAAAAACAGTCGCGTGATTTACTACGCGCTCCCGGGCGCCATCCCCGCGGGGAGTATTCTGCCCAATGATTACTACCGGAAACCGATCCTGACTGCCGATACGTTCTGGAAGATGGATATGGAGACGAATGAAAAATCTCGCCTTGTTGATCCGGCCGATATCGACCGGAGCTATGACGCCGAAAACCTCGTCCTCGATACGGACGAGACCACGCTCTTCTTCCGCAATCGCCACGATGGGAAGATATACAAAATCAACCTCTGAGTTTTTCCACCCCTCCTTTGCAAGGAGGGGAGCGGGGTGGTTCCGGTTTGCGGCTCCGGCTTCAAACCCCTTTGTCTCGAGCCCGAGCCACCCCGCCTTTGCCAAGGGGATGGCGAAACCCCCATAAAAAACACGATCCAGAAACTATACGCGAGCCCGAGTCGCCAGTAGGTGGTGTCAACGAGTCCGTGAATGAGTACTGTGAGCATTATTGCCGTGAGTGCCGAGAGAATCAAGTGATTCTCTTCTTTTTTTATTTCAAAAAAAACAGTCCGGAACCACCAAACAACCAAAAAGCCGAATGCCAAAAGCCCCATAAGACCGCCTCCGAGCCAAAACGCGAGGAAAATAGTGTGCGGCTCCGGCACCGACCACTCGAGGTAGGGCGGGAAGTATTGTTGATACGCGAGATAGCAGGATTGGAAATTTCCGGGTCCCACGCCAAAGAGAGGCGAATTGGCGATCATTGCTTTCGCTGATCGCCAAATCATCAGGCGTGAGGCGAAAGAAGAACGCGAATCGGGATCAAAAAAATGTTCAAAACGCGGAGTGTTCCACTGGGAGAGAATGATTATTCCTGAAAATACAAGAAACACGGCGGTGTATCGTAGGGGCGAATAATTATTCGCCCGTACCCCTTCTCGTACCCATCTAGTTCGCGTCATGTATTCAAACAAGAAAATCCCAATCGCAACTGCGATCCACGCGGAAATGGAATGGGTGAGGAAGAGAAGGAAGGAAAGCAAAATGAAAAATGAAAAATGAAAAATGAAAAATTGGGAACGGGAAATGCGGGAACGGAAAAAGTACCATAAGAGAATGATGGCGGGGGTGAGGTGCATGGCGAGGGCGTTGGGGGAATTGAATATTCCGGAGAGACGATGGTCATAGGTCATACCGCTTCCAAAAATCCACCCAAGAAGCGAGAGAATGGAAATCGGGAGGAACGATACCGTGAAAATGAAAAGGAGTTTTTCGCGCGAAAAATACCGACCGGAGGCGCGAAAAAGAATCCACCCGAAGAGTATTGGAAATGCAAACCACGATTTCAGAATACCGAGCGCTCGCAGGAGTCCTTCCTGCGACATTGGACAGAGAGCATGACGTGAAAACGCGGCAACGAGTGTGGAGGAAAGAACGCCGAGAAGAAGGACAACCATCCCAATGTGTACGGGCGAATAATTATTCGCCCGTACGAAGCGCATTGATGTCAACATCATTTTTCCCCATTGTTTTCCCTTTATTCCTCCCGTTTCTTCCTTCCTTTGCGCTCCCTTTCTCCACCCTTCTATGTTTTCAATTCTTTGCGAAATCTCCCCCTTTTGTTTTCGTGTCCAAAACAGCACCGCCGCTGACGCTATCACTCCCATCTCGACCATATATATCGGCACGCCGAATAGCACCACTTTTGCGTTTTCAAAGTGGAGGAGGAAGAATGTCGCGGCGAGGCTACCGAGCAAGTATGGTCTTATGCTCATACGAAGAAAATGCGAAGAGAACGAGGAGGAGTGGGAGGATGTGCACCGAATAGATCGGCGTTTCAAAAAGGGAATGAGCGAGGAATATGAGGAGGGAAAAACCGACGGCGAGTTTGAGCGGTTCGAGAGATGCGAGGGCTCGGGTGATTGAGATAGTGAGAAGGAGGAAGAAAACGATGCCGTTTACGATACCGGTTTCGGCCGAGATATCAAGGAAAATATTGTGCGCGTAGCGCGGTTCGCGATACTCCGCGGAGGGCTTCACGGTATTGGAATAGTTGCCGAGTCCGACGCCGGTTACGGGGTGTTTGGCGATAATGTCGAGGGCTTCGTTCCAGATGGCGAGGCGGCCGCTCGTTGAATGGTCGGCGGGGTCGAGAGAAGAAAGGAGTCGCGAGGCGATAGGGTTCGGGATGAAGAAGAAGGCAAGGAGAAGAAGAAAACAGAAGAAGAGTGCCGGAATATATTTTTTGAAAATCAGTGAAGGGAAAATCGCGAGCGAAACCGCGAGCGCCAGAAGAAGCGCGAGGTAGCCGCCGCGTGAAAAGGTGAGTATATCGGCGATGAAAATGAATATGGACGCTATTATGAAATAGAGTTTCGCGCGATGGGTGGAACTTTGAGTGAACGCGAGCGCCAAGGGGAGCGTCATCCCCCAGAAAAAAGAGGCGATATGCGGATCTGGGAAAAAAGCGCTCGCGCGCAGGAGATTCCCGCCGCCGACATTCGCCACCATGCTCGAATATTCCGAGACGACGCCGGAAAAGGTTGTTCCGGAGAAAATCGGGAGGATATTCTTTTGCCAGAAAAGAAGCGTCGGATCGAGTCCGATCGCGAAGGGGAGGAGAAACTGTACGATGCCGATTCCCGCCGAAAGCGCGGAACCCGCGACAAGCCACTCCGCGAATTGTTTTCCATATCCCTTCTCTTGAAACACGGAAAACGCGACGAAGAAGAGAGGAGTGAACGAAAAGAGAAAGAGAAGTTTTCGAATTCCCCATGAGACATTCTCTGCAAAAAAAAGAGAGAACGCCGAGAAAAAAAGAAAAGAGATAAGGAGGAGTGTTTCGGCGCGCGCCGGGAGTATGAGCCTCTGTCGGAAGAGCGAGATTGTGATCCAGAAAGACCCAAGTCCGAGCGCGAAGAAGCGAGAAATATGCAGATCGATCCCGGGCGCGGGACTCAACGCAAACTGAAACGGCAGGGTCGCGAAGAAGAGAAGAAAAAGGAAGCGCATGAAAGAATGGTGAATGGTGAATGGTGAATGAAGAATATAGGAAAGAAAACAGGAACGATTTATTCCCCATTCTTTACTCCCCATTCCCCATTCTTGCTACTCCCCGTAGGAATTTGAGAAGCTTTCCCTCGTACCATGGTCGATGGAGGGAAAAATAGCT
Source organism: Candidatus Moraniibacteriota bacterium (assembly GCA_052035095.1). Taxonomy (GTDB): domain Bacteria; phylum Patescibacteriota; class Minisyncoccia; order Moranbacterales; family UBA1568. The sequence continues at coordinate 125,344 of JBPOHW010000007.1, forward strand.
ATCTTGAGACGTGCGATAGGCATTTTTTTGTTCTTTCCGTGATGCGTCTGTACTTCCACCACCCATATGGAGAACGCAAATATCCGGAAGAAGGAGAATTTTTTTGCGGAATTTTTTCACTCGAGCGCACAGGTCCGCGTCCTCATAGTAGAGGAAGAATCGCTCGTCGAATCCGTGTACGCGAAAGAAAAGCGCGCGAGGGATGGCGAGGGCGGCGCCACTTACCCACGCGACCCTTCGAGGCGCTTCCGATTTCCAGAGTGTGGCGCTTCTTGGAAACCCGCTATGGTTTCGAATGAGGTCGAGGAGGGTGATATCGGTGCCGACGCCCCACGGCTGGGGCATTTCCGGCTCAATGAAGAGCTTGAAACCGGCGATGCCGAGCGTGGAATCTCGCTCGAATTTCTTTAAGACGGCGCTCATATCTCCCGAGAGGAAGCGCGCGTCTGGATTGAGGAGGATAAGTATGGTTCCCTGAGCGCGCTCGGCCGCTCGATTGACGGCATATCCGAAACCGCGATTTTCAGTGAGAGTAATGAGGGTAAAAGGAAATCGCTCTTGTAATGTCCGAAGCGTCACGGTTTCTTCGGGGTCGTTGTTGACCACGAGGCACTCGTATGGCGCGGGGAAGGTGATATTTTGAAAAGATGAAAAACACGCGGGCAAGTGAATTGCGCTTCGGTAGTTGACGATGATGAAGGAGAAACGCGGTGCGTTGTTAGTATCCATATTTCCAGAAATCTCGAAAGGCGTCTCGGACGGATCGGGCGGTGGCGTCTTCGGGGGAGGAAACGACGCGGAACATATTCCAGAGCTTTCGGAACGCGAAGGAGATCCAGAAATAGGGCTGTCCCCAGAAGGGGAAATTTTTCCGAAAGAAAAAGAGTCCCGATCGGACGAGCCAATACGTTTTTTCAGGATTTCTTTTGCTTTCTTCGGAGTGCGTGATGGTGGCTTTCGGATGAACGACAATGGGAAATCCGGCGCGTTTCGTTCGGATCGAGAGGTCGGCATCTTCGTAGTAAAGGAAAAAACGCTCGTCGAAGAGTCCGACCATACGGAAAACCGGAACCTTGACGAGCGGAGCGCATCCAGATAGGAAGCCGGTTTCAAATGGAATGGCGCGACTTCTTGGTTTGGTATGAAGGGCTCGGAGGCGAAACCAGGCTATTTTCCCGCCGCCGAACCATATCCTGCGTCGCGAAGGTGTAAAAATGATCGGGGAAGCGATGCCGACGGACGCGTGATGCTCGAGGAGTTCGACCAAACGATGGAGGGACTCCTTCGAGACGATCGTATCGGGATTGACCAACCAAACATACTCGGCTCGTTGGTCGAGAGCGAAGCGAATACCGACATTCATACCGCGCGCGAAGCCGACATTTTCGGAATTTCGGATGAAATGCGCTTGCGAATAGCGTTCTTTGGCGGATTCAAATGAACCGTCCGTTGAGGCGTTGTCGATCACGACGACGCGGAACATCGGGTATTCGAGGCGAAAAATCGAGCGAAGACATGAAAGAAGTGTTTCGCGACTGTTGTAATTCAAGACGAGGATGAACACGAGAGGGGAACGATACATAAGAGATGTCTAAAAACGTTCAATTTTTCGGTTTTATGAAACTTGTTGGATACGCTCTAAGGTAAGGAGTGGAAAATTTTGATATCTAGGAGCCCATTGGAGCAATGGGGAATTCAGCTTCATCTGATTTTCGAGCGAGGAGCGAGGCAATTTCATCGGTTCCGATGGAGCCGGTCAGGGAGAGAAAGGCGATATAGATGAGCGCGCCGCCCACAAGGAGTATCGGGAAGGAGAGGAAAGAAAACGAGAACAGGAACAATCCCATGGCGCCTGTCGAGAAGAGGATGCCGGGAATGCCTTTGAAGGATGGGGAGTAGTGAAGAAATCTGAAAGCGAGAAAAGCGGTCGCGATCGCGACAAAGCCTTCGGTCAAGAGCGAGACGCTCGCCGCGCCCGCGAAGGAGTAGCGCGGAATGAGGAGGAGGTTGAGCGTGATGTTGACGATGGCGATAGAGGCGAGTACAGCGAGAAGACGCTTCTGAAGATTGCCGGCAATCAGAATCGCATTAAAAAAATTGCCAAAAAATATGGCGGCGAGAGAAAAAATGAGAATGCGCAGTGGCATCGCCGCCCTCTGAAATTCCGGACCGCCGATAAGGAGGACGAGTGACTCGGCAAGGAAGAATCCACCGACGGCGAGCGGCGCCGCGAAGACGGCGAAGACCTTGAAGGTTTTGTCGGCGACGAGACGAAATTTCTCCGGCTCGTGGAAGATATAGCGGGAGAAAAGCGGAAGGACGAGCCCGGCGATCATAGCCGGGAAGAACGTGAGATTTTCGATGATTTTATAGGCGGCATTGTAGATGCCGACTTCCGCGCTTCCTTGGAGTACCGAGAGAAGGATAGTGTCCATCTTGAAGTACGCGAACGAGACGATGGAAATAAGGCCGATCGGGAGGGAGGCACGGAGGAAAGTTTTCCAAAACGGGATATCGAAAGAGAGTCGAAAGCGAAGGAATCGCCGGCTTATAACCAGAAGAATGCCGGCATTGAAGACCATATAGGCGAGAAGCGCGATGATAATGGCGCCGAAGCCCCAATCAAAAGAGACGGCGGCAATGATGAGTCCCAATTGGAGGCACTTGCCGAGAAGTTCGACGGTTGCCACCCAAAACATCGCCAGGCGCTTTTGGAAAAGACCATTTAAAACGCCGGAAGAGGAGGCAAAGACGAAGGCCGCCGCCGCGACAATGATGCCGAAACGCAATTCGGGCGTATAAGGTAAAAAGGGAACGGCGATGAGCGCGAGCGCGAACACGATCGAAGAGCTCGCGATGCGGAGCGCGAACACTTTTCCGACGAGAGTCTCTTCCGGCGCGTCCTTGCGGGAGATTTCTCGGGTAAGGAGCGAGGCGAGTCCCAAATCCGCGAGCGCGCCAAAAAGTCCGAAAAAAGCGAGGACGGTCGCGTAATTGCCAAACCCCTCGGTTCCAAGATAACGCGTGATAAAGCCGATCGCGACGAGCGCCAACACCGTCGAGAGAATTTTCGCGACGGAATTGAAAACAACATTGTACGCGATGCGTCGTGCGAGGGGCATGAGAAGGGGTGGAATAAAGAATAGGGAATAAAGAATAGGGCGAGAATTGCGGAAATGGACGCCTAATTCATAATTCCTTATTCCGAATTCTCTATAAATCGCTTTTCGGTTTCACGATGATTTTTCGGTTTTCGCCCATACCCGAACTTTCGGTGACGACCGTTTCGGACTCGGCGAGCGCGAGGTGGACACACTTGCGTTCAAAAGGCGTCATGGGACGAAGGAAAACCGCTCCCTTGTCTCGCGCCGCTTTCGTTTCGGCGTCTTTGGCTTCCGCGGAAAGCGCCCGTGCTTTTTCTGTCCAGTAGTGATTGACGTCGATTGAAAAATTCGCCCACCCGTCACAGGCTCGTCGAGCTATGAGGCGAGCAAGCGCTTGGAGCGCCTCTAAATTGAGACCGCGCTGGCCAATCAAAAGATTCGATCCTTCGGTAACGTGTATATGACACACGAAATCTCCCTGGATGGGGAGAACCGGCGATTCCACCGTGACTTCGGCGGGAATCGTCATTTTTTCAAGAAGCGCGCGCACGATACCGGCGACGACTTCGGCTTTGTCATGATCCATACGGTTTTTTCATTGGGTTAGAGGTCGGCGGGGTGCGCCGAAATCCTCCCCTCCTTCTTCCGAGAATATCACCGTTTCGCCCCAATGAAAAGAGCCCGACGCGTTTTGCCCCGGGCTCTTTCGAGTGTGAAAAATTTTTTGAAATAAAATGGGAGTTGCCAAGATTGCAAAAATGAATTTTTCTCACACGTTTCGCGAATGCTGATCCGACGTTTCGTCCCGCCAAGGCGGGATTGCAATCTTGGCGTGCGTTGAAAATAAACTTTTGTTTTTGTTGGCTCTATTTATGCCGGAAGAGGGTGTGTGCCCGCGAGCTTTTGTTTCTTGAGGAGGTGCCACTGCTGGGCGATCATAAAGAGAGTGGAAGCGAGCCAGTAGAGCGCGAGGCCCGAGGGGAAGGTCATTCCGAAGAAGAGGGTGAGCGCGGGACCGATATAGAGCATTTGTTTCATCATGATTTCATTGAAATCCGGAGCGTCCTTCTCGGTTTTTGCCGGACTCTGTATCGTGGTGGCTGATTTTTTGTCGAGCGTCTTCTTACTCTCCATAATCATTTTCATCTGATAGTACTGCGCGAGCGCCGTCATAATCGCGAGGAGCGCGCTCGGCTTGGAGAGATCGAGAAGACCGAGGAATAGTCGACCGATTTGTCCCGGGTTTGAAACAAAGGTGTAGAGCGTCTCGGATGACGCCATGAAGTCGGCTTGGGAAATGGTGAACAGGACGCGGTAGATCGCGATGAGGACGATGAGCTGGATAATGAGAGGGAGACAGCCGGAAAAGGGGTTGATTTTGTTGTCGCGATAGAATTCCATCATGGCGCGGCTCTGTTTCTCTCGGTCGCTCTTGTATTTCTTTTGGATTTCCTTGATCTTTGGCTGAATTTCCTGAAGTTTTTTCTGTGATTCGATTTGTTTTTGCGAGAGGGGGTAGAGCGCGGTTTTGAGGAGAACGGTGACGAGGATGATGGCGATACCAAAATCCGCCCCCGGCACAACGTCGTAGAGGAAGACGAGGAGGTTGTAGATCGGTTGATAGACAATCGTGTGGAACAACGCGGTCATAGATTCAAATTTTGAACTAACAGCGAACAATGAAGAATGAACAACTAATATCAACTTATCTTAATCTCCGCTATCTTGTGATTTGCCTCGACTGCAAAAAATAATTTTTTTCACATGCTCCTCTCTATCGGAGCAAACTTGAAAAAAATTATTTTTTGCAGTCTCGGCGTGCATGGTAGAAGTCTTCAGGGTAATTTGGTATAACAACGAACAACTAATCAACCATGCTTGAGGAGGGAGGTTTTTCGGAGGATTGACTCGATATCGGCGGAGACGTCGGCGAGAGTTGGTTTTTTGAGGGGGGTCTTGAGAGCGGAGAAAGCGCCATCAAAACCGGTGGTCAAAGCGGGAAGAAATGAATGAATGGATTCGCGAGCGAGGCGTTTCAAGCGGTTTCGGTCTACGGCGCGCGGAAACGCCTTTTTGCCAACGATGACGGCAAGACGGCTTTGCTGGTCCGTATTCGGCACGTACGAAAAAGAAAAAAGGCTTCCATACGCCTTTCTTCCGGAACGAAACACGCGATGTATATCACGGCGATCAGAGAGGCGGTTCGCTTTCGGTAACATAGGGATATTAAGCGACGGTGAGCTTTTTTCGCCCCTTTCGCCTCCGACTCGCAAGCACCCTCCGTCCGCCGACCGTTTCGCTCCGGTGCCGGAACCCGTGTCGGCGCTTCCGTTTCAATTTCTTCGGTTGATAGGTTCGCTTCATAATCTCCTCAAAAAGTATTTGGAGTGTACCAAGTTAATCTGAAGCAGTCAATAACGTGATGATTGGGGAATAATGAACAATGAACAAGGAGGGAAGGTATTGAAAGTTGTCCACAGGTTGTCCACAGACTGTTTTTACAAGCGGAGGAGCTTTGCTATACTGGAGCGACGAATGAGAATGTTGACCTATGTCCTACGAAACTCTGTGGAAAACCGTGTTGGGGGAAGTGGAACTCTCCGTTTCAAAGGCGAATTTTGAAACGTGGCTTTTTGATACGCGATTGGTTTCCATCGAAAACGGCGTGGCGCGCATTGCGGTGGGAAGCCCTTTTACGAAGGCGTGGCTCGAAAATCGTCTCAACCATATCATTCTCCAAGCGCTCGCGCGACAAGAGCCGTCGCTTCGGGAAATCGTATGTTTTATTGAGAAGCCGTCGGACGCGCCTTCTTCCGCTCCGCTTTCTCCGATTCGCGTGACGGATGTGGCGCGTCGAGAATCGCCTTCGCCAAAAGATAAAGAGACATTGCCGTGGTCAAACGATGCGGATCAAGTACAAAACCCGCGCGAAGAAATGATATCGAAGAACATTGAATCGTTCCCTCCATCTTCTCCGCTTGCATCTCCCGGTGTTCTTCCGGTTCACCCGGGGACGGGGTCATCGGCGTCGAGCATCCCGATTGGTATGTCTCCTTCTCCGGAAGCGCCGGTTAAGCGGGTGACTTCCAATTTGAACGCGCGGTACACCTTTGAAAATTTTATCGTCGGAGAAAATAATGAATTGGCGCGCGCGGCCGCGTTTGCGGTGTCGCAGAGTCCGGGGACGCTCTACAACCCGCTCTTTATCTATGGCGTGGTTGGCGTGGGGAAAACGCACCTCATTCAGTCGATCGGAAACGAAGTGCTCAAAAACGATCCGAGCAAGGTTGTTCGGTATACGACCTCCGAGCAGTTTACCAATGAACTCATCAATCACCTGAGGGATCAGACGATGGAAGATTTCAAGCGAGTGTATCGGGAAATAGACATTCTCCTCATTGATGATGTACAATTTCTCTCCGGTCGGGAGAAAACACAGCAGGAATTTTTCCATGTGTTTAACAATCTCTACCAGCTCAATAAGCAGGTGGTGATCACGAGCGATCGCACGCCGCGAGCGATTCCAACGATCGAAGATCGCCTGAAGAGTCGCTTTGAGGGCGGTATGATCGCCGACGTGAGTCGTCCCGATCTCGAGACGCGTATGGCGATACTGCGACTCAAGCTCCTCGAGAAAAACGCCTCGCTTGATGAAGACTGCATTCGCTTCATCGCGGAGAACATCACCAATAACGCTCGCGAACTCGAAGGCTCGCTCAATCGCGTGCTCGTTTCGGCGGAATTTCAAAAGGTTCGTCCGACGCCCGCCTATATCGCGAAGGTCTTGGGGCAAATTATCACCGCGAACAAAAAAGCGATTACGCTCGAGAGTATCGCCAAGGCGTCCGCCGAATTTTTCAATGTGCCCGAGGAAGAGCTCTGCAAAAAGGGTCGCAAAAAAGAAATCGCGCTCGCGCGGCAAACGGCGATGTATCTCGCGCGAACCGAACTCGACATTTCGCTTTCGGCGGTGGGGAAATATTTCGGCGGACGCGATCACACGACAGTGCTCCACGGCGTCGAGCGCATTCAAAAGGATATGGAAAAAGACGGTCGCTTCAAAGAAGATATAGTGAGTCTGCGGGAGCAACTGTACAGAGAATAAGGGATGAAGAATGTGGAGGGTAGGAAAAATTTTCAATTTTCAATTTACAGTTTTCAAAAAAAATCCGATAGCAAATGTTTTGGAAATTGAGCATTGAAAATTGATTATTAAGGGAAATCGTATGAAGCTCATATGTACGCAGGAAAATCTGAAGCGGGCGATTGGCGCGGTGGAGCGGGCGGCGGGGCGGCAGAGCGCGCTCCCGGTTTTGGCGAACGTACTCCTCGAGACGGAAGCGGGGCGACTTAAACTCTCGACGACCAATCTCGAAATCGGCATCGTGGCGCGTATCGGCGCCAAGGTGGAGAGTGAAGGGAGTCTTACGGTGCCGGTCAAGATTCTCTCGCAATTTGTGGGAAATCTCCCGACGACGGAGGTGGTGACGCTCGAAGAAACGGCACAGTCGCTTCTGGTGTCGTGCGGCGGATATCGGGTGAAAATCAAAGGATTGCCGGCGAGCGATTTCCCGATTATTCCCGAGAAAAAAAACACTCGAATGATCGAAGTGCCGGCGCAAAGTTTGAAAACGGCGCTCTCTCGTCTCCTTCCCTGCGTCGCGCTCCAGGATACGCGGCTTGAGCTTTCGGGAGTAAACTTTCTCTTTTCCGAGAAGGAAGTGGCGCTCGCGGCGACGGACAGTTTTCGCCTCGCGGAAGAAATATTTTCGCTCGAAAAGTATCTCGAGGAAGCGACGCTCGCCGAACTGACCGCGATCGGCTCGCTCATTCTTCCCGCGACGACGCTCCTTGAGGTGTCTCGTGCGATTGCTCCGACGCACAAAACGCTCTCGATGACAATTGATGAGAATCAGGCGTTCTTTGAGATGGAAGGCGTTGAGGTGATTTCTCGGCTTATTCTCGGGAAGTTTCCGGATTATCGGCAGATTATGCCGCGGGAATTTTCTTTTTCCGCGACGATCGAAAAAGAATCGTTTTTGCGTTCGCTCCGGATCGCGAGTGTTTTCGCGGCGGGAGAAATCGCGATTGAACTCGTGCCGGAGGAAGAAAAAATAGTGGTCGAAGCGGTCTCGAGCGGCGTCGGCGAACAGCGAGCGGAAGTTCCGGCGAAATTCTCGAAAGGAGACGGTCGATTGCGCGCGGTCTTTCCGCCCAAGTCGCTCTTGGATGGCGTCGGCTTTATGGAGACGTCCTCGATCGCGTTTCTCGCGAATACGCCGGGAACGCCTGTCGCGCTCTCGATGACCGACGGCGATGTTCCTCGACCCGGCTTCACCTATATTATGATGCCGATACAGAAGTAACTTCCAACTTACAACGAACAACTTACAACGAATGCGAATGCGGTTATTTTTTTGTTCTCGCTCGTTGTTTCAGGTTGTTTGTTGTGAGTTGTGAGTTGGATTGACCCCCTATGAAATCGCTTGGGAAATTTCTCGCGTCGAAATATCGGCAAGATGCCGCGCCGCGGAAGGGGAAGGTGAAGGCGGTCGACGAAAAGACGATCTTCTTTCTCGCGACCAAAATCATCGAGGAGGAATACGGCAAGAAGGGCGTCGCCTCGGTTTTCCCGCGCTACTACAAAGACGGGAGACTCTTTCTCTCCGGCAAGAGCAGTCTCTGGGTCGAGGAAATGAAAAATTTTCGCGTCGATTTCCTCCGCCATCTCGCTGATCAGGGCGCCGATGTCGTGACCGACATCAAAGTCTCGCACGAGTACGGGAGATGAGGGATTTTTTCCAACTTCCAACTTCCAATCTTCAACTTTTCATTTATTTTGGATTGACGTACACTGATCGTACGAAACTCTTTTGAATAATTCTTGATCACTAAAATCGTATGAATCTCGAAAAAGAATTGCAGGAGGTAGGGCTTCCGGAGAAGGAGGCGAAGGTGTATATCGCGATGCTGGAACTCGGGCGCGCGACCGCGCAGGATATCGCGAAGAAAGCGGACGTGAATCGCGCGACGACGTATTTCGTGATGGAGAATTTGATGAAGAAGGGACTCGCGAGCGCGATCGACGAGGGACCGCGGCAGTATTTTCTCCCCGAGGATCCCTCACAGATCGAGGCGATCTTCGAGAAGAAGCGCGTCGAATTTGAAGCCCAGAGAGATCGCGTCGAGGGACTCGTCTCCGAACTCTCCGCGATCAATGCCCTCAAAACCAAAAAGCCGATCGTGAAATACTATCTCGGCAAAGAAGGAATTTTGCGGATGGCGAAGGCAAGTTTCAAATACGCAAAGGGAGAAAAGATCCACACCGCTTTTTCAAGGGATGAACTGAATAAGCATATATCTTCAGAGGAGACGCAACGAGCGAGAACGGTGAGGATAAAAAATCGTATAGAAGCTCGGGCACTCTGCAACTCTGTCAAAGATTTTTCTCAAGAGAAAGGAGATATTATTATTACGCTTCCGAAAGAGGAGTGTTCTTTTCCAGGTGATATCTCGGTGTACAAAGATACGATTCAGCTTATTTCCTATGAGGATATGGTGGGGATAGTAATAGAGAATCATGATATTGCCACAACTATTCGATCGCTTTTTGATCTTGCGTTTGAACGAGCTCGCGAGAAATATAAAACCCCCGACAACGAGACTCTTTGAGAGTTTTTGTCGTCGGGGATACGTGGTGCCCTAGGGGCTTAACTTAAATTCCGGGACCTGGGTGGGTCTTGGTTCCTGGTCCCGAACTTTGGCGGATTCCTCCGCTCGGTCCTCTTTTCCTCATTTCCTTTCTCCTTCCTCTGCGTGCATACGTTTTTATAACGTACCGCTTGGAGAAAAAGTTTCGAAACACCGTTACTCATGACGGTGGGTTTTGTCAGCTCGAGAGCGATCGACATTGCGATCGCGACGACTGACGGTGAGAAGTGTAGCAGAAGGTTTAATTTCTGTCAAGTTTGTCAAACAGGATTGAGGGAAATGGGGGCGTATCGCGGTATGTTCGGAGGGATTCTGTGTGGCGGAATCGAAGGGAAAAATCTGCAAATATCCAAACGAAGAGACAGGGATACACCCTGTTTTTTGTTATTTTTGAGCCAAAAAGAAGTCGACATCACTACATTTGTTCAATGAGTATTGACAATTTCTGAATTTCTTGCTACACTTAGGCGTCAGTGTGAAAAAACACAAAACAGGTTTTTCTTGGCGGCACGGCGGTTCCGGAGCAGTCTTCGGAATTGCCGTCTCGCTTGGAAGATTCTTTGAAAGGAGGTCTATTGATCTTCTTTTTTTGTTTCTCAAAAAGCGTCATCTTTGCGCGGTCGCGTAGAGTTGACGCGTTTTACAATCCTTCACCGTTTCACGGTTGTGAAAAGGTGAGTTGTTTTATGGTGGGGAAATTTTTTGCGGTTTTTAGGAGGGTGGGGTAGACTGAACAGTATGGAAAAAAACTCTTTTGAGGAATTGAAGAAAAAAGAAGAGGGCAACGCTGCGGGAGAGAAAGAGGGAGAGGGCGTGAAGCAGGTAGTCACGGCGGAGAACGTGTGGGGGCGGCTCGCGGAGCGATCGGCGCGGGCGATCGGATCGGTGATGTCTTTGGCGATTCACTCGATATTCTTTATCGGGATTTTTTCGCTGTTCTTTTTCGGATTTACGTTCGATCAGATTCTCCTTATTTTGACGACGATCGTCTCGCTTGAGGCGATCTATCTCGCGATCTTCATTCAAATGACGGTGAATCGCCATTCCGAAAACATCGAAGAAGTACGTGAAGACATTGAAGACATTCAGGAGGACGTGGAAGATATTTCCGAAGACATTGAAGACATTCAGGAGGACGTGGAGGAAATCGGCGAGGATGTGGAGGGAATTCAAAAAGAAGTCGAAGAAATCGGCGAGGATGTCGAGGATATTTCCGAAGACATCGATAAAGAAGGGGCGGAAGAATTGAAAGAAAAGGAAACCACCGATCAGAAGTTGGAAAAAATAGAAACGGCGCTTCAGGCGCTTGTGCGGGATATTGAGAGCTTGCGTCGAGAGCGGTAGTGTGTCAGTATTTCAGGCAGGAATCCTTTACAGGAGTTCTTTTCATGAGAGAGGTGAGAGTCATGAGTGGTAATGAGGTGGAAATCAGCGCCATTGATCGATCGATGGAGGAAATATGTGAATTGCTTCGGAGCGTTTCCTTCAGATCGCTGGCTGTTGTTGGCAGAGTCTCCATCCCGATTATTTTGGAGAGTGGCGTATTCACGGAGGAAGAAATTGAAGGGATTCTCGACGAGTTCCGAAAGTTTCTCTTGGACATTGCTTCCAAATACTCGATCGGGGCAATCCCGGAGGGGAATGGAATTTGTTGGGACATCCCCGAGCTTCGTAACAACTTTGATAGGATACGCGATGGCGTACTGGAGGAGGTGGAGCGGCTTAGCGAGCGGGCACTTCTTCCTGTTCCCGGTTTCGATTACGGTCGTGCGATGGATGAAAGAGGGCAGCGAGTAGGGAGAACAATGAGGGCTGGGGGAGGAGGGAGAGAAAGGGATTTGTTCGAATTGAGCGCTAAATATGTGAAAGGGGATATCGAATATCTCCGAGGAAACTCCCCAAGTGCTCCGAGGTCGGGACAAGCTGAAAACAAGGATGAACGACTAGCTCGTCTTCAAGAAATCGTGAACGATCCGATATTGCAAGCGGTATCGATGGAGAATATGGAGCGGGCTATCAATAGTGACGACAGCGATGTGGACGAACCGAGTGATGAAGAACTTCTTTCGCGAATGAAAGAGGATTCACAGGCTTTTGCAGAAATGTGCCTGAAGTTCGAGGGAAGTGCAATGAAGAATAATGAGGGTAAGTGATTCTGATTCGCTTTCCAACAAGCCAAAACCCCTTTCGAAATTCGGAAGGGGCTCTTTTTATTTCGATTTTTCCTTGCGCTAACAACTACGGTGCCGGTGGAAGTTCGGAGGTTTTGACGCTCTTTGAGGTTTTGACTTCATTGCCGATTTTGTCCTTGAATTTCACCTCGACGGTGAGGGTATCGCCGCGCTTATCGTCGGGAATGGCGTAGTCGGTGGAGAGGGAAGAATTTCCGCTACTCGCGACTTTGTCGCCGTCGACAAAGATCTCGAGGGAGTCGGTGCCATACGGGGCATTGCCTTTGGCGGAAATTGAGAATGATGATGAAGATGTTTCATCGGGCGCGGAGAGAGAGACGCTCGGATCGAATTTTGATCCGAAGTCGTCTTTGGAACATTCCTTGGTAGGTGGCGTGTCGAGGACGACTTTCTTGTCTTTGTCATACCACTCTTTGGCGGCTTTTTGCCAGAGCTTGTACTGTGCGTCGCGATCGGGTTTATCGGGGATAGCGCCGCGTGGATCGCTCCTGTTCACATAGTAGAGGATGTCATTGGGACTGACGAAGTCGCGTTTCTTCTCCTCGCTCTCGGGACAGTACTTGCTCGGGAGGCAATACTCGTCGTCCTTGCCGGGAATTTCACAGACCTTGAGCCCTTCTTTTTTCTCGATCCATCCGCCGAGGAGGGGCTTGGTGATTTTTGGAAATTTCGGGACGAGTGGATCATCGGCAGGCGCGTCTGTCGGAGTTGCTTCGGTATCGGTTGGAATATCTTCGGATTTTTCATCTTTGATGTCGCCGTCTTTGTCGCGCTTCGCGATTTCGTCATCCGGATTGTATGATGGAAAGGTTTCGATCGGCGTTCCTTCGAGCGCTTTTTCCATAAAGGCGCGCCAGATGGGGGCGGCGACGTAGGAGCCGTCGGATCCCATTTTCATGGAAGTGTTGTCATTGTTGCCGACCCAGACACCGGCGGCGAGGGAAGGCGTGTAGCCGATGGTCCACGCGTCGCGGTATTCGTTGGTTGTGCCGGTTTTGGCGACGACGGGACGGTTGTCGAAACGGAGCGGATTGTTCTCGCCAAAAATCCACGCGCGATTCCCATTGTTGGAGAGGACCGAGTCGAGCATAGCGACGAATTTTTCGGCGACGATGCGTTCACCTGGCGTGTCTTTGTATTCTTCTTGCACTTCGCCTTTCGCGTTTTCGATTTTGAGGATCGCGGTTTTTTCGCGCTTCACTCCGCCCATAGCGAGGGTTGCGTAGGCATTGACGTGGTCGAGGAGCTTCACTTCGCCCCCGCCCAAGACGAGGGAGAGTCCGTAACGATCGGGATCATTGAGTGTGGTGATGCCGAGATTTTTGGCAAGTTCGATCGAGTCTTTGACGCCGGTCAGATAGAGGAGTTTGACGGCGGGGACATTGAGCGAGCCGCCGAGCGCCTGCATCAGGGAGACCGGACCGTGAAACGTACCGTCGTAATTTTGCGGCTCATATTTCTTGCCGTCTTCGGTCGAGAAATCGGTGGGGACGTCGTAGAGGATGGTCTCGGGCACATAGCCTTTGGTGAAGGCGGCGAGGTAGACATAGGGTTTGAAGGACGATCCTGGTTGGCGGTCGCGAATTGTCACATTGACCTGTCCGTCTATTTTTGTATCGAAATAATTTTTCGAGCCGACCATAGCGAGGATTTGCCCGGTTTTGGGATCGATCGCGGTGAGCGCCGCGTTTTCGGCGTTGTAGCGGAGATTTTTTTCGGCGCCTTCGGAAACGGCTTTCTCGGCGATTTGCTGTTTGTCCCAATCGAGCGTGGTTGTCACTTTGAGTCCGCCCTGTTCAATTTGTTCGTCACCGTAGCGCTTCGCGAGGTATTCCTTTACGTACATCACGAAGTGCGGGGCGGCGATATTTTCTCGTTGCGGGACGAGTTTTTCGATCGTATCCACGTTCTTTGCCTCCTCGGCTTGTTCGGGAGTGATGTAGCCGAGATTCGCCATCGAGGTGAGCGCTTTTGCTTGGCGATTCTTGAGTTCGTCAAGGTGTGAACCGTAGGGAGAATAGTAAGTGGGCGCATTGGGGAGTGAGGCGAGGAAGGCAGCCTCGTCGAGCGTCAGATTCTTCGCGTTTTTGCCGAAGAACGTTTGCGATGCCGCTTCGATGCCGTAGGCGTTCGATCCGTAGGGAATTTCATTCAAGTACATCGCGAGAATTTCGTCTTTCGAAAACTTTTGCTCCATTTCGATCGAGAGGATTGCCTCTTTGATTTTGCGCGTGAACGTTTTCTCGGGCGTGAGGAGGGAATTTTTGACGAATTGTTGGGTGATGGTTGAACCGCCTTGCTGAGCGCCCAGACTTACGAAGTCTTTGAAGACGGCGCGCAGAATGGCGGAGAGTTTGATGCCATAATGCGAATAAAAATCTTGGTCTTCAAGGGTGATCGTCGCGGCGCGAATCGTTTCGGGCATTTCGGAGAAGGGGATAATGGTGCGCTTTTCTTCGCCGTGGACTTCATAGAGGAGGTGCGTGCCGGTGCGATCGAAAATTTTGGTGGACTCGGCGATGAAGCGACTGTTCACTTTGCCCGGACTCGGCAAATCTTTGGCGAAATACGCAAAGATGCCGACGACACCGAAAATGCCGGCAAACAAAAATCCCAAGAAAATCCGGAACGTCCACTTCCAGAATCCGGATTTTTTCTTCGGTGTTGACGAGGAAGAATTCATAGGAACATTCACGGTACCGAGCGGTCCTCTGGAAAAAACGGGTGCAGAGGGTGTGGGCGGTTTTTCTCTCGAAAAAATATTTACGACAAATTGTCCCGCGGATGAATTCGCGAGTCGAGACGGAAACGAATTCGGATCTTCCCGCAGGCGCCGCCACGCGGCGCGCGCCTCTCGGAGGATGGTTTTCACATGCTCCATGTTCGCCGTACAAGGCTTATTCACGGTTTCTTATACAGAAACCACGTGCTGGAATCACGCTCGTATTGTAGCGCGGAAAGGGGGCGGGTTCAAGGAAAAGCACATCGAAAGATTTCACACGATTGTTGCCGATTCTTTTCTGAATGCTCGTTTTTTGAGAGACTCGAGAATTTTCTCTATAAATAGGTTTGATCCAACCATGATTTCCGATGGAAAGCCAATCTGATCATTCAATTCAAAAATGAACGGTGTCGTTTTGTTTTGAACTCCGAAATCTATGGAGTAGAGAGGGAGGTCGTATTTTTTATCAATAACCGACTGCACTTTCCATACGGCTTCTCGTATGAAGCTCGGAATATCTTTTACGGAAACTTCTTGTATGGATCCGCCCTGAGCGACATTGGCAAGGAGCGATCCATCTCTCGGTGTTCTCACGTGGCTTAAGACGATTTCTCCGTTTACGATAATGATGCGGAAGTCGTGGTGGGAAGGAGTTATCTCGGGGATTCCGGAAGAGGTGTCAATAAATTCTTGCAAGGTGTACTCAGTTTCACTCTTTAGTTTTATTTGCTCGATATTTTTTGGCGAGTCAATAATGATGTCCTTTCCCTGCATTCCACGGGATGGCTTGAGAACAACAAGTGGCGAATTTTTATATGTACCGATGCGGGAGAATAGTTCTTTTTGGTTGTGGATTTTTTCGCTTTTTGGCATGAGATCGCCCAAGAATTCTTTCATGGAATTTTTATCGTTGCAAAGACATTTGAATTCTATGCAATTTAAGGTTTTGTTTCCTATTTCTTTTGGAGGAAAAAAAGTACCGCCGCTTCTATCAAAAATCGCATCAGCGCTTATTTCTTCGGAATATGGCTCGAAGTGATTGGACGTGTAAATGAATGTATTTTTAAATTGCAACGGGTGTTCGTAGTTTCTTTCTCCACTTGCAATAAACATATCAAAGTTGGAACTGACTCCTCGCCTAAAGAATTCGTGGTATATAGATTTTTTAATTCCAAACGCTTCAAACGGATCATGCGAAAGTGGACGCTTTCGGAAATACATGACTATTTTCTTTCGCATAGAGCGAGGTATTTAACGAGGCAATCAATTTCGGGAGAAATTTTTCTGTCGAGCGTGAATGCAGGACAGCTATTTGCTTCGAAAACAGAGGGCGTGCCGTCGGGGCTTACCACGACATCGATTCCGGCAACATCGATTCCCGTGGCTACTGCGGCGGCAATAGCGGCTTCACTTACGGAAGCGGGGACAAGGGATGGGTTAAGAAATTCTTCTTTGGCTCCGAGATGGACATTATTTCTAAACTCGTCTTTTGTAACCCGTATTTTCTTTTCTGCTACTGCAATTTTTTTTCCAAGGACGAGGATTCGGTATTCGAAGGTGTTTGGAATAAACTCTTGGAGGAAGACTGTTTTTTTGTTATCGGTGTTCTTCTCTTTTCGTTCACGGACAATACGCTGTAATTCGTTTTCATCATTAGCAAGAAACACGCCCTCGCCCTGTGATGTATTCGTCTCTTTTACGACGATCGGAAATTTGAGGATATGAGTGGCATTGGTAAGGTGTTGTTCAGTGTAGAGTGGTGAGTAGTAAGTTTTCGGTATGGGGACGCCTGAGAGGGAAAATGTAAACATCTGTATGACTTTTGAAATGTCAGCTTTTTTGAATCCGTGAAATTTGTCAACGAAGCAGATATGTTTCTGCTCCGCGATTCGAGCAATCATATATGCTATCCCGTGAAATCCTACCGTTTTTCTTGGATAAATAGTTGTCCATGTTTCTAGTGGCTTACCGGCAATCAGGAGAGTTGCACCGCTTTTGTCTAGTATAACCTCTGTTTCCTCAAGGCTTGAGATTGAAAAAGGAATCGAGTTTTCTTCAAGGGAACGGCTTATGGCACGGAGAAATTCCACAGTTTTTGGTCCCGCTTCCTGTTTGTTGGTGAGGATAAGAAGCATATGTCTTATGGTCTACTTGCTTACATCTACAAGAAACTTTCGCAAGTTTTTTCTTCCAACAATGACGGGATACTGAAGGTTGGATCTCTCCACAATGCTTGCCTTTGAGGAGATATCGACACCGTTCAAAAAGAATGAAAGCAAAATCTTCGGTCTCATAGTGAATCCGTTTGAGGCATAAACAAAAACAATTCCGGCGAGATCGGGATGCGCGTTCTTGTATTTTTTATCGTATTCATCAGAGAGAGCGCTGAGAGCCGTTCGGTCAGTAGTTTGCGGTTTGGGGATGGTCTCGAAAAAATCCAGAACCTCCCCAAACCCCAACTCTCGTGCGAGTTCGGTGTCGATGGAGGTGGAGTCGGCGCCGGTGTCAATCTTCGCTTCGACTTCGACTTCTTTGCCGTCTTTGCCGATGAGTTTTACTTTCTCTACCGTGCCAATGATTTTCTTGCCGGAAATTTCTTCAAGCTCTTCCTCGATTTCGCCGCCGAAGAGATCCATACCCATGCGGACGCCTTTCTCAACGGTTTTCACAGCGAGTCCTGAGACGCGCTCGAGGCGACCCTTCAGTCCGTCGAGGTTCGCGACTTGGATTGAGAGTCCCGGACGGGCGTTCAACTCGAGGAAGACCGGACCGCGGTCGCGATCGATCGCGATGTCGGCACCGAGAAATCCCAATCCTGAAACTTTTTGCGCTTCACCCGCCATCTTGAGGATGTCTTTCCAGAAGGGGATGCGGATGCCGGAGAGGACCATCCGCGTTCCCGGGACGCGATCGATGATACGATTCTTGCCCCAGACGGCTGTCGTCGTGGTGCCGGAGGCGAGGTCGATGCCGACGCCGATCGCGCCTTGCTGGAGATTGGCGCGCCCACCGGATTCCTTGGTGGGGAGGCGGAGCATCGCCATTACCGGCACTCTATTGTACACGATGATGCGGATGTCGGGGATGCCTTTCCAAGTGTAGGGCTTCAGGAGTTTGAGGAGCTTGAGACGCTCTTCGAAAAACGCTGAGTCGGGAATATTGGCGAGTGAAAACGATCCGTCGAGGATGTTTCGGATATGTGTTTTCAAATCCTCGACCGTGACGAGTGAGCCGTCGGCCTTGATCCAGGTATGTTCCGCGGCGTCTTTCTTTTTGCCATAGACGACGACGATGCCTTCGCCGCCAAACCCGTGATTGGGTTTGAGCGCAAAGCTCCCGGGAAGTGACGACCAGTCGAAATTCTCGAGATCCTCCGCGGTTCGTACGCGCGCGAGGAGAGCGGGAACGGGAAGGTCGTGTTTTGCGAGGAGGCGCTTGCAGGCCATTTTGTCATCGGCAAATCGCCTCGCGCGCTTTTTGTTGGACGGGCGAAGGTAGTCGAGGTTCCTCGCGTTCATACCGAGGATGTTTCGGCTTTTTTTCCAAGATTCGAGGAAATGAAACATAGGGGTTTCCTACGATTTCAGAAGTTTTGAAAATCGCACATATTCCGAAAGCCGCAATCCTCTCCAGCGACCGAGGAAAATATTGACGGGTATGGTGAAGAGTATGATCCACGGGTAGGAAAGGAGGAAATTGGCGATTATGTGTGAGCGGGCAAGGAAGTAGCCGATGAGAGAAATGAAGAGGGTTTCGGTTGCGAGAATAAGGGCAACTTTGTCACCTTTTTCGATTTGCGTCGCGACGAACTTCTCGACCAAGGTGATCATAATGAGAAGGGGAAAAATGGAGACGGAGGCGAGGCCGGTTCGGTGGAGCGAACCGCCGGCAACAAGGATACCGAGAATGGCGAGGGCGACGATGGTAAGCGTTATCGCGACGCGCGGCAGATAGAGGAGGCGAAGCTTTCGGAGGAGGAGGCGCGAGAACATCCCGACCAAAATAATGGAAACAAAAATGGCGACTCCATACTTGAGACCACCCGGGTCGAAAGCGAGAAATGCGAAAGTGACGATCGAGGGCGTGTAGATGCCGAAGGCTTTGATGCCGACCACTTGTCGGAAAAAGGCGACGAGGGTGACGACAAGTGGGAACATCAAAATATATCGAATGGTGTCAACCGGCACACCCTGATCGACGAAATTGAGAAAAAGAGGATGGAGAGACATAAGGAAAATTTTCAATGATCAATTTTCAATTTTCAAAGAATTCTTTTGGAGAAAGTCTTGAACATTGAAAATTATTTGAAAATTGTTCATTGATGCTTGAAGATTTCATTGTTTGAGAATGGTGTTCATCGCTCGGCTGTTCGCATGGCAGAGGGCGAGGGCGAGGGCGTCGGCGACGTCATCCGGCTTCGGGATTTCGGAAAGCTTCAGGATGCTTTTTATCAGTATCTGCATTTGTCTTTTTTCGGCCCGCCCGTAGCCGGTCAAGGACTGTTTTACTTGAAGCGGTGTGTATTCGAAGAGTCTAATGCCAAGTGTTTCGAGCGTCAAGAGAATGGCGCCGCGGGCTTGACTGACGGCAATGACTGTTTTCTGGTTTTTGAAGAAAAATATTTTTTCAACCGAAGCCTCGTCGGGAGAATATTTCTTGGAAATTTCTCGAAGGTCGCGCGCGATTTCGGCGATGCGCTCGGAGAATGGGAGGGTGGCGCTTGTCGCGATATGTCCGTAGGCTATTGGGTTCATTTGACCCCCTTCGATTTCCAGTATGCCCCATCCGACGATCGCTGTTCCGGGGTCAATGCCGAGGATGCGCATAATTTCTTGCGAATTTTCAATGATCAATTTTCAATGAAAATTATTTGAAAATTGATCATTGATACTTGATCATTTCTATCCGGCGTTATCGTACACCGCGTCCACGTCGTCGTGGTCGTTCAATTTTTCGAGGAGTGATTCATAATTCGCGCGGTCGGTGTCGGAGAGCGCGATGCGTTCCGTCGGACGATACACTATTGAGGCCGAAGTTATCGTATACCCGGATTTCGCGAGAGACTCTTGCGTAGTCTGAAGAGTGGAAATAGGGGTGTAGACGAAGAGAATATTCTCCGCTTCATCGTACTCAGTGTCTTCCGCGCCCGCTTCTATCGCCGAGAGCTCGGCGGTTTCGAGTTTCTCCTTTTGAACTTCGAGCGCGATTTCGCCGACTTCGGTAAAGAGGAACGAAACGGATCCGGTCGGGACGAATTTTCCGCCGCCCTTGGTGAGAATGCTTTTTACTTCGCTTACGGTGCGGTTCTTGTTTTCGGTTGAAGCTTTTATAATGAGCGCGACATTTCCGGGGCCGCCCGCCTGCCGGCAAGGCAGGAACCCTTCGTAGACGAGTTCATCTATTTGGATGCCGTCTTTGCCGCCGCCCGTGCCGCGCTCGATGGCGCGATCGATATTTTCGCGCGGCATATTGTACTGCCGCGCTTTGTCGATCGCGAGTCGGAGTTTGAAATTGGTTTCAGGGTTGCCACCGCCCTCCTTGGCGGCAATCGTGATGGGGCGTGCGAGCTTGGTAAAAACTTTGGCGCGTTTCGCGTCATTGATGCCTTTCCGATGCTTGATGCCTGCCCAGTGTGAATGTCCCGACATAGTGTGCTGGGACTTTCGGAGGCGGCGATCTCCTTCGTCATGGCTCCGTTTCTCACCTCAACGTATCTTCTGTGTACGCTTCGGCTTCGATACTCGCCATTTCTCGGAGCTCATCCGACTCCGAAAGTCCGGTAGGATTTGTGATGTATAAGGATGGCGGTAGTCTAACCGAGAATAGAAGGTTTTTCAAGGCGGAAAAGGGTGGGGTGAATGAAGAATAAAGAAACAAGAATTAAGAATAAGGCGAGGGTACAGGATCGGGTGCCTAATTCCTAATGCCTAATGCCTAATTCCTAATTCTTTCTTGCTCCCGTTTTTTCTCTGGTGAAACGCGTCTTTGACGAATTCCATTTCTTCGCCGTGGGTGTCGTGCGCCATATCCATTATGGTGTCTTTGATGCCATAGGGATCGGGGACCTTGTGAAAAACGAAGCGTTCCCGTTCGCCGGCGCTTTGCACGTAGACATCGCCGAAATTCAAGATGGATGGGAAAAATCCCTTGACCTCGCTCGTCGTGTCCTGGATACGGAAGAGGAAAATTTCGCTCATATGGCGGACGAAGAGACCTCGCTGCTCGATGTTGACGACGCGCTTATTGGTGATGATCCAGACATCGAGGTAATAGTCGATCCAAGTGAGAAAACCGAAGAACCAGAGAAAGATAAGGAGCGTGTTTTCGATGAAGAAAAAGAGCGACCGATCAATGCCACCCAAAAGCTCCGGATAGAGGAGCCCGAAAGCGACGAAGGTGCCGACGATGGCGATGAGTCCCAACAGAAACGGGATGAACTGCATGAGAATATTGAACCAATGCCGGTGAATGACGAAGAGAATTTCTTCGTCGGAGTCTTGCCCTTCGAAGTGAAAAGTTCTGTTGAGATTTTTTCCGGGAACCATCATAGAGAAAAGAAAATGGAATGTCGAATGGAGAATATGGAATATGGGAGAAACGATTAAAACGAGCTTCCGTTGTTTTGAATGGGGGGGAGGAGAGAGCCGAGTGAGTCGAAGGGGACGGAGAAGAAAAGCGCGGCATTGGTGATGAGGAGGATGAGGGTGCCGACGCAGAAGATGAGAATAGTGAGTCGCGCGACGCGGCGATTCACGGAGTAGTTGGCAAGATGAAACACGACGAAGAAACTCGCGAAGAGAACGCCAAGTATGAAGAATGCGTAAAATGGTCCGACAAGGAGTTTCATAAAACCAGTATATCATATACGACTATTGTTTCGAAAAAATAAATAGCCCTGACCGGTAAAAAGTCAGGGCATTGGAGCTTTCATGCTATTCTCGGAGCGATCCTCTTCCGGGACGAAACCTCTTTGGCAGGTGGGACTCTCTCGAGTGTTGAGCTGTCTTTCGGGCTGACCTGCGAGGTCCGCACCTTCGAAAATCTTTCCTAGTGTTGTAGTAGCTGACTCGAAGCTCACATGCGTGAGGTCTGCCAGACTGGAGGGCGATTGGTTCGTGAGAGATTATCTCTTCACGCAGATTGATCGGGGGATCAATCATAGCGTAATCGAGATGGTCCCAGCCTGGCTCATAGTGCTCATAGGGATTGAGCCGTGCTGAGACATCCTTCTCTCCAGCATAAGACAGATAGCATACTGCTTCAGCAATCTCATCAGCTTCAGCCGACAGGAGCAAATCCAGTGGGTCAGGGAAATCTCCAACGAGGTCGTCTATCGGAACATATCGTCCCCGATTGGGAAATTGCTCGGGCCCGCGTGCGAGACCTTGAGGCTCGATAGAAAGATTTCTTGGACCCCACGACTCATCGTATCCACCAGGAAAACAGTCGGAATGTGGCAAGGAACTCATGAGACTAAAAGCCATTGTCTATCTCCTTCTTTGTGTAATCTTCTTATTGGCATGCTTAACTTAGCACAACATATAAAATTTGTCAACTGAACCTGACGGGAAAGAGCTTGGGTAGTTGCTACAGCAGCTTCTTTGCATGTTCGCTGGGAAGCACTTTCCCAAGATGGGTGTAGGCTTCGGGGGTGGCGACGCGGCCGCGGGGGGTGCGGGCGAGGAAACCCAATTGGATGAGGTAGGGCTCATAGACGTCTTCGATGGTTTCGCGTTCCTCGCTGGTTGCCGCGGCGATCGTTTGGACACCGACGGGACCGCCGCCGAATTTGTCGATCATGGTTTCGAGAATGTGCCGGTCGGTCGGCTCGAGGCCGAGGTGATCGATTTCGAGGAGGTGAAGCGCGTCCTCCGCGACCTTCGCGGTGACGGTTTCGATATCTTTTGACTGCGCGAAGTCGCGGGCGCGCTTCAAGAGGCGATTGGCGACGCGAGGGGTGCGGCGGCTTGCCTTGGAAAGCTTCTCCGCGCCGGAAGCATCGAGACCGATATTGAGAATTCTACTTGATCGCTCCAAAATTTTGGCGATTTCTCCTTCGGAATAAAACTCCAATCGGTGTACGGAGCCGAAACGATTGCGCAAAGGATTGGAAATCGAACCCAGACGCGTCGTCGCTCCGATCAGGGTGAATTTGGGGAGATCGAGTTGGATCGTGCGCGCCGAAGGGCCTTTTCCGATAATGATGTCGAGTTTGTAATCTTCCATCGCGGGGTAGAGGACTTCTTCAATGAGTTTGTTGAGGCGATGAATTTCATCGATGAAGAGGACGTCGCCGTTTTCAAGGTTTGTCAAAATAGAACCCAAGTCGCCGACGCGCTCGATCGCGGGACCGGAGGTCACCTTCATCCCGACTCCCATTTCTTTGGCGATGATGTGGGAGAGGGTCGTCTTGCCGAGGCCCGCCGGACCGTAGAAGAGGACGTGCTCGACCGGGTCGTTGCGTTTCCTCGCGGCATCGATGAAGATGCGGAGATTCCGTTTGATTTTTTCCTGCCCGATGTATTCGTCGAATCCCTGCGGGCGAAGCGTCGTGTCGAGCGCGGGATCATCGGGAATGGCGGTTGTTGAAGTAAGGGTCATAATTTGTGTTTGGGCGGGGCATGCGTATTTGGCATGTTCAAGAAATGCTCCGGGGCTTGGTAGGTGAGTTTTTGTGTTGTGGATGGAAATAACCTCCCAGAGAAGCTCTCGTCTGTGGCTCTCGCGAGACTGCTCGCCCCTCCGTTAATTTCTTTCTCCCTGCCTTGCCGGTAGGCAGGTTTGCCAAACACGCATGCCCCTTGGAGATGAAAATTTACCCTTCAATCCCGCCAGTATAATGCCGGTTGACAAAAAAGAAAAGCTATGCTAGGATGGGCAGTCGCGCTGTTTCTGCTCCTTGACAATTGAATTCTTGCCAGTTGTTTGTTGCCAGTCGGCAGTTGGCTGTTGATTGTATTTCGTCCTCGCCCGTCTGTAGACAATTGGGGACTTCTATCTTTTGTCCTCAATCTTGGGAGCTTTCGCCCAGATCGGGTGGGAGGGTTTCGGCTCTCCCATTCCTCGACACCGCTCCTTCCCTCGGGGATTTATCTTCGAGGACTTGTCTACAGGCTGGCGGGGATGGTTTTTTACTCAAGTTGAGAGGTATACATGTGCATGCACTGGGAATCGGAGAGAATTTTCTTTCTCATACAAAAGAACTTTGAGGGAAAATTTCGACGGAGAAATTTTCCAACTCAAAAAGTGAAAACCGTGTATCGTAGCCCCGTCGTATTTCGGCGGAAAATGTTGAAAAAGTGAAACCATGCCCTATGGGGCGGAGGTGTGTGATGAATCTTCAGTCCTTTAATTTTGTTTTAGCATTATTCTTGTTCGCTTTGTTAGTCCTTTGTTTTGTAATAGAGGTGAAAAGACGAAGAGTTTATGATGGTTTTCGCAACTCTTGTGGTCAAAATTCCATCGACTTTGAGATGCCGATGCGAAAATTGCTTCTCGATTCGCTTGAGCGAGTTCGTATCGAGCATATTAATTTGCCGCATTGTCCGTTCAATTGGAGTGAGCGGTTGAGGGAGGTGCTTTCGCTCGCGATCAAAATCGGAGTTCTTTCAGAAGGAGAAGTACGAGAGATTCTAGGCAAGAAGTTAAAGAGAGCGGGTCGCGCTTGTTTTGAAGATCATCTGGAGCGCGGAACCTATCCGGATCATACCTCCTGGCCAGGAGCTTTTGCGTACGCGCTCCGAGAGAGTGAATTTTCCCCGGAAGAAATGGAAAAAATTCGTTTCGATCACGGGGATACGGTCGAAACCTTCATCCAGGGATACGGAAAAAACGATTTGTTGGGCGCGGCGTTTGCTGCGCTTCTCCCAGACTAATGCGGTTGAGTCTTGAAAGCCGAGCATAATGCCCGGCTTTTTTCATTCTTAAAATTTTTCCAAACCCTCACGGATGGACGACGCGGAGGACTTCGTCGAGGGAGGTTTCGCCGGAGAGGGCGCGGAGGGTGCCGTCCATGAGCATGGTGATCATGCCTTTTTTCACCGCTTCTTCTTCGAGTTCGAGATTGAGGGCGCCTCGCATAATGAGCTGCTGGATGTCTTTGTCTATCTCGAGCACTTCGCTGATGACGAGGCGTTTTTTGTAGCCGGTGCCGCTACACTTCTCGCATCCGCCGGCGATCCAGTGTTCGTGTGGAATTTCGGGGACGATGATCCCGGACTTTTCATTGAACATCGCCAAAACTTTCGCGACGGTGTCTTTCAGTTCGCCTTCGAGCGGCGCTTGCTTTTTGCAGTCGCAGAGTTTGCGGACGAGGCGCTGGGCCATATAGGTGCCGCCGGCATTCACAATATCGTCGGGGCGGACACCCATCGAGATAAGGCGCGGAATGCTCCCGGCGGCGTTATTGGTGTGGAGGGTGGCGATGACGAGGTGTCCGGTGAGTGCCGCCTGGAAGGCGATCGCCGCGGTTTCATCGTCTCGGATCTCGCCGATCATCACGATGTTGGGGTTTTGTCGCAGGAGCGAACGAAGCGCGGAGCCAAACGTATAGCCGCCGTCTTCATTGACCTGTGTTTGCAAAATGCCCGGGAGCTGGTATTCGATCGGATCTTCGACGGTGATGATTTTCATCTCGGGCGTTTTCACAGAATCAATGAGACTGTAGAGTGTTGTCGTCTTCCCGCTTCCGGTGGGGCCGGTATTCAAGACGATGCCGGTCGGTTTTTTGACGCTCGCCAAAATGCGATGCAAGTTTTGTTCGCGAATGCCGATCGTGTTGATGTCGAGCGCGACCGCGCCGCGATTGAGGAGTCGCATCACGACGGTTTCGCCGAAGCCGCCTAGGATAATGGAGACGCGAATATCAAACTTCTGCTCACTGGTCCCCGGAAGCGGCGACTCGGTTTTGACCATAAAGCGGCTGTCGCGGACACCGGCGCGTTCCTCAGTGCGGAGTCCCGAGAGGAGCTTGATATCGCCCAAGAGCGAGGGGTATTCGTTTGCCGGAATGGTGGCGACGGTTTGCAAGATGCCGTCGATGCGGAAGCGGATATCAACCGAAGATTCTTGCGGTTCGATGTGGATGTCATTCGCGCCCGTCAAAAGCGCGCCCGCAAAGATATACTTGAGAGCGATGCGCTGATCGGCGCCTTCGACGAGCGTTTGGAAATGTGCGAAGGAATCGAGCTTTTCTTTCGTCTCGGTGAGAACCATGTCGGGAACGGGGAAGGCGCGCGCCAAGGTTTTCGCCATCAATTCGTCATACATATCCTTCAGAAACTCGGTCTGTCCGGTGACGCGCCAGACTTCGTCGAGCGAGGTGGTTCCGAGAACCGCTTTCAAAATGCCGTCCTGCGCCATAGTCACCATCCCCTCCTCGAGCGCCTCTTTCATAATGTCGTTCTCGCTCGAGAGGGCGGTGATCTTTTGGATGATCGGCTCGCTCATCGTGAGGACTTCGAAGATGCCGATCCGTCCCTTGTATCCGGTGCCGTTACACTTCGCGCATCCCTTGGCGCGCCAGAGAGTTTGTATTTCTTTCGGGATGTCCATCTTCGCCTTTGGGGAAATGAGGGAGAGAATTTCCTTGAGGGAATTCGCGGTTTCTTCCGCCGGTTCGTAGGATTCTTTGCAATCGGGACAGAGAATGCGGACGAGGCGTTGGGCGATGAAGGCGTTCACGGCATTGGGGATCGTGTTGGGGCGGACGCCCATCTCGACGAGGCGCGCGACGCTTCCGGCGGCGTTGTTGGTGTGGAGTGTTGAGAGGACGAGGTGTCCCGTGAGTCCGGCATTGATCGCGATATTCGCCGTTTCGTCGTCGCGGATTTCGCCGACCAAAATCACATCCGGATCCTGACGGACAATGGAACGGAGTCCTTGGGCGAAGGTATAGTTGCGGCTTTTGGAAACCTGCGTTTGGGTGATATTCGGAATCTCGTATTCGATCGGATCTTCGATAGTGATGATTTTGGTCTTGGTGTCATTGAGCTTGCGGAGAATGGCATAGAGTGTCGTCGTCTTCCCGCTTCCGGTGGGGCCGGTATTCAAGATGATACCGGTCGGTTTTTGAAAAGCGCGCTCAACCTGTTCGTAGGCGAGACCGCGCAGTCCCAAAACCTCGATATCTTGAAGCGCCGTTTCTTGATCGAGGAGTCGCATCACGAGACTCTCGCCGAAGTTGCCGGGAATACTTGAGACGCGAATGTCTATTTTCCGGTTGTCGAGGGCGAGCGAGAAATGACCGTCTTGGGATTTGTCGCGAACATTCAGTTTCATTTTTCCGAGCATTTTGACGCGAGAGAGGAGGAGAGGATAGACGCTCCCCGGGAAGCGACCGATGTCTTGGAGGACGCCGTCGATGCGGTAGCGCAGACGAATCTGTTCCCGTTCCTCCGGCTCCAGATGGATGTCGCTCGAACGGAGTTTGATCGCGCCCACCATAACGGTTTCAAGGATTTGCGTTGTCGGAATTTTGAGAATGCGCTCCTTGAGCGCCAAGAGGTTGCCGAAGTCCCGCTCGAATTTTTCGAGGTCTTGGTCGGTGAGGTGGACTTTGAGGTGATCGAGGAAATCGAGGAAGAGCGGTTTCTTGTAGACATCCCACGCGTGCTCGAGCGAAGGGTGCGAGGCGACATAGAGTTTTGCCGAGAAGTCTTCACGGTCTTCGAAGGCCTTTATATAGTCGAGCGCTTTTTGATTCCCGGGGTCGAGGATGGCGATGCGAACCTCTCGGCCTTTTTTCTGAAAGAGGGCGATACCGAGCGAGGTTGCGTCTCCTTCGGGAATGAGTGAAACGCGTTCGGTGTCGATGGGGAAAACGTGGAGATCGACATAGGGGAGGCGCGCCATATGCGCGAGGGTTGCCGCTTCATTTTCTTCGGAAGAGCGTTTGAGGCGTTGGAGGATTGTCGCAGTCTTTTTCTCGCGTTCGCTTCGGAGCTCGTCGGCGCCGTCACGTGGAAGAACCTTGACCATAGAAAAAAAGAAAGGATGAAAGTCCTTTCAGTATAGCATATACACGATAAGTTTTTTTATTTTTCCCCCCGTATCGTATCGCCTATGAGAGTGGCGGAATTTTTTCGAGCATGGCGACTTCGGCTTCCTCGAGTGAATGAGCCGAGAGTGAGATGGAGAGGGTGTCGCCGCGGAGTGTCGAGTCGGGAAACGACTGCGCGAGTTCCGCGAGGAGGTCGGGCATCGTGGATTTCAAAATGGCGCGAACGTGAGATGACGATTTGGGCGAGAGGATCATAAAAAATTTTCCGACGGACGAATGTCCTCGGATCTTTTCGAGAATAAGGGGAAGATCTTCGGCGCGCGAGCGCGACTGGACGATGTCTTCCGGCGTGACGTTCGCCCAGATGAGTTCGCGGCGTTCGTCCCACTTGAGTCCCGCCATAACGCGCCCCCAGAGTTTGAGGAGTGAGAAGGGTTGGGTTTTGATGAGGCGGAAGATGATGTCGTGTTGATTGGCGCCGCAGTCCATAAGTCGGGAGGCGGTATGAAGGACAGACGGTGTCGTGTTTTTCTTTTGGAATCCTTCGGTGGCGGAGATGATGCCGCCGAGGAGGAGACCCGCGACACGTTCGTGTATCTGTTTTGCATGGATCTTCTCCAAAAGACGCGCGACGACTTCGCTCGACGATGAAGCGGTGATCTCGACGATATTCACCTGACCGAATCGATCGTTTGCGGCGTGGTGATCGATATTGACGAGAGGCACTTCATAGAAGATGTCCGGGTTTTCTTCGGAGAGTTTTCCGAGGGATTCTTTGTCAGGGGCGCCGACAACGATGACGAGGTCGAAAGAAAACTTCGCTGGAACGAACGAAAAATCTCGCGGGTCGATCGAACCTTTTTCCGGCGTGATGAAAATATTGTACTCATTATTCCCGCGCTCGGTGCGGATGGAGACGATATCGTTTCGCTCGGTATTGAACGAGAGAATGAATTCGCGGACGCCCGAGATGGACTCGACGATGGTTTGCGGAGGCGTGAGAAACGAGAACTTCGGAGCGACGCGATTGATGCCGCTTCCCGCGAGAGTGACGGTTTTCCCCTCCGATTCGAGGAAGCTTCCGAGGCCGGAAGCCGCTCCGAAGGCGTCTCCGTCGGCGTCTTCGGGAATGAGGATGAGCACGGAGAGTGATTTTTCGAGGAGTTCTTTCAGTTGGCGTTCGGGCGGGAGGGACATAGGTCGGATATTCGGCAAAAGGAGACGAAAGAATTCGTGTGACGATACTCAAACCTAGCAGAGAACGCGGACGAGGTCAAACAAACGGAGAATGAACGATGTCTGTCGGAATTGACAAACAGGTAGCGGAATGGTAAAGTTCGAATGTTCCTTAACAAGGAGGCTGTTGGGACGATATTTCTCTCTTTTTGAGGCGATCGCGGTACCGCAAAGTCCAAAAGAGGGAAATGGCCGTTTCAACAGCGAGAGAGGTGCGCCATGGACAGTGATGTTCGGATGATTCTTTTGGTTTCTCTTTGTTTGCCGCTGCTCCTTGCGTGGCAAATGTATCCGGTTCGGAAGGTGATTTTTCGACGAACGCAATCTGCGATTCGAGCGGCGTTCTCGTCGGGTGGGCTTCACGCTCTTTCCGAAGCGACGTTTTCGATTTTTCTCTTTGTGAAGAATACTTTTGAATGGGTGGTGGCCATTGTGTTGGCTTGCATCGGTTTGCTAGCCTTGTTTATTCTTTGCGTTCTGACGTCCTGAGATTTTTTGTCCTGACAAACGGCATTCCCTGAGCCGATTTTTTCGGGGAAAAACGAGGAGAAAAAAATGGCTGGTATAATCAGTCGAAATCTTGAAGTTGGTTGCGACAATACTCACTGTGCGGAGGAATGGGATGGAGACGCTTCCCTTGCCGCATGTATCGCTGCTCCGACGAACTCTTGTCGTCTCGGGTGCGAACGATGTATTGATCGATTTCTCTCTAAACAATTCACGGAAGAAGTGTTTCGTGATCAGGGGATGGATATTGTCGGGGAAGATTCCATAGATTGTTTGGAGAGGTTGGTATGAAGAAGAAATACAATTCTTCAAAAGGGCGAACTTGTTCTTCTTGCGGCAGAAGGCTTTCAATATGGAATAATCAGGAAGTCTGCTTTTGTTGCTCGGGGACGCATTATTTTTTCGGCGCTTCCGAGGAGCCTCGAATTCAGCTTTCTAGCGAGGTGAGAAAAAAACCTTATATTTATAACTAGTAGAATTTTTGCACGAAACCCCTCAGGTGTTGTACGCTTGAGGGGTCAAATTTTTTATGTCGACATTTTACACACAATCCGCGGAGGAACTTCGGGCGTTTGGGGCGGGGTTTTCGGAACGCGCGCGACCGGGGGTTGTCGCGCTTTCGGGAGAATTGGGCGCGGGAAAGACGACCTTCGCGCAGGGGTTTCTCAAAGCGATGGGCGCCAAGGAGCCGTTTACGAGTCCAACCTTCGTCATTATGAAGCGCTACGATCTTCCCGTTTCGAAGAACGGCATCGAGCGCGTCTATCACGTGGACGCGTATCGCGTGGAAGAGAATGATTTGCGCGCGCAGGGATTCCTCGAATGGGCCAATGACCCTCTCGGAGTCGTCCTTCTCGAGTGGCCGGAGCGCGCGGCGGGACTCGTGCCGGAGGGTGCGACTCGAGTGTCTTTTGAAGTTTTGGAATCGGGAAGAAAGATATCTGTGGTATAATAGTTCCATGCGGGTTCCCAATCTCAATACGATTTTTTTCTTTCTCGTGTTCTTCGCGGCGGGCGTGGTGGCGTTTTTTGTGATGGAGCCGTTTCTTACAGCGGTTTTGGTGGCGGCGGTTTTGGCGACGATCTTTTTTCCGCAGTACCAACTGTTTCTTCGCCTCTTGGGCGGGCATCGCGGATGGAGCGCGGCGGGCGTTTTGTTGCTCGTCGCTTTCTTGGTTATCTTGCCGGTTGTGGTGATGACGCTCCTCGTGGTCGGGGAAGCGACGAGCGCGCTCGCGTCGTTTTCGGCGAGCAATCATTCGCTTGGCGAAGTGGCGGGAGGGATTGAATCGTGGCTTCTCGGTCTCCCCGTAGTGGGCGAATATTTCTTGACGCAGGATATTCAAATCGAAGATATGCTGGGGAATGTCGCCGGCGGAAGCGGCGCGATTCTTTCGTTTTTGGAGACGATTTACGGCGGCGCCGCGAGTTTTATTTTTTGGGTTTTCTCGTTGTTCTTCACGTTGTTTTATTTCCTTGTGGACGGCGAGCGGGCGGTTCGATTTTTGAAGCGCGTGAGTCCGCTTCCCGACAATGAAGATGAAGAACTGATGAAGGACTTCGTCTCGATGAGCCGCGCCGTGATCAGGGGATCGCTCGTTGTCGCGCTCGTTCAGGGCGTTTTGGGCGGCATCGGATTTGCGGTTGCCGGACTTTCATCGCCTGCGATTTGGGGAGCGGTGATGGGGGTATTCTCGCTCATTCCGTTTATCGGAACCGGTATCATCTGGTTTCCGGCCGCGCTCTGGCTTCTTTTTTCGGGTGATGTGTGGCAGGGAGCGTTTCTCCTCATATTTGGCGCCAGTATTATTTCGACGGTGGACAATATCTTGCGACCGAGACTGGTCGGGCGCGATACGCAGATTCATCCGCTCATGGTTTTCTTCTCGACGATCGGCGGAATTTCGCTCTTTGGTATTTCCGGATTTTTGATCGGCCCCATCATCGTGTCCTTTTTCTTGGCGCTCGTCCGAATTTACGGTCGCGAATTCAAAACCGACTTGGACTCGTACAATGGGAATAATACCAATGCACTTTAGCCTTTGCTCTCTTGAGAGTTGCGGACACCGCCAAAAAAAATTTTTTTTACAAGATGATATCGATGGGGGCAAAAATGTAAAAAAATTTTTTTTTAGGTG